>CAMUPF010000005.1 GCA_947090755.1 uncultured Candidatus Melainabacteria bacterium | reverse complement strand
CAAAAGTTGATACGGTAAGTTTTAGCGCGCGTATTACAGACAGATTTCCAAAGGAATTTTTAAAAGAGCTTATAACATACGGCCTGCCCTGTCCGGTATGTAATAAATTAATGTATCCGCTTCAATTTTTGAACGAACCGGCCTCACAATCATTAAAACTTTTTGAGGATAATGTTAAAGATATGACGCCGATTAATAAAAAAATATACAAAAAGCTTGTAGAAAGTGCACCCGATTATCCGCAAAAAAACATATCAAAATTATTATCAACAATGTTCCCTGACGCAGAACGAAAATTAATCCTTGAGCAAAGAGATGTTCTTGATGAACTAAACTTTTTATCACGCGACCTGCCGAATAAAACCGGTAAGGATTTAAGAAGAATTATCAATAAAACATTTGAAAAACTATTTGAACGACATGACAACCCTAAAAAACGTTTCAAACGAAAAGATGTTATAGACGAATTTAATGAATTCGCACAATCGATTAAAGATAAAAACCTGAAAAAACGACTTCAAAAAATAATTCTAAAGCTTCCGACCTCAGAAACAAGCGAAAATGCATTCATAGTAAAGTATTCAACCCGCTCCTCCGAAGAAATCGGAATGAAACTCTACCGGAATAATTTTGCCACTATGGAACACATAATCCCTGAATCCCGCGGCGGGAAAATAGTCATCTGGGAATGCGCAGAAGATAACTCCGCACGGGGAGATTTACCAGTCATCCAACAACTCAAATCTAATCCGGAAATGAGAACAAATCTCCAAAAACACATCGACAGGCTTATTGAAATTCACAACATAGATTTCAACAACCCGTCAGACAAAACTAAACGAAATATGCTGAAAGAGTATATTTTTACACTCAAAAACGAATACGCGGTTGCTTCGCATGAAACCATTAACCTTGACATAAGCGCACTGGGTGAAATTCCTGCGCCGATGGTTCAACGGGAAATTCAACGCATCGCAGAACTGGGTAAAACTAATTATCTTAAAAATTTATATAAAATGTTACAGGATAAATAACCATTGCTTGACAGTGAATTATCCTTGATGTTTAATAAATATGAACACTTAGCCGGATTCGTGCTGGACAGCCGGCAGTTCAATTACAAACACACTGAAGGCCGGAATGCGTAAGGGTTTCAGGCCTAACAATCAGAAAAAAGGAGAAAATAATGCCTACAATTAACCAGTTAGTTCGCCAAGAACGTAAAAAACTGACAGACAAAACTAAATCTCCAGCTTTGATGGATTGCCCTCAAAGACGTGGAGTTTGCACACGTGTGTACACAACTACACCGAAAAAACCTAACTCAGCTCTTAGAAAAGTTGCCAGAGTAAGATTAACAAACGGTTTTGAAGTTACTTCATACATCCCGGGTATCGGCCACAACCTTCAAGAACACAGCGTTGTTCTTATCAGAGGCGGAAGGGTTAAAGACCTTCCGGGTGTACGTTACCACATCGTCAGAGGTACCCTTGATACTGCTGGCGTTGCTAACAGAGCACAAAGCAGATCTAAATACGGTGCTAAGAAAAACCAAAAAGGTGCAGCTAAAGGAGGTAAGAAATAATGTCAAGACGTTCAAAACCTGCTAAACGTATTCCTTTAGCAGATCCTATTTATAACAGCGTTGATATCTCTAAATTTATCAACAGAATCATGAGAAGAGGCAAAAAGTCTATCGCTGAAAAAATCTTCTACGCTACTATGGTTAGAATCGAAGAAAAATCAGGCGAAAAAGCTCTTGAAATCTTCCAAAAAGCACTTACAAATGCTACTCCGTTATTGGAAGTTAAAGCTCGCCGTATCGGTGGTTCAACTTATCAAGTACCTATCGAAGTTAAAGCAGACAGAGGTTTCGCTCTTGCTTCTTCTTGGTTAATTGAATCAGCTAAAAAACGCAGCGGTAAGTCTTTCATCGAAAAATTGACAAATGAACTTCTTGACGCGTCTAACGGTCAAGGTGCTTCTTGCAAAAAACGTGAAGACACCCACAGAATGGCTGAAGCGAACAAAGCATTTGCTCATTACAGATACTAGTATTAGACAGCGAGCCGCGGATTGGCAAACCGCGTTTGCCAACAGGCGGCGAAGAACTGCTTTTCTACTGTGGTTATAACATTGCTAAAAGACCGGTAATTATCTACCGGTCTTTTTCATATATTTATCTACACGCCTCATTGTTTCAAACAAAAACAATCCCCTCTCTTTTTCATAATAAGGATCTGGTTGTAAACGTTCAAAGACCTTGTTAAGTTTTGTTAACGGCAACTGGCCGATAGGTGAATATTTTTTAAACCGGCTCAACATAAACAAACAATCTAAACAAGAAGCCATTATCCCATTAAAGCCCAAAAGCATTTGCGATGAAATTGGTGTAAATCTATCAGGATTACCCAGTAAATCCGGACGCGACAAAAATTTATGGGCGTTTTTCAAAGAAGCACCACTGCTTACATAGTCAATCAATAAAAAATTATGTTTCGGATTATTTTCTATTATCTCTCTTGTCAAATTTACTGACTCGAGAAATTTGCGATAAACATCTACATTTTCAATATTTTTAGGCATACCGTCCGCAAGATTTGACATAGGAAGTATTCGCACATCACGGCCTATTAATCGCATAGTTTCACCAACACTCGCCATTGAACGGCCGATGATTATTGCTGTGTAATTCCCTGTCCCGTAGTAATGATCAAGATAGTTCTTTGCCGAACGCGCAGCATAAAAATTTGCTTTTGCATCACGTTTAATAGCGAAAGGAGTTATCAATCGCAATTTTAATTTCTCAAAAAACGACATCTGCCTGTATTTTTCAAGCGTTAAACTGTTTATCTTTTTTAGACACACATCGGACATTCTGGCACCGAATGCAAATTCATCACCTGCCATTTTTTCAGCAGGACGCCTTAAGTTTTCCCGTGAAACAGCAGCGGGCTGTATATTTAATTGCGGTAAAATTGGCCTGATTTCCATACTGTTATAAAACAGCAACAAAAAACTTTTTGTTATTTGAAACTTTATTTTTACATTTAATGGTGGAAATTTTTAAGTTTTATTTACCTTTGCCGAATATCATTAAATGGAGGTATAAATGGCTAGAATTATTGAAAACAAATCCCAACGACGTACGATAAAATTAAGCACTGACGATGTTTTATGGATAATTCAACAATATCAGACTGTGACACGCGGACACAAAGAAGTCCCGATTGTACGGGACCTCATTAAGAATTCTAATTTTTACGTGCCGGAAGATGTTTAGATATCCAATCCGATATCTAATGTTGGTGCTTTCGCCACAATCGCGCTGGATGATATTATATCAACACCGGTACTTGCTATGGCGTTCACGGTATCAAGATGGACATTTCCGCTTGCTTCTACAATCGCGCTGCCCGCAATCATTTCGCAGGCGATTTTCATCATATCTACAGACATATTATCAAGCATGATAATATCCGCGCCGCAAGCAATCGCTTCTTTTACCTGCTCTAGCGTATCACATTCAACTTCAATTTTGTGAGCATGAGAAATTGATGCGCGTAATTTTGTAACGGCATTTGTAATTGAACCCGCAAGTCTGATATGATTATCTTTTATCATTGCGCAGTCAGAAAGATTGAATCTGTGAAGTGCCCCGCCGCCGGTTTTTACCGAATATTTTTCAAAAGCACGGAAGTTTGGCGTTGTTTTTCTTGTATCAACAATCTTGGCTGAATACGGAGCAATTGCGGCCTGATATTTTGCTGTTTCCGTGGCGATTCCGCTCATACGCTGAATGTAATTCAGTGAAAGGCGTTCACCCATTAGCAATTCCTTTGCAGGGCCGGAAATATCAGCCAGCTTATCACCCTTTTTAATTCTGTCACCGTCTTTAAAATAAAATTTAATCTTAATATCTTTGGATAACATTTCATAAACAGTTTTGAAAACCTCAACGCCGCAAAGAACGCCATCGGTTCGGGTATTTAAAAAGCCCTCAAGGTAATCATTTTCACCGGCAAGATTTTCAGTCGTAATATCTCCGAACCCGATATCCTCTTTTAATGCTTCTCTAACGTGGTCTTCTATATAAAATCTGCTTAACATAATGTATTTTTCTCCATATCTTTTTTAAAATAACTGTGTTTTGCCTCACTTCCACATTGCGGAAAATCGTTTCTATAATGTGCACCGCGGGATTCCTGCCTGTTCAATGCCGAAATCGTTATTGCTCTGGCAACGATTAGCATGTTTCTAAACTCATATTCTTGTTGGGAAAGGCATTTATAATCGCGGTTAAAATTTAACACAAATTTATTCAGTTCTACAAGCGCACTTTTAAGCGAAAGTTCATCTCTAAAGATTCCGACCTTTTCCCACATCAAATCTTTTAACTGCTGAATGAGAATTTCAACATCTACATCAATTGTTTCGTCAACCTGTGTTTCATCGCTATAACGGTCGATTACGCTTTTAATCTCTGTATCAATCTGTTTCGGTGCACTCAAATCCGTTTTTTTCAAAGCCTCTACAAGATTATGAGCGCAAACAACACACTCTAAAAGGGAGTTGCTTGCAAGACGATTTGCGCCATGCAAACCTGTAGACGCTGTTTCTCCTATTGCGTAAAGTCCTTTAATTTCCGTTTGACCGGAAACATCCGCAACAATGCCGCCCATAAAATAATGCGCTGCAGGCGCAACCGGAATCAAATCTCTTGTAATATCTACACCATATTTACGGCAAATTCTGGATATGGTCGGGAACCTTTGTGCAAGTTTTTCTTTACCTATATGAGCAGCCGTAAGATAAACATTTTCTACATTATGTGCAATCATTTCGCGGCAAATAGCACGGGTTACGATATCACGGGGTGCAAGTTCTTTACGCGCGTCATATTTTTCCATAAATTCAGAACCGTCTTTGTGAACAAGTTTTGCACCTTCACCGCGTAAAGCTTCTGTAATAAGCGAGCGGTTTTTAACACCTTCAGCGGCAAATGCAGTCGGATGGAATTGTACGAACTCCATATCACGCAACTGAACACCTGCATTATATGCGAGTGCAAGACCATCACCCGTTGCACCTTCAGGATTAGTCGTATATTTATATAACTGTCCGATTCCGCCCGTTGCAAGTATCACAACAGAAGAATATATCACTTCATACTCTTTAGTAACAGTGTTAAAAAGAACAACGCCTTTACATTCTCCATCAGAATTCAACAGCAAATCAACTGCAATATAATATTCATAAACATCAATTCCGCCGGTTTCACGAATCGTTCTGGCCAGAGATTCCTGAATTCTTCTGCCCGTAGCGTCACCACCGGAATGAAGCACACGCCTTACACTGTGTGCAGCCTCAAGAGTGTAGCAGAGTTTACCATCTTCCGTCTTATCAAATTCAACGCCGTAGTTCATCAAATCCTTTATTACCGAGTCAGAATTTTCCGAAATAATTTTAACGGTATCTTCAAGATTCAATCCGGCACCTGCCTTGAGTGTATCACTGACATGAGAGGCAATCGAATCCTCCTTATTTTCAGTCATTACACCGACCATGCCGCCCTGCGCATAATGTGAATTACTTTC
This sequence comes from uncultured Candidatus Melainabacteria bacterium, assembly GCA_947090755.1. Taxonomy (GTDB): domain Bacteria; phylum Cyanobacteriota; class Vampirovibrionia; order Gastranaerophilales; family Gastranaerophilaceae; genus Gastranaerophilus. The sequence continues at coordinate 86,513 of CAMUPF010000005.1, read as the reverse complement.
ACCCAGATTTGCTTTAGTGACGAGTAAAATGTTATCTGAAAGCTCTAAATGTCTGTTCATGCCGAGCGCTGCATAAAGTCCGGCTATCCCGCTCCCTACAACGACTGCGGAGTATATTGAATATTTCATGATTACAAAATCCTATTAACCAACATTTTATGGCAAACAATATACACCGTCAAGATTTTTCGGACAAAAAAGGCCCGCTTTTGCGAGCCTTTTTTATTCCTGTTTCCTTTATCTTAATTCCTATTGCCGACTTTTTATGCTGCCTTAGCTAAACATATTCTTGATGTTGCTGTCAGCAAATTGTTTTTCTTGTTGTTCCATACCTTCGTAAAGTTGAACTTGAGCTTCTGCGGTTGCTTTTTCAGCTTCGAGATCAGCTTGTTCGTCTTTCATTGCTTGAAGTTGAATTTCCTGGAATTGTTCATATTGTTCTTCGATAGCATCGAGTTGTTGTTGTAATGCATTTTGAGCCATCATTGTTTGTGTTTGAACCATTTTGTTGTATTCATCATAAAGTGCTTTATTTTCCTGTGCTACATTATAATCCATTGCTCCATCTTTAAATAATGATGAGAATTGTTCACTCTTAGCCAGACCGGCCGCTATACTTGATTGGCCAAATATAGAATATTGTTGTTTAACAGAATTTATTGCGGCTCTTTTTTGTTGACTAGCCTGTCTTTCCGCACGACCAATGTTCTTCGTGATTCTTGCGATTTCACGATTGATACGGGAAACTTTGGCTTGTGCCGTAAGTTTCTGCTGTTTAGCAAATATTCGTCCAAAAATATTAGCAATCATAGCGTATCACCTTAATTAGTCCTCGTTACATATATAAAGTAATATATCGCGCTTAAATTGCCTTTTTAGAACATGAATTGTAAACTTTTTGTAACAATTGGTTAACTAATTATCTGCGCACCGTTGATATCAATAGGGAAATCGTACATGTCGACTTTTACGTTTAAATCGTGCCAGATGTTTTTTACAATAGCTTTTGCCTTCTCTGCACCGTTATTTTCTGTAATCAATAAGATAGTAGAACCTGCACCGCTTACAACACACCCGAGGACATTTTCTTCATATTTTAGCTGTTCCATAATCTTATCAAGTCCTGGCATAAGGTTCATCCGATAAGGCTGATGGAGTTTATCTTGAAGCGCAAGTTTCATAAGCGCAGAGTCTTTTGTATGAATTGCGTCAACAAACATTGCGGTTCTTTGCGCGTTAAATATGGCGTCTTTCATCGGAACTTCTTTAGGTAATACCGAACGTGCAATTTCAGTTGAAAGTTCAAAGTCAGGCACACAGGCTGTAACTTTCCATTCCTCCGGCCACGGAAGTTTTTTATAAACTACACTGGCATCTTCCTGAATTGAAGCCATAAGTACCCCACCAAGTATTGCCGGAGCTACATTATCAGGGTGGCCTTCGATTTCCGCGGCAATAGAAAGCAAAGCCGCTTCATCTGCAGGGCGGCCAAGAAGTTCATTGGCTGCAATCAGCGCACCGACGATTACTGACGAACTGCTTCCCAACCCTCTTGTCATAGGAATTTTAGAATCCACGGTAATTTTCAATTCGGCAGGAGTCTGCCCGATTGAATTATAAAGAAGTTCAACCGCCTTATAAATAATACTGTTTTCATCGACAGGAACATGCTCAAGAAGCGCTTTATCCCTGTAATCAAAATCAGACACAAGTTCGATTAATACGCCGGAACCGGGCATAACCGTTTCTTCAATCGTTACAGTATTATATAAAGGGAATGCCATCCCCATAGTATCAAATCCGGGGCCTAAATTCGCTGATGTCGCGGGTACTTTTACACTTACTTTCATATTTCCTCTCGATTTTATCATTAACATATTACCACAAAAATAAAAAACCAAATGTCCGTCATTCCGAACTTGTTTCGGAATCTATCCCACGTAACGTTCTTACGGTCACACCGGACAGATGCTGAAACGAGTTCAGCATGACAAAAAGGCCTAAATGTTAACTTTTTCGTCACAAACTTGTACGCGATTATTCTTTATGTTATACTCGATTGGTAAATAGATTAATTAGGGATTTTTTATATATGACAATTCAAGATTGGTTTGAGAAACGTAAAGAAGCACAGATTCAAAGACGTGCGCTGGAAGCTAAAGTTGAAGTTGATATGAATCCGGATTTGTGGACTAAATGTGTTCACTGCGACGCCCAGCTTCTTAAAAAAGACATTGAAGACAACGATATGGTTTGTCCGGTGTGCAATTACCACTTTAGAATAAACGCAAGAAAAAGAATCAATCTGCTTATCGACGAAAACACATTCGAAGAAATCAACGCGAATATTAAACCAACCGATCCGCTTGAATTTGTGGACACAGAACCTTATATTGAAAGACTTGAAAAAGCCTATAAAAAAACAGGCCTTGACGAAGCCGTAATAACCGGTATCGGTGAAATTAACGGCCAGAAAGCAGCGTTTGCTGTTATGGATTTTGACTACATGGGTGGTTCAATGGGAAGCGTTGTAGGCGAAAAAGTTACAAGAATTATGGAAAAAGCCATTGAACTAAAACTTCCGGTCATTGCGATTACATCGTCAGGCGGTGCAAGAATGCAGGAAAGTGCGTTAAGCTTAATGCAAATGGCTAAAACCTCCTGCGCAGCATCAAGACTTGATGACGAAGGGCTTTTATATATTAACGTCCTGACAGAACCGACTTTCGGCGGCATAACAGCAAGTTTTGGGATGCTCGGTGACATTATCGTAGCTGAACAGGGCGCAAGAATCGGTTTTGCAGGCAGAAGAGTTATTGAACAGACTATCAGACAAAAACTTCCGGCTGATTTCCAGACCGCTGAATATTTGATGAAATACGGACAAATTGATGTCGTCTCTTCACGCAAAGATTTGAAAAAAACGTTATCAGATATTCTTGAAATGCACAAAGCCGCAAAAGTATAATGAAAAAGAGGTAATAATGACAGTTTTGGATTTCGAAAAGCCAATAATGGAAATAGAGAAAAAAATAGAAGAATTCAAAAAAATCAGTACGGAGTCAGGCATGGATTTACATAAAGAAATAGAAAATTTTGAACAACAGGCAAACGATTGCAAAAAAGAATTATACGCAAATCTTAAGCCTTCACAAAAACTACAGATTGCAAGACACCCTGAACGTCCGAATTTTTTGGATTACGTAAACAATATGTGTGAAAACTTCATCGAACTTCACGGCGATCGCGAAGGAATGGACGACAGAGCAATCATCGGCGGTATCGCTAAACTTGATGGCAAACCGGTTATGATTATCGGCACGATGAAAGGCAAATCAACTAAAGAAAATTTAGAATATAATTTCGGCATGCCACAGCCTCAAGGTTACAGAAAAGCTTTAAGACTGTTCAAACACGCAAGTAAATTTAACATGCCAATCATAACATTAATCGACACCCCCGGGGCTTATCCGGGTATCAGCGCCGAAGAAACCAATCAGGGCGGCGCAATCGCGGTTAACCTGCGCGATATGGCGAAATTAAATGTTCCTGTCATCGCAGTTATAACAGGCGAAGGCTGCTCCGGCGGTGCGTTGGGTCTTGCTGTTGCAAATAAAGTTTTCTTGCTTGAACACGCTTATTACACAGTAATTTCACCGGAAGGCTGCGCTTCAATTCTTTACCGCGACGCTGCTCGTGCGGCTGATGCGGCAAACGCGCTTAAAATAACTGCCCCTGACTTGCTTAAATTAGGCATAATTGACGGCGAAATCAAAGAACCTTTAGGCGGTGCGCACACTGACCATAAAGAAATGACTGAAAGCTTAAAAGCAACTATTTTAGAAAGCCTTAAAGAACTGTCTAAAATGTCAGCGGATGAGCTTAAAAAAGACAGATACGACAAATTCAGAAGAATGGGCGCTTTTCAAGAATGAAAACCTACTTTGAATTATTGATTAAAATCAACCCTGAAATAGAAGATATCGTTTCCGAATTTTGTTTTGAAAATCTTCCGTGCGAAGGCGTAATTCTGGCCGAAGAAGCCTATAAAGATTTAGAAATGACATCAACTACGCAGGGTACACTAAAAGTCTTTTTAACCGAACGGCCGCAGGCACTTGATTCGTTATTCGGAGAATACCGCAAGGTTCTTCTTAGCCGCGGATTTACAGATGAAATGCTCGGAAGCTGGGAATATTCTTTAACCGAAAAAGAAAACGAAGACTGGTCTAAAAAATGGAAAGAAAAATGGGATATTACCCGAGTTACAGACAAAATCATAGTGGTTCCCGATTGGCTTGAATACGCAGAAAAAGAAGGCGAAGTTGTTATCCGTCTAGAGCCTGGTTGTGCGTTTGGCACCGGAACTCACCCGACAACACAGCTTTGTATGAAAGCCATTGAAATTATAGGTGTCAAAGGTAAAGATGTGGCAGATATCGGCACCGGTTCAGGAATTCTAGCGGTTTGTGCAAAGAAATTCTGCGCTAATTATGTTTACGGCTGTGATAACGACGACACCGTTATTGACGTTGCGAAAGAAAACGCATTAAAAAATAATGTTGAATGCGAGTTTGAACTTGGCACATCTTCTAATATTACGCGTCAATTTGACTTTGTGATGGCCAATATTCTACATAACGTTTTGAATGAAATTATGGAAGATTTACAACGCATTACGAAAAAAGGCGGTCACATCGCGCTCAGCGGAATTCTGGATGAAAAAGCCCCAATCGTTTTGGAAGCAATAAAACGTTGTAACCTGGAAATCGTCCACGAACTTCATCAAAATCAATGGGTTGGATTTATCGTGCGCGAGCGAGCTGAGGGCGCAGGAACGGATTGACCTGTGTGAACAGGGCAAACAGGTTCCGGAGACCCGTTAAACGCGAGTCGAGCAAGAGAAAAAGAGGTAGAGATATGACAACAGCAATTATAATTCCTGCAAGATACGGTTCTAGCAGATTAGAGGGTAAACCGTTAATCGAAGTCGAAGGTAAACCTATTATTCAGTGGGTATACGAAAAAGCGGTCCAAGCGACATTAGCGGATTTGATTATTGTTGCAACAGATGACGAGAGAATTTTCAACGCTGTTAAGGCTTTTGGCGGTGACGTCGAAATGACTTCCGCTAACCACAAATGCGGCAGCGACAGGATTCAGGAGGTTATGGACAGACATCCTGAAATCACTCATGTAGTCAACCTTCAAGGCGACGAACCTCTAATCACGCCGGAGAGCATAGACGCCGTTATGAGAAATGTTCTTGAGGATTCAGAAGCCGACATTTCCACATTATTACGTGTTTTGACAGATGAAGAAGAAATCAACAACCCGAATTTGGTAAAATGCGTTAAAGACAACCACGGTTACGCGCTTTACTTCTCACGTTCAAAAATCCCTTATGAAAGAAACACTGACGTTGCGACTTTCTATGGGCACTTGGGAATTTACGGCTACAAACGCGAAGCCTTGAAAAGAATGACAAAGCTTTCGCAATCACAGCTTGAAGTTGCAGAAAGCCTTGAACAACTTCGCGCGCTTCAAAACGGAATGAGAATCAAAACGACAGTCGTAGACTTTGTACCTGTTGGAATTGACACAAAAGAAGATTTAGAAAAGTTCAAATCAATAGTAAAAAAAGGCGGTTAACCCGCCTTTTTTAGCGTTTTACACAACGGATGTAACCGTTAGCGGCATCGATTCTGGTCGTACCTACATAGATAGCCATAATCCAACGTCCGCCTTTTTCTACGGAAGAAGAGAGATAATGGCCGTGCTCATCGCCTATTGATAACAAGTTACGATTAACATACATAGAAATAAGTTCATCAATTGTCGGCAATCTTAATGTTGAATCTTGTTTAACGCAGTGAGACTGCGCATTTAGATAACTTACAGGGCTAGAAACCGCGTCATTCAATGCTGGCTGAGGCATTACGACACTGCTATCCGTTGAATAAAGTGCTGTAATAAACCCGATGTCCTTACCAACAGTGTTAGGGCCTTTATTGCCGTTCAAGTCAAATATAAAATTCGCACAAACCCAAGGTTGGGTATAAGTCCACGGAAGACTCATATTATTTAAATAATCAGCGGCAGAAACCGTACGGTTGCGACAGTTTGGATTGTAAAAAACAGCTATACTTTCACCGTTTTGGGTTTCAAACGCCGCGGCCTTTGTATTAAGTTGTGAATAGTAATTACCGTTAAAATTAAGACTTGTAAACTGACTGTTTAAAGTCGTAAAATCTATCGGAAAATCAGCGATATTCCCGGAATAATTGGTGTATTTTGTAGGCAATCCACAGTCCGCCAAGTGGTCACTGTCGCAGATATTATTAATTTTGAGGACTTTAGCGAGTCCTTCAGTGACGAAAGTTTCAGCCGCGGTATCGACGGCCTCTTGCGCAGGAGTTTCACCACTTGCCGCGGTTGCCGCCCGCAAGGTTCCGTAACCGTTTAACGCGGGCATGAGTGCAATTGCTTGGCTGAAACGAGCATATAATGCTTTTCGTTGCGTGTTCCATGTTCGTTCGTTAATGTTGCCGGTCAGCGACGGAAGCGTTATCGCAGCGACTACGCCAATTATTGTTAGGGATAACAGGATTTCTGCCATTGTGAAGCCGGTTAAGAGAGGCCCCCCCCCCCCCTGCATAAATTGATACACTATCTTTTTTCATATAATCCTCACTTTCTATGATTATTATGCGGCATGTTTTACATCATGTCAAGAGCCTGTAACTTTTCATCGGCATTCATTTCTATATATTTATATATATTATAAACTACACCGTACGGAAAGTAATAAACATTATCTGCCGGTGTGATTTTTAGCATGGAATGCTCACTATCAACTTTTATAACACTCATAAGAAACGGTTTTCCCGCCGCTTTAAATAAAATATAGCCCATTTTTGACTGCAATTCTTCTATTTCAAACCGATTTGCATTCAATGATAAAATCGACATGTAAAAAAGCTTTTCTACCGGAAAGTTGAACGTCTGCACGCATTTTGAGAAATCAATGTTCTGCGGTGTGACAAGTTCCAGCGCAAGCGGCTGAGCCGGAGCGGCAGGTTCTTCAGCCAATGCGCTTAGCGGCAAAAACGCCAGCAATGCCAGTAGAAAATACTTTTTTATTACCATGTTGAGCCCTCTTTTATATTTACAAGCAGCGGCACCGAAAGTGGTTGATCCAGTTCCATCGCATCTTTTAACAACTGTTTAACGATATCAAGTTCATCACGTTCAACTTCAACAACCATTTCATCGTGTACCTGCATAATCAGTCGTGATTTAAGATTTTGCGTTTTCAAATCGTTATAAAAACGAATCATTGCAAGTTTCATCAAATCAGACGCTGAACCCTGCATCGGGAAGTTAATCGCAGCGCGTTTAGCAAATTCTCTCACCATAGCGTTTGAACTGGTGATTTCATTCTGGAAGAAGCGCCGGCGGCCAAAAATCGTTTCTGCATAACCGTCAATCATAACACGCTCAATCATTGCGTTCATATAGAGTTTAATTCCCGGATACGTCGCAAAATAACGATTAATAAACTCTTCGGCCTCCTCGATAGTTATATCAATAGCTTTCGCAAGTCCATAGCGGGTTTGGCCGTAAATTATCCCGAAGTTAACGGTCTTTGCAATTCCTCTCATCTGCTTGGTAACACTTGACAACGGAACCTGAAACACATTTGACGCCGTAATCGCGTGAACATCTTTATCGAAAATAAAGGCTTGTTGTAAATTCTTATCGTCAGAAATATGTGCAAGCAAACGCAATTCAATTTGTGAATAATCCGCAGAAACGATAAGATTATCAGGATTTTGCGGAACAAATGCCGCCCTGATTTTTTCACCCTCATCTGTTCGTATCGGAATATTTTGTAAATTAGGGTTCGAAGATGAAAGCCTGCCGGTTGCTGTGATAGTCTGGTTATAGGTCGTATGAATCCGATTATCCACAGGATTTATCAAATTTGGCAGTGCGTCAGTATAAGTTGATTTAAGTTTTGAATACTTACGATACTGAAGCAAAAATTTTGCGATATCATGTTCTTCTGCCAGTTCTTCAAGGACTTCCGCGCTTGTTGAAAAATTTGCACGCCCTTTTGACTTCTTCTTATGCTGAATTCCCAGCTTTTCAAAAAGAATTTGACTCACCTGTTTTGGCGAATTCATATTAAAACCCTCATCTGCAAGTTCAAATATAGATCGCTCAAGCCGGCGGATTTTTTTATTCAAAAACTCCGTCAATTCATTAAGACAGTTGATATTAATCGCAACGCCGTCGTATTCCATATCCGCAAGCACTTTTGCCAGCGGAATCTCCATTTGCTGCAAAAGTTTCCAGTTAGAATTGTCAAAACTCTCAACCCTGAACTTTGTCAACTCCATCAAAAGCCAGATTTCACGGTAGGCTTTAGCGTAATCCGCACCGTCTTCTAAAAGCCCCAGTTGAACAGACTTAACGTTAACATTCATCTCTTTAACCGGTGAAATATTCAAGCATTGCAGCGCCTGCACATCCATATCATGGTTATTCGACGGATTTTCAACATAACTTGCCAGCACCGCGTCAAAAATTATATTTTTCAACTCTATTCCGTTCGCGCGCAGTGTGTTATATTCCTTTTTAGAATCCACCGTAATTTTTGCCAGATTTTCATCTTCAAAAAGTTCTCTAAATCGTTGCATCAATGCGCCTGACGAGCCAAATGAAAGATTATAACGCAGATTCAGCGGAATATAATAAACCGATGCCTTATGCTCATCATCTATTGAAACAGAAATTCTCTTGTCAGCGTCCACCTTTATGTCCGCAACCCCAAGAGCAATGTAATTAATCTTTTGTTTCAATATATGATCAACAGTTGCACTGGTCGAAAAGAAAAATGCACCTTTTGCCCTGATATTTTCAACCATTGAATTAAATTCTTCCACAGTTGTGACTTCTTGCTCAAGAATATTCTTTTGCGCAAGTGTAGATTCGGCAGGCTCCTGAGCGCCAAAAAGACCGAGTTGTGTATTAGAATTATCCTCCTGAGAGCAATTTTCACCCGCACGGTTGAATGTTTCCAGAATATTTTTAATATTTTTCAGGAAGGTAAAAAATTGCATTTTCGCTAAGAATTCAGTAACTTTTGTAATATCAGGCAGATTAATACATGCTTTATCAAAATCGAATTCAACATCAACATCACGGACAATTGTTGCCAGAAAACGGCTCAGATAAGCAATATCTTTACCGGTACGAATCTTTTCTTTGACAGCCTTTTCTTTGATATCTTCAAAGTTTGCATAAACATTATCCAAATCGCCGTATGCAGTCAAAAGCTTTTGCGCAGTTTTCTCACCTATACCGCGAATCCCAGGAATATTATCCGATGAATCTCCTCGAAGGGCTTTATAATCAATAACCTGATTTGGATAAACTCCAAGTTTTTCATAAACCTTGTCCCAATCGTATTCGACAAGTTCACCCTTAGAAGGAATAATGACTTTTACACATCCCTCGCGGTCAACAAGTTGGAATGAATCCTGATCACCTGTTAAAATATAGACCTTATGCCCGAGTTCACAGGCTTTTTTAGAAATAGTTCCGATTACGTCGTCCGCCTCAAATCCCTCTTTTTGATAAATAGGAATATTAAACGCCTTCAATCCGTCATAAATTAGCCCCATTTGCACATGCATATCATCCGGCATTTTTTCACGATTTGCCTTGTATTCTGCATACTGCTCGGTTCTAAACGTATTATGACTTACGTCAAACGTGACAGCAATCGCGTCAGGTTCTAAAGTTTTATTCTTCATCAAATCAAACACGGCCTTAAAAAAGCCAAAAACAGCCCAGGACGGAACACCTGTAGAGGTACGCATTCCTGTACGTTCAAGTGCAAAATACTGCCTGAACGCCAGCGCATGTCCGTCAATCAGTATTAAATTTTTCTTTTTATCCATACCCTTGTTCCAAATAAAGCAGCCGGCAATTACGCCAATTCCTTGCAGGCTGCCGATTGCCTAAGCGATACTTTCATTAGACTTGTTTAAAGTCGGCAACTGTATGAGTTCTGCATTGTTGCGATTTTTAACCATATCTTCAGTTACTACAAACTCGGTAATATCACCCTTTAACGGAACATCATACATAATGTCAAGCATCAACTCTTCAACGATAGAACGCAATGCTCTTGCCCCGGTTTTTCTCTTTATTGCCTCTTTTGCAATTAAATCTACTGCCGCAGGTTCAAACTCAAGTTTAACATTATCCATCTCTAAAAGACGTTTATACTGTTTCAAAATGGCGTTCTTCGGTTCTGTTAATATCATCTTCAATGTTTTTTCATTAAGCTGGTCTAATACCGCATAAGTCGGAATACGTCCGATAAATTCAGGAATCAAACCAAACTTCATTAAATCATCAGGCTGCAATTTCTTTAAAATTTTATTTGCATTAGCGTCTTTTTCAGCCTGAGTCAAAGCACCTTTAGCGCCGAAACCTATTGATGTGCCGTCATTTGTACGTCTTTCAATGATTTTTTCCAAACCTACAAACGCACCGCCGACAATAAACAAAATATTTTTAGTGTCAATTTCAATATGCTCCTGATGCGGGTGCTTTCTTCCGCCTTGAGGCGGAACGTGGGCAACAGTACCTTCTATTAGTTTCAACAAAGCCTGTTGCACACCTTCACCTGATACATCTCTTGTAATTGATGTATTTTCGGATTTACGTGAAATTTTATCGATTTCATCGACATATATAATGCCGCGTTGTGCTTTTTGAGCGTCAAAATCTGCGTTTTGATATAATCTCAAAAGAATATTTTCAACGTCATCGCCCACATAACCCGCTTCTGTCAAGGTTGTTGCGTCAGCCACTGCAAACGGTACATCCAGCATTTTTGCTAAAGTTTGTGCTAATAATGTTTTACCGCTTCCTGTAGGGCCAACAAGAAGTATGTTTGATTTTTGAATTTCAACATCATTCTTCAAGTCAGAAGCTTCGTTATTTTTCAAACGTTTATAATGATTGTAAACTGCGACTGAAAGAACTTTTTTAGCGTCATCCTGACCGATGATATATTCATCCAGATAAGCCTTAATTTCATGCGGCTTAGGAATAGGTTTTTCATCGGCAGAAGACTCTGCACCTTCAAGTGAAGATTTTTCTTTTGAATCAAAAAATTCTTCATCAAGAATTTCGTTGCAAAGTTCTACGCATTCATCACAGATGAAGACTTCAGGGCCGGCAATCAATTTTTTAACCTGATCCTGAGTTTTTCCGCAGAATGAACATTTTAGTTTACTATCATCGTGTTTTGGCATTAATATAAATCTCCGATATACTGTCTATTTTTTTAATTCTTCACGTGTAACGACTTTATCAATCATACCGTATTCAAGAGCTTCTTGCGGAGTCATGATATAGTCACGGTCAGTATCTTTTTCAATTTTTTTGATAGATTGACCGGTATTAGACGCTAAGATTTCGTTCAAAGTTTTCTTGATACGTAAAATTTCTTGCGCCTGAATTTCGATATCAGTAGCCTGACCTTGCGCACCGCCGAGAGGTTGGTGAATCAACACGCGAGAGTGAGGGAGCGCCAATCTTTTACCTTTAGCGCCTGAAGATAACAGGAACGCACCCATAGAAGCAGCCTGACCGAGACAGATTGTTGAAACATCTGCTCTAATGTGCTGCATTGTATCATAAATTGCCAGACCGGCAGTTACGCTTCCGCCCGGGCTGTTAATGTATAACATAATATCTTTTTCAGGGTTTTCACTGTCTAACAACAGGAGCTGTGCGACAACAAGGTTCGCGACCATATCGTCAATAGGCGTTCCCAGAAAAATAATTCTTTCTCTCAATAATCTTGAGAAGATATCAAACGAGCGTTCACCGCGGCTTGATTGTTCGATTACTACAGGTACAAAACTCATTCTCTGTTTTCCTTTCTCTATTTATATATTAAACTCTCTCAACTTAATAATCAAATCCCCTATTTAGATGAAACAACGTAATTAATTTTGTTGTTGTCAACGAGGAATTTTCTAACTTTGTCGTTAATTGCCTGTTGTGAAATAGCAGTTAACACACCCGGATTAGATGAGAATTGTTTCATCATTGTTTGCGTATCAACACCGTACATACGGCTTAATTCTTGAAGTTTCAATTGAATATCAACAGGTGACAATTTAATTTCTTCATCTTTAGCGATTTTATCGATTAACAAAGTATTTTTAATTCTTGATTCTGCTTCTTCTTTAAGAACTTTATCAGCATCCTGTCCTTGAGCTTTGAATACGTTTTCCAGAGAAAGTCCTTGCATTGAGAATCTTTCAGTGTATTCAGCCTTTAACGCCTCGAATTCTCTGTCAATCATTGATTGCGGGATATCAACTTTAACTGTATCCATAACTTTGCCGAATACTACGTTTTCTGCGTTTTGAAGATTTGCAGCTTCTCTTTGAGCGTCAAGATGTTTTTTAATATCTTCTTTAAGCGCGTCAACAGTATCAAATCCGCCTACTTTTTTCGCGAATTCATCGTTTAATTCAGGCATAATTCTTTCTTTGATAGCCTTAACTGTAACCTTAAATACTGCCGGCTGACCTTTCAAAGATTCTTCATGGTATTCTTCAGGGAAAGTTACATTTACGTCAAACTCTTCATTCATCGGTTTGCCAACGATGCCTTCAGCGAAGCCCGGAATAAAGTTTGAATGAGCGAGGTCAAGGTTGTAATCTTTACCTGCACCGCCCTGAATTTTCTCACCATTTGCGGAACCGTCGAAGTCTATAACAACGATATCAGTATCTTTAGCATTGCGTGCTTCTTTAACTTCAACAACTTCTGCATACTGGTTCAATAATCTTTCAAGTGATTTGTCAACAGCATCAGCGGCTACAACTGCGTCTTCAACGTCAACGCTCAAATTTTTGTATTCGCCGATTGTCATTTCCGGCTTTAATTCCAATCTAATAGTCGCTACGACATCTTTACCCAATTCAAACTTAACGTCTGTTAATTCCGGCTGCGTAACGATATCAAAATTATTTTCTTTAACAACCTGATCGATAAAACGCGGTAAAAGTTTTTCGATAGCTTCCTGTTGAAGTCTATCTGTACCGACCTGTCTTTCAACCATTGTTTTAGGAGCTTTACCTTTTCTAAATCCCGGAACGTTTACATATTGAGAAAACATTTTAACAGCGTTGTCATAAGCTGCTTGTGCATCTTTTGCCGGAATTGTTAATTCAACTTTTACAATATTTTCTTTTTCTTTTGTGATGTTAGTCATTTTATATCCTCTTTCCTATTTTAATACAATTAATCTAATTATACTTAAAAAAAGAAATAGTGCAAGAAGTTTACGTTTCGGGCATATCTGACAATACGGTACTTCAATATAGTTTAATCAGGCAATTTAAATTTTCTAACGCAGAGTAAAACATAAAGCAGGAGGTATAAACTATGTTAGAACTTTTTTCAATGGATTCATGTCCTTACTGCCGCAAGGTAAAAGAATATTTTCACACACACAATATCAAATACACCGAACGTGACGTAAACAATCCGGAAAACGCGATGGAACTTATGAAACTCGGCGGCAAGGCTCAGGTTCCGTTCCTTGCCGTAAAAGACAAAAACGTTTATATATACAATTCTGACGACATTATCAAATACGTTCAAGAAAAGGTATAAGGCTTATTACACCGTCAATGCTGAAAACATCACCAAATACGTTAAAGAAAAGAGAAAAGAATGTTTTACGATAACTATAAATCCAACGAATACGATTTTAACGAATGCAGTTCAAAAGGCTCTTGCTCTATTTCGCCTAATGTTTCTTCTATTCAGGAAATCATCCTTGTTTTAATAAGAGAAACTGCACATTATGTAAAAAAGCTTAAAAATCTCGGCAATGATATGCCGGAGGTTGAGATGGAAATCCTTCATGCTCTATCAGAATTCATATCTGTTGCCGAATACACTGATGACGATGTTTTACTTGCATTACAAAAACTAAACCGTAATCTCAATCGTCTTAAGCGCAAATATAATACTATTTGTAAAAATAAAAACATAAATTGCTCAGAAATGTCAGAATTTATAAATCTCGACAACATTACAGGCCTTTCTTCTATTATAGCGCTTGGCGAAAAGCTTTATTTGCGCAGAATAAATAAATTTAACGAGGAAGAAAAATTCTACTCTTACATTTTGCTTTTAAACCTGAAAAGTATATCAATTAATATTTTAAAATTAGCAGACTACGGGGTATTAAAGCAGGATGCGATAGATAAAATAATTGATTCTTTAAACTTGTACAATTTCAGTAAGGTTCCGCTTGACAAAATTGAAAAGCGCATACTTGAAGTGACAAAACTTGAAAATGAAATACTAAAGGAACGCGCACAGGTTCAATCGGAGACTTTCGGGCAAATAAGCAAGACAGTTGTTTCTACATCTACACGTAAAAACAAAGCCGTTCTGGTTTCAGGTTCAAGCCTCATCGATTTATACCATTTTCTTGAATACACAAAAGACGAAGAAAATTTAGATGTTTATTCGCACGGAGATTTACTTGTCGCACATGCTTTTGAAAAATTCAAAAAGTTCAAACATTTTGTGGGGCATTACGGAACAAGCAACGAAAATTGCGTATTTGATTTTGCAACTTTCCCCGGAGCAATTTTGCTAACCAAACACAGCAAACAAAATATTGAACACCTTATCCGCGGACGAATTTACACAATGGATACCGTGCAGCCAAAAGGGGCAACAAAAATTAACGATAAGGAGTTTAACAAAATCGTTGAAAGTGCACGGGTTGCTAAAGGTTTCAACAAAGGACAAATCAGAAATGATATCGTTACAGGTTATGACGAAGCCGAACTCGATGCGAAACTTGATGAAATAAGCAAGAAACTTGAGTCAAAAGAAATCAAACGCATAATTCTTATCGGAATGTCTACCAAATCAACCATTCAAGAAGTTTATCTTAACGACATCATAAAATATCTTTCAAAAGACACGTACATTATAAGCTTCACTAAACTTGCCACCGAAAAAGAGTACCTTGAAATAAATATTGCAAACAATTTTCCGGTAATGTACACGATTTTAGAAAAAATATTTAAAAAAATAAAAATAAACAGCGATAATATCCGGTTTTTCCTGCAAAAATGCGACCCGAATTCAATCAGCGGAATCATTCAGTTAAAGAACTACGGTGCAAAGAAAATTATGATTACGAACTGCGCGCCAACAACAATGAACCCGTCGATTTTGACAACTTTTTCCAAAAAATATCATATAGACTTGATTTCAACAGCCAGAGAAGACGCAAAAACACTGGAAAATTGATGTTTACTTAAGTTTACAAATTATAGTAAAATTATATAAATCTGATATAATAAAATTAAGGAAAAAATATTTCCGCTGTGTGTTGTGTCAGGAGGTAAAAGTTATGGCTAAAGTGTTGGTATCAATGTCGGACAAATTTTTGGAAAAAATTAACGAGGTTGCGGATAACGAACAGAGAACCCGCAGCGAACTTATCAGAGAAGCGCTGCGTGCTTACATCAGACGTTCTTCTTATTCAAACACAAGAAAAGCAGAAGATCACGCAAGCATCTTAGAAGAGTTAATCGGCTAAAAAATCCGCCCGTAGAGGCGGATTTTTTATTAACGCTTAACACAAAGTACAGCGCATTTAGAGCTTCTTGACCAGCTATAAATTCTGCCAAAACCCAAATGAAACACCCTTGCTGTTGAAGGTGAGGTTAGCGTACTTGACCAGTAATGTTTGTCTCCAATACCTGTAAATTGTAGATTATATGCCAGTGACATAAATTCTTCTATATTAGGAATCCTTGATTCATTGTCTTTACTATTACAAACTTTACTTGCCTCCTGCTGTGTATAAGTTCCGTCAATTGCATAAAGCGGTACAGGCGCAACCACCACAGAATCAGACGGATAAATGACAGACATCGCTCCAATATCTTTTCCTACGGTATTAGGGCCCTTAGAGCCATTCAAATCAAAGATAAAATTGGCACACATTTTAGTCTGAGCATAAGTACTAAGTTCACCATTATATATATCGGATTGGCAAGAAGGATTATAGAAAGTTAAAATGCTTTCACCATTTTGGGTTTCAAACGCTGCGGCTTTGGTATTTGGGAGATGGCAAGATTTTACAGGGCCCACATGAGAACCGGCGCCATCAACCTCTTGAAAACGAAGGTTGAAAAAACTATTTAACCCGTGCAAATTCTCCGGCATAGACATTTTAGAGCCATTGATGTTTGTGTAGGTCGAAGCAATACCGCAATCAGCCAGGTGCTCTGAATCGCAAATATTATTAATTTTTAGAACTTTACTCAGGCCTTCTGTGACGAAGGTTTCAGCCGCGGTGTCTTCGGTAACATTCTGGTCTGCATCCTCGCTAACTTTTCCATAGCCGTTAACGGCGGGCATAAGCGCTATCGCCTGTGACATGCGGGCGTACAAAGCTTTCCTCTGCGTGTTCCACGTACGTTCGTTAATGTTGCCCGTCAGTGACGGAAGCGTTATTGCGGCAACTACACCAATTATGGTTAATGACAGTAATATTTCCGCCATGGTAAATGCTCGGGACTTCGTCCACTCGCACGGGTTCAAGTGTGGATGTCGCTCAGCGACCTGCTCAGCGCTCCCCCCCCCCCCTGTCAATGTTCTTACAAGTCTATTCGTTTTCATATATTTACCCGTCCTTTCTTTATATTTTCATTATGCAGCATGTTTTTTGATTAGTCAAGAGGGGCCATACAGCCCCTCTATGAATTATTCATATCTAATTCCTGCGTCTTTCATACGCTGAATACATTTTTTAATTGTTTCAACATCTTTTGTCAATGCAACACGGAAATAACCTTCACCATATTTGCCGTAACCGTTTCCCGGCGGCACAACAACATTCGCTTTTTCAAGCATTAGGGTTACAAATTCTTCGCTGGTCATACCTTTTGGAACAGGAAGCCAGAGATAGAAAGTTGCTTTTGACGGCTTAATATCCCAGCCAAGTTCGCGTAAACCCGCTTCTGCTGCGTCACGACGCTCTTGATACATTTTATTCAACTTTTCAATTTCGGCTTTATCTATATTAAACGCCGCGATTGCCGCATCCTGAATAGCTTTAAAGGTTCCGCTGTCAATGTTATTTTTGATTGTGCCCAGAGCTTTTACAGCATCTTTATTACCGCAAACCCAGCCAACACGCCAGCCGGTCATATTGTAAGACTTTGAGTGCGAATAAAATTCTAACGCAACATCCTTACCGCCTTCAACCTGTAAAACGGACGGCGCAACATAGCCGTCATAAGTCATTTCGCAATAAGCCTGATCAAAGCAGAGCAAAATGTCGTATTTTTTACAAAAATCAACTGCTTTTTTCAAAAATTCCAAATCGCAAACCGCACCGGTCGGGTTGTTTGGATAGTTAAGGAACATCAATTTCGATTTTTTCGCAACATCTTCCGGAATCTTATCAAAATCTGGAAGGTAGCCGTTTTCCTCTAAAAGCGGCATTGAGAATGGGATTCCGCCGGCAAAAATAGTTGCATTTTTGTAAACCGGATAACCAGGGTCCGGAATCAATGTGTAATCACCTTTATCAACGAACGCGAAGAACACATGCGCAATCGCTTCTTTGGAACCAATATTTGCAAGCATTTCTGTATCAGGGTTAAGTTCAACGCCAAAACGCTTATTCATCCATTCACAAGCGGCTTTTCTAAAAGACGCAGTGCCATTATACGGCGGGTAATCATGGTTGGCAGGGTTGTCGATTGCTTTATGCATAGCTTCCACAACCGGCGCAAGCGTCGGCGTATCAGGGTCGCCGATTCCTAAACTTATAACATCAGCGCCTTTGGCTTTTGCTTCTGCGATTTTTCTGTCAATTTCTGCAAAAAGGTAAGGCGGAATTTTTTCTAATCTTTCAGATACTCTCATATATCTCTCCTTTAATATATTTGCCCATTTGTTGGGGTTTATGATATCATAAAATCAGAGGTTTTTCAATGAGTATAATATCAGACGACGAATATTTTGAGCAAGCAAAGTCGATAAAAAGCATAGAACAGGCGAAAAAAGAAACACCCGTAAACGCCGAGGACACGGATTTTGACCGAAATTTTGAGAATACAATCCGTCCTAAAACTTTTGACAGCTATATCGGCCAGACTGCACTCAAGGGAAACTTAAAAATTGCGACAGCCGCTGCAAAAAAACGTAACATGCCGCTTGACCACCTGCTTTTCTACGGGCCTCCGGGGCTTGGGAAAACAACCATTGCGGGGGTAATCGCCGAAGAAATGGGCGTTGATATAAAAATAACTTCCGCACCTGCGCTTGAAAGACCGCGTGATATTATCGGGATTCTTATGTCTCTCAAAGGCGGCGAAATCCTTTTTATCGACGAAATCCACCGTTTAAACCGTGTGACGGAAGAAATTCTTTACCCTGCAATGGAAGATTTTTATCTTGATATGACAACAGGTAAAAGCCAGACGGTAAAAACCCTTCGTGTTCCGCTGCCGAAATTTACCCTGATAGGCGCCACAACAAAAGCCGGAGAACTTTCAAGCCCTCTACGCGACCGCTTCGGGATTATAAACAGACTTGAATTTTACACGATGGAAGAATTAACACAGGTTGTAAAGCGCACGGCCGGCATTTTAGACATAAAAATTACTGACGGCGGTGCAAAAGCTATTGCAAAATCTTCACGCGGAACCCCGCGTATTGCGAACAGACTTGTGAAACGTGCGGCAGACTTTGCGCTTGTGAAATACAACGAAGAAATTACAGAAGAAGTGGCTAACGAAGCACTTGAAGTTTTAAAAATCGACAAATACGGGCTTGATAACACAGACCGCGCGCTTTTGAAACTAATTATAGAAAAATACAACGGCGGGCCGGTCGGAATAGAAACTATTGCGGCGGCAATCGGCGAAGATGTTCGAACGATTGAAGATGTTTGCGAACCGTACCTTTTACAGGCGGGTTTATTACAACGAACCCCTAGAGGCAGAAAGGTTTCACCGGAAGCCTACCGCCACTTAGGGTACGAAGTAAAAAATTTTAATGCCCAGCAGGCACTGTTTTAACGCTTAACACACCTTACGGCAAAAGCATTGTCTTGATTGTTCATGCCTATACCATTCCAAGAATTAGCCCAACCGCCAAACCAAAAGTACCAAGAACGCACCGGAGAAACTTTGCTTGAAGACCAGTAATAGTACTCATTACCCAATGAATTGCCATTAGAAAGTAATTTTAAATTAGCAAACATGGAAGAATATTCCGTAATGTTTGGCAATCTATATTCTGAATCCAAATCGGTACAGGCTTTTGCCGCGTCACTAAACTTATACTTTCCGTTTACATCACGCGAATAAGGATATGGAGCCACTATTTCCACATCAGATGGGTAATAAGCCGATATAAACCCGATATCTTTACCGACAGTATTAGGGCCTTTATTCCCGTTTAAATCATAAATAAAATTGGCGCACATTGTTAACTGTGGATTCATCATACTAGACTCATTCAAAGAACCACGACAAACCGGATTATAAAATAATAATATGGATTCACCATTAGCCGTTTCAAAGGCAGCCGCCTTAGTATCAATCAAAGAAACAGTCACAGAGCTGTATGTAAAACTAATATTTCCTGAATTTAATTCTGAAAGTTTTTTAGGGATGTCGATATTGGTTCCAACAAGATTTGTAATTTTATTAGGAATCCCACAGTCAGCAAGATGCTCATTGTCACAGATGTTGTTAATTTTAAGAACTTTACTTAGGCCCTCAGTGACAAAGGTTTCAGCGGCGGTGTCCACTGCGGATGTTGATTCGTTGCCCTCCGTTAAGGTTCCGTAACCATTCAACGCGGGCATTAAAGCAATTGCTTGACTCATACGCGCATAAAGTGCTTTGCGCTGCGTGTTCCATGTGCGTTCGTTAATGTTGCCCGTCAGCGACGGAAGCGTTATCGCAGCCACTACGCCAATTATTGTGAGGGATAACAGGATTTCTGCCATCGTAAATGCGTAACGTGGGTACTGCGCTTCGCGTAAAACGCCAACGCTCGCGCTTGCGCGAAAGAGCGCGGTCTTCCGCGTCGCGCGCTCGACTCTCGCATAACTCCGCAGTTCAATGGTCGCTCGCGGAGTTATGCTCGTGGCTCTGCTCAGCTTGCTCCCCCCCCCCCCTGCACTAATCAATACATTAAGTTTTTTCATAATCTCATCCTTTCATTTACCCTCATTATGTACCATGTTTTATGATTAGTCAAGGGGGCATAAGCCCCCCATAACTTATACACATACTCTTGATTTTTTATATTCTGAAATTCCCTCGTAAGTCATTTCAGGGTGTTGGATTTTGTATTTCATTGCTTTCAGGTACGCTCGTGCAGTGTCGATTGAGGTGAAACACGACGTTGAATACATTTCCGCAATCGTTCTAATCAAAAATCCGCGGTTCTCTGAACCTATACGCGCCGAATTCCCGTTTGTTGTCGGGGTATTGATAATAAAACAAAGCTGGCCTTTTTTCATATGCGCCTGCATTTTTTCTATATCAAAATTAGCGATTTCTTTTGACGGAATGCCTTTTGATTCTAGATATTTGTGTGTTCCGGTTGTGGCAACTATACGGTATCCGAGTTCCGCGAAATCCGCCGCGATGTCGTCGCACTGGCCTTTGGTGTGGTCGTTTAGCGATAACATAACGTCGCCGCGTCTTTCAGGGAACGAATAACCTGCCGCAAGGAATCCTTTGACAAGCGCTTTTTCATAAACCCTGTCGACGCCTAAAACTTCACCGGTTGATTTCATTTCCGGCGCAAGCGCAGGATCGATACGGTTCAACTTTTGGAACGAGAACACAGGAACTTTCACACAGACCAAATCCGTTGTCAGCGCCAGTCCTGTACTATAACCTTGCTCTTTGATGGACTTTCCAAGCGCTGCATTGACGCCAATGTCAATCATAGGAATTCCGGTGACTTTACTCATAATCGGCATGGTACGTGACGCACGCGGGTTAACTTCAATAACATACGCGATATCGTCTTTCAATACAAACTGAATGTTCATAACGCCTTTAATTTTAAGCGCTCTGGCAAGTTTTTCGGTGTATTCAACAAGAGTTTTAATAACTTCAGGCTTAACCTTTTGGGTCGGATAAATAGCCATACTGTCACCGGAATGGATTCCCGCACGCTCAATATGCTCTGTGACGCCGGGGATTAAAATATCCTCACCGTCAGAAATCGCATCAAGTTCGACTTCTTTGCCTTCAATGTACTGGTCGATTAAAACAGGATGTTCGTCTGAAAACTTCAAGGCTGAATTGAAGTAGGTTAAAAGTTCCTCTTCGTTGTAAACAACCTGCATACCGCGGCCGCCGATAACGTAAGACGGACGAACCAGAAGCGGGAACCCGAGTTCCTTATACGCTGCGATTGCTTCTTCCTGTTTTCTGACCGCACGGCCCTGAGGCTGAGGGATGCCAAGTTCCTGTAAAAGCGCTTCAAATTGTTTTCTATCCTCGGCTTTTCTGATTGCATCGATTGATGTACCGAGGATATTCACACCGCGTTCGTAAAGTTTTTCGGCAAGGTTAATCGCGGTCTGGCCGCCGAATTGAACCATAACGCCTTTTGGCTGTTCCTGTTCAATAATATTCATAATATTTTCGATATTCATCGGTTCAAAATATAGTTTGTCCGCAACGTCAAAATCTGTCGAGAGCGTTTCAGGGTTGGAGTTTACGATTAAG
Organism: uncultured Candidatus Melainabacteria bacterium; assembly: GCA_947090755.1. Taxonomy (GTDB): domain Bacteria; phylum Cyanobacteriota; class Vampirovibrionia; order Gastranaerophilales; family Gastranaerophilaceae; genus Gastranaerophilus. Next base: position 64,653 of record CAMUPF010000005.1, on the reverse strand, counting down.
GATTGATAACCGTTGTTTCTAACACTCCACGCCGCGTGTACTGAACAGTAGTCAAATTCTATCCCCTGCCCGATTCTGATAGGGCCGGAGCCGAGAATAAGAATACTTTCTTTGGAATTATCCACAACATTTTCATTAAATTCGTTGTAAGTAGAGTAATAATAAGGCGTATAGGCTTTAAATTCCGCGGCACAGGTGTCAACGATTTTGAACGCGGCTTTAATGCCGGCTTCTTTTTTAATCGCTTCAACATCAGCCAGTCTGCGGCGCGCAAAAACAGCGATTTCGCTATCAAGAAAACCCTTTTCTTTTGCCTCTAAATATAATTCAGGCGTAAGATTTTTTTCTTTCAGTCGAAGTTCAAAGTCCACAAGATTTTTAATTTTGTTGATGAACCACTTGTCAATTTTTGTAATGTGGTTGATTTCATCAACGGAAATTCTGCGTGTCAGCGCTTCTGCGACGCGGAAAATTCTGCGGTCGTCCTGAACGGAAAGAAGTGCTTTAAGTTCTTCGTCGCTAAATGCCGTGTATTGTCGGCGGACAAGGCCTGTGTTTTTGTCCTCAATTGAGGTAATCGCTTTTTTGAAAGAGCTTTCAAAGGTTCTTCCGATTGCCATGACTTCGCCGGTAGCTTTCATTTTAGTGCCGAGAAGCCTGTCGCCCTGATCAAATTTATCAAACGGCCATTTGGGAATTTTTGTTACCACGTAATCAAGCGCGGGTTCAAACGCTGCGACTGTTTTTTGCGTAATTGAGTTTGGAATCTCGTGCAGATGGTAGCCGATAGCGATTTTTGTCGTGACCTTTGCAATCGGGTAGCCGGTTGCTTTTGACGCAAGCGCTGATGAGCGGCTGACGCGCGGGTTAACCTCAATTACATAATACTGGTTGCTTGCGGTATCAAGCGCGTATTGAACGTTACATCCGCCCTCGATTTTGAGCGCGCGAATAATTTTCAACGCGGAACTTCTAAGCATTTGATACTCTTTATTCGTAAGCGTTTGAGATGGCGCGACAACAAAACTGTCGCCGGTATGGATACCTATAGGGTCGATATTTTCCATATTACAAATTGCGATTGCGGTGTCGTTTGCGTCGCGCATAACTTCGTATTCAACTTCCTTAAAGCCTGCGATACTGCGCTCTACCAGAATCTGCGAAATCGGGCTTCGAAGTAAACCGCTGTGAACGATTTCTTCAAACTCTTCTTGCGTGGTTGCGATGCCGCCGCCTGAACCGCCAAGTGTAAAAGCCGGTCTGATAATGAGCGGGAACCCGATTTTATCGGCGAATTTTTGAGCGTCAGCGAGATTTGAAACCGTAATGCTTTCAGGGATAGGCTCACCTATTTCAAGCATTAATTCCTTGAAAAGTTCCCTGTCCTCGGCTTTTTGGATAGATTCAATCGTTGTGCCCAGAAGCTTTACGCCATATTTATCCAAAATTCCGGCGTTATGAAGTTCAACCGCAAGGTTCAGACCTGTTTGACCGCCGAGTCCTGCCAGAAGTCCGTCGGGTTTTTCGCGCGCGATAATATCATTAAACGCTTCAATCGTCAGCGGTTCAATATAAACCTTATCCGCGATGTTTTCATCAGTCATAATCGTCGCAGGGTTGGAGTTTACAAGCACTACTTGAATCCCTTCTTCCCTGAGCGCTCTGCATGCCTGCACGCCCGCATAGTCAAATTCCGCTGCCTGACCAATTACGATTGGGCCGGAGCCTATTACTAAAACCTTTTTTATATTATTATTTCTTGGCATTTTTGCCTCCTAATTTTCCTAAGATTCCGAAGAATTTTTTATCATGCCTGTCCTGTTTAATCTGCGCGACCCATTCGTCAAAAATTGGACACGCATCGTCCGGCCCCGGAGCGGCTTCAGGGTGAAACTGAACCGCTTCAATTTGAAGTTCCGGACATGCAAAGCCTTCAAGCGTTCTGTCGTTAAGGTTTACGTAAGTTGCATAAGCGTTTTCAGGCAATGTTTCAACGTCAACCGCATAACCGTGATTTTGCGACGTCATAAAAACTTTGTTTGTCTGTTTATTAATAACAGGGTGATTACCGCCACGGTGGCCGTATTTGAGTTTGTAGGTTTTACCGCCCAGCGCAATGCTCAAAATCTGGTACCCGAGACAAATCCCATAAACAGGGATTTTGCCGATTAATTCTTTTGTTGTTTCAATGGTTTTCAGAGCATCTGCCGGATCACCGGGGCCGTTTGAAATTAAAACCGCGTTAAATTTTTCTTTCAAAATCTCTTTTGCACTGACGTCAGACGGATAAATCGTAAGCGTACATCCCTGTTTAATCAAATTGTCGAGAATACTCTTTTTAATGCCGCAATCGATTACGGCAATTCTGATTTTTCTGTTTTCCGCTTTACTTTTGATAACCTCTTTGGATTTTCGCGAAACTATTTCTGCGATATTTTTATCCATCGAATAATTTTTAAGCCCCTCACGGTGTTCATCGGTTAATTCGCCAGAGGTTATGACGCAATTCATAGCACCGGTTTCGCGGATAATCGTTGTCAGCCGCCTTGTGTCAACGCCCTCAATTGCAACGACTTTTTTCTGTTTTAAGTATTCATCAAGTTTGACAGATGAAAGATAGTGACTTTCTTTTTCACAAAAATTCTTGATAACAAAGCCTGTTGCGTGAACCTTTGAACTTTCAAAATCGTCTTTGTTAATCCCGTAGTTGCCTATTTCAGGGTAAGTCATAACGATTACCTGCTCTGCATAAGAAGGGTCTGTCAGGATTTCCTGATATCCGGCCATTGAGGTGTTAAAACAGATTTCGCCAAACGCCGTGCCTTCATAGCCGATTGACTTTCCCTCAAAAACTTCACCGTTAGATAATAATAATTTCGCCATTATAATACACTTTCTATTTCTTCATAAATTTTTTGCATAGCTTCGAGTTTGTTTTCAGCGGCTGTGACAGCACGGCCTATAACAAGGTAATCCGCGCCTTCTTTTACCGCAAAGGCAGGAGTCGCAAGACGTTTTTGGTCGCCTTTCACTGACCATTCAGGGCGAATCCCCGGACAGAGAACTTTAAAATCTGCGCCGCAAACCTCTTTAATTCTTCTTGCTTCAAAAACTGATGCGACAACACCTGTAAGCCCGCTTTCTTTTGCAAGTTTTGCAAGGGTTTCAACGTATTGCAAGGCTGTTTGGTTAATCTTCAATTCCTCCGACAAAATTTCATCACTGATACTTGTCAAAACCGTAACCGCCAAGATCGTCGGCTCTTTAACACCGAGTTTCTGAGCCATTTCGCGCGCTCCCAGTGCTGATTGCCTCATCATTTCGCTTCCGCCGAGGGCGTGAAGATTGTAAAAAGTTGCGCCGGATTTAATTATATTCTCTGACGCCTTTTTAACAGTATTCGGAATATCCATCAACTTGACATCAAAGAAAAACTCCGCGCCGATTTCTTTCATAAACTCAAAAACTTCCCCGCCGTTTGCTGTGTAGAATTGAAGCCCGACTTTGAAAACGCCCACATAGTCTTTCAACTCTGTTATAAGCTTCTTTGCCTCTTCGACCGTATCAACATCAAGTGCTAAAACGATTTTTTCTTTAATTTTTGGATTAATTTTAAACATATTGACTCCTAATAATTTTTCCGTATAGTTTCATCCCCTCAAACGGCGAAATTTTCGCCTTTGTTTTAAATTCGGAGGCTTTCACACCCCATTCTTTATCTAAATCTATTTCCACGCGGCCAAACGGCTCCACACCTATTATGCGCGCAGGATTGTCTATCATTTTCTCTAAAAGCTGTTCAAGCGACAGATGACCTGTGCGAACCAAATTTGTATAGCCGAGCGCAAACGCGGTTTCAAAACCTACGATTCCGAACGGTGCTTCATCAAACGACTTTGTCTTTTCTTCAATTGAATGCGGCGCGTGGTCTGTCGCAATAGCGTCAATTGTTCCGTCTTTTAACGCTTCAACCACTGCAAGCCCGTCATCTTCACTGCGCAAAGGCGGATTCATCTTAAACCGCGCCTCATCATGCCGTCCACATAAAGTAAAATAGTGCGGAGCAGTTTCGCAGGTTACATTCAAGCCTTTTTTCTTAGCCGCGCGTATAAGTTCAAGCGACTCTTTTGTCGAAATATGGCAAAAATGCAGCTGTCCGCCAACTTCTTCAACCACCTTCAATTCGCGCTCAACCGCGGTGTACTCAGAACGGTTATCAAACGGTGAAAACGCCGTATTTTCCGCATGCGACATCATCACTAAGCCAAGCCGCTTGCCCTCCTGCAAAATCCGCTTAAAGGTTTCCATATTCTCAACCGGCCTGCCGTCGTTAGAAAACGCAATTGCCCCCGCACTACGCAAAGCCTCAAAATCCACAAGTTCGTCACTATTCAAGCCTTTCGTCATTGCACATACCGGAAGAACTTTCACGCCGCCGACTTCATTTGCGCGCGTTTTGATATATCGCAAAGTTTCAAGGTTATCACAAACAGGCTTTGTATTCGGCATAGGACAAATAATCCCGTAACCACCCGCTTTTGCCGCCGCGATGCCGGATTCAATATCTTCTTTGTACTCAAAACCCGGTTCACGCAAATGACAGTGAAGTTCGACAAATCCGTTTGTTATTAACTTATTACCTTGCAAGTCGAATATCAATTTGCCCCCTTAGCGTTTAACATTTCAAGAACGGCCATTCTTACGTAAGTTCCGTTTTGTGCCTGTTCAAGAATCGTTTGACCTTTTTTGCTGTCAAGTAGTTCTGATGTTATTTCCACATCTCTATTAACCGGCCCCGGATGCATAATCAGTGCATACTGGCAGTATTCTGCAATCAATTTTGAATGCAAACGATAATGGCGGATATAATCGTTAATATCGTAGCCTTCAAGGTTATCAAAACGCTCTTTCTGAATACGTAAAGCCATTACAACACTTGCATCTTTGATACCGTCGGCAAGATTTGTGTGATAAGTTACATCATCACGTTTGTCTTCCGGCATGAAATATTCAGGTGCGACAACGTGAACATTAGCCTGATATCTGGTCAGTAGTTCGATATTTGAACGTGCGACACGGGAATGCGCGATATCTCCGACAATACAGATTTTCTTCCCTTTAACAGTTGCCAATTTTTCAAGCATAGTAAGAAAATCCAGCAACGCCTGCGTCGGATGCGCAGTAGTTCCTGAACCTGCGTTCACATAAGAAAGCGGAACTTTAATTTCACTCATACAACGCTGGATAAAATCATCCTCCGTAGTTCTTACAATAAGATTATCAACCCCGATTGCCGCAAGATTTTCAAGAGTGTCTTTAAGCGTTTCGCCTTTTGACAAAGATGATGTTCCTCCGTCAAAATGGATTACATTCATGCCAAGCTTCTGTGCTGCAAGATCAAATGATATTTTCGTTCTTGTTGAATTTTCAAAGAACATCAAGCAAGCTGTTGAACCGCCAACGGAAGGCTGACGTTTTTTCAGTTTGAATGTACGCGCTAACGAAACGATTTGCGCGATTTCTGATTTATCAAGACTTTTAATATCAATTAAATGTTTCATAATCTACCCCGCGATTACTGTTGTTCTGCTTCCCGGTTTTACAAGCGGCAAACCCGCTTTACATAACGGACAGTTGTCCGGTTCGTACGTTACCGGCTCAATTTGAAGTAAAGATTTAATATTTAAACCGGTTTTCCCGCAAGTTCTGTCAACAATACAGCCAACTGCCGCGATTTCAACTTCAAACTCTTTCAAGGCGTCGATGGTTTCGTGAATAGTCTTAGCGGTCGTAATTACGTCCTCCATAATCACTACTCTTTCACCTTTTTTAAGAGTATACCCGCGGCGTAACTGCATTACTCCGTCTTTTCTTTCAACAAAAAGATTTCTTTTGCCTGTTTGTTTAGCGGTTTCATAACCTATGATTACAGCGCCGATTGCAGGTGCAACAACAGTATCAAATTCCACATCTTTAAGCTGTTCTGCTATTCTTTTGGCAATTTTTTCAACTGTTTGCGGATACTGATACAATTTTGCACACTGAAAATAAATATCAGAATGCAAACCCGATGTCAGACAAAAATGCCCGTGCAAAACGCCTTCCGCTGATTCCAACAATTCCAAAACTTCATTACTCATAATTATTCACCTCGTAGTCTTTCTTTCAAGTCATCTAATGTCGCGAATCCGTTTTCTTCCATAAAAAGGGTCAATTCGCCGATAATCCGCTCAGATATGTCAGGCGTGGTAAAATTTGCGGTACCAATCTGAACAGCCTCTGCGCCGACCGCCAAGAATTCCAACACATCCTGCATGGAAGCAATTCCGCCAAGTCCGATAACAGGGATTTCAAGAACCTGTTTAAGGCGATTCACAACCCCTAACGCCACCGGCTTCACAGCCATGCCGGAAAACCCGCCGATAACCTGTTCGCGCAAAAATTTACCGTTTCTAAACGATAACTTCATTCCCAAACCCTTAAGTGTATTAATCGCTGAAACAGCATCCGCACCGCTTTCCTGAGCCGCAAGCCCGATATCCTCAATACGTGTAACATTCGGCGTCAATTTCACAATCAAACAGCCGTTATAAACTTCACGCACGGATTTAACAAGTTCACCAAGAACTTTCGCATCCGTTCCAAACTCCAAACAGCCGGATTTAACATTCGGACAGGACACATTCAATTCAACCGCACCGATTTTATTCTCCTCGCAAATTTTTGCAAGTTCTACATATTCTTCCATGCCGGAACCCGCAAGATTCATCACAAAATCAATATTTTTTTCACGCAAAACCGGCAATTTGTCAGAAAGAAACTTCTCAATCCCGACATTTTCAAGCCCGATTGAATTAATCATGCCCGACGTCACTTCAATAACCCGATTCCACGAATTACCCGAACGGGGTTCAAGCGAAATCGCCTTTGTCACTACCGCGCCAAGCTTTGACACATCCATAAAATCATTAAACTCATCCGCATAGCCAAATGTTCCTGACGCCGTCATTATAGGGTTTTTCAAGAGAAGTTTGCCTCTTTTTACTGATAAATCTACCATACAATTTCCTCCCCTAAAAATACCGGCCCGTCCTTGCAAACAGATGCATTATCGATTTTTCCGCTGCGGTTAAGCGTCACCACGCACCCTCTGCAAACCCCGATTGAACATGCCATCGTTTTTTCCATAGCGACTTCACAAGGAATGCCATGCGCCTTTGCCTTTTCTGCAACAAGTTTTAAAACTATATGCGGCCCACAAACACAAATCCTTTCAGGCTTATATTCATTTATCTGCGCGTCAAGGTAATCTATAATACTTCCGTGCGCACCGAATGAACCGTCATCGGTCGAAATAAAATCTATTTCATCTTGCAGGCATGCCGGAATCTCGTTAGAGTTTTGAAACCCTGCAATTAGTCGGGCATTTTCCCCCAGAACCTTTTTCAGATAATAAACAGGCGCAACCCCAACGCCTGCACCGACGCAAAGTGTTTTTTCACTTACGCATTGGAACCCGTTACCCATTGGCCCGATGAAATCAACGGTATCTCCAACATTAAGGTTTGCAATATAAGCTGTTCCGTCGCCTTTTTTCTTGAATAAAATGCTAATTTCACCATCCAGAAAATTCATTATACTAAACGGTCTGCGCATTGTATGATTGTCACACAATATAGAAACGAACTGGCCCGCACGGGGCTCAAAATCCGCAGCAACCTTAATCTTTATCAAAAACATTTCGTTAGCCACACGTTCAATCAGCGTAACTTCCCCTTTATTCATCTTTTTGTTTTTTTCAATTGTCATAAATACCCCTTATAAAAAAAGAGGAAAGTAAAATACTTTCCCCTTTTTCCGGTTAAAACTTTGTAGTTATATGAAAATATACTAAATTTGTTCGTTTCATATTTCCCCTTTATTATATTATCCAAAAAGGTTCATACAGAGTCAAGTGAATATTAACGAATCTAAACAAAAAGACCCACGTGAGTGAGTCTTTTAAAAATTGCTCCAGGCCAGACTTGAACTGGCACCGAGATTGCTCCCGATTGGATTTTAAGTCCAACGCGTCTACCGATTCCGCCACTAGAGCTTATATTCCGTAAGTTCATCCTATGATAAACACACTTTATTGTCAATAAGTTTTAAAAAATACTACTTTCCTCTAATGAAAACGGGTAATATATGCCTCATAATAAATTTGAAAAGCAGTACTACGCCATAGCGGCTGCGCTGTCTAATGTAGTAAAAGGAGGCATTATGAACGTACTTTTAAAAATAGCAGAAATCCTTGTGTTAATCGGAGCGCTGAACTGGGGGCTTGTAGGGTTGTTCCGTACCGACCTTGTTGAAAAGCTCTTCGGAGAGATGTCACCACTGGCTAAAATCATCTACATCCTGATTGGTATCAGTGCAATTCTTCTCATCTTCGCGAAATTTATTCCTGCGACGTAGCAGGCTCTAAATCCTCGCCTTCTGTTTGCCCAAATTGTTGTAGTTTCCTTTCTGCTGCTTCGATTTGGGCATTCAGTTTGTTAATAGCTTTTTCTTCTTTCTGTATTGTTTTTTCCAGTTCTTTAATTTTGGAATCTCTATAACTGTTCACAGCTTCGTCGTAAGTCGTTGAGCCTTTAAAACGTTGAAGACGATTGTATTCTTTGACATTTTCTTTATATTCCGCGTCAATCCGCTTTAACTCCTCGTGATAATCAATTTTGCACTGTTTATAATACTCTTTTTCAGCGTTTTTCTGTGCTTTTTTATTCTTTTTATCTATTGCTTTGAGTTGTTTTTCTTCCTGCTCTACCATCGTATAAGGTTTCACGCCGGATTTAACAATTTTATACCCGTTTTCAGAGATTGCAATATCTATATTTTCAAATGAAACGAGCCGTGATTGCTCACCCTTCACATCAATACTCCAAACTCCTAAAAACACCGGCTTTTCACCGGTATACGCGTAAGCCGTACAAATTATCCTGTCAGGATCTTCAACTGAAAAACCAAGCGGTACTATATCCCAGCGCTTTTCATACAAAGGAAGCCCGCGATATGTCGTCCAATGATGCGTAATTGCATCACGAATTTCCAATAATTCTCGCGCTTCACCTGTTTCAAAATCATATATAAATACATCTGTTTCCCAGATTCCATCATAAGAATTACCGGTTTTTTGCTTAACCAGAAGTTTTGTTCCGTCCGCAGAAAAATCAACAGGAGTAAGGGTTCTGAAGGTCGCAAAATTATCAATAGTCTTGCTTGTTTCCATTAATGGCTTTTGCGTTCTGTTTGATGTATGCGCCTTTAAGATTCTATCAAGTTCCGTTTCTTTTGTATCAAGCGGGATTTCAAAAAGTTCAGCTGAAGTTGAAGCACTGTCGGGAGAATAATAAATCGCAGGGTAAACAAGCCGCGTAAAATCCGGTGAAACTATACCTTGAGAATTTTGTTGTTTTTCGCGATAAAAATTCTTTTTCAAAGATAATTCAACACTTCCGGGCGGGTCGTTATAGCGAACGATTTTGTATGTAGGCTGCGGAACATACTTCATTTCCGAAGGCACAGGAATTGAAGGAATTTCAATCGGCTTTAAATCTTCAGGTGATTCAGGATTCTTGTGTTTTGCAAGGCGTTCATACTCCTCAACAGTCATTTTGCCGGAAGGAAGCCTTTCTTCTTTTGCCTTATTATATTCTCTTTTTGCGTCACGTTTTTTAACATCACGCATATACGCTTCATTGCGTCTTGTGTAATCTTTTGCCGCAAGGACATAGTTTGAAGACAACACAAGGACAAGACATAGGGCAAGAATTCTGCGCATTTTATACCAGACCTTCTTGCATTGCCATACTTATTGCCTTAGAACGGCTTTTCACGTAAAGTTTTTGCAAAATACTATGCACGTGGGTTTTGGTAGTTGAAAGAGAAATAACAAGATTTTCAGAAATCTGCGGGTTAGAATACCCGTCAACAATTAGTGAAAGAACTTCCATTTCACGTTCTGTAAGTCCGTAAAGGTTTTTGCCGCGCTTGTAGTCAATTTCGCCTTTCTTTTCAGGGATAATAGTTGTTTTTTTGATATTTGAAAGAACGACCTTTGCTATTGCCGGATCAAGCCATGCAACACCCTGACTTACCGCCAGAACCGCGTTTATCGTTTGTTCGCTTGATGAACCTTTTGTAATATAACCGTCAGCACCGGCCTGAAAAGAGTCTATTATGTCGTCTTCATCTTCACGTGAAGTGTACATCAAAACTTTAATGTTGGGATTAACCCCTTTAATTTTGCGGGTAGCATCAATTCCGTCGATAGTCGGAAGCCCGATATCCATAACAACAATATCAGGGTTAATTTCTAACGCCTTCTCGACGCCATCCTGCCCGTCAGCGGCCATGCCTGCAACCTCAATATCCGGACAGTTGCCCAGTATAACCGACAACCCCAATCTCGTCATATCATGATCTTCTACGATTAAAACCTTAGCCATTTATTTCCTGTCTTTCTTTTTCAGTCGTGACTACATCTGTTAGCAGAAACGAAAACTCACTGCCCTTATTAATTTTACTTTCAACCCAGATTTTACCGTTATGAGCCTCTATAATTTGCCTTGAAAGATACAGGCCCAAACCGGTTCCTGTTGAACGTTTTTTACTTGTACCCTGTGAAAAGCGCTTAAACAAATGCGGAATATCTTCTTTTGGAATACCGTTACCGTTGTCAATAACAGAGAAAATCACATCGTCGTCTTTTTGCTTAAGAATAATTTTAATTTCACCGCCTTTGTTTGTATAATTAACAGCATTACCGCAAAGGTTGGTAATTACTCGTTTCAATTCACCTCTATCCGCATAAATATACGGATTTTCTTCGGTTTCAAACTCAAGTTCTAACGCTAAATCCTTCGCATCAGCAAGCGGCTTAATTTCTTCATAACACTGATTAATAAGATTTTTCACAGGGAAATTGGTTTTACACAACGCAAGTTTGCCGCTTTCAAATCTGTAGACCTCTAAAAGCGCGTTTACAAGGCCGAGTAAGTCCTCGTTACTCTGGAGCATTGTAGAAAGTAAAAGTTTTTGCTGGTCGCTAAGAACGCCCATAGCACCTTCAAGGAAAAATCTAAGAGTTTGAATCGCTGCCAGAAGCGGGGTTCTCAAATCGTGGGTAAGTGTCGCAATAAAATCATCGCGGAGTTTTTCGGTTTCTTTTTGAACATGGACATCTCTAATAACCCCCACATATCTGCGTTCTTCACCGTCAAGCGAACAGAGCGCAAAATTAATTTCAACAGGAGTTCTGTCTTTTGAAAGGGCATTTACCACATATAAATCTTTTATCAAAACCTCAGAATTATCAGACTTCAACGCCGGCAAAAAGCCTTTTTCATCGGAATAACGCTGTCTTGCGGCGAGGGTTTCAAATTCGACAAAAGAAGAAAAATTCTTACCTGTTACACCTGCTGCAGAATAACCGATAAGGTTTTCACAGGCAGGATTAACCTCCTGTATTACGCCATCGTTATCAAGCAATATAATACCGTCCGCGCAGTTTTCTATAATACCGGAAAGCTTCATATTCGCAACTGCTAAGGATTTTGTACGCTCTTCGACAAGTTTTTCAAGGTTATTTGAATAATCTTCCAACTTTTTGTTTGCGACTTCAAGTTCCGCGACTTTTTCGTTTAGTTTTTCAACAAGATAACTTCTCTCAATACCGTTTTTAATATTGATAAGAAGATCATCATTATCCCACGGTTTTTCAATATATCTGTAAAGCCCGACTTCATTAATCGCACGGATTGCGTTTTCTTTATCTGCATATCCTGTAAGCAAAATCATACTAACATCGGGATAAAGTTTTTTCGCTCCTGTGAGAAATTCCAAACCGTTCATCTGCGGCATCATAAAGTCAGAAATAATAATACAAGGCCGGTTAGTTTTGAGATATTCCAAAGCCTCAATCGGATTATTAAACGTGACGAAGTTTTTGATACCTTCGACTTTAAACAGCGTTTTAAGCGCGGAGGTAACAATGACATCATCATCTACAACTACGATATTTTTCCCCATGTCCATACTTTAATAATATACTAAAGCCCTTGCCGTAGCAAATTGTTAAACAATTCTTAACAAGCCCTGCACATTGAAGCGCAGGGCATTACATTTTAACGTTTAATACAACGAACATTCAATTTGCTGGAGCGTAAATAACGAATTTTTCTTCCGCTTCCTATGCCGACAGCATAAGCTTTATCAGCAGAGGCAAGGGTTGACGACCACACGCCCGGATTTGATTTCAAATCAAATAAATATTGATTGATAAACAGAGAGATTAATTCTTCTATATTAGGCATGCGCGATTCAGAATCAAAACTTGTACAAGCAGCAGGCGCATCACGGTGTTCAAAAACATCATCAGCATTTCTTAATAGCGGATTTGGCGCAACAACAACCGTGTCTGACGGATACATCGCACTTATAACTCCAATATCCTTACCAACTGTATTAGGCCCTTTATTGCCGTTCAAGTCATATAAAAAATTTGCACAAATATAAGGCTGGGTAAGCCAATCATCATCCGAACCGCTCTCCTGATTTAGCGACATGATACAATTAGGATTGTAAAATACTAAAATTGATTCACCATTTGACGTTTCAAAAGCTGCTGCTTTTGTATCAAGAGCACTATAGGAATATGACGGACTAGAACCTACAGCATAAGTAAAATACTTATTTAATGTCCCAAAAGTATTCGGCATTGACATACTGTTTCCGGCTAAAGTCGTGATATTAGAGGCAAGCCCGCAATCTGCCAGATGGTCGCTGTCACAAATGTTGTTAATTTTGAGGACTTTTGCAAGGCCATCCGTAATAAAAGTTTCCGCGGCGGTATCCTCGGTTACAGACTGAGAACCGCTCTCGCCGAATGTTCCGGTTAATGTTCCGTAACCATTCAAAGCAGGCATTAGCGCAATTGCCTGACTCATACGAGCGTAAAGCGCCTTGCGCTGGGTATTCCATGTGCGCTCGTTAATGTTGCCGGTCAGCGAAGGAAGCGTTATCGCCGCGACTACGCCGATGATTGTCAACGACAACAATATTTCCGCCATCGTAAATCCCATAACCGTCATCCCGAATTTATTTCGAGATCTGTCCGGCGTTACGCTCTTACGGTTACATTGGACAGATGCTGAAACAAGTTCAGCATGACAATATAGAGCCTGCTCAGTTTTTCTCACATTCTGCGTCGTCCAGTCGCTCGGGGCCAAAGATAGAACCGGCTCAGCCGGCCCCCCCCCCCCCTGCATAAGTTAATACATTAAGTTTTTTCATAATCTCATCCTTTCTTTATAAAATTATTATGTAGCATGTTTTGGAATTAGTCAAGGTCGTTATGTAAATAAAATTTAAAATAAAGCCACTGAATCCCTGTTTATTGTAAAATAGTTTTATCAGTTTTCAAGGAGAGTTTTTTAATGAAAGCAATTATACTCGCAGGCGGTTCCGGAAGCAGACTTTGGCCTTTATCACGTAAGCAGTATCCTAAACAGTTATTGAAAATAGAAGGCGACCTTAGCCTTTTGCAATCTACTGTTAAAAGATTGCTTACACTCGTTGACGCAGAGGAAATTATAGCAATTACCAACTCCGAACAGGCCGGAGATGTAAAACTTCAATTACGCGATATTGCACCGGAAAGCACTGTAATCTCAGAACCGGTTGCTAAAAATACCGCTCCGGCTATCGCTACATCATTAAAAGAACTTGAAAAAAACTCCGGTGAAGACGAAATTATCTTAATAGTTCCTTGCGACCACCTGATTAAAGACACAGAAACTTTCACACAAAGTATAAGAGCAGGAATAAACCTAGCTAACGACGGCTGGCTTGTAACCTTCGGCGTAAAACCAACTTATGCGGAAACCGGTTACGGATATATTCAAGCAGGCGAAAAACTCGATAACGGATTCAAGGTTAATAAATTTATTGAAAAGCCGGAACAATCACTTGCAGAAAAATTTGCCGCTAATAAAGACTACTTCTGGAACAGCGGAATTTTTATGGCAAAACTTTCAACATTCAAAAACGAATTTGAAAAACACGCCCAAAATGTATTTGAGAACTGCAGCGACTACGAAAAACTTCCGGAAATCTCATTTGACTATGCAGTACTTGAAAAATCAAACAATATCGCACTGGTAGAATTAAAATCAGACTGGGTGGATGTCGGTTCATGGCACTCTTTATACAGAGTAAACCCTAAAGATTCCAACGGCAATGTTCTGACAGGAAACGTCGTCACAAATGATGTAAAAAACTCGTTTATATACAGTTCTAAAGAATTAATCGCGGTTTCAGGGTTAGAAAATATTATCCTTGTAGAAACCGAAGACGCAATAATGGCGTGCCGCAAAGACCGTGCACAGGATGTAAAAGTTCTTTATGACAGGCTGAAAGAAAAAGAAAGCGAAACGGTTGAACTTCACAAAACTGTTTTCCGTCCTTGGGGTTATTATACCTGCCTTAACAGAGGCGACGGATACCAGACAAAGATGATTTGCGTACATCCGGGCCAAAAACTTTCAATCCAATCGCACAACCATCGTTCAGAACACTGGGTTGTACTGGAAGGAACCGCCTGCGTTATACTAGACGATGTAACCCATACGCTTCAAGCCGGTAACAGTATTGATATTCCGGTAAAAGCCATCCACTCGCTTCAAAACCCTTACGAAACAGACCTGAAAATCATAGAGGTTCAAAAAGGAGAAATCCTTTTAGAATCCGACATTATAAGATATCAGGATATGTACAACAGAGTTTAACTAAAAAAGCCCCGAATCACGGGGCTTTCTCATATCCATATCCTATTTTGAAGCTTTAATCATTGCCATATAATCGGCGGTCGTAAGGTTTGATTCTTTAATTTCAGGTTTAACCTCAGGTTTTGCTGCGTCTTTTTTGACATTATATGATTCAATAGAACGTTTACCGGTCAGACGTGTCATGAAGTTGTAGTAACCTTTCAAGAAGCCTTTCGCTTCATTTTTCTCTTTTTCAAGGGCAAGAAGTTCATCACGTGTATGAGGCTTAACTGCGACACCGACGGATTTTCTTGTCAGCCATTCACCCATTGTTGTATTGGTTAAAGAAATCCAACTCATACCGAACAATGACGCGTTATACTGATTTCTGAATGTTGAATTAAACAGGTCAATCAATAATGTTTGATAGAAGAGCCTTGAACCTTCCTGAACAAAACGTTCTTTAAACTTGGTATTTGCGCCTTCTTTATCTTCACCGTTGGATTTCAACATTACCATGTTATAGTTATCTGTCATCAAGAACCAGATTGTAGCGGCAGTTGCGGCAGTTTTTGCAAGATTTGAAAGTTCCGCGTTTGAAACATTTGACATACTGTCAGAGTTAAAACCTTTCAAAATATTATCACTTACAAAATCATGGAATTTTTCAGGTGAAAGGTTCTTTTTCAACGCCTTATCCATAATCTTATCAATACTCATTGCAAGAGATTTTATATCTTCCGGAAGTTTTTCTTCTTTTTTAACACGCGGCATCATTGCACCGATAAGTTTTTGGGTCAAGCGATAAGGCATTGTTATAATATTCTTTGCAAATTTGAACGGAGCAATGACGAAATTCACAAACGGCTTAATTTTCTTATCTTTTTCACCAAGGTGAATTAAGTTATCATTCTTACCGAGTGCGCTTTTTCCGGCTTTTTCGTATTGTGCTGCAAGTTCATCAAAGCCATTTTGCTTTAAAACATCAACAACTTTATCAAATTTTTCTTTTGGAACCGTATAATCAGTATTTACGGTAAGTTTTTTATAAATATCATCATAATGTTTTGAAACTGTTTTAAAGAAGTTATCTATTTTCGGAACGCGACGGGATTCTTTTATAAGCAAACCGGTTCCGATAATAGCAAGCGAACCTTTTAATAAGGTATCAAAAGAAAGTAAAGGTTTTTGTTGTTTTTCTTTATCAGTTTTTACATCGTTTGCTTTGAACGCAAGCTTTTTCGGTTCTGCAGCGGGCTTTTGTTCTGTGCCGTCTTTTTTCGCGTTCTTAGCGTTAATTGCTTTGGCTTCTTCCGGTGTCAAACGTGTAATATGCTTACCGTTGCTTAAACGTGAGAACATTTCTGTCACAAGAACAGTAGAACCGGTCATAAGCATAATGCCTAGCTGTGAGTTGTTAATATATTTTTGAAGCGCCCCTAATGTAACAAGAGTCAAATAACCGCTTGTAAAAATACGGCTTGCTTCCTGTTTGAAACGTTGTTTACGTTCCTTTTCGGCCTGTTCAGGGCTATCATCCATCATACGTGACAGGTTATATGCGTCGTTTGCAAGAAAAATTGCAGGCGGTAAACCGGTAACAAGACGGTTTAGAGCACGTTCGTGTTTTGTATCATAGTTACCTGTTTTAGGGTCGAACATTTTAGTACTTTTGCTAAAAAGGATTCTGCGAATTTCATCTTCAGATTTTCCTTCGGACAAAAGTTTTTGTCTGAGTTCAGCCAGTCCGCGGAAAGAGTTAACCTTCGCGTCCTCTTTGGAACGACGGCGGATACCTTTAAAGAAATCTGTTGCAAGAACATCTTTTGACCATTTTTCAAGCGGCTTAAATTTTCCTAAAAGTTCAACCGTTCCGTTAAGAATATCCTGCGGCAATTGAACAAACGGATAAGTCGCGCCATCCCAGATTAAACGCAAAATGGATTTTTTATGGAACGTTATGTTTCCATCGGTACCGACCCGCATAAAATTCTTCGCAGAATCAGATTTACTCAAACTTTCATATAATTTTTGCGGCATTTCGCCCAGCGGAGAATTTTTATAAAAATCGATTATATCCTTTGCTTTTACAGGCTTAATCTTATCTACTTTTACTGATAAAAGAGAGACCCCAAATGATAAATCCTGTGAATTTATTTTTGAAGGTCCCTCTGTGTTTATTTTATTATTAAAATTATTAGCTAAAAACTCATCTCTTTGAGAAAATTCTCCCTTGTGTCGCTTTCTCTCGACAAGCGGCATTCGCTGATTTTGTTTAGGACGTAAATTATAATTACTTACTAACACTTTTTCAAATTTCCTGTTTTCACTATTCTCTCAAAAAGTAAAAACCGTAACAAGATT
Source organism: uncultured Candidatus Melainabacteria bacterium (assembly GCA_947090755.1). Taxonomy (GTDB): domain Bacteria; phylum Cyanobacteriota; class Vampirovibrionia; order Gastranaerophilales; family Gastranaerophilaceae; genus Gastranaerophilus. Next base: position 47,482 of record CAMUPF010000005.1, on the reverse strand, counting down.
TTTTTGCTAGTATATTAACTAATCTTTACAAAATTATTCAGCAACTGCCGGAGCCTGTGTAGCTGCGTCTAACTGTTCTTTAACCTCTTTCGCATTTTTCAGGAAATTACGAATTTTCTGTTGTTTTTCAGAATCAATTTTCTCTTCAAGTTTTTTCTGAACAGCTTCTTTAGCCTCCTGTTTTTTAGCTTCTGCCGCGTCTTTCGCCTGTTGTTTTAATTCTTCTTTCTTTGCTTCGACAGCTTTTTGGGCCTCTTTTTTAGCATTTTCTTTTGCCTGTTCAAGACTTTTGGCGTCAAGAATATAGTTCGCGCCATCCTTGCCGGTCGGAAGAGTATTTACGAATTCGTTTGCTTTTTCAACATCGGACGCTAACGCAAGCCACTTGAAGGATTTAACAAGTGTGAGCGGTTTAGCCAAATCTCCGCGAACAACGATTTGGAATTTTGTTGAATTGAAATCAATATAACCATTCTCAAACGCCGGAATCGAATCCATTTCCTCCTGCGAAACAGCCTCACAGAAAAGTGAGAAAGCTTTTGCTGTAAATACATTCATGCCACCTGCCTGATTCATCAGGTTAATAGGGTTAATTGCGTTGAGCGGTCCCAGAAGGTTTGCGATAGTTGAAGTCAAACGCGCACGAACTTTCATATCAACACTGTTTGCAAGCAAGTCCATATCACCGAAGATTTTCAAACTCAACGCGTCGCCGATTGATGTAATCGGGTCCATTGTCGCAATACCTTTGTCAAATGTTAAGTGACCTTTCAAGGTATCAAAGTGAGTTGTATCAATTTTAGTGAGGGAATCAAGAACACCGCCAAGTGTTGTCTGGAAGAACTCTGATTCACGTATGTTTTCTGCAATGATTAAATTTTCAAGTTTGCCGAACGGCCCGAATTGACCGTCTTTAACGGTGAAATTAACTTCACCCTTCAAGGATTTCATTTGTTCTTCATAAGTTACGCCACGTAATGAAATATCTGTATCAAATTCAGCCGTACCGTAAAGCATGTTATCCATAGCGGCTGCTTGAAGGAGTGCTTTTTGAACATCTAAATTACTACCGCTTACTTTAATCTGCATTAAAGTTGTAAGTAAATTCATAGAAATATCGCCGCGTACAGCGCCGTCAAAAACACGTGTGCGCAGATTATTTAAAACAAGAATATTTCTATTCAAAGCGAAGTCCGTATCGGTTTGACCCGTTACGATTGCACCGCTTTTCAAAGTTCTGCCGCTAAAGTGTCCGTTTCTCAATGCCACCGGAATATCAGCAGGTGCCGCATTTGCCGCAGGTGCAGGTGATGCCGGTACAAATTTCATTGCCGCTTCGCTGACTTTCATCAACTTATCAGCGTCAACAAGGTTTGATTTAACATCCATGCCGGTAATATTCAAAACAGTGGCCGGAACAAGGCTTATCGTTGTGTCAACTTCAAAATCAGAACCGTTGACAAGCAAGTTTCTGACTTTTGCGCCAAGTTCTCTCCCTTTAAACGCGAGTGAGCCGCTTTCCAGCGTCATCATAAGGTCCGGAATAGAAAGATTTTTAATCTCATATCCGCCTCTAAATCTCGGAGAAGCGATTTCTCCGAAAACAAAAAGATGACCTTTCACATCCATTATTGAATTTTTAAACGCTTGAATTGAAACTTTTAATGTTTCCGGCATAGTAATTTTCAAAAGGTTAATATTATTGCCGACGATTGTGCCGTCAACACCTAGAACCTCTTTATATACAGGTTTTTCATTGCCTTTATCATCAACAACAATATTTTTGGTAAAAATACCTGTATCTTTAATTTTTATTCTGTCACCTTTAAAATCAATCGTTGAGCGCAACGCCGTAACTTTATCCCTCAAAAGGTCAATATTGACAGGTGTAAAATAGTTATCCTTGTCGGCAAGGATTTCCGCGTTCAATGTTTGTTTTTTAGCATTACCGTTAACCGCAACCTGAACGGCCGGCTGGCCTTTCATATTAAAGAACGGGGATAAATTTTTACCGATAATATTTATCAAATCTGACGCCAGAACTTTACCATCCGCTGTCAAATCTATATTTGAAAGTTTAGTGTAATCCGTAATTTCCCCGTGGAAAAATATATTTGAACTGTTATTTAAAACAATTGTATTTTCAGGAATTACAACATTCTTTTGCGCAATATTCATTTCAAATTCCGGCACTGCGATATTCGACTTATTAACCGGAAGCGCAATTTTTAATCCGGTATTATTAACAGCGCCGACTAAATCCTTCTTATCGCAAGAAAAATCTGCGTTAAGCTTATTATTTGTAACAACAAATGTTCTTGCACGGTCTGAAAGATTCAAATTATTTAAATCAAACCCCAGTTTTGCAACGGCATTATTAAGTTTGCCTTTGATATCAAGGTTCAATGTGAAATCGCCTGAAGCAAAATTAAATGCACGCTTAACATCATCCGGTGCAAAAGCGTTGAATAATGTCGGAATAGAAATTCTTTCAGTTTTAATATTTATATCAGCGACTGATTTTTCATCAATCTTACCATCAGCGACGACTTTTGCGCCTGCAAGGTTTAGAGAAGTATCCTTAATCGCCATAACGTTATTTTCAAGAAGAATAAGCGCTTTCAAATCAGAAATTACATTTCCGACGCCTTTTATTGTCAACGCGCCGTCTTTAATATCAATTTCACCATTAGAAATAAGTTTTTTAAAATTTGTTTTAATATGTGTATTAGCTTTTACAAATCCCGCCATATTAACTTTATTCAAATCGTTTTGAATATGAAGTGAATCAAGAAGAGCCTTTGTCAAAACAATTATATCGTTAAAATAGATTTCATTTGTTTTGATATTCATATCAAATTTCGGGCGGCGGCTGTAGTTGACTTTGCCCAGAAGCGCGATATGCTGGTCTTTTAGTAAGTTTAGGTTTGTATCAATATCAGCCCAGAAACCGCGGGTTTTAAGATGGAAATAACTTTCAGGAAGCTGTAATTGTGACAACTTCAAAGTTACGCCGTCAATATTCACATGACCGAAAGAAACGAGATTTTTAGCACGTTCACGAAGACGAATTTTTACATCCACATTTGATTTCAAATCATAATTTCTATACATAGAAACAGGGTTTATAAAGGGAATTTCCACGCGCTGTGCTTCGTCGTCTTCTTCGTCCAACTGAACTGCCGGCGGAATAAATGTGTTGATTTCAAGATTCGCAGTAATATTCTTTTCCTCATCGGAGAAAAATTCCGCGTAAGTTTTGAATTTAAAAATCTTGCCGTTAAGGTATGCAAGCTTTAATTCGTCACCCTTAAGTGTCAAATAATGCTTAGATTTCAAGTCGTTAATGAGGACTTTATAGTTTGTAAGTTTAACGCAGGGAACTTTAATTCTAATCCATGCCGGATTAAACGCCGGAGCCTCAGTAGATGCTGTTTGCTCGGCTTCTTCAAGTACGGTTTCCTGAGCACTAAGGATTTCATCCAGAACTTGAACTATTTTGAACGCCTTGTCATCGACGATTTCAATATTTACAAACGGAGAATAAACTTCCGCACAGGAAACTTTAACCGTCAAAAGGAAAAGGCTCGGCAAAGCAATACGGCCTTTAACGCCGTCTGCGCTGAACAAAACAGAACCGTCAGGAAGTTTTACGGAAATATCATCGGCCTTAACGCCAACGCCTAGAAGCGGTGTTGTAATTATCTTTGCGTTTTCAAAATTAATATCCAATTTTGCCTGTTCTTTTGCTATTTTTTGAATCTCAGGTTTAAACTGATTCAAATCAAATTTCGGCAGTAAAAATAAAAACGCCAGATAAAGGCCTATTAATAATACACCTACAGTTATCCCTAATATTTTAAAAAATAATTTCATCCCTAATACTCCTTAGTAAATTCTAGCCGACAATTTTATTATTATCATCAACGATAACAATATTCGGCTTGTAATTTTGAATTTCCTGTTCGTTCAAAATTGCGTAAGTCACGATAATAACTTTATCGCCCTTTTGAACTTTTCGGGCAGCTGCACCGTTCAAACATATAACGCCGCTTCCGGCTTTCCCTTTAATAATATATGTCTGAAAACGTTCGCCGTTATTAATATCTAAAATTTCGACTTTTTGCCATTCACGCATTTTTGCTGCGTTCATAAGTTCTTCGTCTATTGTAATTGAGCCGACGTAATTAAGGTTTGCGTCTGTAACTGTGGCTCTGTGGATTTTTGATTCTAAAAATTCTCTCAACATAATTCCCTCACCCGTATAATGCTATAACAAACAAGTTGACATGTCAAAATTAGTCTGCTATAAAAGTTATAAGGGTCCGAAGAAATTTCGCTTCGCGAAATTTCTGAGCGGCGTATTAGACAGCGCAGCCACGGCGCGGCCTCACGTGAGTGAGGACGGCAGGTGGCGGAGAACTGCTTTTAAAGGGATATTATAATTTTAAGGGAGAGTGTAATGAATAATAAACATATATATACTGCAATATTGGCCGTTTTAGTGCTTCTGGCAGGCTTCGGAATATACAAACTTATTGTATCCAAAAAGTCAGCGGGAAAAGGAAGACCGGCACCGCAGGTTATTATTGAACCTGTCGGCGAAGAAGAAATTATCTGGACTTACGAGGCTCCGGGACGCGTGGTTTCTAAGTATCAGGTTAAAGTCCTTGCCAGAATTTCAGGCTATTTGACCCAGAGTTACTTTAAAGAAGGCGACTATGTAAAAGCAGGACAAAACCTTTTCAAAATCGAACCTGATGAATTTAGCAATGCCGCACAGGTTGCACAGGCTAATGTTAAAAATATTCAGGCCCGTTTAACATACGCTGAAAAACAGCTTAAACGCGCGCAGGAACTTATTAAAAACGATTATATTTCAAAAGCGCAATATGACGAAATGCTTGCAAACAGAGATTCACTTGTTGCGCAGTTAGCCTCTGCAAAAGCCGCTAATTCCGATTCAAACAGAATTCTTGGCTATACTGACGTAAAAGCACCTGTTGACGGACGTGTAGGTCTTATAACGGTAACGCTGGGGAACTACGTTTCACCAACCTCCGGTCCGCTCACAACCATCAACAGTATGGATCCGATTTATGTAACATTCCCGATGGATACAGCAGATTTTGCAACACTTATGCAGACCGACAAAACAAACAATCAGCCGCGAAAAGTTGAACTCTATTTCTCAAGCGGCTACAAATATGAACTTGAAGGCACACAAGATTTCCACGACAACAAAGTCGATGAAACAACCGGCACGGTCACAATGCGTGCAACGTTTGCAAACCCTAAAAACATCCTGCTTCACGGCGAATTCGTTAACATAAAACTATTCTCAAATAATAAAATTAAAGCACCAATAGTTCCGCAAATAGCTATTCAGGAAAATCAGACAGGAAAATATGTTTACACGGTTGATGAAAACAACATCGCAAACCTTACATATATAAAAACAGGCATTCAGTCAGGCGACAACTGGATTATAACAGACGGCGTAAAAACCGGCGACAGAATAGTTGTTGACGGCTTGCAAAAAGTTGTTCCGGGCTCTCCTGTTCAAGAAATAACACCGGAAGAAAAAGCAAAGATGGTTGCGCTCGAAGAAGAAAAAAACAACAAAAAACACAAGAAAAAAGGAAATAAATAATGGCAGAAAATAAAGGGAATTTATTTATACAACGTCCGAAATTAGCAATAGTAATTTCGCTTGTAATCATACTTGCGGGCTTGTTGATGGTAAACGTTCTGCCATTAGAGGAATACCCGTCAATTACCCCGCCGCAGGTTGTTGTAACAGCAACTTATGCCGGTGCGAGTTCTGACGTAATCGAATCAACTATCGCCGCTCCGGTTGAAGCACAACTGAACGGGGTTGAAGATATGATTTACATGTCCTCAACTTCACAGAACGGTCAATATAAATTAACCCTGTTTTTTAACGTAGGTTCAGACCCTGACATGGCGGTTGTAAACGTTCAAAACCAGTTACAACTTGTAACCCCGCGTTTGCCGGAAGAAGTTAAGCGTTACGGGCTTTCAGTTAAGAAATCCACGGGCGGTCCGGGTTTCATGATGATTTCCGTAAACTCCCCCACCGGAACTTATGATAACTTATACATCGCAAACTATGCGTCAATTTATCTGAAAGACGAACTTGCACGTATCAAGGGTGTCGGGGATATTTCGGTATTCGGCTCCTCAAGCTATGCGATGAGAATATGGCTCGACGCAAACAAAATGGCAAACCTCGGCATAACCGTCGAAGAAGTATCCAAAGCTATTCAATCCCAAAACACTCAGGCGCCGGCCGGTGACTTAGGCGTTGAACCTATGGTCAACAAGCAGATGGTCAAATTAACCCTGCGTACAAAAGGCCGCTTAACTTCTGTAGAAGACTTTGAAAATATTATTGTCAAATCAAAATCGGACGGTTCAAATGTAAGACTAAAAGATGTTTCACGCGTTGAACTCGGGGCGGAAAGTTATTCGTTCTTCTCAAGAATCAACGGTGATAACGCGGCAATTATTGCAGTTAACAAACTTCCGGAAGCAAACGCCATTGACCTAGCGAATAAAGTTAAGAAAAAAATGGCGCAACTTGGCAAAAGCTTACCGCAGGGTATTGAATACCATATCCAGTACGATGAAACAGAGTTTGTCCGCGAATCCATCAAAGAAGTTATCAGCGCAATCGGACTTGCGGTCTTGCTCGTTGGTATAGTTACGTACCTGTTCTTAGGAAGTAAAAGAGCCGCGTTAATCCCATTTTGCGCGATTCCGGTTTCCTTAATAGGCGTATTTATTTTTATGAATATGTTCGGGTTCTCAATTAACCTGTTAATCCTCTTTGCGCTGGTACTCGCTGTTGGTCTGGTTGTAGACGACGCGATTGTTGTACTTGAAAACACCCAGCGGCATATTCAGGACGGCAAATCACCTAAAGAAGCCACCGAAATCACAATGAAAGAGGTTTTAAGCCCGGTTGTTGCAACATCACTCGTTTTGATGGCCGTATTCGTTCCGGTATCTTTTATGGCCGGGATTACGGGGCAGATATTCCGGCAATTTGCGCTGTGTATTGCAAGTTCCATAGGGCTTTCTACCGTTGTTGCCCTAACGCTTACACCGGCACTTTGCGCGATGATTCTGGATTCTAATACAGAAAAAGCTGATTATGCTTTCATTGATAAATTTAACGTCTGGTTCAATGATATCCGTGAAAAATACCTTGATGTCGCGAAAAAATTTATAAATAATATTCCGTTAACACTTGCGGTTTACGGCACAATTTTAGCGTTAATCATAGTATTTTTCCTTATTGTTCCGTCAGGCTTTATCCCGACAGAAGACAAGGGAACTATTTTCTCTCAAATCCAATTACCGGAAGGTTCATCAGCATCAAGAACCAGCGAAGTCGCTGACGCGATTGATAAAAAAATCCGTACAATTCCGGGGGTTGAAGGAACAATCGTTCTGGTTGGTATGAACGGCGAAAACACAGCTTTCATCGTTACAGAACTTCAAGAATTTAAACATAGAAAGAAAAAAGAACTTTCTATGCAAAGTATTTTAGGCCAGATAAACAGAATGTTTGCGAACTATCCGTCTGCGATTATCGCGTCCTTCCCGCCTCCGTCAATCTCGGGTCTGGGTATGTTCGGGGGCTTAGAGTTCCAAATACTGGACAAGGGTGAACGCTCTCCGCAGGAACTTTATCAGGAAACCTTGAAATTTATCGCTGCCGCAATGCACGAACCAGAATACTCAATGGTTTATACATCCTTCACCGCGAACTTACCGCAGATGATGATGCTAATTGATGAAGAAAAAGCGTTATCGCAAGGTGTAGAAATTTCCAGCATTTATTCGGCATTATCAGGATATTTCGGCAAATCTTACGTAAACGACTTTAACAAATTTGGCCGTGTTTACCGTGTGTACTTACAGGCTGACGCACCTTTCCGTGAAAAGCCGTCCGATGTTGATAAAATTTACGTTAAAAACAATCAGGGCAAAATGGTTCCGTTGAACGCTGTTGTTAAATACAAAAACGTAACAGGCCCGTATAGTTTGACACGTTTCAATATGTATGAAGCAGTAACAGTAAACGCCAGCGTAAAAGCGGGAAAGAGTTCCGGTCAGGCGATGAAAAAATTTGAAGAAATCGCAGATAAAGTTCTTCCGCGCGATATTGGCTATGCATGGTCAGGAAGTTCATTACAGGAAAAGGATTCCAGCGGTCAAATCGGTGCAATCCTTGCTATGTCACTTGTTTTCGTATACTTATTCCTCGTAGGTTTATACGAAAGCTGGATGCTGCCTGTTGCGGTACTTCTGATTTCACCTATTGCGATGGTCGGAGCGCTTGCATTCATTGCGATTCAGGCACAATTCGGCGGAGCGCTCGATATTTATGCGCAAATCGGTTTGGTAATGTTAATCGGTTTAAGTACAAAACAGGCGATTTTGATTATTGAGTTTGCGAAAGAAGCCCACGAAAATGGCTTACCAATAAAAGAAGCAGCCGTGCAGGCAGCATACCTGCGTTTCCGGGCGGTTATGATGACAAACATTGCATTCATTTTAGGTCTGGTACCGCTTGTTACGGCAACAGGAGCCGGTGCAGCAAGCAGACACTCAGTCGGTATGACAGTATTCGGCGGTATGATGGCTGTTGCGTTCATCGGAACCTTCCTCGTACCGGCCTTCTATGTCATGATTGAAGAAATGAAAATCAATGTCGCAAGATACATAAAATCTAAAAAAGGAATTTCCTGATATGATAAAAAAATTATTACTTTTGAATATAATTCTGGCACTTATTGCTTCACCTGCGGTTATGGCAGAAAGTGAAGAGGATATTCGCAACGAACTTGACGAACACGAATTCCCTCAGGCAGAAGAAGTATTACCCTACGACATAACTCAGGACGAAGACGGGAAAATAGTCATTGAAGCCGGCGTTGAAAAAACAGTTAACCTCACGCTGATGAATTGTATTGAACTTGCACTCGGCAACAATCCGGATATTAACGTAGCGTTCCATGATACCCTTGCTTCTGACACGAGAATAAGACAGGTCTGGTCAAATTATTTTCCTAAATTCAGCTGGCAAACCGGTTACACAAAAATCAAACAACTGCAATTGTCTGACGCATTGGGAAGAAATCTGACATTCAACTACTTTATTCTCGGTCAGGCAACCCTGCAGCAAATGCTTTACGACTTTGGCGTAACACAAAATCAGGCAACAATCAGACGCTTAGAATTCGAAAACTCCAAACAGACACTTGCGTCTGTGATTAACAACGTAATCTACCAGACAAAAGACGCGTACTTTAACCTTCTTTATGCAAACCAGCAAAAAGAAGTTGCGCTTGATACAGTTAGAAAGTTTGAACTTTTTTATAATCAGGCCAAATCATTTTACGAAATCGGCTTGAATCCTAAGGTTGACGTAACAATTGCAGAAGCGAATCTTTCGGATGCGAAATTAAAGCTTATCACGGCTGAAAATGCTGTCAATCTTGCAGTTGCAAGACTGAATAATGTAATGGGAATTCCGTTTATTGACAAATATTCGCCGAAAGATGCACTAATGTTCACGCCATTTGACCTTACATTTGACGAACTTATTGACGTTGCACGCGAAGCAAGGCCGGAACTAAGACAGGCAGAGCTTCAGGTTGAAACCGCCAAACAAACACTCAAACTTGTCAAAAAATCTTACTTCCCGACAATAACAGCTGAAGGCCAATACGCTGTCGGTGGTAAACACTGGACATCAAATTACGGTTATAACTACGGTGCATACCTGACCTTCCCGACAATCAACGGAATGCTGATAAAAAATGAAATAAAAGAGGCACGATATCTTTACGACAGACAACTTGCCGCGGCAAAAAAAGTTCAAAACGACATCTATCTTGAAATCAGAAACGCATACCTGACACTTCAAGAAAAGAAAAACTCCGTACCGGTCGCACTTTTACAGGTTAAACAAACAAAAGAGAACTATGAACTTTCCTACGGACGCTATAAAGTCGGTGAAGCCAGCCCGATTGAGTTAAAAGACGCGCAGAACCTTTACCAGACGGCTCAATTGAATTACTACTCCGCTCTTTATCAGTACAACTCGGCGCGTGCATTAGTTGAAAAGGCTGTGGGTAAAAACATAAACCCTTGTAATGATGATATCTTGAATTTAACAGAGTAAAAAAAAAGCCCGAAATCGGGCTTTTTTATTAACGTTTTACACACCATACAACAGGGGCATTTCGACGCGGATGGGCGTTTCTGTGACCGGTATCAAAGAATTGAGCCCAAGCCCTACCGTCTGCCCCCGGGGTAATAACAGAACTGGACCAGAAATATCCGCCTGAAATTCCCATCAGCGATTGGTTATAAAACATAGAACTTAATTCATCACGATTAGGCAGTCTGCTTTCAGAATCCTGATTTTTACACATAACAAGAGCGTTGATATGGTTTGTATCTCCGGCTTTACGTGCAAGCGGTACCGGAGCGACAACAACAGAATCAGACGGATAAAGCGCGGTCATGAACCCGATATCTTTACCAACTGTGTTCGGGCCTTTGTTTCCGTTTAAATCATATATAAAATTAGCACACATTAAAGGTTGTGCATAATAAAACATTTCACTTGAATCTGAAGCGCAATAAGGATTATAAAAAACCGCAATACTTTCACCATTTTGGGTTTCAAACGCAGCGGCTTTTGTATCGATATCTTTCAACGGGTTTTGATAAGTCGTAGTACTATTATAAATAACAGATTCGGTAAACGCAGGATTCCATTCGCTAATCTTTGTAGGGAACGGTGAAATCTGACTTGTTCCCGCAATATTCGTGATAGTTGAAGGAATTCCGCAATCAGCAAGATGGTCGGCGTCGCAAATATTGTTAATTTTTAGAACTTTAGACAGGCCTTCTGTGACAAACGTTTCAGCGGCTGTGTCTACAGCGGATGTTGACTCATTTCCGGCATCGAATGTTCCGTATCCGTTTAAAGCAGGCATTAAAGCTATCGCCTGCGACATACGGGCATAAAGGGCTCTGCGCTGGGTGTTCCATGTGCGCTCATTTATGTTTCCTGTCAGCGACGGTAAAGTTATCGCCGCAACCACGCCGATGATTGTTAGGGATAGAAGGATTTCTGCCATAGTGAATGCGCAACGTGGGTACTGCGCTTCGCGTAAAACGCCAACGCTCGCGCTTGCAGGCAAGAGCGCGGTCTTGCCCGTCGCGCGCTCGACTCTCGCATAACTCCGCAATTCAATGGTCGCTCGCGGAGTTATGCTCGTGGCTCTGCTCAGCTTGCTCCCCCCCCCCCCCTGTCCATGTTAAGACATTGCTATGTTTTTTCATTTTTACCCTTCCTTTCTTATATACTCTCATTATGCAGCATGTTTCTATACATGTCAATAGTTAAGAAATAATAAATTTACCTTGAGAATTTATCTTTATAACTTATAATAGTAGTATTGAATACGTAATAAGAGGTAGGAGATATGTCACACAAAAAACATCACGAAGAAAACCCTTTTAACGAAGAAAATAAAGATAATTTATTCGCAGGTGAAGTACCGGCCGAACCTGAAGAACAACCGGCTGAACGGGTTCAAAACAACAGCGAAGTTGAAGAATTACAAAAGAAACTTGATGTTCTCAACCAGCAGTATGTAAGGCTTGCGGCGGATTTTGACAACTACAGAAAACGTCAAGCTCAAGAGCGCGAAAGCCTTTTAAAATACGGAAGTGAAAACGCGTTGAAAAAAATGATTGAAGTTCTGGACAACTTCGAACGCGGTCAAAAAGCGCTTGAAAAAGTCGAAGACTGCCAGACTGTAAAAGACAGTTTCAATCTAGTACACAAACAGGTTATCGAAACATTACAAAAATTGGGTCTGGAAACCATCGACACCGAAGGCAAAGAGTTTGATCCAAACTTCCACGATGCAGTAATGCAAACACCTAACAATGATGTTCCGGAACATACAATTTTGAACGAACTTCAAAAAGGCTACAAATTAGGCGATAAAGTGCTTCGTCCGGCATTAGTCAATGTTGCGACAAGCGCTTAGAGTTACATTAGCAATCATAAAGAGCATAGGGATAAAATGACAGATTATTATGAAATACTCGGAGTCTCAAAAGACGCAGGGAAAGATGAAATAAAATCCGCTTTCCGTAAAAAAGCAAGAACGCTTCACCCCGACGTCAACAAGGCTCCTGACGCAGAAGAAAAATTTAAAGAATTAGGAAAAGCATACGAAACATTAATAGACGATAACAAACGCGCCACCTATGACCGTTACGGTGAAGACGGTCTGCAAAATGCCGGTTATACCGGCGGGCCTTTTGATGGCGGTTTTGGCGATTTAAACGATATTTTAAACTCATTTATGGGCGGTTTTGGATTCGGTTTCAACTCCCGCCGCGACCCGAATGCACCGCAAGAGGGTGATGATTTAAGACTCGACGTCGAACTTTCATTTGAAGAAGCCGTTTTCGGGCTTAAAAAGAATATAAAATTTGACCACCTCGAAGTTTGTCCGGAATGCGGCGGAACCGGTGCCGAAAAGGGTTCTAAGCCTGAAACCTGCCCAACCTGCCACGGCACAGGTCAGGTTCAACAGGTAATGAGAACGCCTCTGGGTGCATTCTCTCAAATTAGCACCTGTCCGGACTGCCACGGCACAGGACAAAGGATTTCCAAACCTTGCAAACACTGCAAAGGTGCCGGCAAAATCGAAAAAGAAAAAAGTATTGATATAAAAATCCCTGCAGGTGTAGACAACCTTTCTAAAATCAGAGTTTCAGGTGAAGGCGACGCGGGTTCAAATGGCGGGCCGGCTGGAGATTTATTCGTCGTTATACACGTTAAATCCTCTGATTACTTTAAACGCGACGGAATTAATGTCTTTACAAAGCTGGAAATCACTCCGGCACAAGCTGTTCTGGGCGATGAAGTTACTATAAAAACTCTTGACGGTGAAACCTCCATTACAATTCCGGCCGGCTGCCAGAACGGTAACAGCATTAAAATCAAAGGTGCCGGCGTTCCGGTTATCTCCAGACCGGCACAGCGCGGCGACCATATCGTAATCGTAAGTGTCGCGATTCCTACAAGTATCACCGAAGAAGAACGACATCTTTACAAAAAATTATACGAATTAAACACCGGCAAAAAAGCCCATGAAAATATACTGGAAAAAGTTAAAGGAGTATTCCACTAATGCAAAAGATATTTTTACTAATCTTGACGGTTCTTATGACCTCATTCAACGCAGTTTTAGCGCAAACGGTACCACAAAACATTCAAGATTTTGTAAAAAACTCTTTTAACGACGCCTATTTTAGATTCGACGGCTTAGTAATACTGCCGGATAACACTGTATATTTACCAGTAATTCCCGCTAAATTTGATACTGATGTTGAAACTCTTGAGATTAAAGAAACAATCCCTGCAAACAAGGACTTAACAAAACTTCCTGATGCAGTAATCTTTAACAACGATTTCGTGTTGTTAAAAGTGTTAAAAGACAAAAACGGCGGTTCTACACTGCTAAACCAGACAACATATCCGACAGAAATCAAATCCGGAATCCTTCCGCAGGACATTCTTCTTCCCCGCAGGCTGGAAATTCCCGAAGGGCTTAATAACATCAAAGGAACCCTCGAAACTTTTTCTCCGGAAATTGACGATATGCGGGTTAATACAAACGCAACAAAAGACTACACCAAAATGTATTTCAACCTTCCGGCCCTCAAAAACAGCGTTTTCTATATTACAACGCCGATTTCTAAAAACGTAAAAGTTATATCTTCTAATAACAAAAAAGGATATTTCTACTATCAGCAAAAAAATTCGCCAAACAAAATGGCACTTTATAGTGACAGATATCTTATTTTAAGTTCATATAGCAGAAAAGCATTAAACGTTTTGTCACTATATGATGACGCAATTATAAGAGAAATTCCGCTTCAAACAACACCGGATGAAATAGTAATTCATGACGATAAGGCTTATGTATCAAGTTCAGAAGGTCACTGCATCTATGTAATTGACCTATTAAAGATGAGCGCAACACAACAAATTCTTATCAACGGAATGTGCGAAAAACTTATTATTTCAGAAGATGGAACAAAACTTTTCTATTATGACAAACAGACAAAAACACTATGGAGTGTCGAACTTGACAACGAATATCTGTTAAAAGACATAGGACTTTTCCCGAATGTTTCAAAAATTGCATACAGTAACGATAAGGTTTATGTGATAAGCCGGACTAAAAACAGAATCGCAATAATTGATTATCTGGAGATGAACCTCACGGGCGAATACGATATAGAAGAAAAACCCGTTGATTTATACGTTTTTAACGATAAACTCTATATTCTTTCCGCAAGGGCAGGAAAAATTCAGATAATGAATACGGAAACAGATGATTTTACAGGTGAAATAAAACTTCCGTCAGAGGAAGGGTTCCCTAACAAATTATACAGAATTAAAGACACTCCGTATTTAATAATAAGCGACTCTGCACGCTGTGCGTTTTACGTTCTGGATATGAACAGCGACAAGATAATCCTTAATCAGGAAATCGACGAACCTGTCACACAAATGGAAATAGGCAAAGTAATCAGGAAATTCAATGATAAATAAAGACACAATGATTAATAAATTTGATGACATAACACGTGAAACAATGCTCGCACTTGAAAAAACACAACGCGATTTCTGGAATATTTCACGGGCAACGGCAGAGTTTTTGTATATTTCAATAATAGAAAAGGGTGCAAAAAATGTACTTGAAGTTGGCACCTCAAACGGATATTCAGGTTTATGGATATCCAAGGCGCTAAAACAGACAGGCGGCCATTTGACAACGATTGAGTATTACCCTAAGCGTCAGAACATTGCTATCGAGAACTTCACCAAATGCGGCACAATTGATGTTGTAACGCCGGTTATCGGATCTGCATGCGACATTTTAAGAGAGTTGCCGGAGGATGCAAAGTTTGATTTTGTTTTTGTTGACGCGAACAAGCGCGAATCAATCGACTACTTTAATCTTATCCACCCGCACCTTGTAAAAGGGGGAATTTATACCTGTGACAATGTGCTTTCGCATCAGGAGAAAGTTCAGCCGTTCATTGACGCAATCAACGCGCATCCGGATTACGAAAATGTCGTTTTAAACTTACCGGCAGGACTGTCTTTCGCGCGCAAATTGAAGTAGTTCAAGTGTAATGTTTATAAATCCTCAAATCCCGGAGAGGTCGTCGGAAGATTTTTGTAACCGTCGTTTGACCAGACTGTCTTCTTGATATATTTATCAGAATATTTGCCGCGTTCAAAAAGCTTTTTCAAGGTATTTTCGCGCGCAACAAGTGCGTTATGCGTATCGTCTGCACTTTCAGGGAATACACGTAAAATTTCGCACCATACAGAAGCCTCCATTGTCCACGCATAAGTTTCTTCCGCCAGTGAATTATATTCATCCTGATGCAATGCTTCGTGCGCTAACAGGGCCGCAAGTGCTCCAGGAGGGGCATTTCTATGTTTCTGGTTGATAAAAATGTACAATTTGTTACTTTTTTTCCAGCCTAACGCATCAAAACTCGAATATTCCTTGCCGATTTCGCCCAAATCCTTAAACTCAATTTTCACAGGACAGCCGGATAAATTATTGCCAAGAATTGCTTTTCTTGAAAACTCGCCGTTTGTCCCTTTTAACATATCCAGTGCAACGTAAATAACTTCCTCTTTAGTATTCTTTTTATAAATAGGTTTCAGGTTTTCAACGTATTCCTGCGTATACTTAGCCGGATATTTTTTATTATAAACCGCGCTTTTTTCTGCCGCAAATGCTGTCGACGAAAGCATAAACGCTGCTAATGAAATACTTAAAAGTGTTTTAATCTTCTTCATAACTCTCTCTTTCTATTACTACTATAGTAATAGTATAATTCTTATTTTAATTTCGGCAAATTTTTCTGTTTTTTGCGGCCAAATCCGAATATAAAAGCATATATTGCGCAGAATTACTATCAATTGTTACAGCCTCATTTGCATACTCCAAAGCCGATTTAATGTCCTCTTTTTCAACATAAATTCTCGCCATTTCAGCGTAGTATTCCGGATTAGACAAATCATACATGATTGCACGCTTCAAACACTCAACTGCTTCATCATAATCTTTTTTATCTTTTCTTAACAGCGCTAAATAGTAGTATCCTTTTGAAAAATTAATATCTACAGCGAGTGAATCCTGCGCCAATTTTTGAAGTTTTTCAGAGTCACCGGTTCCATAAGCCGCCTTAAGCCCGACAGCATAAGCAGGCATATAAAAATGATTCTTTTCAAGGAGTTTATCAACAAGTTCTAATGCCTCGTTAAACTTATTTTGTTCAGCGAAAAGATAAGCCAGAACACTGAGTGATTCAGGTTTTTCACCACTATTTGCAATGACTCTTAAAATAAGGTCTTCAGCTTTGTCAAAAAGTTTCAGGTCAACAAGAACTCTTGCAAGCGAGGTATTAACAAAGTCGTTGTCCGGAGTGATTTCAAGTACTTTTTCAAGCCCGTCTTTTGCGCCAAGGTAATCTTTATCAGCGTATTGCAAAAGAGCCTGCAAAACCCTTGTATCAAGGTGTTGATCATCAATATGTTTAATATTAGCGACTTCAAGACGCGCTTTTGCAAAATCTTTCTGTTCAAAATAAAGATTGGCAAGTGCAAAACGATAATCGACATTGGTCACATCAAGTTCAATGGACTTACGATAAGCCTCTGCAGCCTCATCAAGCCATCCGTTGTAAAAATAAGCATTACCAAGGTTAAAATAATACTTAGGATTAGAAGGCTCTAAAGCCGCAGCTTTTGAAAAACATTTAATCGCCTCTACAAAAGTCATATCTTCAATATAAAAAAGCCCTTTAAGATTATAAACCCCAGCATCATCAAGGTTTAATTCCATAACAAGCCTGCGGGCAGTTTCTAAATCATTCTTATTAAACGCAATTTGAGCGAGAACTGCAGTTTTTTCCTCGGAATCATTCAAACTTCCAAGTAAAATTTCAGCCTCAGAGGCAAAAGCATGGTTTACAAAAACTCCTGCAATTTTAACAAGAACATTTTCCGGCAAATCCTTTTCAGCAATAAGTGATTTCAAAGACTTAATATCTGCGAATTTATCATAAACGCTTACGAGTTTCATATAATTTTGTTCAGACGGCGAAAGCGCTACGGCTTTTTGTGAATATTCAAGCGCATCTTTAAATTTTCCGGCTGCAAAATATTTATTAAACAGTGCGCAAGTTGCCTGTAAATTATTTTCATCAACCTCAAGAATATCTTTGTAATAACGAATAGAGCGTTCCAAATCGTTCATCAGGGCATAAATTTCAGCAAGAGAAGTCAAAACCTCAATATTATCACTCTCCACGTCAAGCGCTTTATATAAAGCTTCCACAGCGAGTTTATATTCACCTTTTTCTCTGTGTTCACAAGCCTTATCAAAGTTTATTTTCAGCTCATCAACTTCTTTTCCTATCATAATTATTCTGCCTTTTCGTCCTGTAAATCTTCAGCCTGCGGCTCATTAATAAGGATTAAAACTTCATCCTGACTTGCCATCTTTAAAGAATTTCTGGCTATTCCTTCCAATTGAGAAACCTGAGAATAAGCCTTAATCTCATTTTTCAGGTGCTCATTTTTTTTGACTTCCACATCTTTATAAGCCTCAAGTGCCGAAATCTTCTGATTGAACGAAACAACTTTAGAAAAATTAATTAAAACACTCCATCCCACCTGAATCAATGCAAAAAGCAAAAACAAGGTCAAACCGGAATAATAAATTTTTTCGTGCTGTTTGGAATTCTGTTTTTTATCCGTTTTTTTTAATTTATCGAAAACTTTTCTACGCTTTTTTTCCACAAAACACCTCTATAAAAATTATAATCAAAATATAGAGAATATACAAAAATGTTTTGATAAATTTACAATTCCAGTTTTGTAGAAAATTCAAATTTTGTTCTCATAAGAGAATTTGTATCGTCATAAGTTTGGCCTGCCCCCAGTTCAACATTGAACCTGTCGTTTCCCTGATACGCAAACGGAGTTAAAAGAAGAATTAATTGTGCGGTTTTACGCTGACGGGTCAAATCCGCTTTCAGGACATTTTTAATCGCCAGAGCCTTATTTAACCGCAATTCCGGAGCTATTGAAACATTATTTGTTGTAAGCCCGTAAGTCGCAACCTGATCTTTAAACACTTTCGTTTTTAAAGAAAAATTCTTTTTTTGATATTTTGTAAACAGTCCGGAGGAATACTCAAGGCTAGATAAACAAGAAACCTCTGATGAATAATCCGTACCGAACGTAAAATTGCCGTATTTTTCTTCAACGCCCTTGTTGTTAGCGGCAATCCAGCTTTCCTCTTCGCCTCTATATGCAGCTTGAACAACTTTATTAGAAACCCTTGCGGCTTTATTTGCCTCAAGCTTCTTGTTATAATCCTTTAAACTCGTTGCGGCAAGTTTTTGCGGCTGAGAAATGTTTATTTTCTTTGAATTAACGGTTTTATCAAGACTTACCACATCAAGATTATCAAAATACTGAATTTCAGTTTTTAAAACGGTAGGTTTTACCGTAGTATTCGTCTTCAGGTCAGTATTTCCTATTTCATTTTCAACAGGCTTAGCTTCGTCTTCCTCATCCGGAATCTCGTAAATAAAAACATTCGGAATATATCCGTCCGGATTTTTGCTTCTGGCATGCGCAGACGGGGTAAATAACAGCAGGGTTAACAGTATTAAGACAATCTCTCTCATATAAAATATTGTACTATTTTTTCAAATTTTATTCAACTATTCATTTAATGTAGATTTATTAATAATTTGCCCGAAATTAAGCACAGAAATATAATTGATAATGGAAAGTTGTAGAGGAGAAAAGCTTTGGAACAGGAATTAGTAAAACACGATATATTTGAGATAAATGAATGCCTTGAAGAAATGGTTAAATTTGGAGTTTCCGATGTGCATTTAATGGCCGGTTCGCACCCGATATACAGAAAAAACGGCAAAATCGAACAGGCTGAAAATTATCCTGTACTTTCCGAAGACATAATACTGGCTTCAATCAGACAAATCCTGCCGGTTCAAACACTTCCTAAGCACTTTGCGATAAAAATGGAAACCTCCAACGACTTTGACTTTTGTTACGAAATTGAAGGGGTATCAAGATTTCGTGTTAACGTTTGCAGCAGAATGTACCAGAAAGGTATGGTTATCCGCGTAATTCCTTCTGAGCCGGTAGATATTGAAGAATTACATCTTCCGCCGGCGGTTACAAGCTTCGCGGATTACAATAACGGTCTTGTTCTGGTTACAGGCCCTACGGGCTCCGGTAAATCTACCACACTTGCCTCCATTATTGATTACATAAACAAAACACAGCAAAAACATATTATATCAATTGAAGACCCTGTAGAATTTGTGTTCACAAATAAAAAATGTGCAATTTCCCAACGTCAGGTTGAATTCGATACAGAAAGTTTTTCAAGCGGTGTAAAATACGCACTCCGCCAAGACCCTGATATAATCTTCATCGGCGAAATTCGCGACATTGAAACGCTTAACGCAGCGTTAAAAGCCGCAGAAACCGGACACCTCGTGTTTTCAACACTCCACACAAACGACGCGGTTCAAACAATTAACCGTATTATTAACATGTTTGATCCGGAACAACGTCCATTCCTGCGCCAACAGCTTGCTTCAACCTTAAGAGCAACTTTGGCACAAAAACTTGTACCAACAATCGACGGCAATTCCAGACGGCCGGCCTGCGAACTTCTTGTTGTAACTTCAACTATCCGCGACCTTATTATTAAAGAAGAAATCGAAAGCATTTATTCGCTCGTAAAAGCAGGCTCTTTCAACCAGATGATTACTATGAATACCTCATTATTCCAGTTGCACAAGGCCGGAATAATCTCGGCCGAAGACGCGGTAGAATATTCAGACAATAAAAACGAACTTCAGCAAATGCTAAGAGGTATGTACCACGGAGTTTCACGTGACAACTAGGCAAACATACACAACCAACGCCATAAACCTGAAATCTTATCCGCTCAAAGAATCTGACAAGATTATTGTGATGTATTCTCGTGATAAAGGGATTATCCACGCGGTCGCAAAAGGAATCAAAAAGCCTAAAAGTTCACTTGGTGCGCGTATGGAAGCCTTTATTGCAAACAACCTTTTACTTTCTAAGGGCCGTAATCTTGATGTTGTATCACAGGCTGAAACCCTTAATTCTTTCGGCGATACAAGGAAAGATCTGGATAAAATTTTCTATTCAATGTACCTTACAGAGGTTGTAAATAACTTCGGAGTTGAAAACGACCCTTGCGCGGCTGACACCTACGATACACTATACAATGCCCTAAAAGCCATTGCTTGTGCAACGGAAAAGAAAGATGTTTTGCTTACGGTTTTAAAATTTCAACTAAAAATAATGCATATTTCGGGATTCTCACCGGAATTTAACACCTGCCTGAAATGCGGCTGCAAAGTAGATTCCAACGCATATTTTCTAATCAACGAGGGCGGAATTATTTGCGAGAATTGCATAAACGATTCACGCGGCAAACTTGTAATTCATAACAAAATTCGCGAGTTTCTAAACTATCTTGCCCAAGCGGATTACAGTGCGGTAACAGATTACGAAACAAAAGCGACTGAAAAGGTTTGCGAGGTCTGCTTCAACCTTTTAAAAAAATGTATAGAACAGCATAGCGCAAGAAAAATCAGAACAACCGAAATTCTGGCCGCGATTTAAGCCTTGACAGAAGGCTAAAAATATTTCATAATAAAAAAGAAAGAATTGGAGGTATATAATATGAACACAACATCTGAAAACCCTTGTAATATGGACCTGTTGAGTCGGGGGGGGGGGTATCGTCGCGCGTTTACAATGGCGGAAATTTTGCTGTCCTTGACGATTATCGGTGTGGTTGCGGCCATAACGTTACCGGCACTGACCGGCAATATTAATGAGCGTACGTGGAACACTCAGCGAAAAGCTCTGTACGCACGATTCTCGCAAGCACTTACTTTAATGCCGTCTTTAAGCGGTTACGGTACTTATCAACTCGCAGACGAAGCGACTTCTACTAGCGCCGTTGACACAGCCGCCGAAACTTTCGTCACAGAAGGATTGAGTAAGGTAATCAAGATTAACAACATTTGTGACCACGGACATTTAGAAGACTGTGGTATTGTTACTTCTTACACTAACTTGGCCGGAAACATAAAAACTTGGCCGACAAGATTAAGCGAAATGAACAGTTTATTTACAAGTACATTCAATAATGGGCCGAACGGCAGCGGAGGAACAGAGTTTACAAATCCACAAAAAGATATAAACACCTTTGCAGCTGCATTTGAAACTCAAAACGGAGAATCCATTGCTGTTTACTACAATCCATACTGCCAAAGCGATATGGGAGAAACTAACGCGCATTACTCACAACCTAAAATGTGTGCTAACTTCATCTATGACTTAAACGGTAACAAAGGACCGAATACGGTTGGTAAGGATATTGGATTTATTACTGCACTTTATCCTTCTGATCCAGTTGTAGTAGCTCCGGTACCCTTAGCACAAAATGTTTCGGGTACTAAAAAACAAGCTGAAGCAGGTAATGAATGCACAAACATGGACAATGAATCCAGACTTCCAAATATTAATGAACTTAGTGCAATGTTCTATAACCGTGAACTCATTGGTATTACGTCCGGAACCTTTTGGTCCAGCTCTGTCATGTCTTCCGGAGAGGCAGGCACGGCTTGGTATCAGACTTTTAATACAGGCAACCGCATCCCTTATCCTAGGTCCAATACCTTATTCGTTCGGTGCGTGAAACGATAAATTAAAAGCGTCGGCTAGTCCGGCGTTTTGTTCATATATTTTTCGTATAAATCAGGGCGTTTTGACTTCGTACGCCTTAAGCTTTCCTGCAAACGAAACTCATCAATAAGTTTATGATTCCCGTTCAAAAGTACTTCCGGAACCTCTAACCCGCGATACACACGCGGTTTCGTATAATGCGGATACTCAATCAGTCCGTTAGAAAATGTATCATAATCCGCTGATTCAATCTTGCCCAGAGTTCCTTCAATCTTTCGGCTTACGGCGTCAATCAGACATAACGCAGGCAATTCACCGCCGGTCAGAACAAAATCCCCCACAGAAATCTCAACCGGTTTAATAATATCTCTTATCCGTTCGTCAAACCCTTCATAATGTCCGCAAAGCATGACAATCTGGTCAAACTTTGCAAGTTCATTCACAACACTATCGGTCAACGGTTTTCCCTGCGGTGTAAGCATTACCGTAACTGAATTTTCTATACGCTGAACGCTTTCATACGCATCAACATACGGCTGAGGCATTAAAACCATTCCTGCGCCACCCCCATAAGGCGTATCGTCGACTTTTTTGTGTTTATCAAGGGTAAAATCACGCGGATTTACAGTGTTCACAGAAAAAACTTCGCTTTCACGCGCGCGTTTCATGATGCTCACATTGCAGTAAGACTCAATAATTTCCGGAAATAGAGTCAATACATCAAAACGCATTAGTCCAAAAGCCCTTCAATATTATTGACGACAATCTTTTTAGCTTTGATATCCACCGATGGAACAATGGCTTTTACAAACGGAATCAATGAGATTTTGCCAGATTTTGTTTTGACTGAAAGCAAGTCGGTTGCGCCGTTATTAGAAACCCCGACAACAAACCCCAAACTTTTATCCTCCGCGTCAAAAACACCGAGGCCTACAAGTTCATCAATCAAAAACTCGTCCTCATCAAGAGTTTCGCGGATAAGTTCTTCTTCTACAAAAATCAAACAGCCTTTAAACTCTAAAAGTTCGTTAATAGAAGTAATGCCTTTGAATTTCACCAGTGCAAAAGTTTTATTCAAACGGCTGGATTCAATCTCAAACGGAATATATTCGTTGTCTTTACGAATAAAAACAGACTTCAAGCCAAGAAAAAATTCCTCTTGATTTTTAGAGAAACCAATCTTGGCCTCTCCCTTAATCCCGTGAAAATTAAGAATTTTTCCAACTGAAATAAACTTACTCATTGACTTTCGGTTTTCTGCCTCTTTTTGGTTTCTCTTTAACTTCTTCAACAACAGGTTCAGTCACGGCCTCTTCTGCTTTTACACCGGAAGCAGCCTGTTTTTCCGCTTCTTTTTTCGCCTTAGCTTCGTTAGAAAGTCTTGTTTTTTCAAGTAAAACTTCAGGAATATCAGTACGTTCTTCGTTCCAACGAGGAAGTCCCATTTGTGCACGAATCAGACCGATACCAACGTGAACACGCCATTCATCCATTTTCAACTGCGCTGCAATGATTTTGTGGCAGCCGATTGGAGGCAACGGAAGCAATAAACCGTAAAGGTTTTTGATTGCGAACAACTGATCCGGAGAAATCGCGAGTTTACGTTTCGGGAACGGAAGTTTCGGTAACATCATTTTTTGTCTGATTAAATTTATACCGAAAAATACTTTTCTTGGTTCCAACCCGATTTTTTCTGCAATAACTTCATGTGCATCAGGGTTTGGAAGCGGCATCATCATTTTGTATAACAATTCAATTTGAGCCAGTTGTTCTTTACTTACGAGTAATTGTTTAGGCGCTCTGTTGCGATTTTGCATAGGGCGTCTGTTATTCTGGAAGCGGTTGCCGCCGCCCTGCGGACGATTGTTGTTATAACCGCCGCGGTTATTGTTGTTTTGATAACGGTTGTTATTTTGCGGGCGTTGACCGTATCCGCCACGATTATTATTATTTTGATATCTGTTATTTCCCTGTGGACGATTGTTGCTATAACCGCCGCGGTTGTAATTATTGTTCCTATCGCGGTTATCATAAGACGGGCGCTGCGGTCTTGAATATCTTTGCGGTTGTTCATCGTTTCCGCCTGCGCTATAGAATCTTGGAACTTCTTCTTGAGGCTTACTATCATGTCCGACTGCTGAATAAGATTGCTGCGGTTGAGGTGCTGAAGATTGTGAATTACTATTCAACATCATACTTTTATCAGGGTATAAACATTCAGGACAAATTACTCTCTTAGGGTTTTTGGTCTCAAACTCACGACCACACTTAATACATTTGTTTACATACATAACAAATAGCCTCTTAATACTTCTTTAAAAAATACATACAAATGAATTGAAAAAATTCAATATTCTCCTCGTAAATGTTAAAAATACAAAAAATTTCACTTCGCTACTGGAATTATAACATGAATTGTAAATATTTGCAAGCCCCTATTAAAAGGCGGCCGTTACGCGGCCGCCTTTTTAATAACGTTTTACACATAATGAATGCCACTGGCTGTCAGAATCTGCGACTCTAAGTTGCCCTACGCCTTGAACCATTACCCAATTTCGAACAGCACCGCTTGTATTTGAATACTTGCTTGAGGTAAACCAATGGCCTTCAGCACCAGTACTGGCGGCATACCCAAGAAGCCGGCGGTTAATAAACAAGGAAACGGACTCATCTTTTGTTGGCAATCTATACTCTTCCCCAACATTTTGCGTACAAGCCCTTGAAGCCTCCGCCGACGTAAATCCGTTAATTAGACGATTATAAGGAACCGGTGCAACCACTGAACTATCAGACGGATACAAAACCGAAAGGAAACCAATATCTTTTCCAACAGTATTCGGGCCTTTCGCACCATTTAAATCGTATATCATATTTGCACAAATTTTAGGTTGTACAAAATGGCGGGAAGTTTCTCCCATATTTGCAACGCAGGACGGATTATAATAGACGATCAAACTTTCACCATTTTGAGTTTCAAATGCTGTGGCTTTCGTATTAATCAGGTTCAAAGAAGTACCGCCATAATCAGCGTCAAACACAGAAACCATTTCCGGATTCAACTCTTCCATAGTTGTAGGCATACTTATTATTGAGGCATTCAAAGTATTTATTGTTGACGGAATCCCGCAGTCAGCAAGGTGTTCGCTGTCACAGATATTATTAATTTTAAGGACTTCACTTAGGCCTTCGGTGACGAAGGTTTCAGCCGCCGTGTCTACTGCAGAGGTTGACTCGTTGCCTTCGGTCAATGTTCCGTAACCGTTCAACGCCGGCATTAAAGCGATTGCCTGTGACATACGGGCGTATAAAGCTTTTCTCTGCGTATTCCATGTGCGTTCGTTAATATTGCCGGTCAAACTCGGTAATGTAATCGCCGCAACCACGCCGATGATTGTGAGCGATAGTAATATCTCCGCCATGGTAAAAGCTATTGATGGGCGGTTAAGAAAACTCCCCCCCCCCCCCGCATAAACTTAATACATTCTTTTTCATTTCGTGATCCTTTCTTTTTATTTATTATGCAGCATGTTTTATAAAAAATCAAGGGGCTAAACCCCTTGATTTTTAAACTGTCATTTCTTTTTCAAAACCAAACAATGAACTTACTGATTCATCATCGTGGATTCTTGATATCGCCTGTCCTAAAAGCGGCGCGACTGATAGTTGTTTTACGTTTTCCGGCATTTTGGACAAGTCAAGCGGAATAGTATTTGTCACAACGCACTGTTTAATCGGTGCATTCGCAATTCTTTCAAGCGCAGGGCCTGAGAACACAGGGTGCACAGCGCAAACATATACCTCTTTTGCACCTTCTTTCATAAGAAGTTTTGAGGCTTCACAGATTGTACCCGCTGTATCAATCATATCGTCATACATCACACAAACTTTGCCTTTAACGTCACCGATTACGTAATTTGCAATCGCTTCGTTGTGTTTGTCGCGGCGTTTATCAATAATCGCAAGTGAACATCCGATATCTTTTGCAAAGTGTCTTGTACGTTGAACACCGCCGGTATCCGGACTTACCGCAACCATATCATCAGGGTTAATATTCAAACTTTTAATATAATTTACCAGAATCGGCGTTGCATAAATGTGGTCAACAAGAATATTAAAGAAACCTTGGATTTGGCCGGTGTGCAAGTCCATTGCAAGGACTCTGTCCGCACCCGCTGTTGTCAACAAATCTGCAACGAGTTTGGCTGTAATAGCTTCACGGCCGGAAGTTTTTCTATCCTGTCTTGCATAGCCGTAATAAGGAATAACCGCAGTGATTGTTTTTGCACTAGCCCGTTTAAACGCATCAATAATAATCAGCAATTCCATCAAATTTTCGTTAACAGGATTACAAAGCGGCTGAATAATAAAAACATCATCACCACGTACACTTTCTTTTACCTGAACATAAATTTCGCCGTCAGCAAAATTTTTGACAAGCATAGGCCCGATAGTAGTGCCCAGATAATCGGCTATTTCCTGTGCAAGCTTGGTATTAGAACGTCCCGCAAAAAGTTTGATATCGTGTGTCGGATTAATTGAGCGTTCCAATTGTTTTAATGTTTCTTGTAAAACCATTCTTTTATAACCCTTTCATAATTTTTAGCATTACAATTATAAAACTGATTTGATATATCTACAAGCATATTTTAAGTTTTGTATAGAGATAAAAATCCTCAATAAAAAATTTTGCGTGAATGTTAAAAATCCGTAACAAAAAGGCAATATTTGACGAAACAAAACCTTTATATAAATAAGGTTAGGTAAAGCAGTTCTGCGTCGTGCCGCATTACTGTAAAAATAGGTTAGTTATATTTATGTACAATGTGTATCCATACGCGTACCCCAACGTGCGTACTTCAAGGCGGGGTGAGCGCGAAAATATAGGGACAGGTATGCCGTTTAAACGCGGCGATTTGGAAGGTTATGTTGCGGCGAATGATTTTGCCAGCAAGCCTTATGCGGCTTGCACGCGGTCAAACGCAATGGCAAAAATTCACGCTGCAAATGTTCTGCGACCCGACATGACTCCTAAAGAATATATAAATTTACTCATAAAACAGGGACAGGTGCCGGATAAACATTTTAAGTACCGGCAAACCGATACCGGTTATGAGATTTCTGAGATAAATTCATACAAGGAGGTAACAAAAAAAGTTATCTTTAACAAGCCTGAATACGACAGCGACACGCCGATTGTGTGCAAGTATTACACTCCGGAAAGCGGACGGCAGTTCAAAGAAGTCCGATACAGGTCAGACGGCCAAATAGAAACCAAAACTGATTACGAAAACCTTTTTGACGAATCAGAAGCAATAGAACAAATGCAAAAGCTTGAAGAACTTAAAAAAGCAGGTCCGCAACCACCACCGGTTAATAATCCTTTCATGCAGGAGCCGCCTGACTTATCCTAAATTCAGAGGCGCCAGCCGTTCGGCTGGCGCCTCCCCTTTTACTGTTGCTAAAATACTTTTTTAATGCTATTATAAACTTGAAATATGTTTGGGTTAATTGAATGGTAGGAAATTCGAAAAAGTTATCAATTGCGTTCTACTGGCATATGCACCAGCCGGTATATCAGCTTACGGCTGAAAGTGATTATATTATGCCGTGGACAAGACTTCACGCAGTAAAAGACTACCTTGATATGCTGACGATTATAAAAAATCACAAAAATATCAAACTTAACTTCAACATAGTGCCGATTCTTGTGGATTCATTTATCCGCTACGGCGAACAAGGGTTTCACGATTTGCATTCAAGAATAACCGTTAAACCTGTTGAAGAATTGACCGACGACGACAAAAACTTTATCATTAACAATTTCTTTGACGCAAATTACCAGTTTATGATTTTACCGCTCAAAGAATACGACCGGTTGATACACAAATACCAATTCACAAAAGACATAAACGACTTTACACCGCAGGAATATTCAGACCTGATGGCACTGTTTAACCTCGCGTGGATTGACTCTTCGCATATTAAAGATTACCCGGAATTAAAAGCTCTGTACAAAAAAGGTTCAGGTTACACCCTTGAAGACAGAAAACAAATTATCGAAATCCAACGCGATATAATCAGAAAAATCATTCCAACATTCAAAAAATATCTTAAATCCGGCAGGATTGAACTTACGACAAGTCCGCATTACCATCCGATTTTACCTATACTTGTCGATATTGCGGATACTTCAACAAACGCAGCGGGCGATTTGCCGCTGACGCTCGGAATGAAAAAGGACGCAGAATTACAAATCAAGGAAGCCATTGACATAATGGAGAGGACTTTTGGAGTCAGACCTTCAGGAATATGGCCTTCAGAACATTGTATCAGCGCAAAAACACTTAAATTAATGGCCGATTTAGGACTAAAATGGACAATTTCTGACGAGGGAGTTTTGTCAAATTCAATAAAATTTGACTTTGTGCGTGATTTCAACGGCAACCTTGAAAACCCTTACCCGCTGTTAAAGGTTTATAACTACAAGAGCGGAAAATCTAATCTTAAAGTAATCTTTCGCGAAGCGGTCTTCCCTAACCTGATTAGTTTTGAATACCCCAATCACGATTCGGAACGGGCTGCAAATGACCTTTATGACAGGATAAAAACCATTCAAAATAAGATTCAAAACTCTCCTGATGAAACCCATCTGCTTACAATCGCAATGGATGGTGAAAACTGCTGGGAAAATTATGCGAAAGACGGGGCTGTATTTTTGAATACACTTTACGGCCTGATTAATAATGACCCTACGCTTGAAACGGTTCTTATCAGCGATTATATAGAAAAAGACATCCACACTAAAGATATCAACAGTATAAAAGCCGGCTCCTGGATAAATCAGGATTTCAAATTGTGGATTGACGAGCCGCTGAAAAATTTGGCGTGGACTTACCTGAAACAGGTTAAAGATGATTTAGAGAACTTTATCCTGCTCAACCCTTCTCATCCAAACATTGAAAAAGCCAGAAGAGAACTTCATGTTTGTCAGGGCAGCGATTGGTTCTGGTGGTTCGGTGAACCTAATGATTCGGGCCACGATAATATCTTTGACTATCTTTTCCGCACGCACCTCAAAAATGTATATGAATTTTTGAATATGCCTGTGCCAGAACGACTCAGTGTACCTCTAATCGATTCACTTGAAGAACATTTTGACGCCGCACACCCGATACCGGCTGCAGTGGATATGAAATTCCTTGAGATTTCAGACGGGCCGGTATTACAGGAGAATAAACTATATGACAAAATCGCGTACGGTTGTGATTCGCAAAATTTTCATTTGAAATTCTACCTGAATGAGTATATGGCAAATAACCCTGCGAAATATTTTCAAACCTTCCAGACATATATCTATATGCGAAACTCAAATAAAAAAAGCTATTTATCGCATATTCGTCTTATAAATAAAACAGAAAGTGTTCTACCCGTTTGCAAAGAAAAGTTCCATAATGAATTTCAATTTACAGTTGACGAGGGTGTGTTAAAATTCTCCCGTCTGACCGGTGCGATTCAAAACGGACTCTGGGCACTGCTTTCAAATAAAGATTTTGCGATAAATCACGAAAAAACTATTGATGTTACGATTCCTTTTGATAACCTTGAAATAGGTTACGGTGAAGAAATGGAATTTATTATTGCACAATCAAAATTAGGTGTACTGGATTCAGTAACACCTAATGAAGTTCTCTTAAAGGTTAAAAGAGTTTAAATGACTGCGGCTACTCGCCCGGGTTCAATTATGGATGTAGCTCAGCTACTTAATCACGCTGACAGGTTGCAACCACAGCGGCTGCCAGAGCGGTAACTCCGGCCATTATTATTATTCCACCTTTAATCATACGTTCATGTTTTACAGTTTTCATAGCACGTTTTAATGCTTCATGCCCTTCTGTAGAAATGGTGTCTTTAACAAGCTTTTTCTTTTTATCAAACCCGTTTTTAATTAATGCTTTTGCCTCATCATCTGTTGTGTTGAAGGTAAGATCTATTTTTTTGTAATCATCTGAGAATTTAATCTCACCATTTTGAGCGATTTTTGCTTCAACAACTTCATTTAATTTAGCTCCTAACGCTTTTTGTCCGAGCGGTTTGCCTTTTTCATCAACAAATTGTTCACGTTTAATTTCTAAGAAGTCGCCAAAACGATTAAAGAATTTATCAATTTGCGCGCCTGTAGCGTTGTAACCTTTTTTATCAACAAAAACCGTATCAAGATAATCTTTAGCACCGGCAGCGTTCACAAGATTCATAACCTTATTATTGCTCATTTCTTTTGCAACTTCTTTTACAAATTTATCAGATGTTGACACACCTTTTGCGTTTACAAACGGCATATAGTGTCCGGCGGTAACACCGGCACCTGCTCCAACGACAGTGGCTGCAGTTATAATTCCGGCACGATTATTATTATCTATTTGCATACGATTTCTCCAATTTATCGAAACTACACACTATATCTAAATTCAAACATAAAATTATTTGCCGGTTTTCGCAAAAAATTTACATTTGTTAATGTTTATAATGCCCCGGTAGAACCGAAACCGCCGGCACCGCGAACAGTTTCAGAAAGTTCTGTTACAACTTCAATTTTAGCCTGTTCGTATTTTGCAATAACCATTTGTGCAACGCGTTCACCCGGTTGGATTACGTAAGCCTGATTTGAAAGGTTAACAAGCGCGATACAAACTTCACCGCGGTAATCTTCATCAATAGTACCGACGCAGTTGATTAAGCTGATTCCGTGTTTAATAGAAAGCCCTGAACGCGGTCTGATTTGCGCTTCGTATCCGTGTTCCAGTTCGATTTTCAAACCGGTAGGGATTAATTTACGTTCTAACGGTTTAAGAACAACAGGTTCTGTGATAGCGGCACATAAATCCATGCCGGCAGCACCTTCTGTTTTGTACTCTGGAACATTCACGTTGTGTGGTAAACGTTGAATTTTTAAAACTGTCATAATTTCTCCTTTTATAAAAGTTGTGTTTCAATAGCAGCTAATGCTTCATCAAGCTTAGACGCGTCTTTCACACCGCCTTGAGCGAAGTTAGGACGGCCGCCGCCGTTTGCGCCTGTTGCACGAGCGATTTCGCCGACGATTTTACCGGCATTAACGCCTTTTTGAATAAAGCTGTCTGAAACTTTTGCAAGCACCATTTTGTCGTTGGCAAGAACTATTACGCTGTCCCCAAGTTTGTTTGCAAGAAGTTCAACGCCGGCCTTAACAGCATCTGCGTCAAAGTTTTCGATTTTAGAGATAAAGACTTTGCCGCCGTCAACCTCTTTTGCACGGGAAATAAATGTTGCGAATTTATTTCTTGCTTGTTCTTCTTTGAGTTGAGCAAGTTGTTTTTGAAGTTCACGGTTTTCATCAGCGAGTTTTTCAACACGTTCAAGCACTTCGTCGGTATGAACCTTGAATTTAGCCTCAAGAGCGTTCGTAACTTTAGCTTTTTGATTCATATATTCAAGTGCTGCTTTAGCGACAACGAGTTCTATACGTCGGGTACCGGCTGCTATTGCGCTTTCAGAAACGATTTTTACCAAACGCAGATCGCCTGTATTTTTCGCATGCGTTCCTGCACAGAATTCTCTGGAAATAACCTGTGGGGCTTCACCGTGATTGCACTTACATTTACCCTCGCCACATTTACACTTCTTCGCGCCGCCGATTGATACAACGCGAACAACATCTTCGTATTTTTCGCCGAATAACGCGGTCGCACCGGTCAATTTCGCTTCTTCAATATCCATAACATCAGTGCGGACGGTAAGTTTTTCACTAATCCAATCGTTCATAAGGTTTTCAACTTTTTGAACTTCATCAGGCGTCATTGCGCGAGAGAAAGTAAAGTCAAATCTCATACGATTTTCTTCTACCTGCGAACCTGCTTGTTTAACCTCATCTCCGAGAGTTTTCACAAGTGCCGCTTGTAATAAGTGCGCTGATGTGTGGTGAACACGAATTTCAGAACGGCGTGCCGCGTCAATCGAAGCACAAACAGTATCGCCGATAACGACTTCGCCGTTCAGAATTTGACATCTGTGAACGAATAAGTGGTTAACTTTGAATGTAGTTAGAACTTCAGCTTTGAGGTTTTCACTTTCGATTATACCGCTGTCGCCAACCTGCCCGCCGCATTCAGCGTAGAACGGTGTTTTGTCAAGCACGATGTCAACGTAACCCTCGCCCTCAACCTGAGCCAGAATTTTTGCATCACAAACAGTTTCTTCGTATCCTACAAACTCTGTTGAGCCGACTTGTTCTTCGATTTTGGCATATTTGATATCACCTGTTACAGAAATCTTAGCTGTTGCTGCTTTTGCACGGTCTTTTTGCTCTTGCATAGCTTTTTTAAAGCCGTCTTCATCAACTTTAAGGCCGTTTTCTTCTGCGATTTCACGTGTAAGTTCAAACGGGAAGCCAAAAGTATCGTAAAGTCTGAACGCACTTTCGCCGTCAATATCTTTCTTGTCAGCGATAAATTCTTCTAACAATTTGTAACCGCGGTCAAGTGTAACTTTGAAACGTTCTTCTTCTTTTTTGATAACATCTTTGATTTTGGTTTGATTTTTAACGAGTTCCGGATAAGCTTCCCCGTAAAGTTCGACAACTGTATCGACAAGCTTATAGAGGAACGGTAAATCCATACCGAGAATTTTACCGTGACGTAATGCACGTCTTAAAATCATTCTCAAGACATAACTTCTGCCTTCATTTCCCGGAATTACACCGTCAGAAATCAAGAAAGACACACATCTTGCGTGGTCGGTAATGATACGTAATGAAATATCCGTTTTATCAGATTTTTTGTAAGGAACACCGCTCATTTCAGAAACTTTATCCAAAATCGGTTTTAAAAGGTCAGTTTCAAAGGTTGAAGCAACGCCCTGACAAACCATTGTGATACGTTCAAGGCCCATGCCTGTATCAACGTTTTTCTTTTCAAGCGGAGATTGGTTGCCCTCTTCGTCCTGATAAAGTTCCGTAAATACAAGGTTCCAGATTTCTACCCAGCGGTCGCATTCGCAGGTATCGATTCCGCAGTTCGGATGGTCACATTTATACTGTTCACCAAGGTCGTAGTGAATTTCAGAGCAAGGGCCGCAAGAACCTGACGCACCCGGAGGGCCCCAGAAGTTATCTTTTTTGCCTTTTCTCTTAATACGTTCAGCCGGAACACCTATACTTTGCCAGATTTCAGCTGCTTCATCATCGGTTTCAAAAATAGTAATCCATAGTCTGTCTTTATCAAGTTTTAAAACTTCGGTTACAAATTCCCATGCCCACGGAATAATTTCTCTTTTATAATAGTCGCCAAATGAGAAGTTACCGAGCATTTCAAAGAAAGTATGGTGGCGCGGAGTTCTGCCGACATTTTCGATATCAGAATCCTTACCGCCCGCTCTGGCGCATTTTTGACAAGAAGCAGCGCGTGCCGGATCATACGGGGATTTTACGATACCCAAAAATATCGGTAAAAACTGTAACATACCGGCAGTTGTAAGCAATACAGTCGGGTTATCAGGCACAAGGCTTGAACTTTCAACGATTGTATGCTGGTGTTTATCTTTGAAATAATCTAAATATAACTTTCTAATCTGGTTTCCTGTTAACATAATTTCCCTCTTTTTATACTGATATAGAAGCATGATATTACGAAAACAGTTGATTTAAAAGCGAATTATAAGTTATATTACACTTAAAATCTTATGCTTGAAAAAAAAATATGTTTGATATAGAATAAAGAAGCACTTCATGCCGGAGTGATGGAATTGGTAGACGTGCCAGACTCAAAATCTGGTGAGGATCACACCTCGTGTCGGTTCGACCCCGACCTTCGGCAAATAAAACAGGATACCATTTGGTATCCTGTTTTATTTTGTTTTGAATTGTTCATGGAGCGGGGCGAACCCGCAAATTTTATTTTCTAGTCATAGCAAAAATTTCCATTCACAGGTTTTATGCAGATATGCAAGTTTACCCGAACACCCCGAATATACATTTTCAAGGCGCCACAAGAGCCTTAAAACATAATTACTGCAAAACAGTACAGGATGTCACTGACATTTTTGAAAAACATCCTAAAGCCGACGGCAGAGCGGGCAACTTACCATACAGTTGGACAAAAGATATTGTTCAGCTTCCAAAAGAACAAAAAAACTCGATTTTTAAAGAAATATACCAACTTTTCCACAATTCTTTCTCAACAAATAACGCCCAGAATACCGATGAAATCTCCAGACAATTTACCGCAGTCCTGAGAAAACACAAAATCATTCCTGAAGAAAACCAAATCATCGTAAAGAAAAGAAACCTTGACGGCAAAGTTCTTAAAGGCGCATTTACTATTTCAGAACGCGGCCCTAAAAAAACACTCGAACCGCTTTTTGTTAAACAGTTCATAAATAACAGCGGCAAACGTTATGCTGATTCAGAAGGGATGCTTCCTGAACTTGCTCTTGGCCTTCATCTCGG
The DNA here is from genome assembly GCA_947090755.1 of uncultured Candidatus Melainabacteria bacterium. Classification (GTDB taxonomy): domain Bacteria; phylum Cyanobacteriota; class Vampirovibrionia; order Gastranaerophilales; family Gastranaerophilaceae; genus Gastranaerophilus. Next base: position 13,055 of record CAMUPF010000005.1, on the reverse strand, counting down.
CAAAATTATAGGCAACGAACGAATTTTCCGTCCGTATTTTGGCGACACAAAAGGCAGTTTTCTGGTAAGCAAGTACGAAATCACGCCCCAAAATGTTAGAATCCCACGTAAATTAAAAAAGTGGGAAGCTTTTGATGAAGAAAAAATACAAGAATATTTTGCAACGCTTAGAAAAATCACAGGTGATAATTCTGATATTCAAAAGATTTTATCACGCAAAGACTTTGAACATCATGATTTGCACGATGAAAATGTACTTATTACAAGAAATAAAAACGGCCGGCTTATCGTAAAACTCATTGATTTAGGAAATATCGTCCACCAGATTGCGTCACTTCTTTAAATCCTTTTGCCACACAATAAGGAAATAAATGGCCAGCACAAAATAAACACTCCACATCATAAATGTTGCAAGAGTCTTCGAACCGTGTAACACGAGATTCAACCACATTACAGCCGAAAGCCCGTTTACGACAAGCCACACATGCCATTGTTCAATACAGCGTTTGACGGTTAATAACAGCCCCGTCACAGAAAACACCGTTGTTATAGCATCAATAACCGGAGAACTGTCACCTGTAAATTTTAAAACATAAGCAAGCACTAATGAAGCCAGCAATGTTAAAAATGCATAGAAAAACCTATCTTTAACGCTCAACTGCGTTTTTACAATTTCCTGTTTGTCTGTTTTTAAATGCTTACGCCAGCGAAAAATCCCGAGGATTTGCATAGGGAAATAATACAACGCATAAAGCGCAAGATTTCCCCAGAGCCCGTTCACAAACGACAAATAGGCATAACACATTGTTCCGCAAAGCCCGATGTAATAGCAGGAAATCTTACCCTTGCCCGCAAGTATTGTATAACTTATGCCGCAAACCGCTGACACAATCGCCACAGGATTATCGCGCATTGATAGTGCCGTTATCAGAACAAACATAATTACAGCAGGAAAAACAAACCTTTCATACTTTCCCCAGCCCTCAAATTCTCTTTTAATAAAATTGATTAAGTTCATTAAGATTATTATATGCTAAAATTAATTTTTGTGAAATACTATAGAAATGCAAGTACGAAATGTAAATGGCTTATTGAATAATAAATTTCTAAAAAAGGGTTTAGAAACGCTCTCCGAACACGGCGCCTCCTTTGCGGCAGCGACATCACTTGTGATGTCTACAACAGTAAGACCGCTTGCGATACTTGCAACCCCCGACACGGAAAAAGAAAATAAACAATACGCCTGCGCCCAGTCAATAGGCTCAGGGGTTATAAAATTCGGACTAATTGAAACCATTGCGTTTCCGATTGAAACTGCAGTAAAAAAAATGGATAAAAACCCGAAGAAATATCTTTCCTCCAACACCTTAAAAACACTGACACCGCCTGATTCAAGAGCCTACAAGCTCGGAACACAAATAATGAAACTCAGCGCGGGTGTGATTACTGCAATCCCAAAATCAATTCTCACAATCGCGTTGATTCCAATAATTATGGATAAACTTTTCAAACACCGAAAACCGGAGCAGGAAAAGAAAACACTTTCCTTCGGAGCCAGACCTATTGAAAAACTTGCAAAAGGCTTAGGCAATGTCCTTGATAAAAAAGGAGTTCAAAACTTTCTCAAAAAGAATGAAAAAAATGACAAAAATATCGCAAAACACATAACCGCCGGCAACGATATATTATTGACTTCAAGTTTTGCCGTTCTCACGAACAAAAGCAAAGATATTAAAGAAAACCGCAAAAAAGCACTGATTTACAACAACATCATCTCAACAGGAGCAACCCTAATCGGAGGCTATTTCGTGGATGGTGTAATGAAAAAGAACACTGATACTTTTGTAGAAAAATTCAAGGCTGCCAATAAAGGCGATCCGAAACTTGCAAAATACATTGAAGGCCTGCATATTCTGCGCCCTGCATTAATTTTTGCCGCAATTTACTACGGAATCCTGCCAATTTTCTCAACCTACATAGCAGAAAAGGTTGATAAATATGTCAACAACAAACGCTAGACGTCAATGCCACCCAAAATACGCTCAATTGAGAGTTTTTCCAAAAGTGTTTGAATATGCTCTTTTAAAGGCGCAATAAAGTTGTTGTCAGTAAGAACAGGTCTTGATTGAGAGAATTCTGAATCATTAATTTTATAGGATAACCAACACTTCTCAGATGCCTGAGGAGTCCTCAATCCAAACGGGTCGCTCCACTTTAATTTTGGTCTGGCTGAAACAAAAATATCTTGTTGCTGCGCGATTTTATTGAATACATAATCAGATTTCAATAAATTTTGCATATCTTCAGGTATTTTATGGAATCTCGCAGAACCAAAATTTTGACTTGATATTGGGATAGATGTATTTACTTGCATATTTTCTCCTGATTTACATAATATAATACTCCTAAAAAATTTTCTTGCGTGAATGTAAACGAATATTACAATCCCGAGGGATTTCCGCGATAATAAAAAGCTCCTTTCAAAAAGAAAAGAGCATAGACTGAGCAATCAGAAGAGTTGAGGATATTTTGTATATTTTGATAATACCCTTTTTTTCAAGGTATATCCTTGACGTAAAGCACTAAATTTGCGAAATAAAATAGCATCCAAAAGTATTATTTTATATTGACAAAAGTCATAAAAAACCTCATAATAATAAAATAAAAGGAGGATTGAATGAAAACACACAACCTGAAAACACTGAATTTATGGCCATCTCGGGTCAGGGGGGGGGGGTAAGATTGCATTTACCATGGCCGAGATTTTACTATCATTAACTATTATCGGCGTTGTTGCGGCGATAACACTGCCATCACTTACCGGTAATATTAACGAGCGCACATGGAACACACAGCGCAAAGCGCTTTTTGCCCGTATGTCGCAGGCGATAGCATTAATGCCTGCACTGAATGGTTATGGAACTTTAATAGAGGGGAATGATTCCACATCCGCCGTCGACACCGCAGCAGAAACTTTTGTAACTGAAGGTTTGTCAAAAGTTTTAAAAATTAACAACATTTGCGACTCTGAACATCTGGCCGATTGCGGTGTTGTATCTAAGATAACCGCACTAAATGGTTCACAGATTGATATGCCAAATACAATGCAGGAATTGAATAGCAATATGGTTGGCAGTTATTCCAATATACACGATAGATTTTCTATAATTGATACAAAAGCCGCAGCGTTTGAAACACTGAATGGTGAGAGCATTACTGTTTTTTACAATCCGTACTGCCTTGGTAGTTTAAATGAAAATCCTGAAAGCTCAGGTGGTGGTTTTTATATGCAGCCCAAAATTTGTGCAAATTTCATATACGATTTGAATGGCAATAAAGGACCGAATACTGTGGGCAAAGATATAGGGTTTATCACTGCTCTTTACCCTTTTGATGCCGTCTTGGTTGCGCCATATCCGTCAGTAAATGCTCTCAACGGAACATATTTTGGGACTGCTGCATCAAAGGCATGCTCTGATTATGACAGCGAATACAGGCTACCGAATGCAGACGAACTCGCTTCAATGTTTATTAACCGAAAATTATTAACTAACAGTACAATTAGCACCTGTTGGTCGTCTTCTAATATTACTTCCATCATTGGATGGGGACAGCGACTGGACAATGGCGAACGTGATGATTTTAATAGAACTACACAGCAAGCTTATGTTTGGTGTATTAAACGTTAATCAATCCATAAAAATAGCGGCGGGTAACATAATCCGCCGCTATTTTTTATTTATTTTAACCATTTTACTGTTTCAAGAATGATTCGTAATTTCTTGCAAGCAGGTGGCTCTTAACTTGATTGATTAAGTCTAAAGCAACCCCGACCATGATGATTAGGGAGGTAGAACCAATACCCATCAAGGTTTGAATTCCCGTAACATAACTCATCAATGACGGAATCAACGCGATAATACCAAGAGCAATCGCACCGATAAAGGTCGTTTTACTCAAGATTTTATCAAGCGCTTCTGCCGTAGGTCTGCCCGGTTTGATACCAGGGATTGATGAACCATACTTTTTAAGGTTATCAGCAATATCTTTTGGCTGCATATTAGGCATAATTGAAGCGTAGAAGAAAGTCAAAATTACAATCATTGTGAAGTAAATTACATAGTAAAGTACTCCATCCGGATTTAACCAGTGACTTAAATTCAAAATCGCCGCCTTAACCGCAGGATTTGAAATATTTGCCTGTCCAACCAAACTCAAAATTGTTGACGGGAAAAGCAAAATTGCAATCGCAAAGATGATAGGCATTACGCCGCCCGGATTAAGCTTGAACGGAATAAATGAATTCATACCGCCGTAAACTTTGTTTCCGACCTGACGTTTAGGGTTTACGATAACAACTTTTCTAACAGCCTCCTGCATAATTACGATTACAATCATCGTAACAAAGAATACCGCAAGTAAAAGCATTAAACCCATCTGCAATGCGCCGTTATTAGCAACCATTTGCGCTGTTCTTGAGGCGTAAACAGGAATACCTGATAATATACCTACAAAGATTATCAAAGAGCCGCCGTTTCCGATACCTCTTTCAGTAATCAATTCGGAAATCCACATTACAAGCACTGCGCCTGCTGTCAATACCAGAACAGAACTCAGGAAGAACATTCCGTGGTTAACGTTCGGCATGATAGCAGTCGGCAAATGCTTCATGTAAAGCATAAATACAAAAGATTGGAAAAACGCGAGAATACAAGTAAAATATCTTGTATATTGCGCTAATTTTCTTCTGCCTGCTTCGCCTTCCTCTTTCTGTAATTTTTCCAGATGCGGAACAATTACAGACATCAATTGGATTATGATAGAGGCTGTGATGTAAGGGCCGATACCTAACGCAAAGATAGATACGTTACCCAGCGCACCGCCTGAAAATAAATCCAAGAATCCGATAATATTGTTTCCCTGTGCGATTTGTCTGAACGCTTCATTGTTAACGCCAAAAAGCGGTAACTGTGCACCCAATCTGAACGCCGCTATCATCAAAAAAGTAAAAATAATTTTTTGTTTCAAGCCGGAAGCGTGCCACATAGAAACCAAATCATCAGTTGTAGGCATTCTCATTCCTTGTGCCATTATACTAACTCAACCTTTCCGCCTGCTGCTTCAATTTTTTCTTTTGCTGATGGAGTAACATAGCTTGCTTTAACAACCATAGCTTCTTTAACTTCACCATTGCCCAGAACTCTCAAACCAACAGTTGACGGATGAGCTTTTCTGATTTCTTTCAAAGCTTCAAGAGAAACTTCTTTCAAGCCGAGAGCAGCCAATCTGCCAACATTGATTTCTTCATATTGAAGCTGGTTAATAATTTTGAAACCTTTTAATTTAGGCATTTGTCTGTAACCGGGCATTTGTCCGCCTTCGAAACCTCTTTTAGAGCTTCTGCCTGATCTTTGACCTTCACCGTTGTTACCACGGCAAGATGTTTTACCGTGTCCTGATGAACGGCCTCTGCCTACGCGTTTTGATTTGTGTGTTGAACCTTCTGCAGGTCTTAAATCTTCTAATGTTATTGTCATAATATTTATTCCTTTATTTTATCAATTTAGTGCCGACTACTCAATTACTTGAAGCAAATGAGAAATTTTGTTTACCATACCCATGATTACAGGTGAATCGTAGTGTTCAACTACTTGATCTTTTTTTGTGAAGCCTAAAGCTTTAGCAACTTTGCATTGAGCTTCAGAGCAGCCGATTAAACTTTTTACAAGTTTGATTTTAATTTGTTTATTTGCTGTTTTTGTCATTTTTTCATTTCCTTTATAAGTTAAATTATCATCTAAAATCAATTAGCCAATTAGTTAAGTAATTGAGCGAGTGTCAAACCACGACGAGCAGCAACTTCTGAGAACGGTGTTAAGTTTTTCAACGCTTCGATTGTTGCGTAAGCTGCGTTAAGCGGTGATTTAGAACCTAATGATTTAGACAGAATGTTTTCAATACCAGCAAGTTCAAGAACTAAACGAACAGAACCGCCGGCGATAATACCTGTACCTTGTGAAGCAGGTCTTAACATAACTTCGCCAGAACCTGAACGACCTGTGATAGGGTGAGGAATAGTTGTTTTGAAGATAGGCACCGTAACAAGGTTTTTTCTTCCGTCAGCGATAGCTTTTTGAATAGCGATAATAACTTCAGAAGCTTTAGCACAGCCAACGCCAACCTGACCTTTTTTGTTACCAACGATAACAACTGCACGGAAGCTTAATTTTTTACCACCTTTAACAACTTTAGTTACACGTCTGATTTGAACAACACGTTCTGTCCATTCAGATTGTGGTTTTTCTTCAGATGTTTCGATTTTTTGTTTTCTGCCGCGGCCTTTTCTTCTAGCCTGTCTGTCATCAGCTGCGTTTTCTTCTGTTGCAACTTCTGCCACTTCAACTGTTTCTGTAACTTCAGAAACCATTTCTTCTTTGTTTTCTAAATCCATTGATTTTTACCTTTCGATTTTAATAAGTATCTAAAAAATTTTTTATTTAAAGAATACACCAAAATAAAGCTTTTTCTTATTGATTAAAATGTCTAGCCACACCGTAATCAACAGCCGCCTGCCATATAACAAATTCGGCACCGACTAAAATAGCATTTTGAAATTGTATTCGGGTTTTTCTGACAAGGGTAAATTACCATAAACAAAACACCGCGTCAAGCGCGGTGTTAAGAAATTATAAGGTTTATCGTTTTATACACTAAACATTATTACCGCAGCATGTTTTATATCAGGTCAATATCATGCCGGATTTGTGATACCAATTCCTCAACCGACCCAAATTTCTTCTCCGGCCGCAAAAAGTTTATAAACTCTACCTGCAAGATTTCTCCATAAATATCCTTATCAAAATTCGGAATATGGATTTCAAGCACCGGTTCGGCTGTAAGATTTTCAAATGTTGGCTTTATACCAAAATTTGCAATCGCAGACAGGTCGTTTGCACGCACAGCATAAACGCCATAAGGCAAACGTAAAATCCCCTTCGGATACGAAATATTGGCCGTCTTAAACCCTATTTTTGAAGCCAGTCCCGCGCCTTTTTTAACTATGCCGCAAACTGAAAAATTATGCCCGAGAAGCTGTGCGGCTTCATCGACTTGGCCCTCTGACAATTTTTCGCGTATTAATGAACTACTGACAACCTGCCCCTCAACAACAACCGGCGGAATTTTGAAATACTTATAGTCATATTCAGACGCCAATGCTTCAAGTAACTCAGGCGTTCCGCTTTTCTTAGCGCCAAAATTGTGGTTAAATCCCGTTGAAATCGACAGCGGCGAAAAATTTTTCACCAGAATTTCATGGATATACTTTTCACCGCTCATGCCGGAAATTTCAGAGAAATCAAGTTCATAGCAAAAATCTACACCGAGGGCAGCCAGTTTTTCGCGCCTATCCTCTTCAGTTGAAATATATTGTGGCGCACAACTGCGCAAAACAACCTGCGGGTGTTCTTTGAAGGTTACAACCGCAGATTTAGAGTCATTTTGACGTGCAAAATCCACTGCTGATTTAATTACAGCCTGATGTCCCTTATGCACGCCGTCAAAATATCCGAGGGCAAGCGCCAAACCTTTATTCTCATTAACCTCTGTAAAAATTTCCATACGCCTATTATAAATTAAAGGGTAGAGTTTATCAAATCCCTTGCTGTAGTTAACGGGTCGGCGGAATTTTTGACAATTTTGCGTGCGAATGAACCGACAGCGATTCCGTTGTAATTTATCCCGCACATTTTTGCAAGTTCTGCGGTTCTGGAGTTAGTTCCGCCGGAAAGCAATAAATATACCGGAAGTTTGGCATTCTGAACAATTTCAGCAGTCGCGACCGCTTGAAGCGTTGTTTTATAATCATCCTGTCCGCCGCTCATAGGGAATCCGTCTGCCTGAACGATTGTTGTATAAGGTTCACGGCCGTCTATCATTCGTCTAATTCGCGCAATCATTTGTTCGTCGCCCAATTTGCCGCGGCCGGTACAAATACTTAGCATACCTGAATAAATTGAATTAATATACGACCATTTTTGTTCAATTTCGGACTCCTCAAGCCCCATTGCGTGAAACTCAATACAATCAACACCAAGTGCGATAATAGGCGGCAAAACTTCTTTTAAATCTTTCTCTTTCGAGTAAAAAGAGATTGCGCCCTTATGGCAAACCTTCAAACATCTGCCACAGCCAATACAATTCTTCTCTTTAACCTTAAAATAATTAATTGCTTTTTGCGGGCAAATTTCCTGACATTTGCCGCATTGCACACATTTGTCAGCATCGATACAAGCTTTCGAAACATGCGGATCTCCGCTTATACCAACACTCACACAAATATACGCGTCGTTAACCCCGCAATCCTTCAAGGCTCTTTTTGCAGCAAGAACGATTTCCTCTTTTGCGCAAAGGTCAAAGAATTTACATCCGGCCTGAGCATAAAGTTTTACAAGGTTATAAACCTCTTCTTCATTTTCGTTGCCTGCGCCGCAAACGAGTTTGAAACATTTTCTTTCCTCAAGTAAATCTTTTAGCATTAGCCTTTAACCAGATATTTATAAATCATATCAGACGCCGCAACAATAAATTCTTTACCTTTAACAGAGTTATACGGGCGGTTTGCAAGGATTACGACAATATATCGCTGACCGTTCGGTGCATGAACGATTCCGGCATCACCGAGCATTTTTCCGATATCGCCGGTTTTATGCAAGAAATCAGCACCTGCGCCTAAGCCCGCCGGAATTAACCTGTCATTTTTGACATGTGACATATAAGAAAGAATTTTTTCGCGCGAAGAAACGCTAAGGAACTTAGGGTTATCAATGTTATAAAGGAGTCTACCCATATCGCGTGCTGTAATATAATTTGTGCCCTCCAAATCCGGAAGCCAGTTATGAACATGGGTTCTTGTAAGGCCCCAGTCCTTAATTTGTCTGTTGACAGCAGGCATTCCGCCGATTTTTGTCATTAGCATATTCGTCGCAGAATTATCAGAATGCGTAATCATAACACGTGCAAGTGTGTCAATTGAATATTTAGAGTTCTCCGCCTTATATTGTAATGAGCCGGAGCCTTCTGCGCGGAACAGGTCTGTTAAAACCATTTCATCATAAATAGAAGTCTGGCCGTTCTCAATATTCTTAAACAGAGCAACCAGCACCGGAAGTTTTATAATACTTGCAGCTGAAAAAATTTCATCAGCGTTAATATCAATATAATTATTATCGTTATAATCCCAGACATAAATTGAGGAATGAATCGTAGGATACTCCTGTTGAAGCGCCAACAAACGATTTCTTAAAACCGTCATCTGCTGATTTTCTTTCACAGGGAGCATTTTAGGATTTTTCTTATTCGCCCCTTGAATAGTTCTTACCCCGAGTGACCAGTCGTTTGCAAGGTAGGTTTCAAGCGGGTGTACCAATCTCTCAGTATTAACCTTAATATGAGAATACTGTGAACCGGTCGGAATCGCTTTGATAAATTTATTAAACATTGCAGGCATAATAAACATTGCAACAAGCGTAAAAAATACCAGCGAAATAATTTTATGGATAAAAAGATTTCTCTGAATTTTCTTCTGATTAGGTTTAATAATGACGCGCGGGCGCACACGCTCATAATTCACATCACTATAATAAGGTCTGTCACCCCTGTAATAACGTTCACGTGCCTCGAAACTTGATAAATTACTATTATAAAAACTACTATCCCTGTAAGCCGGCTGCGGCATATTTCCTCCAAGTATCCCTAATTATATTATTAAAAAAACGGTTTGGCAAACTTCTTAATAAAAGTTTAATTGTCATTATTAAGAGTTTTTAAAGTATCAATCTGCGCCTGAATATCCGCAGCTTTCTTCTCCAACTGGTTGTAAATCTGTGAATTTATCTCTCCGCCGATAAGAATAAGCAAAGACGTATAATACAGCCACACCATAAGTACCGCAAACGCACCGATTGTACCGTAAACCATGTTATAAGTATTCAGATTGTTGACATAAATCGAAAATCCCCACGAACCAAGAAGCCAGAACGTACAGAAAAACCACGTTCCCGGAAGCGCACTTTTCATCTTAAAAGATTCCTTGCCTTTAAGATTTGGCAATACATAATAGCTTAAAAACGCCATCAGGAATAAGGCCGAAAACGCAATCGGCCAACGTAAAACGAGGATTACGCCCGCCGTCGGAATCGAAATATGCAAAGTATTTACAAGTGTCGTTATAATTAATTTACCGAAGACAATCAGGTTGATGCTCAAAAATAAAACCATTGTATCAACAAATACCATTATCAACGACAGAAGTCTTGTATAAAGGAAATTTCTTGTTTCGTCAACTTTATAAGCGCGGTTCAAACCTTTCAAAACAACCGCAATGCTATTAGTCGAAAGAACCAGCGTCACGCAGAACCCCACGACGGCCATGATATCTGCATTCTGGAATATCATAACTTCATTAAGCACAGATTTAATAAGATTAATAGCCTGAGCCGGCATAACATTATTTAAAAACATCAATATCGGGGTCATCATAGATTTATGCCCCATCCAACCGAATACAGCCATTAAAAACAGCATAAACGGAAAGATTCCGATAACCATCATAAAGCCCATTTCCGCGGCCATACCGCAGAAATCATTACGAATAACAGATTTAATTAATTTTCTTATACCGATAATAAAATGTCTTTTCATAATTCTAATTTTTCAATCTGCGCCAGAACTTTTTCTACAGCGCTTTTCACAGACGCCTTTATAACACAACCTGCCGCGAGTTTATGTCCGCCGCCGCCAAACACAGCGCAAATTGCAGAAACATCCACGGTCTTACTGCGCATAGAAAATTTCGTTAACCCTTGCGCGATTTCTTTTGCAATAAATGCGATTTCCGTTGAAGAAATTGCGCGTAATTTCTCAGTCAAACCCTCGGTACAGTCAGGGCCGACGGCAAATTTTTCCACATCTTTTTTATAAATTTCCGTATATGCAACCTTATCGTTATGCAGAAACACGGCTTTATTAAGGCAATAATTCTGGAATAAAAAGAAATTTTTCGGATAAGATTCAAAGCATTGTTTATAAACATCGTGCGGCTTAACGCCGTATTCCAGAAGTTTTGCGGCCGTTTCAAAGGTTTTAACGGAAGTATTGCTGAACTTAAACGCACCTGTATCGGTCAAAATCGCGGTATAAAGCGCCAACGCCGAATCATAATTCATTTTCCAGCCGCAGTCTTGCGCAATAGAAGCAATAACTTCGCCCGTAGAACTTGCATCCGGCACTACAATATTATTCTGTGCATAAGAAACATTTGTTGCGTGGTGATCAATATTTAATGTAATAGCCGCTTTATCAAAAAATATTTTGGCCTCATTCATCCTGTCAATAGCCGCCACATCAACGGTTATAACTAAATCGTAAACAAGCGATTTGTCAATTGTATTATAAAGTTTAGCATTTTTTAGAGCGGGAAGAAATTCGTATACCGCAGGAAGATTATCAAGAAGCATGTCGCATTCTTTTTTATAATTTTCCTTAATGAGAGAATACAGTCCGCTCATTGAACCGAGCGTGTCGCCGTCAGGATTTATATGTGAAATAATGAGTATTTTTTTTGAACTCTTTATGATATAATCAATATTATCGCAACTCATTCTCTGATGATACCACAAACACATCAGATTAAACAAGGGTCAAAAATGGAAAAAGTTTTATACACGGATTTTGTAGGGGTAGACGAACTTGTCGGAGAACTCTTAAAACAAAAAGAGTTCAAAAAGGCAATGACGCGCTCTAATCTGTGTAAATTCTGGCGAAATGTTGTAAACAAAAAATTTGCCGACCGTTCAAGGCCATACTCAATGCTTCCAGGCAATATTATGGTAATCGCCTGCGAAAACGCAATCGTTGCGCAGGAACTTTTATTAAACAAAACCCAGTTGTTAGTAAAATTCCAACCGTACGCGAAATCTCTTGATATTACGGTAAACGATTTAAAATTTGACGCAAAAAAATGGGTGCCATAGGCACCCGTTTTAATAGCTAACGTTTAACACAGATTACACCATTTTCATTAACCCTTGGCCATGAGTGTGAACGCCCCACGGTCATATCCAGACCGGAAGCTTTTGTACTATCCCCCGGCACAATCCCGCTGCTCCACACCAAAAAGCCGTTATGCTGGCGCAAATATGACATATTAATCAAGGTTCTGTTATAAAAAATAGACATTAATTCCTGTAAGTTTGCAACCCGTGAATCTTCAACGGCATTGCATTTAGCACTTGCATTATACTGATCAGCCATAACGATTCTTAACGGATTTGGAGCGACAACAACACTATCCGACGGATAAATAACAGACATAAACCCTATATCCTTTCCGACTGTATTCGGCCCCTTATTTCCATTCAAATCATAGACAAAATTTGCACACATCAATGCCTGCGTATAATATTCATTACCATCATTAAGTGCACCTTGACAATAAGGATTATAATAAACCAAAAGACTTTCCCCGTTTTGTGTTTCAAACGCAGCGGCTTTTGTATCTATTTGGTGATAACTAAAACTTGTTCCTGCACCGTTTATATAACTGCCGGAAAACATATTATTCAACGCAGCCAGAGTTTGCGGCACCTGTTCAATGACAGCACCGGAGAAATCCGTTATCTTTTTAGGAATCCCACAGTCTTCAAGATGTTCACTGTCGCAAATATTGTTAATTTTGAGAACTTTAGAAAGACCTTCTGTGACAAAAGTTTCTGCAGCGGTGTCAACAGCGGACGTAGATTCGTTACCCTCGGTTAAGGTTCCGTAACCATTAAGTGCCGGCATTAGCGCTATTGCCTGTGACATCCTTGCATAAAGCGCTTTTCTTTGCGTGTTCCAAGTGCGTTCGTTAATGTTACCGGTGAGCGACGGAAGCGTTATCGCAGCCACCACGCCGATTATTGTTAATGACAGAAGTATCTCTGCCATTGTGAAACCATGACCCGCCGGCTCTCCGCCCTTCGCGTTAATTTTCACGTCGTCCGCAAGCTCGGAAC
>CAMUPF010000004.1 GCA_947090755.1 uncultured Candidatus Melainabacteria bacterium | reverse complement strand
CCCCCTGTCAATATTGTTACACTGCTATTCGATTTCATATTTTTACCCTTCCTTTCTTATATACTCTCATTATGCAGCATGTTTAAAGTTTTGTCAACGCATTGCGGAGCTTTTCTATTTTCTTTTTGCTTGTTCCGATACCGGATAACAACATTGTTGACACGGAATTCGTCTTCTCATCTTCAATACCGAACTTCTCAAAAAGTATTTCTGACAGTTCAAATCCCGTTAATCCGGATTTTTTTATTAACAATTTTGTTACATCATCACCATAAAACTCTACATTTTCGCAGTACGAACGTAACATTTCCAATTCGTCAATCAATTCATTGAGTTTTTTACGCCCGCGAACGGAGTTTAAAAAATTTATATTGGCTTCTATGCTCATTAACAAAGGATATGAAGGGGAGGTTGTGTTAATCAAGGCAAGAGCGTCTGACGGATTAACTTCCTGAGAATGTAAAAGTGCTGTCGGATTTAAACCGCCAGCAGTTTTATGCAAAGATTGAACAGTAAAATCTGCAATACCGACAGATGATTTCGGCAACCTGTCAGAAAACGGATATAATGCACCGTGTGCCTCATCTACGATTAATCTAACATTATTCGCAAGACAAATGTCACTGATTAGTGAAACATTAGAAACAATTCCCTCATAAGATGGCGATGTTACAATTATTGCAGCAATTCTGTCACTATTTAGTGTCAACTTTAAAGTTTCAACGTCAAACTTACCATAAACACCCCACTCATCAATTAATGGTAAATCATAAAAAACAGGTTCCGCGCCGGCAAGTTTAACGGCATTCAGGTGGCAAGGGTGGGCATTTTTCCACACCATAACCTTTTCGCCTTTTTTGACACACGAAAGAACTGCAGCAATTATGCCGGAGGTTGACCCGTTTGTCAAGAATTTAGTATATTTAGAGCCATAAATCTTCGCAGCCCTTGTTTCAGCTTCCGCCAGAGCAGTAACCGGATCATGTGCGTCAGTTTCTGAAATATCGTGTTTATAAAACTGCAAAAACTTATTCACAATAAAAAAGCTCTGACTATGCGACGGTGTCGTAAACAGAACTTTTCTATTTTTATGCTTAAATAATTTAATTAAACTCATTATTATTTATTTCTAATCTCAATACTTCTTTTAGCGCAGAACTGGGTCAATACCATTCTGTCACGTTCATTAATGAATGAGAATTTACCTGAAACGGTGTACCCGTCGCCTTTTTCGATTCTTATAGGGTGGAAAAGGCATTCAACATTCTGAACAGAAGAAAGCGGAAGATTAATTTTGTACTCTGCGTCTATATTGATAGCTTCTGCACATCTAAACTTCATACCGCCTGCAGAAACATCAAACGTATATATTCTGTGGCTTTCATCACCTTTTGTCAAATCTAAGTCGTAGTTATACTTAACACGCGTATACTGACGACGTTGAAGGTATTTGTGTTTAGCAGGGTTTGCGATTCTTAATGTTTTGCCGTTAATTTCATGCGGGAAAGAGGTGAAGTAAAGAGTGCCATACTGGTTATTCGTAAAGAATTCGCAGTAGTTGCGCTTTAAAAAGCCTTTTGCTTCATAATCGAGTTCCACGATAAAACCATCCGGCGAAACTTCAGTGATAGTACCCTTATTAGCGTTTCTAAAGTCTGTCGGCACAACTGTTATTCTTTTACCTTTTTCCAATAATTCTCTCATAATTCTTCCTTTTTTAGCCTTCTAAACCGATTATACAATATTTTTTAAATTTTGCAAATAATTAATATTTTGAATAAGGTTTAGAAACCTCCATCCATTCATTTTCGTCAACAGAGAATGAATTGCTCCAGAATTTTTCAATAGCATAAGCCTCACGTTCCTCTTTGTGCAAAACGTGAACGACTACATCACCGTAATCAATGAGATTCCAACGATTTTTAGCGTCATTTTCAACTTTTAAAGGAAGCCTGTGGAACAGTTCTTTGATACGTAAAGATGTGCTTTCAGTCAATGCGCGAACCTGTGGAGTAGAATCACCGGTTACAATGACGAAATAATCCGCTAAAGATGAAACATTGCTGATATTTAAAACTGAAATATTTTTGCCTAAATTGTCGTCAAGGGTTCTTGCAATAACGCAAGCCAACATTTTTGAATCTAAGTTTTCCATTTATTTTTCCTATTTTTCAATCATACTAATACGTTTTATGTGGCGTTCGCCGTTAGAAAACGGGGTATCCAGCCAAACTTGCACTATATCCAGCATAAGCCCTTCGCCGATAACGCGTTCGCCGAGACATAGAATATTTGAATCATTGTGCTGGCGGGTTGCTTTTGCTGAAAATGTGTCAGAACAAAGCGCCGCACGGATTCCGTGAACTTTGTTTGCCGCTATTGACATTCCAATACCGGTTCCGCAGATTAAAATCCCCTTTTCTGCTTCGCGACCTGCAACCATAGCGGCAACCTTATGCGCTATTTCAGGATAATCGCATGAATCCGCGCTAAAGGTTCCGGCGTCCAAGACATCAAACCCGCGCGCCACAAGATATTCTTTAATCTTATTTTTATAATTAAATCCGCCGTGATCAGCGCCAATTGCCACTTTCATCAACTACACCTTACTTTCTTTTTGATAAGCCCACGCAGAGTGGTTGTGAATACTTTCAAACGCTTCGCAATCGACTTCAAACTCTTTTACAAGCGGAGATTTACGCAGGGCAATAACAACGTCACGAAGCACATCTTCCACGAATTTCGGGTTATTCCATGCCTTTTCCGTTACAAATTTTTCATCTTCACGCTTCAACAGCGGATAAACCTCACATGACGCGCAGCGTTCCACAAGCGCAATCAAGTCTTCAAGCCAAATGCTCTGTGCTTCTTCGTCATAAGAAACCTTAACTGAAATCATCGCGCGCTGATTGTGTGCGCCATTATCGGATATTTCTTTTGAACACGGACAAAGTGTTGTTACCGGAACTATCGTACCAAGTGTAAACTTAAATTTTCCGTTTTCAATGTGGCCTTCAAACGAGCAATCGTAGGCCATTGTTGCGATATTAGCGGTTACAGGCGCTTTTTTATTAATAAAATATTTAAATTTAAACTCTAAATCACCGCTTTCAGCCTCAAGATAATCAACGATTTTTTCAAGACAGTGTTTAATATCAAAGCCCTGAAGATTTTTAGTCTGCCATTCTGACAAAACCTCAACAAAGCGTGACATGTGGGTTCCCTTGTAATCGCGCGGCAACGATACATTAACCTTAGCCTTGCCGAACACAACCTGCGGTTCAGCACTGTCTTTACGCTGAATCAGAAGCGGAAGTTCAAAATTTTTAATCCCGACTTTCTGAATGTCTACTTCTCTGTTATCTTTAAACTTTTGCACATCCTTCATAAGATAATTATAGCATAAAAACCACTACGCGCAAGGATGGGGCGAATACCCCATCCTAACGTTTCACACAGTAAACATCGTCGATAGCAGCATCCTTTAAATATGCCTGTGCATAGCCGAGTCCGGCATGAAACCTATAAATTTGATTTGGTCGATCAGGAACAGAGGTTGAAGTTATAAAAACACCTGTCGGGTGCAAGCGATAATTATAAAACATTGAAGCTGCTTCATAAACATTTGGCAAGCGCGTATTCTCATCGCTCTCACGACAAAATTTTAATGCTCCGTAAAAGTCTGTACTTTTATATATAGCATTAGTTGGATTTGGAGCTACAACAACAGAATCAGTTGCAAAAAGTACGGACATAAACCCGATGTCTTTACCAACCGTATTAGGCCCCTTGTTTCCATTTAAATCATAAACAAAATTGGCACACATAAAAGGCTGGGTTCTTATCCAGTAAACACCAACAGCAGGTGGAGTTTCTTCAAATTTATTATTTGCAGAACACGCAGGATTATAATACGCTATAATACTTTCCCCGTTTTGTGTTTCAAACGCAGCCGCCTTGGTATCAGTTTGACTATAAGTCCAATCATATCCATTCTCAGAACGCGAAAAATCAAAATAAGGGTTCAACTCAACCAGAGTTTTGGGCACAGAAATAATACTTCCCGCAGCCGTTGTAAACTTTGAGGCGATTCCACAGTCAGCAAGGTGTTCGCTGTCACAAATGTTGTTAATTTTAAGAACTTTTGAAAGGCCATCTGTGACGAAGGTTTCTGCGGCGGTATCAACGGCGGAGGTTGAATCATTTCCTTCTACCAGAGTTCCATAGCCGTTCAATGCAGGCATAAGTGCTATTGCCTGACTAAAACGGGCATATAAAGCTTTTCGCTGAGTGTTCCAAGTCCGCTCGTTAATGTTACCTGTTAAACTAGGCAATGTAATCGCGGCTACCACACCTATGATTGTTAAGGACAGCAAAATCTCTGCCATTGTGAAGGCGGTTAAGAGAGGCCCCCCCCCCCCCTGCGTAAGTTAAGACACTATCTTTTTTCATATAATCCTCACTTTCTATATTTTAATTATGTAGCATGTTTTATAATTAGTCAAGAGTTGCCCTATTCATATTTCATGCTAAAATAGAAAAAGAAAAGGGATATATCAATGGAAATAGGTTCTACTTTAGAAATTTTAATGAGGGTTTTCAGCGCGTGTATGCTCGGGTTCGCAATCGGTTTAGAGCGCGAAATGACAAACAAATACGCCGGTCTGAGGACGAATATTCTGGTCTGCCTCGGGGCATGTTTGTTTACAATTATCTCAATTTACGGGTTTCCGACAGTCGTCACTGACGAACATGCAAACGGAATCCGCGATACAGCACGTGTAGCCGCGCAGGTCGTCACCGGTATCGGTTTCATAGGCGGCGGAACCGTTCTTCGTCACGGTGCGACAGTTTTCGGCTTAACCACTGCAGCAACGCTTTGGATGGTCGCAAGTATAGGTATGGCCTGCGGCGCAGGACAATATCTTATCGCGGTCGTTTCAACAGTAATTTCAATTCTCATTCTGGTTTCCGTAAGAGTATTTGAAAAATCTATGCTTATCAAAAGCACTAAAAACACCCGCCGGTTAAGTGTTAACCTCACCTGTCCGACAGATTCTGCCGACAGTATCTATGAATTTGTTATTGAAAAATACACAAAACTGTTTGAGATAACTAAGAAAATACAAAAACCCGACAGCGAAAAAACTAAAATTAACGTTGTCATCGAAGTTGTAGGACGTAACCCTATTGAATCCACCTACAAAGTTTTCAACAAAATCGAAGGCGTTGAAGCGCTTTCAGTACAGGAATTTAAGGAATAAAGATGAAAAAGGTATATATTGAAACAATGGGCTGTCAGATGAACAAGTCCGACACAGAAAGAATGCTTGGAGTGCTTTCGCATTTTGACTACGAAGAAACAAAAGAACCGCGCGAAGCTGATTTATTAATGATTAACACCTGCTCTATCCGTCAGTTGAGCGAAGATAAAGCCTACAGCGCTATCGGTCTGTGGGGTAAGTGGAAGAAAAACAGACCGGACATTAAAATCGGTTTTTGCGGCTGTGTTGCGCAACAAAAAGGCGAAGCTCTTTTCAAACGTGCGCACTATATAGATTTTGTCCTCGGAACTCACCATATTTACAAGCTTCCTGAAATCATCAAGCGCGTCAATATGGGTGAAAAAGTTTGTGAATGTGAGGAAACCCATTGCGTAGAAGACACAAAAGATTACCCTATTACGCGCGTCAAAAGCGTTAATGCGTGGATTCCTATTACAGAAGGCTGCAACAATTTCTGTACCTACTGTATCGTTCCGTATACCCGCGGCCGCGAACGGTCACGTCTTCCGGAAGTAATCCTTAAAGAAGCTAAAGACGCTCTTGCACAAGGTTTTAAAGAGATTACACTTCTCGGGCAAAATGTTGACAGCTACGGCAAAGATTTTACAGACAAGCATTACCGTTTAGCGCAATTATTACAGGACTTAAACGCCATTGAAGGCAAGTTTAGAATCCGTTTTGTAACGTCATACCCGACAGACATTTCCGACGAACTCATCGACATCGTGCCAAAACTGGAAAAAGTTTGCGAATATTTCCATATTCCGATGCAATCAGGTTCAAGTGAAGTTCTGAAAAAAATGAATCGCCGCTATGACCGCGAAACTTATGCAAAAATCGTACAAAAAGTCCGCGATAATGTAAAAGATGTTACAATCACAAGCGACTTTATCGCAGGCTTCCCCGGAGAAACCGAAGAACAGTTCGTTGAAACGCTTACTGCAATTGACGAATTTGAACTTGATTACTCTAACACAGCGGCGTACTCTCCGCGTGAAAAAACCGTTGCCGCGAAATGGGTTGATAAATATATCGATGAAGATGTAAAAGTTGAACGATTAAAACGGCTCAACGACAAGGTTAAAGAAAACTGTCTTAAATCAAATAAAAAATTCATCGGACGTGAAATGGAAGTTTTAATCGAAAACTTTGAAAACCACAAGGGCAAAAACGTTATCACAGGCCGCACACGCAACAATAAAATCGTTCATATTCCGTGCGATACAGACCGTACCGGAGAATTCCTAACCGTAAAAATTGTCGGTGCTAAAACATGGTACATTAACGGAGAATTAATCTAATGCAATATTTTTTAGGCTCATATTTAGTAACAATTCTGGGCGTAATTGCAGCATACTTCTGGGCAGAACACAGTCATGCCGGAAGCGGCTTTGCAAGCGTTTTTATCGTATTTATTCTTGCGATACTGGAAGTCAGTCTATCGTTTGACAACGCAGTTGTAAACGCAATGAAACTTGAAAAAATGAGCCACGTATGGCGCCATAGATTTCTTACATGGGGTATTGCGATTGCTGTTTTTGGAATGAGATTTCTTTTCCCGATACTTGTTGTTTCAATATTTGCAAACCTCAGTATGGCAGAAGTCGCTAAAATTGCAGTCAATGACGCGGACAAGTACGCGCACTATCTGCATCTTACCCACGCACCGATTGTATCGTTCGGCGGAATTTTCCTGTTAATGCTTTTTTTACATTACTTCTTCAACCACGAAAAAACAGTCCATTGGCTTAAACCCGTTGAAAACTGGCTTTCGCATCTTGATGATGTTCGCGGGATTGAAATAATTATATCGCTTGCGGCAATATTAATCACACAAAGCTTCGCGCAGTCACCAGAGGTTCAGTTACAAATAATTATCGCCGGAATCAGCGGGATTATAACCTACCTTGCGGTCGACGGGCTTTCACACTATCTTGAAAAACGGGAACAAAAAAAACTTGCACTATGCGCGGATGCGGCTTGCGGCGGCTTCGTTGCGTTTATGTATCTTGAATTAATCGACGCGTCGTTCTCACTTGATG
This sequence comes from uncultured Candidatus Melainabacteria bacterium, assembly GCA_947090755.1. Classification (GTDB taxonomy): domain Bacteria; phylum Cyanobacteriota; class Vampirovibrionia; order Gastranaerophilales; family Gastranaerophilaceae; genus Gastranaerophilus. The sequence goes on along the minus strand of CAMUPF010000004.1, from coordinate 93,946 downwards.
GAGTTCTGGGGGCATTTGCGTTGAGTAAAGATATTATAATCATTTCAATCGGACTTGCAATTGGCGCTATGTTTGTTCGTTCTCTCACAGTAATGCTTGTTGAGAAAAAGACGCTCGCACAATTCCTTTACCTTGAACACGGCGCCCACTGGGCAATCGGTGCGCTTGCTGTAATTATGCTTATTTCAACAGAAATTGAGGTGCCGGAAGTTGTTACCGGCGTGATAGGACTTGTATTCATCGTACTATCCTTAATTTCCTCAATTCTGTACAACAAAAAATCACTTAAAAGTAATTAAGCAATCATAGATTTTATCGATTTTGTCTTTCATATCATCAACGCCCTCTTTAAGGTCGTTAAAGCTATGCAAAGATACAAAATGAGATTCTACGCTTTCGATAATTTCTCGGTGTTTTTTCTCTAGCTGTTCAGGGGTAACAAAAACCCTCTGTTGAATAAAAAATATCATTACCGCAATAATTAACGGAGAATATTGTAACAGTTCACTCATAAGTCGCTCCTATAACGTTATCGGCCAGTAAAAATCCACCAGATATGAGGCCGCGTCTATCGGGTGTGAGAGGAATTTTAATTCTCTGGTTTGTTTAATCTGGTGATATGTCGGGATATCAATCTTTGACGTACCTTCTTTATATTTCAGATTGTAAATATTATAAAGAAGTTTTTCACACTTTTTATCCACATAAAGACAAATTTGTCCGTCTGCCGAGCGAATTTTGGCATTAAAGGCCATAATCCTGTTTTTTATAGGCGGATTGAACGGTTTAATTTTAATATCAACATCATAACCGTATTCCAACAATTTCTTTTTGATAATAACGTAATTCGTGTATTCGCTCGTGCAACTGCGATTATCACCTGAGGCGTCACCGTTGACGATAATTTTACCTTTATGCGCAGGATAGCGTCTGCAAAACTCCTCACAAGCCTTGGCCGTTGTCGTGTTTTCAAGAACGAGTTCGTCAAAATAAAAGACTTTATCATCAGTTTTATGCGCAAGAACCCACGCCATCGGGTCAACGTTAAAGTCGCAGGAAATATGTAAATCCAGTTCCGGTTGATATTTTATATCCATAATGTTATCATCGCTAAAATCCTTAATAACAAGGCCCTTACTATACTCGCCGTTCTGCGCGAGAACAAAAATATTGTAATAATTTTCATCGTAAAGTTTTTTTAATTCCTCACAGTAGCCCTCGGGCAAATAAATATTTTGTGTCGTCGGGGCTGAAATAAGCCTGTAATTTGGCGGCGGATTTTCTATAAAAGTTTTATAAACCCACCCGCGCTGCATTTCAGGGTTGGTGTGGCCAAAAATCCTGTACTTAAAATTTTTCCACGATTTGCGCACCTTTTGACGCATACGGCTTAAAAGCATTTTAAAAGTATCATACGGAATATCCGACATTTCCTCAATTTCTACGAACCCAAGATTCAGCGATTTTAACTTATTAGGCTCTTCAAAATGTCTGAAAAGGATTTCCGACCCGTTAGGGAAAATAAGTTTTTGCAAGGTTGATGACCATTCATAATCCTTGCCTTCAATAAACCCCATATTATCAAGGTGTTCAAAATATGTATGGAGTGTCGTATCGCGCACCAGCGTATATGTCTGCGCTCCCACAAGTCCACGAATTCCGGGGAACCTGAGCGCAAGTAAAATCCCCAGAAGTGAACCCGCAAAAGTTTTGCCGGAACCATATCCACCCTGATAAACCGCAACATCAAGATTATATCCGTGTGGAACCTCCAGAAACTCACGTTGTGATTTTAGTAAATTGTATTCCATAAATTTCTCCCATAAAAAAATGGTGCCGCAAAGGGTAAATGTGTGAAAGGGAATTAAGACGAGAAGAGTTATGTAAATAGCGCGGCACCGAAAAATAAGCAGATTTAGACTTACTCAAAAGTATCTTGTTCCAATAAGAAGTTATTTACGTTTTCGATTCCATACTGTTCAAGCGCAAACTTAAAACATTCAATCCAGTTTATACTCTGCGCAACCACATCCACTCCCGCAAAAGATTGAATAACCTCAAAGAGTTCTTTAAACCTGTTTTTACGTTCGAAAATTGCTTTTCTGTCACCGTAACGATAAATATAATTAGCATTTCTGATTTCATCATCAATTTCAAGGAATGAAGTTTTACCGTGTTCGTTTACAGAAATAGTTTCTTTACCGAGTTTAAAGTTTGCGATAATATCAGCAGTTTTTTCAACAACCGGAATAATAATTTTTCTGTTTATCGCTTCTAAAATCATATTCAAACGTGATTCCTGACCGGTTGCAGAGTAGTTAAGTTCTGTTGCGGTTCTGGCTTGTGACTGAATATTTCCGGCCATATTTTTAAACACACCCGTAGCACTTTCAATCGTTGTTTTAAAATAATTCAAGAAATCCCAGCCAACCATTGCCTTGTCAAAGTTCAACGGCGTCGGCGTCACCGGCATTAACGCTGCATCATATTCAATAATTTTTCCCGGACTGATATTTTGCTGGCCGCGGAAACATCCTTTCGGTGCAAGATATGGCGGATTCATTGTCAATGCAAGCGCGTCAAGCTGTTTGTTTAAAATTTCTGACGAAATCTCATTCAACACAAGTGCCACCCTGATAGGAGAAATTCCACGGCCGGTTGCAGGATTCTCAATAATATTTGCGTGGATAAACGGATTTATCACAAACGGATTGCTTTCAAAACGGATAATATGTTTTCTACCCGCAACAGTTATAAACCAGTTTTTTAAAGTTTTACCATCCGGCAATTCAATATCACCTAAAAATTCAAAAACCTCCAATTTATTATTATCAAACGACGTCGGCCGTTTGGTGTTTTTTGCCACCACTCCTTTCAATTCTTCCAGTTTAATATCGTTTAAATAATTGTTAGATTTATCACAACGAATTTCATCAAGAGTCTTGAAAGTTCTGTAAATCTTTGAACAACTATCCCAGTTATCCGCGTCATATTTGTCAAACACAAAGTCTTCGGGGCAGATAAACTTAATTTTAGCGTTGTCATAAACAACTTTTTCTTCAATAACAAACCCCTTGTTATTAAAATCAAGAAGTTTTTCTTCAAAAGTCTGAGCCCTTCTTGTACGCTTAACTTTAGTATCCCAGCCGACAAAAAGCGTTGCTTCACCGGCTTCTACGATACCATCAACAATTTTTTCAAGTTCACTTTCAAAATCCATTTCTTCAAAAGTTTTTACAAGCATAGCCTTTTGTTTGTTAGCGAACTCCTGCGACGCTTCATCCGTTCCCGAAACATCAAACATCGTTTCAGGATGCGAATAAACATTCTGTGTAATATGAGCCTTAAGGGTTTGGGCTAATTCGTACATATTCGGAAGTTCCACTTTAGAATCCCACGCACTGTGAAGCGCACCTTTTACTTCATAAATAGCATTTCTCACAGACGCTAAATCTGAAAGCTGTGACGCCCTTGCATTCTCATAATTATCAAACTTCCTTGTAATCCTATCTACAAGATGGCTTTCCTCAAGGTCATTGATTTTAACCGTTAAATCTTCTGTTTCTAATTGCATTTTTCCTCCTTATTGTGCGGTTTTTACATACATAAATTCAACATAAGTATCACCGGCAACAAAAGCTTTAATTTTTCCGGCCAAAAGCAAATCTCTGACCGATTCCTGAAGTCCCAGCATTGATTCTGCCTGAATCCCGTTTATAAGACTTTCCGTTCTGGTCGTTTTATTGAAAACCTTATAAACAGCGGCCTTAGAAAAAATCAGGCTCATCGGGACTTTAGAAATGTCCGTAATTTTCTCAATTTTCGGAGTTTTTTTAATCTCTTCGCGAAGAGATTTGTAATCTTCCTGAATTTTCATTTGTATCAGTTCATCAATAGATTTTCCGCTTATCAGCATTTTTTCCATGTCTGAATTATTAATATCTTTCATTTTTAACCTTTCTTTTTATAGTTTGTTTTCATCAAGATTGGAAATTGTAATAATTTTGGCCTCTTTATAAGAATCGTCCTGTGCATTACCAAAGCCCAGATGTTTACAAAGGTTTTCAAGCGCTTTAAGGCCGGTCGAAGTATCCCGAAGTTTACGTTTCCCAGTAAACGAGCCCTCTTTATCCAGAATGTCTTCCTCCTCAAGTGAAAACTCTATAATTTGCAGCAGTTTCTGAACAATATATCCCTTTTCGACCCTTAAAGAAGGTATGCGCGAAAGCAGTTCTTTTTTTATCGCGTTGATAATTTTCTTATCCGCCAGCATTTTATTTGACAATTCTTTAAGATTCGGACTTTTATACCCCGCATACCTGCAAGAAGCCTCTCCGTCAAGGGTTTTAATATATTCCTCAATAAACTTTTTCTGTTGATTTGTAACGTTTTTCATCATTTTTATTTCAATTTCTTTACATAATTTGATATTTTTCTATATAAGTAGTATAATAAACATGCTATTTATATTTCGGCTAGTGTAAATCTTAACAGGGGGAATACAAACTTCCTGTTTTTTTTATGGCTTCGCCCGATGTGTAGCGCCGGAGCAGACTCGCGGGAGCGAGGCTGGCAGGGCGCGAAACATAATATCAGCGACGTTTCAAATTTTATGATTGCGGAGCAATCGTTTAAAATTTGTCAGGAGCTTTTGACGGCAGAACTACCTACGATATAATTTCATAGAAGGTGCAAACCCCGCGTCAATACAACAGCGCGAAACCATATTTGCAAGCGCGTCTTTATACATGCTTAACCAGTAATTAAATCTTATATGCTGCGGATTTCCTTTTAAGCGCATACATGTTCCAAAAACCAGAATCGGCTCTACAAACGGCATAGGCAGTAATGATTCATCCGTTGCAAACTCAATAACATCTTTCTCTTTGCCCGCAGAATCCAACGTTGTATCGAATGTGTAATAAATAACCTCAACATTCTTCGGTTCATCAAATGTTCTGGAAAAAATAATTTTACCATTATAGCAGGAATAAAAGTTTCTTCCTTTAAATTTTCCGTTAAGTATTTGTCCGGCATGCTCTGTGTAGTCAAAACTTTGTGAATCAATCAACACTTGCGAAATTCTACCGTTAATTGTATTGTCAATTTCTGCACACCCTACCGGAAGAGAAAGCGTGGCTTTTCGAATAAGGAAATTCCATCTGGTATACTGACAAACTTCGGAATTCAGCACATTCAAAATGTTCATAATCTTTTTATGTTCATTTTTCGTTAATTCTTCGAATGCATTGACCGGTTTGTAATTAAGTTCAACCAGACATTTGTTAATAATCTCTAAAAAATTCATAAATACTCCTCTAAGATTTGTGATGAGAGAGGGGAAGGATCCCCTCACCCAACACAAAGAATTTACCTACTTAATCAACCCTTTTTTAAGTTGATCCATAATAGCAGATTCGTAGCGGGCAAATTCATCTCCACTCATTTTGCCGATTTGAGCACGGGTAAAAACCATATTGTTATCGGCAGCATTGGAATTCTGGGCATTAGCCGTCAACCTTTGCTTAGCGATTGCGTTTTCGTCATTTAATGTTTTTCCGTACTCAATTTTTTTCAAATATCTATCAACCGCGTTTTGTTCAATTTTTTCAACGAGTTTAGACATTTGCAAGAGTTCATCTTTGTCAAAATTTCCGTTAGAATTTTTAAGATAAGCAAGCATATCTTCTCTACCGGCTCCTTTAAAAAAGTTCGGATTAGTATGAGAAAATTCCTCAAGAGCGTTTTGCGCAGACGCAGCATACGGAGAAGGAGATTGTGGTTGTACATCGCGTTGTTGTGTAATACTATTGTACGCATTTTGTATAACTTGTTTCATTAAATTTTGTCCTTGTTCACGAGTAACAACACCCATTCCCATTAAAGATCTGATGACATTCATATCATTTTCGATCAATTTTTCAACATCAGCCGACTCCTGCGGCAAGGCACCTCTCGTGCCAGCATTATCTAAAGGTAATTCTGCCTGATTTTGAGTCACGGCTCCTAATGAATCCCTTGTTAAATTGTTTATTAAATTTTGTTTGTTCATTTGTTATACCTCAACTACTTCGCGGTTTTTCATATAATCCACCGCAACTTCAACAGCACTGTCGATAAATACGGAGAGAACAAACCCCAGTATATATCTGACATAAGATGGAACAGGGAGATGAGTTACAACATACTTTACCGCAGCGATTTTCTTTTTTTTACCATCCTCTCCGCGAAGTGTTTCTTCAACGATTGTAACTGCTTCTTTGGCTAGTTCCAGAATCTTATTTTTTAAATTTAACAACATATATCCCCTCCCTACTATGATGTTGGATTAGAAGGTGTTTGCGCTGGAGGAGTTGCTGCTGAAGAAGTACTTACAATCATTTTTGCAAGTGCAGCAGGTTGAACTGTTTTAGCGCCGTATAAATATAAGCCTCTTACTAAATCAGAGAATGAATCTTTATCACGTAATGTTTCGATTTTAGCAAGCTGTGACGCGAATGTAATTGCTTCATTGGTACCGGCAAGAACATAAATTTTGCCATCTGTTTCAGTAAGGTTAGTTGTTACAAGGACATCCATACCTGCGATTCTGCCGATTGCTCCATCTCTTAATGTTTGGTCTGCAACATTGTGCGCACCGATAAACTCAGAACTTTGCAACAAGTAAGATTCAACCAGCGGGTTAATAACAACCCAAGGGCGTTGACCGTTACCTACAGCGTCTGAATTTTTCAGTTTCATAGCAAGTTCAACAAAATATTTGTAGATAGTTGTTTTATCAAGAGTGATAGCCGCAGCGTCAGAACCGACTGTATTTGCAGCCGTAACGTTTACGTGTTGAGATAACAAGTATGCGTCTTGAACCTGTTCAATTGCTTTACGTGCGTTTTCAAGGTGTGCTTCCATAATGTTAGAGTTTGCCTGAACTGACGCAACGTCATTAATCTTGAACGCAAAGAATTTTTTCTGGTCAATCACGAGTTCTTGAGAAGTTGGTTCAAGTTCGCTATACGTAATACCGGCTGTACCTAATGTTGAAATAGAAACCGCCGCAGGTGTAATAATTTTAACCTTATCACCCTGTTGAGAGATTTCACCTTCATAGTTTCTGTTAACGCATTGCATCATAACGCATTTTTTGTCTAACATGTTAGACAGTTTTTTACTCCAAATTTCAGGAATAAAAGCAGCATAAGAGTTTGTTGGTGTTGTGTTTTCTGACATTTTCACATTTCCTTTCGTTTAAATAGTGTAATATGTAATAAAAAATGAGTGGATTTAAATTAATCGTCGTTAAAAATTTCTCTGAATTGCAGCCCGATAATACCGCAGTTATGGGAAATTTCAGAGCCTTCAACGCAAATTTGTACGGCATAATTGCTTTCAGAGATCTCGACTTTCTCCAGTGTTTCGGAATTAACAGACCAAATAGGTACCAACGCACCTTCTGCTGCCCATTTACACGGGAGATAGTCCGATGTAGTTTCATCGGCCCATAACAAATGATCATAATTAATGTTATGTACAATTTCTTTGTCATCAGGGAATCCTGAATCAAAGTTTTTATAGACGCAAAAATTAAAATTGTTGTCATATTCGCAGTCAAGAACAAAATAAAATTCGTCAATCAATTTTCTGTGATGCGCGTCTTTAAGTGCGAGGAATGGAGATTTCCAGCAAAACTCAATAGGTTTCCCGCAAAAATCACGTCCAAAATCCTCGATATAAATATTCCCTTCATCATCGAATGTAAGAACATTATTCTTAAACATACAAGCGCCCACAACATTTTGCGGAACCACACGCTTATACCAGAGTTTCAGAACATAATCATTAATCCATATTGTTTTAAAATAAGGTTCATCGGTATATGGCATAAAATACCACATCTGTCCGCGACGTTCATAATGCAAACAAATACTTTCCGCAAAGCGGCTCTCATCAAGGAACTCAAATTCCGGCTTAATTTTCTGAGAAATTTCAGAGCCAACATGGATTTGTAAAAGAACGCCGGCCTCCTCCAGTGAAAAAATCCCGCTATGAGAGAGAAAAAACTGTCTGTTATCGACATTTACAAGAGAACGCTGGGCCTTTGTACCTTTATCGGCAAAAAGTTGAATCGCAAAATCGTCAGGAGATGTTCCAATAAGAAGATAAACCTGATTTTTCTTGTAAATTGCAAGATAATCTTTGTATTCTGCGATACCGGTAATAACATCGGTATTGGTATGGAAGTCATTAATATAACCTGCATCGTGTTCTTCGGTAAAATTATTGTAAGTACCTAACGCGGAATAATATATTGTTGAGCCCTTTGCGACCCACACACGGCCTTTATAGGTTGTAATAAGCCCGTCGGTCAAATCTTCACCGGTCAAAGTTTTCAACCCGCAATCTACAACGGTATAAGTTTCATCATTCTTGATATAACGCATTTTATCTGATTCGGTCATAATCAAAAAACCGTTAAGAAAGTTTCTAAACACAGGTTTTTTACCTGTCAAAACTAATGTTGTTTCGGTAAAAGTATTTTTTTCTTCGTCGTAAATATAGACTTTACCGCTGTCAGTAGTGACAACAAGTTTATAAGAATCTTTATACGTAAACTGATGCAATCCTGTAATAGGTTCTTTTTCCGGCAATTCGCAGTAAATTGCATTACCATTTTGTTTTTTAATACCATTACTTTTTAACAGTTCAATATTTTTAGAATCGACCCAGTACATTCTTTTTGTATCAACGCCTAATTCTGTTTTTGTAAGACTCTGGTTAATCCCCCCAGAAAGATTGTAATAAGCTATTTCCATTTTCCTCCCCCAAAAATTTTATTAAAGCCGCTCTAAGTACCACTTCACCTTTGCTCTGATAAATGCACCGCAATCCTCACGCTTAACCCACGGATACGGCGGGATGTGAATAACATCAATCTTGCCGTAACTTGTTGTGTTTTTGTGTTTTTGTCCGAATTCATAGTGCGTAAGCAAGGTTTCAGGTGAAAGTTCTAATTTATATTTTTTCAAAAGTTCGGCACAGAGTTTCATTGTGCGTTCAAATTGCACTGCTGTAACAGGATAATTACCCGCTCTTTTTGAGTCAATAAAACCCAGCATAGCGCACATAGAAACACCAATTGAACCGGTATTCCCGCCGCCGGTGTGCATAGCGTAACGACCCGGTCGGCAAATTTCGTTAGCCTCTACAGGAAACTTTCCGTTCAAAACGTTTCCTTCACCATCTACTAAAAAATGATAATGTTCGATATCTATTTGATTTGGCTTGTGTTTTCCGGCTGTCCAGTGTAAAATTATTCGTTTCATAAAACCTCTTGCAGTTCTTTTATGGTCTGCAAGTAAACTTCAGGAGTTTGATAAATTAGATACTTAAAACCGGCATGTACTCTGTTTTTGGCTCCTAATTTCAAGATACCTCTATCCACGTATGTTCGTACTGTCGAATACGCTATTTTCATTTTCTGCCCGATTTCTTTATCAGACAAACCCAGCACAATATACGCCATAACAATACGTTCTTGCGGTGTTAATTTCATCTTTTACCTCTTTTTCATACTACTACCAGCTTAACAAAAAATAACTAAAAAAGATTAATAATACTTCCCGTTTTAAAAGAAGCGAGGATTTCTAAGAAATCCTCATTGTTAAGATAATCGGATTTTATATGAAAAGTTCCTTGGTTTACTGTCAATTTGCTTTAATACAAGTAGTATATAGGATTCAAAAATTTTGAAAAGTCGGCAATAAAATCTCCATGACTTCTTGGAAGCAATTTCATGTAAACAAATTCATGTAGGCAAAAATGAGGACAAAGGCAGCACAAAACAGCACACAACGAGGGTTTACGCCATGCACCGGTTATGCTAATTTTGAATCCATAGAACGAACGCTGACTTCAATACGTCCGGAAAATTTAGCCTTTAGTGTATTAATTAAATCGTTAGAAGTGTTCACCCAGCAGTTAGAATTTGACAAAATTTTCACTTTTCCGGTTTCATCACTAACGGTAACAGTCACAGGGTCTGAACCTGAATGCTCGTTCAAGAAACTTTTCATATACATGAGTTCTTCAAACTTAAATTCATCCAACAGTTCGATATTAAAAATATTAGAATTATCAATTGTTTTAACGCTGTCAACTACGAGAGAAACGCCATCTTCATCCCCGCGGCGGTTAACTTTACCGGAAATTATTACACGCTGCTCGGTTTCAAGAAGCGAATCATATTCCTGAAGCTTATTATTGAAACATATCACTTCAATTTTTCCTGACAAATCTTCTATGGTAATGAATTTGAGGAATTTTGAAGGATCTTTTTTAGTTGGAATTTTACGGGTTGTCGTAATCAAACCGCAGATTGTAGCAGGTTTATCGTTAGGAAGTTCCGCAAGTTCAGAGATTTTGTGCGTCATCAAAAACGGCAATTTATCTCTGATAGATGAGAGCGGATGGCTCGTGACGTAGAATCCTAAAAATTCTTTTTCAAAAAGCTGAATTTGTCTTGCGTCAAACTCTTCATCAGAACCCGCCAGCTGGAAGCCCTCATATCCTATGTCGTTGTCTTCGCCAAGTCCTGCAAAAAGGCTTACCTGCCCGAGTGCTTTGGCCTGATTTTCTTTACTTGCGGTTGCAACGATATATTCAAGATTTTCAAGCAATTGTTTACGGCTCTTTTCAATATTCGAGAACGCACCGGCCTTAATCAAACCTTCTAAAACGCGCTTGTTGGAACATTTAGGGTCTACACGTTTACAAAAATCATAAATGGACTTGAATTCACCGTTTGCTTCACGCTCTTTAAGAATAGCTTCAACAACGGCTTCACCAACCTGCTTGATTGACGCGAGGCCGAAACGAATGTTTTCGCCATCGGGGTAGAACTCTGAATATGATTTGTTGATATCCGGCGGAAGAACTTTAATACCTTTTTTAAGCGCCTCTTCAATGTATAACTGGGTTTTATCCTGATCACTTGCAACACTTGAAAGCAGGCAGGAAAGATATTCTATTGTGTAGTGGCATTTAAGCCATGCAGTTTGATAAGAAACGAATGCATACGCGGCAGAATGCGACCTGTTGAAGCAGTATGACGCGAATTTCTCAATCTGTTCAAACAGTGTGTTTGCGTCTTCCTTCGACATTCCGTGGGTTGCAGAACGCTCGATAAACTTACCTTTTTGCTTCTGCATTTCTTCAAGTTTCTTTTTACCCATCATACGGCGAACCATGTCCGCTTGACCGAGAGTATAATCGGCTAATACCTGAAAGACCTGCATAATTTGTTCCTGATAAACAATTGTTCCGTAAGTATCTTTCAATACAGGTTCAAGAAGCGGGTGCGCATAAACGATTTCTTTGCGGCCGTGTTTTCTGTCTACGAACTCATCGACCATGCCGGATTCTAACGGCCCTGGACGGAAAAGCGCAACAAGCGCACCCAAATCTTCAAAAACGTCCGGTTTCAAGCGTTTTACCAGCGCTTTCATGCCGGAAGATTCTAACTGGAACACACCATCAGTGTCGCCCTGCATAAGCATTTCATAAGTTGGTTTATCATCAAGTGCAATCTTGTTAATCTCAATATCTTCCCCGCGTAATTTTTTGATAAGCGCGAGAGTTTTAAATATAATCGTAAGGTTTCGCAGACCCAAAAAGTCCATTTTAAGAAGCGAGAGAACTTCTGTAACTTCATGAGGCGGGTAACCGGTTTGAACAATACCGTCTTTAGAAGGCTGAATCGGAATAATTGTATTCAGCGGAGCGTGAGAAATGATTACACCGGCAGCGTGCGTACCTGTCCCGCATTTCATACCTTCAATGGCTTTTGCCATATCGATAAGCTTTTTAACCCCGATAGTCTTACCGGTATCGCGGTCAACAACGATTTGATAATCATCGTCGTAAAGCTGTCTTAATTCCATCCCCGGAAGCAAGGCGTCATCAATATGAGTCTTAGGTTCTGACGGAATAAGTGCCGCGAGTCTGTTACTTTCTGCAAACGGAATCCGAAGAACACGTGCAACGCCTTTGAGTGCGGCTTTTGCCGCGTACGTACTGAACGTAATAATCTGACAAACCCTATCTTCACCGTACTTTTTGGTAACATAATCAATTACCTCGCCGCGGCGTTCAATACAGAAGTCGATATCAATATCGGGCATGGTAAAACGTTCAGGATTCAAGAAACGCTCAAACAACAGATTGTGCTTAACAGGGTCAAGGTCTGTGATTTCAAGTGCATACGCAACAACGGAACCCGCCGCGGAACCACGTCCGGGGCCTACCGGAATACCGTTTGTCTTTGCATAGTGAATAAAATCCCATGTAATTAGGAAGTATGCGGCAAATCCCATTTGATTAATAATACTCAACTCATAATCAACACGTTTTTTGATATCATCTTCAATTGTACCGTAACGTTTTTTTAAACCTTCGTATGTAATATGTTCCAGATAGCTTTCAATTGTAAACCCTTGAGGAACCTCATAGTGCGGAAGCGGAGCTTTGCCCATTTCGATAATCAAATGGCATTTATCTGCAATTTCAACTGTGTTATTTATACATTCCTCAAATAACGCACTGTCCATCCACTTAAAAGAATCCCTTAATTCGGTGGCGGTTTTTACATAAAACTCGTTGTTAGAAAACTTAAATCTGTTTTCTTCATCTTTGAACGCGTTAGTTTGCAAACATAAAAGAGTATCGTGCGCATCAGCATCCTCACGGCGTAAATAGTGAGAGTCGTTTGTGATAATCATCTTTATGCCGAGTTCCTGCGCGATTTTAATCAAAAGAGGATTAGTGCGCTTTTGTTCTTCCAACCCGTGATCTTGAAGTTCGATGTAATAATCTTCGCCAAACATATCCTGATACTGCTTGGCACATGCTTTTGCTTTTTCCTCGTCACCTTTCAAAAGGTACTGTAAAACTTCCCCCCCCAGACAGGCAGACGAACAAATAAGACCTTCATGATATTCCTTAAGCAATTCCCAGTTAATACGTGGTTTGTGGTAAAATCCTTCACACCATGCAATAGAAACAAGCTTTAAAAGGTTTTGATACCCCTGATTATTTTTTGCGATTAAAACAAGGTGATAAAGCGGGTTATCAGCAGCATTTTTCACATGGATATCATTATCGTGAACATAAAATTCGCACCCGATAAGCGGTTTAACGCCGCGTTCTTTGGCTTCGACATAGAGTTCAAGTGCAGAATACATAACCCCGTGGTCAGTAATCGCAATTGCAGGCATTTCGTGTTCTTTTGCAAAATCACACAAATCCCTGACTCTTATAGCGCCGTCCAGCAATGAATATTCACTGTGGACATGCAAAGGTACATACTTCATGTCAGCCATAACAACAGAATAACATGCACGCAAACAAATTGAAATGGATTGTAAAGAATTAATTTATTTATTTTTTAAAAATAAAGAGGACTGCAAGGATTATAAAAATAAAACCTACAAGATAATTCCAGCGGAACTGTTCTTTTAAATAAAGTACAGAAAACACAGAAAATACAACGAGAGTAATAACTTCCTGAATAGTTTTTAATTGAACCGCGTTATAAACCTCATGCCCGATTCTGTTCGCCGGAACCTGAAAACAGTATTCAAAAAAGGCTATGCCCCAGCTTACAAGGATTACGACCCAGAGTAGTGAGGACTTAAACTTTAAATGCCCGTACCATGCAAAAGTCATAAAAATGTTTGAAATCGTCAGCATTAAGATAGGAAGAATAAATTTTGACATAATCAGACATTACCCGTAGAACTGTTTCTATCATCCTCTAACTGTTTAATTGTGCGCATATCGACATGGCTTTCTTCAGTATACGCGTTCATTGTAACCGGAGTGTCAATTTCGACGTTGACATCAGCGTCAACCATTTCGATATCATCTTTCGGAAACTCTTTAGTTTTACCGTCTTCCATTTTTACAGCAACAGTACCGTTAAGGAACTGCAAGAAGCAAACCTTGCCCAAACCATCCGGAGTCATAACCGAAGAACCCACAGGCGGCATACCCTTGGCAACTTCGATGTAATTTGAATATTCATACGTCAAGCAGCACAAAAGTCTTCCGCAGGTTCCTGAAATTTTACCCGGAGTAATCGGCATTCCCTGATCTTTTGCATATTTAATATTAATAGCGTCGAATTTTCTAAGGAAACTTGAACAGCAAAAAGGTTTTCCGCACACGCCCATTCCGTCAAGAATTGAGGTTTCATCACGCACACCGATATGACGGAGGTCAATTCTAACACGGGTAAACACCTGTGTTAGATCTTTTAATAATGCACGGAAATCCACTCTTTCCGGCGCAGTATAGTAAAAAGTAATCTTACGGCGGTCAAAAGTTATTCTGCACTGAACAAGATTCATTGAAAGCTTATGCTGTTTAACAAGTGACTGACATTTGAAGAATGAAGTTGTTTCATCCTTTTTAATTTCTTCGAGAATCTGCAAGTCGCGCTGTGACATAACCCTTATAACGGGCAGCGGTTCCGGCATTTTTTTGCTTTCTTCCCAAACTTTTGCGACTTTAGGGCAAATTGCGATTGCTTTTAGAGCCTCTTCACCTTTTTCCGTGCGAACGAGAACCATCTGTCCGTCAGAAAGATTCACCGAATCAGGTACACTGAGCGGATAAATCGTATTTTTAAGGTAAAGAGCGGCGAATTTAAACATATCTTTCTTCTTCTTTCAATTTTCTATTCATAAGTTTTGCAAGTAACTGTTCCGGAGTAATATCAGTGTAAACAGCTTCATATATAGCGTTAGACACCGGCGCGTCGATTTCAAGTTTCTTTGCGAGTTCACAAATTGCACGTGAAGTTTTAACCCCCTCCGCGACGGAACCGAGTTCCGCTAAGATATCATCGATTTTTTTGCCGCGCGCAAGCATAGCACCGACAGTGTAATTTCTTGACATCGGGCTTGAACAAGTTGCGATTAAATCCCCCATGCCGGAAAGTCCGTATAATGTTGACGGATTTGCGCCTAAACGCAAACTTACGCGAACGATTTCAGCCATTCCGCGTGTTAAAAGGGCGCCGGTACAGTTGTCACCAAGGCCCATTGTTTTTGCGAACCCTGATGCGATTGCAATAACGTTTTTCAAGCTTCCGCCAAGTTCTACACCGATAACGTCAGTGTTTGTGTAAAGTCTGAATTTATTAGGAACTGTGCAGGCTTTCTGAACAATTTCAGCGGTTTCAATGTCTTCACAAGCAACGGAAGCCGCAGTGGGTTTGCCCTGCAAAACTTCTTTTGCAAGAGTAGGACCGGAAAGCGTTACCAATTTTTGTTCAGGCAAAACATCTTTAATAACTTCCGACATTCTTTTCAGTGATGGAAGTTCAATACCTTTTGAGGCGTTAACCAGAATTTGTTCAGGTTTAATTCCGGCTTTTTTCAACTGTTCACAAACATCACGTGTACCGGAGGTTGCAACAACAGAAAGAATAATTTCTGCGTCTGCGATAGCACTTTTCAGGTCTGAAGTAACTTCAATCTTGTCGTCAAGCTGCACTTCCAACGGTTTAGAACAGTGTTTATTTTTTATCAAATCTTCTGTCAAATCCTGCGCACGTCCCCAGACTGTAATTTCATCAAAATTATCGGTCAATAACCACGCTAATGTTAACCCCCAGCAACCTGCTCCCAAGACTGTTAATTTCATCACTATACCTCAATCTTCTTTTTTAATACTTTTCTTAATACACCGCAGGCATGTTTTAATTCCAGCCTTGCGTCTTCTTTATCAATTGACTTCACGATAGAAACAATTGATGTTTTAATATCCCAGTTAGTATCCAACAAGGATTCTAAAGCTTTACTATAACTCACATCCGCGATATTTGCAACTATTCTGATCGCACGGTCTTTAAGTTTTTCATTTGACGCCTTCAAATCAATCATAAAGTTTTCGTAAGTTTTGCCAATTTTTATCATTGACGCGGTTGTAAGCATGTTTAAAATCATTTTTTGCGCGGTTCCGGCTTTCAAACGGCTTGAACCGGCAATAACCTCGGGTCCGACTTCTGCACAAATAACAATCCCTGCGTCCTGCGCGATTTTACCTTTCGGGTTGCAGGTAACGGCG
Organism: uncultured Candidatus Melainabacteria bacterium; assembly: GCA_947090755.1. Lineage (GTDB taxonomy): Bacteria > Cyanobacteriota > Vampirovibrionia > Gastranaerophilales > Gastranaerophilaceae > Gastranaerophilus. The sequence goes on along the minus strand of CAMUPF010000004.1, from coordinate 77,824 downwards.
ATTGTTTTTACCCCTCTTTGTTCTGCGGCAGAAAGCACACCAAGTAAATACTTAGGGTTTCCGCTTGCAGAAATCACGACAGCGACATCTTCTTTGTCGAGGATTTCTGCATCCATAACGCCTGAATCAAAATCATCTTCCGCGCCTTCAACAGCATTTCTGAGAGCCACATCACCACCCGCAATAATCCCCTGAACCATGTTTGAATCAACACTAAAAGTAGGCGGGCACTCAGAAGCGTCAAGCACTCCCAGACGTCCGGAAGTTCCGGCGCCAAAATAGAATAATCTTCCGCCGCGCAAAAATTGTTTTGAGATTAAATCTACAGCCTGCGCGATCTGCTCCGTGGCTTCTTCAACCGCCAGCGCAACCTGCTTATCTTCTTCATTAATCTTTTTCACAATTTCGAGTGTCGGCAGCAAATCAATATCAATTGTATTTTGATTTCTGCTTTCAGTGATGATTTCACTCATAAGCGATTCCTTATAAAGTAGTTAATAAATTAGCCATTTCAATAGCAGTTTTAGCCGCATCAGAACCTTTGTTACCAGCTTTCGTACCGGCGCGTTCTATTGCCTGTTCAATGCTGTCCGTAGTAAGCACGCCGAAGATTACCGGAACACCGGTTTGTAAACTTACACTGGCCACACCTTTTGAAACCTCAGCACTTACATAATCAAAGTGAGGTGTCGAACCTTTAATAACCGCACCGAGCGTAATAACCGCCTGATATTTTGCAGATTTTGCAACCTTTAATGCAACAACAGGGATTTCAAACGCCCCCGGAACTTTTACGACATCAATATTTTCTTCTTTTACGCCGTGACGTTTAAGTTCATCAATCGCGCCCTCAAGAAGTTTTGAGCCGATAAAATCGTTAAATCTGGCAATAATAATACAGAATTTCTGCTCTCCCGCTACTAACTGCCCTTCATATATTTTCATACACATTTCTCCTATATCTGGGATTATAATAGCGCATTTTCAATTATTTTACAATAAGCGGTGCAAAAATCTTATAATAAATATACAAAGAAGCGATTACAAGTAAGAAACCACTAAGCTTTAAGAGGAAATCCGAAACCATATAAAAGTTCTTCATACTCTTAACTTTTGAAGTAAGAACACCCGCAATAATCAGGATTAACCCCTGTCCTAAAGCGAACAGGAACAACATTATGACAGCGTTCCCGACATTAGCATTGAGTGATGCGAACGCCATAATTCCGGCTAAAATCGGTGTAGAACACGGGGTTCCGGCTAATGCAAACATCCCGCCCAGCAAAATCGGATAAACATACTGATTCATCCCGTCGCCTTTTGGCATTTCTTTGACAAGCATTGGGAGTTCAAAATCAAGAACTCCCAATAGTTTTAAGCCCATCACAAGAATTATTCCGGCCAGAATCAAGCCAAAATAACCGCCGGAAAAAGAGGCAAAAACTTTACCCGTAAGCGCACATATTATACCAATGACAGTAAAAACTATTGCCGTGCCCAGAACGAACATCAACATTTGCAATAATGTTTTAGAAGGTTTAGACTCACCATACCCGCCTACATATCCGACAATTATCGGAAGCATTGCCAGCGAACACGGCGAAATTGATGCCACAAGACCGCCTAAAAACGATAAAGCAAACAATATAATAAGACTATTTTCACCTGCGAATAAATTTGCCAGATTTTCCATTATTGATTCAATCCCTCATCTAAATATTTAATAAGTTCCTCTTTAGGTATAGAACCCTCCACGCGTGCGATTTGTTCACCTTTTGAGTTGGTAAAAATCATAGTAGGAACAAGTTTTACATTATAACGCTTAATCATACCGGCAACCTCCGGTGACTTTTGATTAACAGAAATTTCAACAAATTCAATTTTATCTTTATACTGCGGCTCAACCTGACTCAAAACTTCTGCCATGTGCTGACAGTCAGAGCACATAGGTGCAGAGAATTTAATCATCTGCGGCATGCCTGTAGCTGCAACAGCAACATCAGCAGGAGCAGGCTGTTTACCCATTAAAACGGCATATGCAATCAGAGGCACAGCGAAAATCATACAAATAATCAACAAAGTTTTTTTCATAATAAATCTCCTTTGCATATATGATTATACAATAAACAGATTTATGTAATAGCCAATCAACCTCCGCCTTGCGGGCAAATTTAAAAATAAAAAAAAAGCCATTCTATCGAACGGCTACCAGACTTGGGGAGGAGATACGGGAATTCCCGTATTCTTCTTTATATTTTTCGCCGGTAAATTCAAAAACTTTACAAAAAAGCAAAAATCTCATACATTTAGACTACTTTATGCTATAAATTTGATTATGAAGAAGATTTTATGTTTTGGCGACAGCAACACATACGGATATATTCCGTCAAGCGGGAAACGATATGATAAATCTACGCGTTGGACAGGTATTTTATCGGATATAAGCGGATTTGAAATTATAGAAGCCGGATGTAACAACCGGACAGGTTTTGTCGACAACCCTGCCGGCATAATGCAAACCGGATACAAAATTCTGCCGGAACTACTACATTCCCAACTCGATGTTGTAATTCTTTCAATCGGCATTAATGATTTGCAAATTTTTTATAATCAATCAATGGATGATATTAAATTCGGATTAGAAAATCTTATACAAATAACTCGTGCGAAATCTCCGCAAGCACATATTATAATTGCGGCACCACCGCAACTTAATGATAATATTTTTAACGGACATTTTTGCACTATGTTTGACAGGGGTTCAATAGCGAAATCTATTCTTATAAGCGGTGTTTACAAGAATATTGCAAGAGAACAAAACTGTCATTTCATCGACCTGAACGAGATTGCCACCGTTTCCGAAAAGGACGGTTTGCACTTTACCGCTGAAGGTCACAGAAAAATCGCGGATGCGTTTTGGGAAACCTTACAAAAGCTTTGATAAACGGGCGTTTTAAAAACGCAGTATTTTCAATATTTTTCGATTCAAGTTTCCGGCAAAACCCGCTCATATCAATACTATAACATATTGTTAAAAAACTTTAAGAAAACCCCTCAAATAATAGAGTGTTATATTGACTATAAATATTGACGTTGTATGATTAATTAACATGGTATAATTTAACTTGGGTTAGTTGTGCCTATTTTCAAAAAGTAAAGCAGTTCTCCGCTGCGCCGTCTTGCTGAACCGCAAGCCGTAGCAGCTACGCTGTCTAAACAACAAAGAAGATAAAGCAGAATAAAAAGAAATTTTTATATAGATAGTAAGTACATAGACGAGGTGAATTGATGTCTAACACAAAATATGCAAAACGAGTAACTCCGATGGGTATTCCGCATACCAGATTGGATGACTTACCTGACCTTATTGAAGTGCAAAAAAAATCGTTTGAATGGTTTTTAAAAGAAGGTTTGAAAGAAGAATTACTTTCATTCTCTCCTGTTAAAGACTACACAGGCAGATTAGAATTACACTTCTTGCCAAACTATACTTTCGACAACGCAAAGTATACAATTGAAGAAGCCCGTATCCACGACGCGACTTATGCGAAACAGCTTCGCGTTATGGTTAGATTAGTTAACCGTGACAGCGGGGAAATTAAAGAACAGGAAGTTTACATCGGTGATATTCCGACAATGACTGACAAAGGTACCTTCATTGTTAACGGTGCGGAACGTGTTATCGTTTCTCAAATCGTTCGTTCTCCGGGCGTTTACTTCAAGAGAGAAATCTCTCCTGCCGGAAAACGTTTATACAACGCAACAATGATTCCTAACCGTGGTGCATGGTTGAAAATCGAAACAGATTCCAATGATTTAATCTACGTTAAAATCGATAAAAACAGAAAAATCCTCGCTACAACATTATTGAAAGCTATGGGTATCACTGTTTCTGAAATGGAATCTTTATTCACTCACTTCGAATTCTTAAAGAAAACATTGGATAAAGATACAACCGAAACAACCGATGACGCATTGATTGAAGTTTACAAAAAACTCAGACCGGGTGATCCGGCTTCAGCTCAAGGCGGACGTCAAATCCTTGAATCACGTTTCTTTGATGAAAAGAAATACGATATCGGCCGCGTAGGACGTTACAAATTAAATAAAAAATTAAACTTAAATATACCTAAAAACCAGAGAACATTAACAATTCAAGATATCGTTGCATCTATCGAATACTTGATTAACCTAACTTATGACGAGGGCGTCGTAGACGATATCGACCACCTCGGTAACAGAAGAATCCGTTCAGTCGGTGAACTTCTTCAAAACCAGTTCAGAGTTGGTTTATCAAGAATCGAAAGAATTGTTAAAGAAAGAATGACTCTTCAAGATTCAGAAACTTTAACACCGCTCAACCTCTTGAACACCAAACCGTTGATTGCTTCATTGAAAGAATTCTTCGGAAGTTCACAATTGTCACAGTTCATGGACCAAACCAACCCTCTTGCTGAATTGACTCACAAAAGACGTATTTCAGCCTTAGGCCCTGGCGGTTTGATGAGAGAACGTGCAGGATTTGCGGTTCGTGACATCCACCCTTCACACTACGGTCGTATATGTCCGGTAGAAACTCCGGAAGGTCCGAACGCAGGTTTGATTGGCTCTCTGGCTACTCACGCAAAAGTTAACGACTATGGCTTCGTTGAATCTCCGTTCTTTGTTGTTAAAGACGGTGTTGTAACAGACGAAGTTGTATATATGACAGCAGACGAAGACGAAAACTACCGCTGCGCTCCGTCAGATATTCAATTGAATCCTGACAACAGTATTAAAGCTGAATACGTACCGGTTCGTTACCGTTCAGAATTCACAATGGGTGAATCAAAGAAAGTCGACTACGTCGGGGTTTCTCCAATCCAGATTATTTCCGTTGCGACATCATTGATTCCGTTCATTGAACACGATGACGCGAACCGTGCATTGATGGGTTCAAACATGCAACGTCAGGCAGTACCGCTTCTTATCACACAACGTCCGGTTGTTGGTACAGGTCTTGAAGCCCGTGCGGCAAAAGACTCAGGTATGGTTGCAGTTTCAGAATGCGACGGTACAGTTACAAGAGTTGTCGGTGAAGAAATTATCGTTACCGACGAACAGGGAACTCCTCACATTCACCAGTTGATGAAATATGTAAGAAGTAACCAGGATACCTGTATTAACCAACGTCCAATCGTTCACGAAGGCGACAAGGTTAAAGCAGGCGATGTAATCGCAGATGGTGCTTCTACTTCACAAGGTGAACTTTCATTAGGTAAAAACGTCCTTGTAGCGTATATGCCTTGGGAAGGTTATAACTATGAAGACGCGATTCTGCTTTCAGAAAGATGTGTACACGATGATATCTTTACATCTGTCCACATTGAAAAATTAGAAATCGACGCAAGACAAACAAAACTCGGACCGGAAGAAATTACCCGCGAAATTCCTAACGTTTCAGAAGATGCGTTAAGACACCTTGATGAACGCGGTATTGTTCGTATCGGTGCAAGAGTTTTTGCAGACGACATTTTGGTAGGTAAAGTTACACCGAAAGGTGAATCTGAACACCCGCCTGAAGAAAAATTATTAAGAGCAATCTTTGCTGAAAAAGCAAGAGATGTTAAAGATAACTCATTAAGAGTTCCGCACGGTGAAGGCGGCCGCGTACTCGACGTTAAAGTATTTGACAGAGAAAAAGGCGACGAACTTCCACCGGGAGCTAACACTGTAATCAGAGTTTACATTGCACAAAAACGTAAGGTTTCTGTCGGTGATAAACTTTCAGGACGTCACGGTAACAAAGGTATCGTATCAAGAATTCTTCCTAAAGAAGATATGCCATTCCTACCTGACGGAACCCCTGTTGATATCGTGTTGAACCCTCTTGGTGTACCTTCCCGTATGAACGTAGGTCAAACTTACGAATTATTGTTAGGTTTGGCTGCATACTTGACAGGAAACCACTACGAAGCACCGTCATTCGACGAAAGATACGGCGATAACCAATCAGAAATCGTTACCCGCGAAGAACTGATGAAAGGTATCAAAGAATCAGGCTGCGATTGGGTACTTCCATCAGGTAAAGTTAAATTAATCGACGGCCGTACAGGTGAAACATTTGACGAACCTGTAGCAGTTGGTCTTTCATACATCTTGAAACTTGTCCACTTAGTTGACGACAAAATCCACGCTCGTTCAACAGGCCCTTACTCATTGGTTACACAACAACCTTTAGGCGGTAAGGCTCAATTCGGCGGACAAAGATTCGGGGAAATGGAAGTTTGGGCATTGGAAGCTTACGGTGCAGCTTACACGCTTCAAGAAATGTTAACCATCAAATCCGATGATGTTAACGGTAGAAACAGAGCGTACGAAGCAATCGTTAAAGGCGACAATATTCCAAGACCGGGTATTCCTGAATCATTCAAAGTACTGGTAAGAGAATTACAAAGTATCGGTTTAGACATAACCGTTGCCAAAAAAGACGGTATCGAAGTTGACTTAATGACTGATATGGACGACTTGAGAAAAGCTGCTCCACGCAGAACATTATCAGACATCGATTCAGAGTTGTTGAACATTAACTTCTTTGAAACACCTTCTTCATTAGGCGATCTATAATTAAGCGGGGGCCTAAATCCCCCGCCTCTTCACGAATTTAAAAGGAGAAAATAAAATTGACTACAAGTATTGATTATTTTGACTATATACGAATAAGTATCGCGTCACCAGAACGTATACTTAAATGGTCGTACGGTGAAGTCACAAAACCGGAAACAATTAACTACCGTACGTTAAAACCGGAAAGAGACGGTTTATTCTGCGAAAGAATTTTCGGGCCAACAAAGGACTGGGAATGCTATTGCGGTAAATATAAACGTGTTAGACACAAAGGTATTATCTGCGAACGCTGCGGTGTAGAAGTTACAGATTCAAAAGTAAGACGTCAGAGAATGGGTCACATTAAACTTGCGGCTCCTGTTTCACACATCTGGTTCTTAAAAGGAATCCCTTCATACTTAGGTTTACTTTTAGACATGACGTTGAAGGATTTGGAACAGGTAATCTACTTCAACAGCTACGTTGTACTTGACGGCGCAGAAAGCCCTTACAGAAGATTACAATTAATCACAGAAGAAGAATACGATGATTACATTTCTGAAAACGAAGAAACCGAATTAAAAGTAGGTATCGGTGCAGAAGCAATCAAAGAACTTCTCGGTGAATTAGATATTAAAACACTTGCAGAAGAAATCCGCTCTGAATTAGAAATGGGCGTAACTTCTGTACAAAAGAAAAGTAAATTAATCAAAAGATTAAGATTATTAGATTCATTAATCACATCAGAAACCGATCCTACCTGGATGGTAATGGATGTACTTCCTGTAACACCACCGGATTTGCGTCCGATGGTACAATTGGACGGCGGACGTTTTGCGACATCTGACCTTAACGATTTATACAGACGTGTAATCAACAGAAACAACCGTTTACAAAGACTTTTGGAAATGGGCGCTCCTGAAATTATCGTCAGAAACGAAAAACGTATGTTACAAGAAGCAGTAGACGCACTTATTGATAACGGCCGCCGCGGAAGAACCGTTGTTGGTCCTAACAACAGAGCGTTGAAATCATTATCTAATATTATTGAAGGTAAACAAGGCCGTTTCCGTCAAAACTTACTCGGTAAACGTGTTGACTACTCAGGCCGTTCAGTTATCGTTGTCGGCCCGCAATTGAAACTTAACCAGTGCGGTTTGCCAAAAGAAATGGCGATTGAGTTATTCAAGCCTTTCGTTGTAAATAAATTGATAGAAAGAGGACATGTACAAAATATCAAATCTGCGAAGAAAAAGATTGAAAGATCAGACGCAGATGTATGGGATATTTTGGAAGAGGTAATCGACGGACACCCGGTAATGCTGAACCGTGCCCCGACCCTTCACAGATTAGGTATTCAGGCATTTGAACCTAAATTGGTAGAAGGCCGCGCAATTCAGCTTCACCCGCTCGTATGTACAGCGTTCAACGCCGACTTCGACGGTGACCAAATGGCTGTTCACGTTCCTTTGTCAATCGAAGCCCAAACAGAAGCAAGAATGTTAATGTTAGCAACAAACAACATTTTGGCTCCTGCAAACGGTAAACCAATCATCACACCAACTCAGGATATGGTCTTGGGTATGTACTACCTGACAATTATCAAAAATCCTGAAATGGAACCAAAAGGTTACTTCTACAACTTCCAGGACGCAATTTCAGCGCTTGAAGTCGGCGTAATCGAACTTCACGACAAAATAGTCGTAAGAGATGAACACGGTGAAAGAATTGAAACTACAGCAGGAAGAATCATCTTCAACGAAGCTGTGAAAAACGCTCTTGCCTAAGGGTTTACGGGCGATTTATTAAAGTTACAATAAAAAGGAAAAGTATAAATGGAAACAACATACAGTAATACAAAAAAATCTATTGAATTCATCAACAAACAGATGGATAAAAAAGGTTTGAATAAATTGTTGGCTCAAATCTATTTGGAATTTGGCGGCGCTAAAACTGCTGAACTTGCAAACAGCTTGAAAAACTTGGGCTACAAATATGCAACAAGATCCGGTGTAACAATTTCAATTAACGACTTATCAGTTCCTGCTGTAAAAAAAGAACTTTTGAAAGAAGCGGAAGCAGAAATTGAAAAATCAACAAACCGTTACTTGAAAGGTGAAATCACCGAGGTAGAAAGATATACAAAGGTTATCGACACCTGGTCAGAAACAACATCAAAATTGACAGCACAGGTAATCGAAAACTTTGACAGATTGAATCCGGTATATATGATGGCATTCTCCGGAGCCCGTGGTAACGTTTCACAGGTATCACAGCTGGTAGGTATGCGTGGTTTGATGGCTGACGCACAGGGGCAAATCATCGACTTGCCTATTAAATCAAACTTTAAAGAAGGTCTTTCAGTTACAGAATACATCATTTCATCATACGGTGCACGTAAAGGTCTGGTAGATACAGCGTTGAAAACAGCTGACTCAGGTTACTTAACAAGACGTCTTGTTGACGTTGCACAGGATGTTATTATCCGCGCTGATGACTGCCACACAACAAAAGCAATTAACATGAAGCCTATTATGGACGGCGATCAAGTTATTGTTCCGCTTATTGACAGATTATTAGGCAGAACAATTGCTCAGGATATCGTTGACGCAGAAGGCAATGTAATTGTTCCTAACGGCACAACAATGAACCGTGATGATATCCAAAAAGTTGAAAAAGCAAAATTAAACTTAACCGAATTAAGAGTACGTTCAGGCTTAACCTGCGGACTTGAATACGGTATTTGCCAAAAATGCTACGGCTGGGCAATGACAACTCAAAAACCGGTAGACATCGGTGAAGCAATCGGTATTATTGCAGCACAATCAATCGGTGAACCCGGTACACAGTTAACAATGAGAACATTCCACACCGGTGGTGTATTCAAAGGTTCAGGCGCAATGAAAACAGTAGACGCAAACCTTGCCGGTGAAGTTATATCTAACGTTAAAACAAGAGAACTCAGAACCCGTCACGGGGATATCGTTCAAGTTTCTAACTACGAAGCAGATATCGAAGTTAAAGGCGAAAAACGTTCTGAAAAATACCACATTCCAGCAGGTTCAAAAGTATTCTTCAAAAACGGCATGAAAGTCGAAAAAGGCTTCAAACTTGCAGAATACGAACCGGTATCATCCGGTGACGGTTCCCGTTTGACAGAAAAAGCAACAAAAGATATTACAACTGACTTGAGCGGTGAAGTTATCTTTGAAGATTTCGTTGCTGACGAAAGAAAAGACAGACAGGGCAACATTTCAAGAACGACCAATAAACAAGGTATCATCTGGGTTTTAGGCGGTGACGTTTACAACCTTCCGGGTGGTTCAAAAGTTCTTGTTAAAGACGGTCAAAAAATTAAAGCGGGTGAAAAACTTGCTGAAACTTTAACAATTTCAGAACACAGTGGCGAAGTTAGATTCGGTGAAGATTTAGTTGTTGAAAAAGTTGACTTTGAAGATAAAAAAATCAACAAAATTGTTCAAGGTAAAGAAATTACAATCGTTATTGCATCAATTATTCCTGCAAACGCAACATTTGAACAAACTAAAAAAGAACAACTCTGGACAGTACCTTCAACCGGTGAAAAATATATCGTTAAAGCACCTGTCGATACAACAGTTGAAAACGGTATGATTATCGCCGAATTAATTGACGAAGACTGCGTTGTTTCATCATCAGGTGAAATCCGTTACGTTGACGTTGAAGTTGACGAAAACCAAATCATCACAAAACCTGGTAAAGTAATCTTCATTCCTGAAGAAATTCACCAGATTAACAAAGACTCAGCGCTTAAAATGGTTGAAAACGGAACACAGGTTACAGCCGGTACAGAAATCGTTAAAGACATATACTGCCACTTAGACGGTATCGTTGAATTCAAAGAATACAACGACGTAATCCACGAAATCACAATCCGTCCGGGTTCAATCCATACACTTTCAAGCGTTTCTGAATTGAAAGTTGACGAAGGCGAAGTTGTTAAAAAAGGTACAGTTATCGCTGACGGTATCAAAGCAAAAGAAACTTCAATCGTTACAATTATGGATTCAAGCCTTGACGACTTGGATATCGATGATTTGGATGAAGAAATTGATACGACATTATCACTTGATGAAGATTCAATTTCTAACCAACCAATCCAAATCCTTGTAAGACCGGTTCAAGTATTGGATGTAAAACAAAGAGATGTTTCTATCAAATTTAACACAACAGACAGCTTGATTGACATCGTAAACGTTACACAATTACAATACAAAGACGGAGCAAGAGTAAGAAACCTTGACGGTTCAACTATTACAAGAACAAGCTTAGTTCTTCAAATGCAAGGCTACCTATCACACCTTAAAGGTATGGTTGAAGTTGACGAACAAAACAACTTGAGAATCGTTGTACTTGAAAACTTAATTGTTCGTCGTGAAGTTGACAGCAGTTCAAAATTAATGACCTCAATGCAAACAGAACTTCTTGTTAAAGACGGTCAGGTAATCGACGCCAAAACACCTGTTGCCAAAACTCAGGTTCTTGCAATAGAAGACGGTGTTGCTTCAATGAAAGGAATGAGCGAAGACGCAAGAAGACTTCTTCTTACAAGCGATACATTTGAAACAAAAGTTGCAGTAAAAGGCAAAGCAGTAGTTTCAAAAGGCGACTTTGTAAGAATGGACAGCGTAATCGCTGAAAGCGGCGAAAAAACTGAAGTTTCAGGTCAGGTAATTGCAGTTAACAAAGGTGAAGTAACAATCAGAACAGGCCGTCCTTACTTAATCAGTCCGGGTACAATGTTACAGGTTGACAGCGGCGCACTTGTTCTTCGCGGTGATAACATTGCGACACTGGTATTTGAAAGACAAAAAACAGGTGACATCGTACAAGGTCTTCCGCGTGTAGAAGAACTTCTTGAAGGTCGTAAACCGAAAGATTGCGCAATCCTTGCTGAAGAAGAAGGTATTGCTGAAATCGTTACAGATGAAGATTTACCAAGACTTTACATCGTAAACGAAAACGGCAGAACCGAAATCAAATACACAGTTGATTCAAATATCATTGTTAATAACAAACAAAAAATCAGCAAAGGTCAGCCTTTAACAAGCGGTCCTTTGAACCCGCAAGACGTAATCAGACTTTGCGGTCCTGAAGCGGCTCAACAATACCTTGTAGACGAAGTACAACGTGTATACCGTTCACAAGGTGTAGAAATCGCAGACAAACACATTGAAATCATCGTAAGACAGATGACTAAAAAAGTTAAAGTTCTCGAAAGCGGTGATACAACATTGTTACCGGGCGATTATGTTGAACTTCAAACGTTTGAAAAAGCTAACCAAGAAGCTGTTGAAGCCGGTAAAAATCCTGCAACTTGTGAATACCAGTTGTTAGGTATTACAAAAGCTTCATTGAAAACAGACAGCTTCATATCATCAGCATCATTCCAAGAAACAACCAAAATCTTAACAGAAGCGGCTGTTGAAGGTAAGAAAGACTTGTTGAGAGGTTTGAAAGAAAACGTTATTATCGGTAGATTAATCCCTGCCGGAACCGGTTTCCACCACTTAACAAACTCTGATGAAGAAAAAGAGCGTGAAGAACGTAAACGCGCAGTTGCACAACGCAACCAGGCAAGAAAACCATCCGCGATTCTTGAAGAAATCGAAGGTATGTTCGGAACACCGGACTTCGCAATGGAAGAAAACGAAGACGACGATATGGAATAATTCCATCGTTAACATAAAAAAGCCCCTTAAAAAAGGGGCTTTTTTTTTATCTTTTTACACAGCGTGTACTACGCATATCCTGATGCCTAGGATAATAAAAACGAAAACTCGTATTGAAATTCAAAGACCAAGCCTGACTTGCTGAAAACAACGTACTTGACCAATAATGCCCCATTTCTTCATGTTGCATTCCCAGCAAAATTTTATTGTAAAACATTGCGGACAATTCATCAATATTAGGCAACCGAGATTCAACATCCATTTTTTTGCATTCAGCATTTGCCTCGTCCTGATAGCTTAAAGGTGCATCCTTCACCAATGGAACAGGAGCAACTACGGCAGAATCATAAGGGTATAGTACTGTAATAAACCCAATATCTTTACCGACTGTGTTAGGTCCCTTGTTTCCGTTTAAATCATAGATAAAGTTGGCACACATATTAAGCTGTGCATAATATGTATTACCAATTCTACCGGCTGTATTACCAGCATCCATCTCATTTAGAGAACCAATACAACGAGGATTATAGTAAACGATAATACTTTCACCATTTTGAGTTTCAAACGCAGCTGCTTTGGTATCCAATGCTGAATAAGAGCCATAACCGGAGGTACTAGCGCTAATTAACCCAGGGTTTAATTCCGACATTTTTGAAGGGAAATTAATAATAGCCCCATTTGTTGCCGTTAATTTACTGGCTATTCCACAATCAGCGAGGTGGTCACTATCACAAATGTTGTTAATTTTGAGAACTTTACTTAGCCCTTCAGTGACGAAGGTTTCCGCGGCTGTATCAACTGCGGAAGTTGATTCATTTCCTTCTGTTAAAGTTCCGTAGCCGTTCAACGCCGGCATTAGGGCAATCGCCTGTGAAAACCTCGCATAAAGCGCCTTGCGCTGGGTGTTCCATGTGCGTTCATTAATATTGCCGGTCAATGATGGCAAAGTTATCGCCGCAACTACGCCAATTATTGTTAGAGATAGTAATATCTCCGCCATCGTAAAACCACGACTTACGACCGGCTCAGGGCTCCCCCCCCCCCCCTGTACATGATGTTACACTCTTAATCAATTTCATATATTTACCCTTCCTTTCTATATACACTTATTATGCAGCATGTTTTTAGATTAGTCAAGACCGGCAGCACGGATTCAAATTATGGATGCCGCTCAGCGGCTCAAGTATTTACTTTTTACATAAAAGTATTAAAATAGAGTTATGAAGAGAGTTTTTTTATTTTTTTTAATAGCATTATTTGCGATTCCTGCGACATTCGCAGAAGGTGACGATTTATGGGGAAATTTCGGCGACATAAATTTCTACAATACCGATAAACAGACGGCCGTAAGTGACGAACAGTTTGACCAAACGGTTGAAAAAGTTAAATCAAAAAAACGTAAGCCGTTATTTTCGCCTAAAGAACCTAAAAAAATGAAAGGCGAGAGCTACCAGCAGAGTAACGAAACAGAAATTATAAGCGGAATAGAAAAGGAAACACCGGTTTTGAGGGTTCCGTATGAGTTGAAAAAGCTAGATGGCGGAACATTACCTATTGGTCATTATCAGGCGGTTTTCGAAAAAGATGACGAGGGATTTGTCACAATGAAGCTTTATCAGGCGCACTATCTGGTGGCAAAATTCCCCGCACAGGAAACCGAAGAAGACCTTTTTGACGAACATATCAACTATTTAACCCTTGATGATTTTGACGAAAATAAAGTAAAAATCAACTATGGCTCGATTGATTTTAACGCGTTTGCGATTATAGATAAGAAATAAGGGTTCCAATGCGGAACCCTATCCAAAATCTCTAATCAACAGCGATATCCTTGTACCTATCGCTCAATCTTTTTCAGTAAATTATCAATTTCTTCTTTTAGCGCAAGAAGAAAAAGAGAAATTTCGTTTTTGAAGCTATATGCTCCGGGCCAGAAAGAATATCTATACATCCTTTATACTCCTTATAAACTAACTGTCTACAAGAATATATTCGGCGGCGGTGGAGAAAAACTTTAGAATAAAAGACAAATTGTTACCAGATTGTAACAAACTATTTTTTCTTGGCGATGACAAGCACCGGTGCATAAGTCAGCGTGCAGGCGCTGTTATTAAGACAAAAATCTTTTATATCATGAAACGTCATTTTTTTAGAGTTAAGCGAGTTTACGCCAGTATTTTTAAGATGAGCAAGGAGTTCAAGCGGCGTATTGAACCTTAATACACGTTCAAATTCAATTATATCAAGGATTTCAAAATCTTTTTCCAGAAGGCTTCGAATTTCTTCAACCGAAAAATAATTCAAAGAAACACCCAGAGCGTTTCGAACCTCTTTAAAATTTTGTTTTGAGAAAGTTGAAAACGCAAGCACGCCGTTTTTATCAAGAATAGAGGAATAATGCTCAAGCGGAGCCGCCAATGAAGAAAACCATTGAAACATCGCATTGGAAATTATAAGATTTACTTTGCCTGACGGTTTAATTTTGCAGGAGTTACCGGCGATAAATTCAGCGTCCGACACAAACTTTTGGACATAAAACTTTGATTTTTCGACTAAATCGTTGCAGGTAAGCCTGTCAAATTTCAAACTCTGCGCAATAATTTCTGTCAAAAGTCCTGTGCCGGCGCCAAGTTCCAGAATATGCGCGAATTCTGAGCCGCAGCTTTCGGTAAGCATAGCAATAAGCCGTTGCGCCATTTCTCGCTGCACAACCGCGTTATCGTTGTATTTTGGCATACTTTTTTCAAATTTTTGTTTTAAAATTTTAGGGTTTACTTGCATATTTCTTTCCAACTTTTGAAATTAAAGAACGAGAAATGTCCATCGGGCAGCGACGTTATCGGAACGAAAAGTTTTTGCCACGCGTTCACCTGATTTTTCGGCGGTATAATTTTATCGTGCTCACTGACAAAGGCTTTCTTATAAACCCCGCTTGCGTCCACAGGTTTGTCATTAATCCATGATTTTAATGCCTTCAATTCTTCAACACGGTCTTCAATTGAACGCTTGACGGGATTAGCCCAATATTTTTCAACCTGCGCTTCATCAAAAAATACATTTTGATAAAACTTGCCTTTCAAACCTTCTGCGGCGAATTTAAGCGTCAGTTCAAAAGTTCTCACCGGTATGCCAAATTCATTGTCAATCGGCATTGGCGTACCATTCAAGGCCGCAGAATTGACGAAATCAGGCAACAAATCCTTGATAAGCGGAGCTATATAAACGCCCATAGACCACGCGATTAAATAATATCGCTCATACCCGTTCCAATCCACATCAAAGGTCAAATCGCGATAATCATAAACCACCACGACATCAACATCATCTGCCGCAAGAAATTTAAAAGGTTCGGCATCAAAACTCCAGCCGGCAAAAAATATTATTAAATCTTTATTTCCCGATTTATTCAGCCAGATATGTTTCATTAGCCAAAATCTCCACTAATTTCTCTAAATCTTTTTCTTCAATATCGGTTGTAAGTGAAAGCCGAAGCCTTGACGTTCCTTCCGGCACGGTTGGCGGGCGAACAGGAAGCGTAAAGTAGCCATTTTGATATAAACGTTCGCAAACCTCGCAGGTTCTTTTATTATCGCCGATAATCACAGGCACTATGTGAGAATAATGTCCGTCTTTGCCGGTTAAATTTTTATACAGCTTCCGGCCCAAATCAAGCATTTTATAGCGCTCTTCTTTCATCTGCGCAAAATAATTTTCTATTATCCATAAAGTAAACGCGATATTGACAGGTGGCAGAGCTGTGGAAAATATAAACGAACGGGCTTTATTTGTTAAATAGTCAATCAGAATTTTGCTGCCGACAACAAACGCACCGACAGAGCCCGCAGCTTTACCGAAAGTTCCGACGATTAAATCAACTTTATCAATTATACCGAGATGCTCGCAAACGCCAAGTCCTTTTTCACCCCACACCCCAAACGCATGCGCTTCATCTACGACCAGAATGCAATTGAATTTTTCTTTAAGTTCCACAAGTTTTTGAAGCGGCGCACAATCGCCATCCATTGAAAAAATGCTTTCTGTCACGATAACCGCATTTTTATAATGCCCGCGTTCACGTTCTAAAAGCGCCTCAAGCCGCTCCATATCCTTATGCGGATAACGGAAAAATTTTGCTTTTCCAAGGCACATACCATCAATTATGCTGGCGTGGTTAAGTTTATCGGAAAATATAACATCACCGCTGCCTGCAAGTGAACTATTTATCCCGACATTTGCGTGGTACCCGCTGTTAAAGATTAATGCGCGGTCTTTATGATACAGTCCGCTAAGGAGTTTTTCCAACTCATTATAAACAGGCAAATTTCCGGTTAAGAGTCTGGCAGAAGCGCTTCCGAATGAATACTCATCCCCGCCGGATTTTAAGAATTCAGCAGTAACAGCGCTGTTATCCGCAAGTCCTAAATAATTGTTAGAAGACAAATTTATAAGCCGTTTGCCTCCAAACAAAATATACTTGCCGTCCTTAAATGAAATATCCCTGATTTCGCGATGATGCGAATGTAATTTTAACTCTTCTAAAACTTCTACATAACTTTCGAACATAAAGTTAATTTATGACAAAAACACAAAAAAGTCTAGTTCCGAGCATTTTTGGAATCGTCATGCCGGTTGCCGAATTGTAATCCTTTTTTACCGACCTCTATATTTTCTAAGCCCGGTTCAACAAGTTTTTTAATAACGTACTTTTCAACGAAGTGGTCAATAAATCGAATTGATACACCGAGAGCAATAAATCCGCCCGCGGTTTTCCAGAGTTTTGTGCGGAAAAGCCTGTCACGCTGTCTTTGTTTCAAAACCGCTTTTATTGAATCTTCTACGTGACCTTCAATAGTGTTTTTATCTTTTGCAAACTCACGTTTGGTATTATCATAAAGTTTCATAAGCTTATCGCTAAGGGATTTCGGGCGTTTATCCTCTAGCAAATCCTGCCTTATTGAAAACATTTCTTCAATATTTTCATTAGAATAATCTTCAACTTTTTTCAACTTAGCGGCATTTAATTTTTCAGTATGCTTAGAACCAAAAATCCAACGGGTAAGAAGTTTGAATGGATTTTTTGTTTTGAAAGATTTTTCCTGATCAAGAAGATGCGTTTTCAAGTGTTCATTAAATTCTTTTTTGAACCCTTCAATATTACCTTCATAATCCTTTAGTTTTCGGCGTTTCAAATGGTGCACAGTAAAATTATCAACCTCCTCCTGAAGCTGTAAAGACATACCGTTTTTAGATTTTTCACCGAGTATGGAGGCTGCTTTTTGCCCGTTATGAACAACAATAATAGGAAGCATTACCGAAGCACAGGCCTGAAACACAGCCTGTTTGAAAGCTCTTTTGCCGCTTGGCTGGTATTCGCGCTCATCAGTTTTGTATTTGTCATAGATGTCCGCGCCAAAATACATTAACGCCGGAACCCAGAGCCCCATACCTAACCCCGGTGCGATGTCCATAACTGCAGCACCAATGTCGTTTGTAAACGCAAGCCCGCGCCACGGCCACTGCAAAAGCGGGTCGTTATATTCATCTTTTTTTCCTTTTGATTTATTGGTTAATTCAACCGTATCCTGCTTTTTCTCTTCTTTTGCCAGTGCAAGCGCAGTATTGTGCTTTTCAGCACGTAATTCTTTATGCGCCGCAAGTAAACCAAAATTCTTATCAGGGGTATTTGTATTATTTACACTCAGGGTCATTCAGCTATTCTACTCCTTTTCACACTATATTAATATAACCCCTAAAGCCCCTAATTTGCCAGTATGTAACATTTTCAGGCTAAATTGTTACATTATTTCATTATATCAGAGAGTTTATAGTCTTCATTCTTTTTAACAGAAGTAAATTCCGGAGAAATTTTTACTTTTTCAAGAGATTTCAAACCTACATTCTCATCCTGAGTAAACATGTCAATTACAAAATTTTTAATACTTTTTAAACATTTAACCATAATATCACCTCACATACCATTATTATGAAACCGACATTTTCAAAAACATTAATATTTATGGTATATTTTAGATTAGGATGAATTACACGGAAGAAAACATTTCAAATTTTGACGAATGCTGTAAATTTTTCGAAAAGGAACTTACACACGAAGAACTTTATGCGAGCCTGAAATCCGGCACTATTGCAGAAAAACAGCTTGCCTGCGTCCGGCTTGAAAGCTGCCGGAACTCTGATGAAGCCGAAATTCTTATGAATAATTTGACCGGTATCGACGGCAAAGTTCGTGAAACAGTTTCGTTTAAACTCCGCACATTTATAGCGCAAACGCCGGAACTTTTCCTGCGCGGAGATTTTTATAATATTTTCCTCGACTCTATAATCGACATAAACGGCAACATTTGCCGCAACGTAATTTACGCACTGGAATCACTGACCGGCAATGCCGAATTCTGTGAATATTTTACCCGAAAAGTAATAGCCAATGCCCTTACAGTCACAGAAAAGATAGAAAATTTTGACTATAAAGACCGCAAATATGTGACTAATAAAGAGATTTTCAAACTTTACTGGTACCTTGAGGTTCTTGGGATTTTCAAAAATCTTGCGGCCTCCGAGCTGTTTTCTCTGTTGCAACGAACCTCAAAAATTGAAGAATACACAATTCGCGAAAAAACCGCCCGTCTGCTTTCAAAACTTCCTGCCGGATACAATCTTGACGGTCTTAATTTTGATAACAATTTTTACGTTAACCTTGCAATGGCAAAACTAAAAAAAATCAATCATTGACTTTATCGGACCAAAATCTAAATGCGGCCGTGACGCAAAGATTTTATCAAGGTTTAAATCTTCTTTGACCGGTTCAAAGTTTACTGTTTCACCGTCAAAATTTTGGGCATAATTCAAACCGCACCGCGCACATTCAGGAAGTTTTACAATCCCGTCGGAGCGCATATAGGCTAAACCGTGAACACGGCAGGTTAAAGGGCGATATTGATAGACAGAACACGAGCCGTCAAGCAAAAACGGACAGGGGTAAGCCTTTAAAGTTTCTCTTTGCGCCTTAATTTTTATTATATTTTCACGCACACAATCATGTTTTTCTTTATCAAGACACGCAAAACCTTGCATTAGATATGACATTTCAAGATAGGAAAGCGGATAGTCGCCATTTTCACAACATAACGAACAGCCTTTTTGACACTTAATCGCTGCAGAATCACGTTTAAAATAAGCGGCAAGTTTAGCATCAAACTCTTTCAAAAACTGTACGTACATTATAAAATCACCGCGCCATGAGAGGCATCTTCAACATTTTTAGCATAACGCTGAAGATATTTAGAAAGATTTTCACGCTTCGGCGCGACCCAATTTTTACGACGAGCCTCAAGGGTTGCGTCGTCAACAAGTACATCAACCGTGCGTTTATTAATATCAATTTTAATTCTGTCGCCTTTTTGTATTAACGCTATAACACCGCCATCCGCGGCTTCCGGACAAACATGGCCTATACAAACGCCGCGTGTTGCCCCTGAAAAACGACCATCAGTAATAAGCGCACAACTTGTACCTAAGCCTTTGCCGACAAGAAGCGAGGTTGGAGCAAGCATTTCACGCATTCCGGGGCCGCCTTTGGGGCCTTCATAGCGGATAATTATAACGTCGCCTGCTTTAACCAGATTATTTTCTAAGGCATACATAGCGTCTTCTTCGCTGTCAAACGGGTTTGCAACGCCCTCAAACTCGTAACAGCTTTCATCAATTCCTGATATCTTTGTTACAGCGCCGCCATGTGCAATATTTCCATAAAGCACGCCCAACCCCGCTTCCTTCGTAATCGGTTCTGAGCAAGGATGGATTAATTCGGTGTTAACATACGCTTCTTTCGCGATTTCGGATAGCATCATGCCGGAAACTGCCGGAGTATCTTCAAGGCCGACAGCCCCCTCAAAAAGCGTTCTTAAAATGGCAGGGATTCCGCCGGAATTGTGTAAATCAGTCATCGTAAAACTTGATGAAGGGTCTAATTTTACAATTTGCCTGATTTTATCACTCAAATCTTCAAAATCCTTTAGCGTAATATCAATTCCGCCGGCGTTAGCAACTGCCAGAATATGCAGGAACGAATTTGTCGACCCGCCAAGCGCTAAATCCGTGATAATCGCGTTGCGCAAAGATTTCTTTGTAATAATTTTATCGGGAGTAAGATTGTTTTTAACTAATTCTACTACGGCCATACCGCTTTCAAACGCGATTCTGCGTTTTTGTGAAGAAACCGCCGCAGAAGTTGCGCAAAACGGAAGACTCATGCCTATGACTTCTGTCAAACACGCCATTGTGTTTGCGGTATAAAGCCCCTGACAGGAACCCGCAGACGGGCAGGAATGCTCAATTAATTCTTCAAACCTTTTTTCATCAATCATTCCCGCACGAAACTTTCCGACAGCCTCAAACGCACCTTTTATCATAGTAAGTTTTTCACATTTGCTTTCACCATCAAGCATAGGGCCTGCTGTAACTATAATTGTCGGAATATTCAAACGTATTGCGGCAATCAACATTGCGGGAGTAATTTTGTCACAGTTAGAAAGCAAAACAAGGCCGTCAAGCTGATGACCTTCGGCAACAGTTTCAACGCAATCAGCAATCAAATCGCGTGACGGCAAAGAATATCTCATGCCGGAATGCCCCATAGCGATTCCGTCACAAACAGCCGGAACCCCGAAGATAAAAGCCTGCCCGCCGGCAGAGTGAATACCTTTTTCAATCTGACGTTCTAAATCACGCATTCCGATATGCCCCGGAACAAGATCCGAAAACGAACTTGCAATACCGATAAACGGCGCCTTCATGTTTTCCTTGCTGACCCCTGCGGCCATTAGTAACCCGCGGTGCGGCGCTCTTGCTATACCTTCTTTAATACTGTCACTTCTCATACCCTGATTTTATTCCAATCGCTTAATTTTGTCAAAAACAACGATTTATGTTATCATAACTTTATGCTAAAACTAAAAATTCTTATTGGCGATACGTTCGGCGCGCTGAGTGCGGCAATTGTAGCACTGCCGCAACTACTAGCATTCGGAGTCGTAACAGGTTTAGGCGCAAGCGCCGGAATCTGGGGTGCAATTATTCTTTGTTTGATAACTGCAATTTTAGGACCGAAAGTTCCGTTTATCTCCGGTATAACAGGCCCCGTCACAATTGTTATAGCTTCAATTATGCACGCGCTGCAGGGTGATATCTCCGCAGTAATCCTAATCCTTGCAATGGCCGGAATTTTACAAACCGTCTTAGCCCTAACTTCTTTTCCACATATTATTAAATATATGCCGTATCCGGTAATTTCAGGGTTTATGAACGGAATCGGGGTAATTTTGATAATAATGCAGTTAAACCCTCTTTTCGGACTCAGCGCAAAACCAAATACCATTGAAAGCCTGCATTACTTCATAACAAACCTCACACATCTAAATCATGATTCACTTTTCATCGGTTTAATTACGCTTCTAATCGTTTTTGCAATTCCGAAAAAACTCAATAAAATAATACCGTCACAGGTGCTGGCGCTTGTAATCTGCACCTGCATTTCTATAAAAATGGGCTTGAATCTCACACGAATTTCCGAAATTTCAATCACACTTCCGCAAATCCATATTCCGCAGTCAAATATTCACGCAATAATAACTTATGCTCATTACGCAATAACTCTCGCTATCGTACTATGCGTAGAAAGTTTACTTACCGGCCTTGTGGCAGATTCACTTTTAAAAACCAAAACCTCAAGCAAACGACTTCTTTTTGCACAGGGAATCGGTAATATTTTTTGTGCACTAACCGGCTCGCTTTCGGGTACTGCGGCGACAATGCGTACCGTTGCCGCGATTAACGCCGGTGCAACGACAAGACTTACGGTATTGATTATGCCTCTAATCCTTGCAGTACTGGTTTTTAAATTTTCACCATTTGTCGCGCAAATCCCGCTAGCAGTTCTTGCCGGAATTCTCATAAAAATCGGCTTTGATATTATTGATGTTAAACTGTTAAAAGTTATTAAATTCGCGCCGAAAGACGATTTATACGTTCTGTTTCTTGTGTTTTTTCTGACTGTGTTTTATAATCTAATAGTAGCAGTAGGTGCAGGAATCGTCTTTGCCGCACTACTTTATGCAAAACGAATCGCAGACAAAACAAAACTTGTCGAAAAAAATATTTCTGATAATAGTATTATTGATATTGAGAAACAGGTTGAACAGGATTTCGAACATAAAATTCGGGTTGTTCATATTGAAGGCCAGTTCTTTTTCGGTTCTGCAACCCAACTTATATCACAATTTGACGAACTGCTGGGTACCAAATACCTGATTCTTAACTACTCATCAGAAGATTTAATGGATATTTCAGCAATATTCGCGCTGGAAGATATTATTGTCCGCCTGAATTCACAGAAAATCCGAACTATTCTTATATTGCACAGTCCGGATTTATATAACCAGTTGGAAAGCCACGGAATTATAGAACAAGTCGGCAAACACCACATTTTCTTTGACGAAGCCAGAGCTATTAGATTTGCAAAAAGATGTTTAAAAAGGAGAAAGTTATGATATTAGACAAAGTAAACACACCTGATGATTTAAAACAATTATCATCAGATGAACTTAACACACTAGCAGACGAAATGCGTGATGTAATTATAAAAAAAGTTAATACTACAGGCGGCCACTTCGGCCCTAACTTGGGTATAATTGAGGCTACAATAGCAATGCATTATGTTTTCAATTCACCTGTAGACAAAATCGTATTTGACGTTTCACACCAGTGCTACCCGCACAAAATCCTTACAGGAAGAAAAGAAGGCTTCTTAAACCCTGAAAAATATCTTACCTATACCGGCTACACTGCACCGGAGGAAAGTCCGCACGACTTATTCAAAGTCGGTCACACTTCAACATCTCTAAGTTTGGCCTGCGGCGTTGCCAAAGCAAGGGATTTACGCGATGAAAAATACAACGTAATCGCACTCATCGGTGACGGTTCGCTTACCGGCGGCGAAGCGCTTGAAGGGTTGAATAACGCTGCAGTACTGGGAAGCAACCTGATTATAATCGTAAATGATAACAATATGTCAATCGCCGAAAATCAGGGCGGAATTTATGCAAATCTGTCACTCTTGCGTGACACAAATGGCAAAGCTGAAAATAACTTCTTCACAACAATGGGATTTGAATATCATTATATTAATGACGGAAACAACATCGAAAAAGTTATCGAAACGCTTGAAAAAGTAAAAGATACAGACCATCCTGTCGTTGTACACTTAAGAACTGTAAAAGGTCACGGCTGCGCGGTTGCAGAGGCAAACAAAGAAGCATTCCACTGGATTTTGCCAGGAACACTTGATGATAAATGCAATTACTCACCGGCGAATGAAATTGAGGATTACAATTCAATCACAACAAAATTTATTCTTGATAAAGCAGCAAAAGACAAAAACGTAATTGTCATAAACCCTGCGACACCAGGGGTTCACGGATTCACACCTGAGTTCAGGGCAAAATTGGGCAAACAATATGTTGATACTGGTATCGCAGAAGAACACGCAGTCGCATTTTCATCAGCACTTGCAAGTCAAGGTGCTAAACCAATCTTAGCAATAATGACGTCATTTGTACAACGTACTTATGACCAGCTTTCACAAGACTTAGCGCTAAACAACTCACCTCTGACAATGCTCGTATATTGGGGCGGACTCTCAGGTGCTGACGCAACCCACCTTGGCTCATTCGACATGTCACTCATTAGTAACATTCCAAACATTGTATACCTTGCGCCGACCAACAAGGAAGAATACCTTGCAATGCTTGAGTGGTCACTTGAACAAACCGAACACCCTGTTGCAATACGTGTTCCATTCGGCCCGTTAGAAGTGTCAGGTATCAGTGACACAACAGATTATTCAAATATAAACAAATACAAGGTGCTTGAAAAAGGTGAAAAAGTTGCGATTCTCGGTTTGGGCAACTTCGCAGGAAAAGCAAAAGAGGTAAAAGAAGCCTTAAAATCACGTCTTGGTATAAACGCAACACTTATAAATCCAGTTTATATTTCCGGCATTGACAAAGAACTTCTTGAAAACCTCAAAACAGACCATGAACTTGTAATAACACTTGAAGACGGAATCCTTTCAGGCGGCTTCGGTGAAAAAGTGGCAAGCTTCTATGGCCCGTCAGGAATAAAAGTTATTAACTTCGGCGGCGAAAAAGAGTTCACCGACCGTGTCCCGCTTGAAGTACTCTATGAGCGTTATCACCTGACAACGGACTTAATTGTTCGCGATGTTGAAACAGCTTTACAGACATCTGTGAAATAAGAATTGCAGCAATCATAAGCAGACACCCCAGGACTTCGCGGGCATTAAGTGATTCTCCAAGCATAATCACACCGCCCAGAACCGCAAAAACGGCCTCACTGCTTAAAATCATTGTCGCGATAACAGGCTTTGCAGCCTTCTGGCCAAAAATCTGAAGGGTATAAGCAACAGCCGTAACAACGACACCTATAAACAAAATCGGACGATACCCTGCGATAATATTACTTATTGCAGGGTTTTCCATTAAAAACATTAACGGCATAGAAAGCAAACCCGCCACAAAAAACTGAAAACAAGAAAGCTTCATTGCACAGACTTTCTTAGTATAAAAACTTACAATCATAATATGTATTGCAAAGAATACAGCGCTTATCAGGATTCCAACATCACATGCCTGAATTCCTGAAACGCCCTTAACGCATAAAAGATAAAGTCCGACAAGCGCAAGAACGACGCCGATTTTAACGTTAAGTTTCAAGCGGTTTCCGAGAAATGTATAAAATAACGGAACAAAAATTATATAAAGCGCCGTAATAAACCCTGCTTTACCCGCCTGCGCCTCAAGCATACAGTACTGATTTATCGAAAACGCGAAAAATAACGCGACACCGGCGGCAACACCGCCTTTTAGAAGTTCTTTAGTCGAATGTTTTTCACCTCTAAAAATATGAAATTTTTCACCAATCCCAATAACAACTAACAACGACAGACTTCCAATAAAAAATCTCAGCGTATTGAAAGTAAAAGGTTCAACGTACTGCATTCCGGCCTTTTGCGCAACAAAAGACATCCCCAGAATTATAGCCGCCAAAACCAGTGCCAGATAACAATATAAATACAGTTTTCTCACAGAACTTTTACTCATCATAGTCCTACACCTCTTACTGTAATTATAACTTATGGTAAATTAAATTTCCAATCAATTTCTACAGATAGCACTTAGCTTCTTGCCCCTGAACACCAGCATACAGTTCAACATACTGCTTGGCAGGGCTGGAATCAATTTTTGTCAAAAGGACTTCTTCGACTTGAAAGAACCCGACATCACCGGACATTTCGACGTTAATCTTAATAGGTTTTCTCTCCCCGCGATGGATACCGATACGGTTAATTGCATTAGCGGAATATTTATGAATATCCCCGACACGCGGAGTGGTATTTATTGCCATTGGAATACGCGCACGTCCCTTGGTCATATCGCAGCCGTCAGCGATTAAAATTATTCCGGCCTCTATAGAATGGATTTTTCTTGAAGACATGTGGCCGATAATACATTCCGTCGTAAGTGATTTAATAATCACGCGTTTTTTCAAATCTTCAGGGAAAATATGCATAAGCGCTCTGTCAATTATAGGCTGAGCAAGAATTACAGACATTTCTTCATGCCCCTGACGCCCGATAGACATACCGAGGTCATGCATTAACCCTGCCATAATCACCGCGCACATACTGTCTTCAAATGAGCCAATCCCCTCACATTCAAGTGATGTGCTAATGCCTGCTTCTTTTAAAATATTAAGCATTTTTATAGCGTTACCAGCGACCTGACGCATGTGAACCGGCCCGTGGTCGTTAAACCCCAGACGTTTAATCGAAACGTTATTTGCATAATCCTGTAACTCTTGCAGTTCTTCATCCGCGAATAGATAATGAACAAGCTTCAAACAAACAGGATTATTCTGTAACCTGCGTAAAATTTTAGATTCAATTGAAAGTTCTTTAACCGATTTAATCATAATATATCTCTTATAAACTTGTGAGATGGCGGGAGTGTCTTGCTCGCTCGCTTGTAACGGCAATTCCGCGATTTGTTACGGGTTTTCAACCCTTACAAATCGGCTCCAGCCTCAGCTCGCTCGCGCTCGAACCACAATAGTGTTCTACAACCTCTTATCTCCAAAAATAAGGAGGCTAAAGCCCCCTTATTTTTGGAGATGGCGGGAGTCGAACCCGCGTCCAAAATGGATTTAAACAAATCTCTACGTGTGTAGATTTTAATTACCCTCAATGTATATAGGATAAAATCACTACCATCTATACATCAAAGCCATTTTTGCAGAATGGCTAACTTCCAACGGCTTGCTTGATATGTCTACCGTCATCAACATACTGCGGCTTGCATAATTGTCCCGCAATTCCGGCAAGCTGGGAACTACGAGAGGCTCTACTGCGACTTAGGCAGCTTGTGCATATGAAAATGCGTTACGAGCGTTTACAGTGTTGTTTGCACTTATTAGTTTGCTTGTTGATAATCGGGAACAGCACCCGAACACGCAACCTGTTTCAACCGAACATCCTGTCTAATCCAGAACATCCCCATATTTAATTTTTAATGTACTTTTCATTATTTTAACACAATTCTTCACGTTTTCAAGCCCGAACAATTTTTCATTTATACTTTTCATGTTACAATTTCTTAAAGATATAGCAAATTTCATCATTCACATTACTTCAAACACTGTACGACAAGACCGGAAAAAGATATTAAATTCATAACTATGCCGATTAATCCAACAAGTATAAAACCTCAATCAATAAACAATTACGGTTTTGCACGCCGTTTTGCCCGTGGAATGGGCACCGGAGCGATGCTTCCTTTGATCGGTTTGGAATGCTTCGTTACCGGCGGCAGAACCATTCAGGCCTACAAAAGAGGCGGATTTGACGAGGCCAGAGAGCGATTCACTGAAGAAGCTATAGGCGCGGCATTCTGGTTTGCAGGCGTTAAAATGTTCAACAGAATGAACGACTGGATTGGCAAAAAGACACTTAACCTTGTCGATACGAACTTTGATGTTGGTCGTGACAGACTTAGAAACCCGCTTGCTAACTACTTAAAAGACAAAGGTAAGGGCATTAGCGAAAAAACTATCGGCAAATTTAAACTTGCAAAAGTTGGTGCAAGTATTATTTTAGCGAACATTCTGGTTGGGCTTGTCGTACCTAGAATCAACCAGAAAATTACCGTTAAACTTCACAATGAGCGAGAAGAGAAAGCCGCTGCAAGACAACATAAACCACAGCAACAGGAATATTTTAATTATTCAATGGACAAATTCACAGAAGAAAATGGAAACAAGAAAAAAGGACTTTCATTTGGTATGTCCGCGCAGGGAATCCTATCACTCGCGAACCACTTTGAAAACGATAATATTTATCAACTACTTTCAACAGATGCAGGTATTGCCGGCGGTCGTGCAATAAGTTCAAGAAACCAGCACGAACGAACCGAAGTTCTTTTCCGCGACCTATCTTCAATTTATTTCTATATGTTCAGTATTCCTAACATCCACTCATGGTTAAACTGGCTTGATACCGGTAAAAAAACAAGGCTCGATCCTGTTGCATCTAAGCAGGTTACAGATCAGATAAAACTTGCGTTTGCGGATAATAAAGGCGGATTGAGCGCGGCCGAGTTTAGAAAACTAGCCTTAGGCGATGACACAAATACCGGCTTTATGACAAAAGAACTGGATTCAAAATTTGACCATGACATCATAAAACTTGATGATTTGATTACGCAAATCAAGAAAAATCCGGAACTTAAACCTGCACAGATTAAAGATTACATAGATTGCGCAAAAAGAATGTCCACCCTTCAGCCGAAAAAAGAGGGTGTAAGCGTTCTGACCAAAGTTCAGGTTGAAGATGTATTC
Source organism: uncultured Candidatus Melainabacteria bacterium (assembly GCA_947090755.1). Classification (GTDB taxonomy): domain Bacteria; phylum Cyanobacteriota; class Vampirovibrionia; order Gastranaerophilales; family Gastranaerophilaceae; genus Gastranaerophilus. The sequence continues at coordinate 49,544 of CAMUPF010000004.1, read as the reverse complement.
AAAGGCGGCGCCTTAAATATGCCGGAATTTTTAAATAATCTATACGGACTTGCGTCTAATAACGATATGTTTGGCAAATCCACTACTTACAAACATCAGGATCCATACAGATTTGTATCACAGGATGAACTCAAATCATTAAAAGATGATATGAAAACCTATATTGAAGCAATCATTAAAAAAGCAGAACACAGCGGCAAAAAGATTACGCTCAAAACGATTGAAAACGCTGATAAAATGAATTTTGCGAAGAACGCCTTCAACAGAGTAGTAGGATTTGGAATTTCAGCACTATTCCTTTCAACGTTGATTCCAAAAATCCAGTACTGGATAACAGCCAAAATGACGGGACAAAACAGCTTCCCGGGCATGACAGATTACCACGAAAAAAAAGAGGCATAAAGCCTCTTTTTTTTAGCATTTAACACTTCTTTATATCTTATGGTAATGGCGGCGGGAGTTCCGGATTTGTATTAAAATACAGACCATTCATCACTGCTTTGAACGCTGATTTAAAATCCTTTAAATCCTGCGTTTCATCCATTTTAAATTCTGCAAGAAGTTCATCGTTGTAAGTGCTATAAATTTTTGTCCTAAATATCTCAGAAGACTGACTTCCTTTATATGACTCATCAGAATGGTGTTTTTTTATAGAAGCAAGTGTTGCCGCACCCTTAAGAGTATTATATCTTTCGTTATATGTAAGTCCAACCCATTTTTGCGGGTCAATATAAAAGCGGTTTTCATCTTTACCAATATCGTAGCTGTCAAATGTGTCTTCCACTATTGACGCTATGAAATTTTCAGATTTTTCCATAAATTTTTGTGCACCTTCCGGGTCTTTTAAGGCTCCGGTAACAAGGAACGCAACAATCAAAAATGTTACTATTACCGGCATGATAAACATAAAAAACGCGGCAAGAGCATTCCATACGATTGCCTGATGTTTCTGACCTTTATTAAACTCTTCAAGATGTTCTATATTACAATTCTGATTTTGAAACGCCCACTCGTTACCCTTAATACCGCAAACAATTGCCCAGGAGAAGAAAGCAGGAGTAAAGAACAAAATAAGCGACCATAAAGTAATATATGTTTTATTAAATAGGCCCCAAATCCATGTTCCCCAAAAAGCGCCCCAGTTGAAGCGTTTTAGAGGGTCATGGGGGATTTGACCTGTAATTTTACCGGGGAGAGCCATCATCAAATATCCCGCGATAAGACATAATATAAATACCAGAACCGTCAACGGATTAGTTTTAATAATCCACAAATAAGGAGCAATAACTAAAACCGCCGTCCAGAGGTACCCGGCAAGTCCTTCTTCGCCTCGAATATCAGCGATTCTGCGTAAAAGCAGTCCCGAACCCAGTACCGAAGAAATCACACAGGCAACACCCCAGAAAAATTTCGCAAACACCGGAGCCGTTCGAAGAAGCGCTCCTACATTAAACGCCTCAAGCGGATTTTGAACAGAAGCCGCCAGCCAAATAGAAAACGGCATCGATAAAATCGCTGTAATCATTGAAATATACATTAAATTCAAAATATATGAGCGTCGGCCAATACAACCTGTAAACGCCACCAATTTATCGTTAATTTTGATATCCATAAAACACTCCTTAATAAGTTAAAAGCAGTTCTCCGTCGCCTGCTTGTCCTGCTCACGCAGGCCAACCCGCGACTCCGCTGTCTAATACGCCACTCAAAAGACTCTCTCACGTTCCTTAGCGCGAGTCTTTCTAGGGCAACTATATAATATTAACACGCGGTTAAAAACCTGCCCATGTTGTTAAATTTTCTTCATACTAGTGGCAACCGTTATCGATTTATGGTTAAATCAGATAAGGAATAACAGGAGTTAATATGATTACTATGACGGCGGAACAAACACATACAGACTTGAATTCAGCATTCAGAACAATAGATTCGGAAATAGATACAATAAACAAACTTCGCGGAACCCTTTCAGACGGTTCTCTTACGCAGGCGCTTGACTTAATGGAAAAAGCGGCAGGCAGAATCATTATTACCGGAATGGGTAAATCCGGCCACATAGGTAAAAAAATTGCGGCATCTTTAGCCTCAACCGGCACACCGTCATTTTTTGTACATCCGGCAGAAGCAAGTCACGGTGATTTGGGGATGATTACAGAAAAAGATGTTGTTATTGCAATTTCTAACAGCGGGGAGTCTAAAGAGCTTATTGACATTCTTAACTACTGCAAACGCTTCGGTATACCGCTAATTGCAGTAACAAAAAATTCTGAAAGTTCACTTGGTAAAGCCGGCGATATTGTTTTACGGCTTCCAAATAACGGCGAAGCATGCCCTTTAGGCCTTGCACCTACAAGTTCTACCACTGCCACGTTAGTTCTTGGTGATATCCTCACAATCGGTATGATTGAACGTAACGGATTTTCTAAAGAAGACTTTAACGCCAGACATCCGGGCGGCAAACTCGGTTCAATTTTACAAAGAGTTTCAGATCTTATGCACACCGGCGAAGAAATGCCGATTCTGGAAGAACATACCAATATGCAGGCAGCATTACTTGAAATGACATCAAAACGTCTTGGCTGCGTCGGTTTCGTAAACGCTTCCGGACTTTTAACCGGTATGTTGACTGATGGCGACTTGAGAAGATGTCTTTCCCCTCAAATCCTGGAGCAACAGGCCTGCAGTCTTATGACCCGAAACCCTAAAACAATTTCTAAAGAAGCACTCGCTTCCGAAGCCTTAAAAATAATGCATGACAAGAAAATCACAAACCTATTTGTCGTCGAAAACAATAAGCCAATCGGGGTAATCCACATCCACGATTTACTTAACAATGGAGTTGTATAATGCGCAAAACCCTTGATATTATTGTACCTGTTTACAATGAAGAAGAATGCCTGTCTGAAACACTAAAGCGGCTAATAAATGTTAGAGAATCACTTTACACCCAATTGGATGTAAATTTTATATTCGTAGATGATGGTTCAAAAGACAAAAGTTTTGAAATTTTAAAAGACTTTTCAGAAAAATATCCGTTTGTAAAAGTGGTGAGTTTCTCACGTAATTTTGGCCACCAGTTTGCAGTAAGCGCCGGAATTGATTACTCAAAAGGGGATTATGCAGCGATAATCGACGCAGATTTGCAAGATCCGCCTGAACTTATCAAAGATATGTATGAAAAAGCCACAGAAGGATATCAAGTCGTTTACGGTAAACGACTTAAACGCAGGAAAGAAACTGCGTTTAAAAAGTTCACAGCTTTTGCGTTCTATCGTGTTTTTGATGCACTCTGTCAGGTTAAAGTTCCGACAGATACAGGAGATTTCAGACTAATCACAAGAGAAGTTGTTGAAGCGATTCAAAACATGCCGGAAAAACACAGATTTCTTCGGGCGATGGTTCCTTGGGCCGGATTCAAAAGCACGCCATTATTTTATGACAGGGATGAACGATTTGCAGGAACAACAAAATATCCGCTTTCCAAAATGCTTAAACTTGCGGCTGATGGAATTTTATCTTTTTCTACAAAACCCTTAAAACTCATCCACATACTGGGAGTAATATTATTAATTTTATCTTTAGTAATATTCTTCTTCGGTCTATTTACGTATCCGCCGATATTTTTAATACTCGCGGTCATAGCTGCGGTATTTTTAACCGGTGCAATTCAATTATTTGCGCTGGGAATACTTGGAGAATATGTCGGCAGGATTTATGAGGAAGCAAAAGACAGACCTCTATACATAGTAAAAGAAAAATTAAACATATAAAAAAGGTTCCTGATTATTCAGGAACCTTTAATTTTTATTTCATACCGGCGATATTTGTTTCACCGACCGTATATGTAACTTTAGTATCAATTTCGCCATCCATCAACAAACTCAGGTATAATAATTTGTTTGCTGTTGCCTCATCCAGATCAACGAACTGTGTTCCGGCACGATTTTTAGTAGCTGAAACGACTTTGACGTTTGCATCGATTTCGATATCACCGTACTTGATATGTACCGGAACGACATCACCGACTTTGAGTTTATCTTTGTGTGTTACTGACATACCGCCTCTTGATATATCAACAACAGACTCAACTTCTGAATTTTCTGCAATTGTCAATGGAGTTGAAGTTTCGTTAACATTTACACGAATTTGTGTACGTTTGTCGATAGCTTCGATACCGTGTTCCATTACTCTTTGCTTGTAACCGTACTGGAATAATGGTCTAGGATTATCAGGATCGGGATCAACCGGCGGGTTAGGGCCCGGTGGAGTTGGTCCTGGAGGGTTTGGTCCTGGAGGATCCGGTTGGTCTGGCCCTGGTGGAACTGGCTTATCGGGATCTTCTGGATTAACCGGTGGGTTTGGCTCATCCGGATTTTCAGGATCGACAGGGTTAACCGGTTTGTCTGGTTGATCAGGGTTAACAGGGTCTACCGGATCTGGTTTATCTGGAACATCCGGTTTTTCCGGGTCAACAGGGTCCGGAGTATCCGGTCTTTCGGGATCGACAGGGTTAACCGGTTTATCTGGAACATCCGGTTTATCCGGATTTTCAGGATCTGTAGGATTGATTGGGTCTACAGGATTATCCGGATCGGTCGGGTCTGTCGGATCGACAGGATTTACAGGATCTTTTGGATCTGAAGGATCCGGATCGACAGGATTAACCGGTTTGTCAGGATTTGACGGATCTATAGGGTCTGTTGGATCTACCGGTTTATCAGGATCTGACGGGTCGACAGGGTCCGGTTTGTCCGGATTATCAGGATCAACCGGATCTGTAGGGTCGACAGGGTCGACAGGATCTACCGGATCGATTGGATCAACAGGGTCTACCGGATTTACAGGGTTATCCGGATCATCTGGATCAACAGGGTCTATTGGATCCGGCGGATCAATTGGTCCGGGAGGTTCCGGTCTATCCGGTTCCGGAATAACAAGGTTATCATCATCACCATCAGGACTATCCTTACCATCATAGTTTGGATCATCACCCTGTTCAGAACCTGTTCCGTTAGGATCTGTCATGCCTGTATCGCTTCCGTAATAGTAATTACGTTCAATTCTGTTTCTGCCGATACCTTCAACATCATGAGGTCTTACGGCTTCGCCCCTGACAGAGATTGTTGTGCCGTTAGGGCTTGTAATTGTATTTGTTCCGTCATGCTTGGTGACAGTTGAGTGGCCCGGCATTCTGTTTTTACCCATATTGAAGTAATAGCCGTCAACATAGCCGTTATCAACAGTAATGATTAAATCTTGATCTTTACTAGGTCTGCCTTGACCATCACCGTTAATTTGACCGCCTTTGATAACTAAAGTTGAATCAGCTGCGGTGTTAGGGCTGGAAACCGTACCTAAATCGAGGACTTTAACAGTTACTCTTTCAGGAATTACATTGGTTTTATTTCCGTAGTAATCACCTTTTACAGGGTAGTAAGTAGGTGATTGGCCTAAGTTTTCGATATACATATTTTTGCCGCGGTTAACAAGATCAATTCTGTTTTCAGCGGTAATATCTTTGATGTAAGTATCGCCTGAGAATTCTGCATCAATGCTGCCTGTTCTTGAAATAATTGCACAAACATTTGTATCATTTTTAGTTCCGTCTGCGTTATCAAGTCCTTTAACATTGACATCTTTAATAGCTAACATATCAACGCCTTGGACTCCGCTTTTCGGATTGTAATTAAATTTATCATTGTTCCATGACGCATCGTTGAAATCACCATTTTTCTGGATAAATGTAAGTTTATTAGATTTTTTACCGATGTCGCCGCTTGCAATAATTGAGATTCCTGTACCTTGAACGTTAGGTTTTGTAGAATCCAATGCTCTGTTTAGAATGTCATAAGCGGTTCTACCTTTGCTTATTTTGTCGTCGGCGAGAAGGATTACACGACCATCAGAATTAATCTGGTTGATGTGCATATCTTTATTTAAACTTGCCATATTAACAAGGGCACTAGTGCCTTTGCTGTTAGCGGTAATAATACCGTCAATTTCGGTGTTGATTGATTTAGTCAAATCTCTTGCGTCAGCGCCGCCGATACCGGTGCAAACGCCATCCGCACAAGGGCCGACTTCTTTACCAATCGCACCGTTAGTTGCGGTAATATTCAAATCCGCACCGTTAATAGTTTGGATTAAAGTTTTAACAACGCCGTAGTTATAAGCATTACCGTTATTAACATTAATATTAACATCAGCGTCTGAAGTAATGTTAAAATCAGTACTGCCGTGACCGATAATCATATTTGAATTAGAGTTTGTAAAGTTAACAGTACCTGACGGATTGCGGTGGCTTACAATACCTTGAACATGCATGCCGTTAGTACCTGTATTTGTTACATCCAATTTTGTGCCTTTAGAATTAACACGTCCCGTTGAAGAGATTAACAACTCATTGTTACTGTTAGTAAGAGTAGCGGTACCTGCATTGTTGTTAACGGTTCCGTCAACAGTAAAGCCGCCCGCGCCTTGGTTATCCATCAATAAGCTTGTACCGTTGGATGTAACGACACCGCCGCTTGTAACCTGCAAACCGCCTTGAACGTTAGTAATTTCAGCGGTTCCGGTATTGTTAGTAACTTTACCGCCAATTTTCAAACCGTTAGCACCAACATTATTTTTAATAACCATGTTGCCATCGTTAGTAGCTTTACCGTTAATTGTAACGCCGGTGTTAGAAGTTTGGCCGATAATGGTCATATTACCTTTGTTTTTCAAATCACCTGCAGTACCTACATTTAACGCGCCTGCATTGTTTGTAATAGTCAAATTACCGTTAGGGTTAGAAACCTCACCGTTAATATTAATACCGTTAGAGCCGGTATTTGTAATAGTAGTGTTACTTCTGTTTGTTGCGAAGTTTCTGATTGCTCCGCCTTCAGCGACTGATGTGCCGGTTTTAGATGTAATCTTAATTTCGCCGTTAGAATTTGCAAAATCATTACCGATTACCATATTGTCAGTACTAACAAGCTGATTAAACAAGGTTTCGGCAGCCGCAGCACTTGTAATAATAGTAGAAGCAGCGTCCCCGCCGAGTCCCGCAATAACAGCACCGGTACTTCCGACACCGATTTGACCGCCGTTGAGTTCTACATTGCCTCTGGCAAAGATTTTACCGTCAATTGTAATCGGGCCGGCGCCGGTATATAATGCAGCGTCGTTCGGATTCCAGGTTTTATCGGTTGCTTCACCCATTTGCTGTCCTACTGAGTTTGTAGGAACGGTTCTCATACCGTCTTTCAATGTATTAAATGCATCTGTAGTTGGAGTGAAAACACTCAAACTGCCAACATTCAAAACACCGCTTGCGCCAACAACCATGCCTTCAGGTGAAATAAATACCAAATTACCGTTTTGCTTTAATTCACCTGCAAAAGTATTTAAAGTATTAACAACACCTTTAATATTGATTTGGCTGTTAACGAAGTTAACAAATGTATCTATATCCCAGTACTGAGATTCCGGCACAGAACCTCTATATGCCTGAAAAATAAAGTTTAAGACATCACCATTAGAAAGATCTAATTTATTAAACTCCTTAAATCCTACTTTGCCATTATATAAATCCGGTCTAATCTGATAATCATGAGTGCCCGGATGCTTGATAACTGCATTTCCTGCCCCATCAATAATCTCAGAGGCAAACGAAGCATTAACGAATGTTTGCTGTAAAACCAACACTGAACATAATATCAGCGGGATTAATTTTTTGTCGGTTTTTTTTGATCCTCTCATAGCAACCTCTTTATCTATTATGTCACATTACACTTGCTGTATATATATTTATATAAACGGTAAATTTATGCAAAAAATTGAGTATTTTTCGCTAAAAATTTACAAAGTTTTACAATTTCGTAAGGTTTTATTAAGTAATATAAACACGTTAAGAATTGTAAACTTCAATTTTTACGGCTAGAACCCAATCATATCAAGAAAATTTCAAAAACAAGCCCAAACTACCATTAAACTTGTGATAAAATTTTGCCGAAACAGATACCACATATTAGGTAAATACAGTTAAAGCACCGGCTCGGTAGGGGGAAAGGTGCAGAAAGGACAACTATGGGTGGTAATGGAGCAATTTATTCATCTGAGTACGGAATCTCAAGGTTAGATTGGAACAAACTTAGTCCAAAACTTCAAGAGGCATGTGCGCAAGAACCAAAACTGGCAAACCAGATTGCCAGACAACTTAGTAAGGGGATTGAGGCTAAAGACCTTAATGCTTACTATGAAAATGTACAAATTAAAGGTTTAGCGGTCGAAAAAGCCGAAGAAGGCGAAGTAACGCCGGAACAAAAGCTGGAAAATTTAAGAACTACTGCGACACAAATCACGGCCAAAGACATGGATAATAAAGATATGAGAAACTTGAATGAAGCGCAGTGGGAACAATATTTCATGGAACGCTACAAACAAAACCCTATGGAAGCAAGACGCGATATTGTTCAGGTCATGTATTCAAAAGAAGTTCGTCAGGTTAAAGCCGGACTTCAAGCGATGATGCGCGATACTAAAGCCAATATCCAGCTTAAAAGCAAATATCTTGCAGAAGGATTTGCATCAGAAGAAGAAAAAGAACGTTATGCAGCCAGAAGAGATGAACTTCGTAAGTTATATATCGATGGGCCGCGGGCAAAATACGATCAAGAAATACGAAGCCTTCAAGATGATTTAGCACTGCTTGACCCGAATGACGCAGCAGGCAGGGCAGAAATTGAGGCTAAAATTAAGGACGCACAGGAACGCAGAGCAAAAGCATGCGATAAAGCGGCATTAGACGCTTATAACTCTTTACGTCCGCCTCATGAAAAAGTTCAGGAAAAAGACTGGGTTCAACCAGGTGAACACCTTACAACCGAACAAATCATGGCGATTATTGATTTGAAGGCAACAGACGCTTTTGATATCACAGAAGGCAAAATTGAAGAAATGGCAATCAGCGCAGTAAGTGAACAAAACTTTAACAAAGGTATGGCCGAAGTTCAAAAAATGCGTAAAGAAATTGCCGACTTAAAAGCTGAGGCAGTTAAAAACTCACCTGAAGCACAAAGGGTACAAAATAAAGCCATAATGGCTGACCGTGAATATGCAGATCAAATAAACCAACTGCTTCAGGAAGCGGAAACACCGGAATCTAAAAAATTACGTGAGCAAGCAGATGCTCAAAACCGTGCAACAAGAGCAGAAGTTGCACGACTTCGGAAAGCCGGCAATGAAGCGGAAGCTGAAGCATTAGAGCAAAAACGTCTGGCAGATAAAGCTGAAGCGCAAAAAAGCATTACAGCTGCTATGGATCAAACAAAATTGAAACAGGCAGAAGATTTGCAGAAAGAAAGAGCAGAAGCACGTGACAAAGCTTCAACAGAGGCTTATAACGCACTTCCTCAAAAAGTCAGAGATAAAATCGAAAAACTTGAAGCAAAGATTCAAAAAACAATGAAAGAATCTAATGAAGAAAACAACAAAGTTTTGACGGAAAATCTTGACGACATTGCCAAAATCATGGCTGAAACCCAAATCCACAAACAACGCGCGGAACATAAATTCAACACAACCGTTGTAAAACATGACAAGCTTGATAAAGATATCAAAGAATGGATTCAAGAAACTCCTGAAGACTTCTTTGAAAAAGCGGACGAAAAGACTGCAGACTACGTACAGGAAGTTCATGTCAAAGATGACAAAGGACGCCCGACATTCGACAAAGACGTCAACCCAGTCATTGAAAAGAAATACTGGAAATTCAGCAGTGATATGTTCAAGAACAAAATGCTTGCATATTCGAATGACAACAATCTTGACAATGACGAAGCGACAGATGCCGCACATAATGCAGACTATCGTGCAGACTTGCAGGATAGAAAGAAAATCACCCGTGCACGTAAAGGTGAAGAAGCAAAACACAAATTCGGCGACAGAAGATTTGCGGCTAAATGTTTCAAAACTGCAGGTATTGAAATTGAAGGCGACAGAACAACCGGTTTGCGTATTGCGCATCTGGGTAAAGCATTTGCAAAAGGCTTTGTTGCCGGCAGTGCCGCAGGATTACTTTCTGAATATATCAGTACAACAAAAGTTGTTGAATCTAAATTCTCAAAACTTGTACAATATAGTGGTTCAGTGCCTTGGTCTAAAATTGTCCACTACAGCAAAACAGTACAGGGCACCAGCCAGTATCATGATCAGGTTGTAGCAGAAGGCGACGTAACAACCCACGTAGAATTTGGCTACGAAGGCGACGCAGACTGGCATTATGAGGGCGATCATGGCTACTCCGGTACCGGTGTTGCGACAGGTGAATACAGTGGCAATACCACAAGTACAGTTCCTGTAACACACAAAGATTATCAAAACGGATACTTAATCGGCGAATATACAGAAAATGTTGAAGTAACACTTCCATACGGCGGTAAAATTGAAATTCCGTACGGCTATGAAGGTACAATTCATGTTTCTGCCGACGGTACAGTCCACTACTCCGGCACGGTTGGCGGCGATGTTACACAACATTACCGTCAGGTAATCGACGTTAACGGTGAAGTTCACTGGGAAGCTGTCGTCGAAGATGATATTGAAGTTTCAGGCGAAGCTGAATACAGCGGCGAAAAAGAAGTCAGCGGCACAACCAGAGGCAGAGCGAAAATCAATATGAACAATGTTCTCAATGCCGGTTTAATTGCCGGTGGTATGAACGTAATTGCGTCGTTACCGGATTTACCAAAAATAGTTGACGAAGGTATGCGCGGCGAAACAATTAAACGAAATGTTCTGGCTAAAAAAGGTGTCGAACAAACGCCTATAAAAGATACACCACCTACACCACCTGTTGTACCACCTGATGATGATGGCGATGATGAAGGCGACGAAATTGATAATGATTGCAAAGCGGATATTAAACGCCAAGATATTGCCGGTAAAACTGAACCCGAAGACGTACAATATGCAAAATCTTATCATAAAAATACAGACAGACTTTCATACTGGTATGACTTTGCGAACGCATACGACTATGACACCTCTAAAATTTCACTCAAAGATGTTTATAGAGCGATTCAGCAACGTAACGGTTACTCGGCAGACAAACCGAACCCTCCTGCAAACGTAATGTTACCGCCGGAACTCAAACTTCCTAACGGAACAGTTATCAAACGAAAATCATCTTACACAATACCAACGCATAAACGTCCATTATCCAAAGGCGGCAACAACAAAGGTATTGCTCCGGGAGGACAGGCTCAAATCACTAAAATTCCTGGTACAACAAAATTCCACGTTACACGTTGTAACGGCCAAGTAGAAATCGTTAACGATGAAGCTACCGCAAGAGCTAAATATCGTGAAGATACAGGTAACGACTTCCCGGGAGAAATTCCTAAATTATAAAACCACCCTAATATTGAACCCGCTTAACCGCGGGTTCATTTTTATGCTAAAATAATTTTATGGATATTTTCGTTATTGAAATCACAGACGCAGACAGCGTTCATCAAAAACTCCTATTAGAATTTAAGAAGAAAGACATATCAGACGCTAAAAAGCTCAACCAGCATTGTCTGTCATACCTTATGGTTGATAGAATTCTGCGCGAATTTTACCATATTGAAAACCGCGAAATAATCTTTGACGGCCGCAAACCTCTTTTAAAAACAGGCGCGAAACATTTTAGCATTAGCCACAGTAAAGAATTTATAGCACTGGCTTTTTCTGATTCACCGTGCGGAATTGATATAGAAAAAAATACTCAGCGCGATTTTGAAAAAATCGCAGACCGTATGGGGTTTAAATGCAGCACACTCGACGAGTTTTACGCAGAATGGACACTCTATGAGGCTAAATATAAACTTGGTACAGAAGCATATTCGGGCAAAACATATAAACTCGGAGATTACACGTTATCTGCGGTAAGTTCATCCCCGCAAGAAAAGTTTGAAATCTATATCCAGTCGGGACAATATTTTCCACCGAATAACGACACTATATAGTGACAAAACATCTATCATGTCACCCAATGGTGACATTTAAGCCAAGATTAGTATGGCTGCGCCGCAAACCATTATGCACGAACCTATTAACTTACGTTTTAGATTCTTTTCATTGAATAAATTTGCACCCAAAACGACACTTAATAGTGTCGAAAGTTGGAATAATGCCAGTGCATAGGCAACATCCATACGCGCAAAAACATAGTTTGTCGAATATTGCATGATGGCTACAGATAAAATCAATAAAATCTGGTATTTCAAAGATACGAGTTTCATATTTCCGTGCCGTGAGAAAACAAAAAAGGCTGAAAACATCAGACCCGCTAAAACCCAGAGTACAAAAGCACTTGTAATATCAGTTAGGATTATAATTTTCTTAATAAAAACAGCTTCCGAAGCAGAAAAAATCAATGCAAGTACCCTGAAGAATATTGCTTTTAAGTTGAAATCTCCGGTTTGAGAATCGAGTACAAAGAAAGTGCCCGCGATAATCAACGCAATCGCCATAATCGCCTGCGGGGAGGGGATTTCTTTCAAATAAAGCACTCCTGCAATCAATGCTACAACGGGTTTATAAGAATTAATCGGGGCGAGGGTTGAAAGCTCGCCAATTGATAGAGCCTTGATTATAAAATAGTTTCCTAATGCACCCAACAAACCCATTACGATAAAGTTCAGCGCAATTTCGGTATTGAATGCGCAGAAGGGAATAAGCGGCAGAACAAGGATAGCAAGCCCGAGATAGGTATAAAAATTTACGACCGACGGCCGTTGCCCCATGCCGGTCAAGATTTTCTGCCAGACATTCAGGTAAGAATTACTAAAAATCCTAATTATAACACCGGTAATCGTGTAAAACATATTTTAATTATACTAGCAAAAAATATTTTTACGTGTTTTAATTTATCTATGGAAGTTTCAAGAATTCAAGCGACACCGGCATTTCACAATAATCAGCCGGAACAGAAGCCTAGAAAGCGTGAAATCATCGACGTTATAGCGGACAACGTGAAGAACCCGCGCGACGTAAACGATTGCGTAGCGGTTCCGCGTGGAATCTTCAAGGCTTATATTGCACTTATGGCCGGAACAGGTCTGATGGCAATGTCAAATTTTCTGCCCAAAAAGGTGAAACCGACAGTAAACATTATCGGTTGGGGGTTAAACATTCTTAGCGCATATTATTTTGCCAAACCGTTTGCCATCAAAGGACTTTCTCCGACTGTAACAAAAGAAGAAGTCGAAAGTAACAATACTAAATAATATTTCCCAAACTTGTTTTTTATAGTATAATTGTAACAAAAGTGGGGATGTATGCGTTTTAGATTATTTTCGATTCTGGGATTAATTATTTTAACTGTATTAACAGTTGCTCTGTGCATTTCGAATCCAAAAATGCATAAGCCTTTTCAGCTTAATATTATCGAATATATCTTAAAAATTAACGCAGACGGAAGCGTCACATCAACCAAAAGTGTTACAACAACAGTGATAAAACAGGAGGATAGATGAAGAAATTTCTAACCTTGTTTATTTCACTTGTTTATCTTTTCTCTGCGAATGCAGCGTTGGCGCTAAATGAACTTTACTATTTAAACAATGTCAACCGTGAAAAGCTTGCGCCGCAGGTTGAAGCGCTTTTATTAGACAAAAATTATACAGTAAAAAAGAAAAATCCGTTCTGGGCTGTTTCCAACAAAAACCCTGAAAATTATGCTGTTGTAATACTTGAACCCACAGGACAAAACTTATTTTATTATATTGAAGCGAATAAAAAAGGAAAAAGTTTTAATAAAGCCTTTTTAAAACTGCTTGAAGACCAAAATATCTCATATCAGGAATACTATGGGGATATGTATCTAAAACATTTCGCACAGATGGCACAAAAAGCAATGACAGGTGAGCAAAAGACATACTCTTTTGACACACCTCAACAACCGCAATATAAACAGGTTCAAACTCAAAGGCCGCAGCCGTCTAATGTGTTAAAAGGATTTGTAGCAAGTGTTGGAAGCGGTTCTGTTTTGGAGGTTTATCTTCAAAATGCGATAAATACTGCGACGGCTAATGTCGGCGACAATGTTGTGGGAGTTCTGAAAACCGATTGGATTGTTGATGGCCTACACCTGATAGCACCTCAGGGAAGCGTAGTTTACGGAAACCTTACCAAAGCTGTTTCTGCCCGACACGGGCTGAGAAACGGCGGAGTGGTAATTGATTTCAATAAAATAGTAACGCCTGACGGGAAATCTTATGATTTAGTAACACAGCCAATAGATTTCGACGTTACAAATGAAGGGAAATTAAAATCTACCGTTTCCAGAGTTGCTGTTGCCTCTGCTGTAGGCGCCCTCGCCGGACTTGCATTCGCGCTTTTGAGCAAAGGAGATATTGGTTCAGGAGCGGCAATCGGCGCCGGGATTTCAGGAGGGGTTTCGCTTGTTTCATCAGTAGCTGAAAAAGGCGTTGATGCAGAGATTCCATCTTATACAGAACTTGAAGTCGTCGTAGAAGAAAATATTAACGTAATATTTAATTATTAAAGGGAAATAATATGAATAAAAGATTAATAATTGTAGGACTTTTAATTTTGGCACTGTCAGTTATAGGTAAATTACTTTTTTCAGCGTTCAAAAATATTAAGGTTGATGAATTTCACCCTGCGTCAGTAATCTTTGTAATTGATTCTTCAGCTTCAAATCAGGCAATGCTTCAGACTGAAATCAAATACTTACGTTCACTTTGTACGATTTTAGACCCTGAAGATACTATAAAAATCTTGAGAGTTTCAGAAAAATCGTATTTAATTTATGAAGGCGCACCGACTGACGGTTCGGCGATTAACGATACACTGCAGGAGTTTACAAAATTTGACGCGAAGGACTACGGAACAGCCTACGGCGAAGCGTTGAAAAAAGCATTCGAGCACGCCCTGACAATGAAAAAAGAAGGTTATATCCCGTCAATTGTTGTTATCGGCGACCTTGAAAACGAGGGGGACATCTCAAAACAAATCAACTGGGAAACACTGCCGCAAAACGTCGAAAACATAAAACAATACATCCCTGAAATTTCAATGATGTTTGCTTACGCACATCCTGAAAAACTGGATCTGGTAAAAACGAAATTAACACCGGTTCTTGGCGAAAAGAAATTAATTGTGGTAAACGAACAAACCGCGCAAAAATCACAGCGTAAACTGCTGGACGCAATCGGAAGATAGGAGAAATAAATGACTTTTACGATAATTACTAAACACGGCGAAAAAACATTTGCAGACAAAGAACTCGTTAATATATCCTCAAAAGAAGGAACCGATTGCCGGATAGATTTCGGGTTTGACTATATGCTGACTGTTGAATTTAATAAAAGCACCGGCAAATACTCACTTTTGAACCCGTTTAACTGCCAAAGTTTTCTATTCAAAGGCCAGCCGATTCCTCAACGTCTGGAACTTGATAAAATGTGCAAAATTATGGTGAAAGACACCGATGAATATATAAGTATAAAGGTTCTTGCTTCAGCCGGAAACACCCGTGTCGCACACGAAGCACTTACCGAACAGGATATCAAAGAAGTTTACGGTGATGATGTTAACGCCTCTGCCAGACTAAAAATCGAAAAACGCAAAGCCGAACTTGAAGAAGCCCGCGTTTCTATAATTAAACAGGTTGCGTTCCAGATAAACGATTTAAAAAGCAAAATTTCGATGAATTCAAAATCCGGAATTTTACTTCATATCGGCCTTTTTGTTGCGTCACTTATACTGGCTTTCGGTGTCGCGAATTATTTAACCGGACTTCCGTTGAAAGAAGCCGGAAGCATTATTCAAATGCCTGTTAATATGAAACTTGTTCTAATGTACTCACTGATTATTTATGGCGTTGGACTTGTATTCAAACAGGGAATTTACCTATTTTTCCAAAACAAATCTCAAGACCTTTCGCTTAGCAACTCTGCCGCTGAAAAATTTATGCTTGTGCTTGGCGTAATTTTCTACGGAGCCATTTATTTAATAAATCTGCTTTATTATATGGGCCCAGGGTCAATGGCTTTCTTTGCAATATTTATGTCACTTTTCTTTACCGGAACTGCGGCGGCATTAGCGTTTGCCTGCGGCTACTTCAAAAGCAGCAAGGTTGAACTTTCAAAAGAATTAAGCAAATACGAATACAGAGAGGATTTTGAAATCCTCGTAAATGAATACCAGCAATGGATTGAACGTTTTATCAACAACTTGAGCCCTGCGAAAATAAGAAACATTAAGGATAAAGCATTCATGTTGCAAATAAAAGCTTTAGGAGAAATTACCCTTGGAATTCTAACTGCACCGTTTTTGGCCTATGGTGTTTCTAACACTCTTGCTATGTGCTTTCCTGAAGCCGCCGGCTGGGTAAGAATTTCAGGTTTAAGATTCTCTCCGGTATTCCTCGTTTTGGCAACATTTATGATTATTTTTGCATTCTTCGCCTTTGTTAACGGCTTCCTTTGCAACAAAAAGATTCAGGCTTCTAACATACTGAAAAATGATGGATTCAGCAGTTATTTGAAACACGGCGTTGAAATTTACGGACTTGAAGGAATGAGAAAACTTAACCTTGATATGCAACGTTCATTTATAATCGGGCTTTGCATTATATTCATTGAATTTTCAATGAACATTTCATACTTTATGCAGGAAATGGGCGGCGACTTAGGCGGCATGTTTTTGAGTGCTGTAGCGGCAATGGTTCCGACAGCGCTATTGATTGCCGAAACCTATATGCTTAGTCAGACAAAATTTGACATTCACGCCTGCGATGAATTGATTGCGAAAATGGACAGAGATTAACCGTGTATAAACTTGTGTTTATTTTAATATCAGGAATTTTAGCAGTTACTACGCTGTGCATTGGCGCGTTTCAGCCAAAAATGCACAAGACTCTTTTTGTTTACGATTCAGACTATACCGTTGTAGAACCTCAAAAACAAGTTGTAACAACAAAGAATCTTCCGACGCAGACTAACCGTCCGCCGGCACAGAAAGTTACAAAAACTGTTGAGAAAAAAGTTTTGCAGGCGCCAAAGACATCTTCGCCCAAAAAGCAAACCACTATTCGTGTGGAAGAAACGCCCGCTCCTGCAATTAAAACCCAACAACAAACAACAACAAACCCGCTTTTAAGTGTACTAAAAGAAACTTCAACAAAAACGGTTCCGCAAGTTCAAACTCAAACACAGCAAACACAAACGCCGACGCCAAAAACCATTACCGAAGAAGAAAAAGCGCGTCAGGAAGTGATTCTCTGGAACAAATGGCGTTCAGACCTGCAAAACAAAATTATGTCCGACGTAAAACTTCCGATAATGCCGGAAGGAACAATCTTCAAATTTTCGTTTGATGTTGATATGTATGGTAAAATAAGTAATGTACAAACATGGTCACTGACA
Source organism: uncultured Candidatus Melainabacteria bacterium (assembly GCA_947090755.1). Lineage (GTDB taxonomy): Bacteria > Cyanobacteriota > Vampirovibrionia > Gastranaerophilales > Gastranaerophilaceae > Gastranaerophilus. The sequence continues at coordinate 32,118 of CAMUPF010000004.1, read as the reverse complement.
CCTGCGTGTACGCCTTACGCAATTCAATACATTGCACCGGTAATCAGGGGATATCAGGGACATGAAATTCTCAACTTCCCGCAGGGCTCAAACCGAGTTAGTACAACCGTTGAAGGCGGCTGGAAAATCTCACAAACAGCAAAATTTAGTACACCTGACGACTACAAAGATTCAGAAAAAATTATTCAAAAGGATTAAAAATGTTTAAATGTACAGACTGCGGACAAGAATTTGAAATAAAACCCGATTACTGTGACTGTGGTAATGATTTATTCGAAGAAATTGTTAAAAATCAAGCACCGCAGCCATCATACGCATTTACACCCCGTACGCAGACAACACGTAAACCCGTTGATTTGCCGTCACTAATAATTTTTTCAATCTGTATTGTTCTTTCAATTTTGTCGTGGATTTTTATCGGACGCGACAACGGTAAGCCTGAACCCCCATCAACACCGCACCCTCCTCAAAAAGTTGTAAGCATTCCATCAATCGATAAACTTTGGAAAGACACCGATATACCACCCAAAAACTTTGAAGTTAAGGTAGTTGATGTTCAACCTGTACCGGTTCAAACCAAAATGGTACCCGCCACTAAAACGGCACAAAAACCTCTGCCGCAGCCAGCGCCTGTTGTTTCAAAACAGCCTGTTATTCCAACCCAGCCCGCGACGCCAAAAACAACTGCTCCTGCGATGACAGAACAACAAAAACAAGAAATCATCAAAAAACTAACGACTTCTAAAACGCCGGCGCAGCCCCAAAAGGTTCAGGAGCCGGCCCCAGCGCCACAGCCAACAGTTAAACAGCCGGAGCCTCCACAAATTGATTACGGGGCTCAAAAGCGAGAATTAAACGCATACAAAACCGCTCTTCGAAACAAACTGGGCAACAATATAAATTTTGCGGCAGTAATTGGGGATGGCCAATGCGCAATAACATTCAAACTCGACCATTCCGGAAACCTCACAGGCCGAGCTTTTTCTGTACAATCAACCAACGATAGCCTAAACGACGCAGTTTATGCCGCAATGCTTCAAAATCCGACATTCAAAGCCCCACCTGAGGGCTACAAAAACGAAACCCTGACACTTTCAGTGAAAATTTACGGCGGACAATTTGAAGTTAGCCTTCGTTAATTTCCGATAAATTCATATTGCTGCGTTTGTTCTGGAACGACAGATTGCGGAGCGTCCTGCATTAACTCCATCAGAACATTTGTAAAGCTGTAAACATCATTTGTATTATAGAATTTGCCGCCTGTGGTTTGCGAAAGACAAATAAGTTCCTTTGAATTTGACGAAACTAGGACAACATCAATCGTAATATCAGTCCTTTGAGCCATAAGAGCTTTTGCAAACGCACACGGGTCACCGCCGCAATTTTCCCCGCCGTCAGTGATTAAAATTATTTTCTTAGGCGAAGTCATTGGCAATGCTTTAAAATCTGAGGCAACAGCCTGTTCAAGAGCAAGCGTCAGCGGTGTAGAACCGCCAATTCGAACCGAATTCATTCCGTTAAGAAGCGCAGAAGCGCTATTCGGAGCAACGGGTGAAACCTGAGTTGTAGCAGAGCACGAACCAGAAATCGAACCTAAATATGAGGCCGTTTGAGTGTTGACCTTATATTTTCCCTTTTTATTTTTGCTAACGCTTTTTACTTTATTCAGAATCGCGCTGTACGGGTTATTTCCGCCGTCATGCCCGAAAACCCTGAAACCTATTCTGGTAGTTGCCGGAAGTTGAGCAACAATAGAGGTCATGGATTTTTTAGCAGCCTCAATCCAGTAGGACATACTTCCGGAATAATCCATAACGATATCAATAGTACCGACGGGATTCGCCATAACCTGCTTACTCGCAACATAATTCTGTGAATAATAGTTATTATAAATATTATTATATGACGGCTGCGGAGAAATTATCGTAGAATTAGTCTGTACCTGTCCGGTCGGCGACACGACTGTCCCACCGGTATTAACCTTGTATTTTGCGGCAAAAGCCCCGGCCGATGCCGCAACTGTTAATGATAACAAACTAATTAAAATCTTTTTCATAAAAGTATTATACCATAAAAAGTGCCATAAGGTTCTTTTAAAATGGTACGAGCGGAGGGATTATCTTGCCCGGCGGCGTTAAACGGGTCTACGTGTTTTGCTGGAGTGACTTTGTCACTCATCAAAAGCACTCCGCCCTCTGCCGCCTCGCGCTCGAACCCCTTGACATGGCTACACCGTGTGGGGTTCGCGTACCTGCTACGACTCATAATACAAATGAGGATATAACATAAGTTATATCCTCATTTGTATTACGCGCGGAGGGATTCGAACCCCCGACCTTTTGGTTCGTAGCCAAACGCTCTATCCAACTGAGCTACGCACGCTTGTCGTCATAATGTCATGCTTGTACCGTGATAACGGCTCCGCTTGTCAACCTGCTTGTCTTGCTCTCGCAAGCCAACACCGTTGACTGCGCTCCGTCGGGCTTCGCCCTCCTTGCCTCACCGCTCGCCGCGGGGCAACTGAGCTACGCACGCTTATAATATCGGGTACCTCATCACATTAATACAAACATAAAAATTTTTCAAGTGTTTTATATTGACAAAATGTAAAAAATAAATCATAATAAAATAAAAAGGAAGAAAGGAAAGATATGAAAAATTCAAACTCTGAAAACCCTTGTAGTAAGGCCCTGATGAGTCGGGGGGGGGGGGTATCGTCGAAATATTGCGGCCTTTACAATGGCAGAAATCCTCTTATCTCTCACGATCATCGGTGTGGTAGCAGCTATAACTTTACCATCGTTGACTGGTAATATTAACGAGCGAACTTGGAATACTCAGCGCAAAGCTCTTTATGCACGGTTCTCGCAAGCCATAGCACTAATGCCTGCACTCAACGGTTACGGCACACTTGACAACACCACAGACACTGCCGCCGAAACCTTTGTCACTGAAGGGCTATCAAAAGTTCTAAAAATAAACAATATCTGCGACAATGAACATTTAAAAGATTGTGGTATTACTGAAAAATTCACGAATTTAAGCGGAATACAACAAGATATACCAACAACATTATACACACTTGCGGATTATTTTCGTTCTGCAGATTGGGGAGGAAATAGTTATTCAACAAAGAATACAAAAGCAGCAGCATTTGAAACTCAAAATGGTGAATCAATTATAGTTTATTACAACCCAAGCTGTATTACACAATATTCAAATGGAGAAACAATTGATTATTTAGGTAGAAATTTTGGATTTGCACAAACTACAATGTGCGCTAATTTTATATATGACTTAAATGGCAACAAAGGGCCAAATACCGTTGGGAAAGATATTGGTTTTTTAACAGCGTTTAACGCAACCGATTCAATAGTTGTTGCTCCTATACCAGATTTTAAAGACGCAAACAATGCAAAAGAAATGACATTAGATGAAGCCCTTACCGCTTGCCGACAAAATAATGAAACAAGACTGCCAAATATAAACGAACTATCGTCTATGGCAATCAACAAAAAATTCTCGGGTCTAAAGGATCAAGCGGACATCGTTGATTACTGGTCCAGCACAAAAATCTCGCCAACTCAGGCCTGGGTTCAAGATGCAACAATAGGTGTTAGACTAATAAACGGTAATACAGATAAACATCGAGTTCTTTGTGTAAAACGATAAAATTAAAAAAGCCCGCTTTAAAAGCGGGCTTTTAATTTATTACTTATCATCCAATGCTGCAACGCCAGGAAGAACCTTTCCTTCGATAAATTCTAATGATGCGCCGCCACCGGTTGATACGTGGGTGAAATCTTCTGCTTTGAAAAATTTCTTAGCCGCTGAAACTGAGTCACCGCCGCCGATTACAGAAGTTGCGCCGTTTTTAGTTGCTTCAACTACAGCTTCTAAAACTGCTTTTGTACCTTCTGCGAATTTAGGGTTTTCAAACGCGCCAACAGGACCGTTCATAAGAATTGTTTTTGAAGATTTGATTACATCTGCAAAAGCTTTTCTTGAATCTGGGCCTGCGTCAACGCCTTCAAATCCGTCCGGAATTTCGTCGATTTTAACGAATTTGTTTGTTCCGTTGCCTGAGAAATCGTCAGCAACAAGAACGTCAGTTGCCATAACTAATTTAACGCCTTTTTCAGCCGCTTTCTTTTCAATAGCTTTAGCAACTTCCATTTGATCATCTTCGCAAATAGAGTTACCGATTTTACCGCCATTAGCTTTAACGAATGTGTAAGCCATGCCGCCGCCGATAATCAAGTTATCAACTTTGTCGATTAAGTTTTCAAGAACACCGATTTTAGAAGAAACTTTTGCGCCGCCAACGATTGCTGTGAAAGGTCTTTCAGGATTATCAAGTGCTTGTGATAAGCATCTGATTTCTTTTTCCATCAACAAGCCGGAAACTGCAGGTTTAAGGATTTCAGCCAATTTAGCTGTTGAAGTGTGTTTTCTGTGAGCCGCACCGAATGCGTCGTTTACATAGAAATCACCTAATTTAGCCAATTCTTTAGCGAATGTCATATCGTCATCTTTTGCTTCTTCAGCTTTGTAGTAACGGATGTTTTCCAACAAAGCAACCTGTCCGTCTTGAAGTTTTTCAACATACGGTGCTGCTTCTTCAACGCCAGGGATGAAAACAACTTCTTCGCCTAAAACTTTAGACATATATTTTGCAACAGGTGCAAGTGACATATCAGCTAAAGTTTCGCCTTCTTTAAGTTTTTGAGGTCTGCCTAAGTGCGCCATCAAAATAATTTTAGCGCCTTTATTTTGTAATTCACGAACCGTCGGAATGATAGCTTGAATTCTTGTATCATCTGTAACATTTTTGTCTTTGTCCAAAGGAACGTTAACGTCAACTCTTACGAGCGCTCTCTTTCCTCTAACATCACCTAAATCTTTGATTGATTTTTTCATGATTTTCTCCTTATTTACTTAACTCTTTAATTTTATTAACAACATGGTTCGTTGTAAAGTATTTTTGTTGTATAATGCTATTGTTAAAGAAATAAGAAAGGCAGTGAGATATGAAAAACTTATCACCACTTCAAATTGAGAGATTAAAATACCAGCCGAAGCTTCCTGAAAGCTTATCAAGCGGTATTAATTCATTAGAAGTTTCTGAGGGTTCTGCAACAGAATCAGTTAGAGATCAGGAACAAATCAAAGAATTATTTGCGAACACTTACGGCAAACCAACCGTAACTTTCAAAAAATCAGCATCATCAAAACAATCACCTGTAAGAAACGTAGGTGTAATTCTTTCAGGCGGCCAAGCACCGGGCGGACATAACGTTATCGCAGGTCTTTATGACGCGTTGAAATCTGCAAATTCTGAAAACAAATTATACGGTTTCTTAGGCGGTCCTTCAGGTATTATTGAAGGCAAATACATTGAATTCAACGACGAATTCATCAACGCATACAGAAACACCGGCGGTTTCGATATCATCGGTTCTGGCAGAACCAAACTCGAAACAGAAGAACAATTCAAATCTTCACTTGAAGTTTGCAAAAAATTAAACATTTCAGCAGTTGTAATCATCGGCGGCGACGATTCAAACACAAACGCAGCGTTATTGGCTGAATGGTTTGTTAAAAACAACACAGGTATTCAGGTTATCGGATGTCCTAAAACAATCGATGGCGACTTGAAAAACGAACAAATCGAAATTTCTTTCGGTTTTGACACAGCTACAAAAACTTACGCAGAATTAATCGGAAACATTCAACGTGACGCAAACTCTGCTAAAAAATACTGGCACTTCATCAAAATCATGGGCAGAAGCGCTTCTCACGTAGCAATCGAAGCTGCGCTTCAAACTCAGCCAAACATCACTTTAATCAGTGAAGAAGTTGAAGAAAAGAAAATGTCACTTGACAGCATAATTTCTTACATGTCAGACATTATCGCAAGACGTGCAGCTAACGGCAAAAACTTCGGTATTGCAATCATTCCGGAAGGCTTAATCGAATTCATCCCTGAAATGAAATCAATGATTTCTAACTTAAATGACATTATGAGCGCTCTGGAAAAAGATTCACGCTACACAGAAGGCTCTCAGGATGAAAAATTCGCTATCATCGAAAACACTCTTTCAAGCGAAAACGCAAAAGTGTTCTCTTCACTTCCGACATTGATTAAATCTCAATTGTTAATGGACAGAGACCCGCACGGTAACGTTCAAGTTTCTAAAATCGAAACTGAAAAACTTTTAATCGAAATGATTAGAACACGTTTAAACGAAATGAAAAAAGCAGGCAAATATGTTGGTAAATTTGCGGATCAAGCACACTTCTTCGGCTACGAAGGACGCTGCGCATTCCCGTCAAACTTCGACGCTGACTACTGCTACTCATTGGGTTACAACGCATTCGCATTGATTAACAACGGCTTCACAGGTTACTTATCTTCTGTAAGAAACCTTACTGACGTTGCTAGCAACTGGATTGCTGGCGGCATTCCGTTGACAATGATGATGAACATGGAAAAACGCCACGGCGAATGGAAACCTGTTATTCAAAAAGCGCTCGTTAAACTTGATGGCCCTGTATTCAAGAAACTTGAAGAACACCGTGAAGAATGGGCAATGAACGACAGATATTTATTCCCTGGTGCGGTTCAATACTTTGGCCCAAGCTCTGTATGTGACATCACAACAATCACATTACAGTTAGAAAGAGCAAAATCTCTATTGAACGCATAGTCATAAAAGTTCAAATGCCGCGGGTATCACCCGCGGCATTTTTTATTTCAAATTCTCACCACGAAGCCGATAAGGGAAATGCATAAATCTTTCCTGTATAAATTTCGCGGTTCTGAACAAAAAACACTCTTCCTGCGTTTTCGGATGCTTGCCTTTTCTCAAAAAGACATTAAGCGCCAATTCCTCTTTGTTTTCATCACAAAGCCGCTTTGAGGAATCTCTAACGAGTTTCCAGTGGTTTTCTATAATCTGCGCCTTCTTTTGACTACCGGTGGCAGCTCTTGCTCCGTGTTCCAGCGAAACCGCATCGGGGCCGGTAATCAAATAAAAACAATTATCATAAGGTCTGTTAAAATTAAAAATCCGCCTTATACTTGGCTCATAAGCATAATCTTTGTCAGCTTTTGCCAGCATTGCCGGCAAATCATGGAGCCTATCCTTACGATTTCTATACACACAGCCCAGATGGTATGTAAGCCGCTTACACAAAGATTTAATCAAATCATGCTCTTGAATTTGTGCGGCAGAGTTATCGGGTAAAATTTCAAAAAAGCGGGTTTTAATAACACGCCCGAATGCCGGCCGCACATTGTAATTATTTGATTGAATATTTTCTACACGCATAACAAACACCTTTTTTCATAGAAAACACAAACATAAATATTTTTGCCATAAATGAAAGGGCTTGTTTAACAAGCCCTTCAACATTATTCATTATCTTCTGATTTATTTTCGTCTTCTTCGTGAATTTCTTCCTCAGATTCGGTTTCTTCAGCAGCCTCATCCTCTTCAGGATTTTCATCAACCACCGCATCTTCACAAGATTCATCCGCATCCTCTTCCGGTTTAACTTCTTCAGCCAGAGCCTTTTCAATTTCCTCTTCCGGTCTTGCTCTGAGAACAGGGATTGAAAGCATCAATGCCATTTGTTCGCCTTCTTGTTCGAAGTTAAGTTCAAGTGCTTCCTTGTCCATTTCAACATATTTTGAAAGGAGTTCGATTAACTCTTTTCTCATTTTTTCAAGAAGTTGAGGATTAAGATTTGTTCTGTCTTGCATTAAGACGACTCTCAAACGATTGCAAGCCGTATCTTTAGCGGTTTCCTCAGCGTCAGTCTGGCGGAAGAAACCCATTACTTTATTATAAATATCAGTAAAAATATTTTCGCCCATTATTGTTTCTCCTTACCGACGAGTCCAGCTAAAAACTTTTTAAACTTGGCAACGACGCTTGTTTCTGCTTCCAAATCCATTAAAGGAACATCGTTACCCATAATTCTTTGAGCCACATTTTTGTAAGCACGGCCCGCTAAGGATTTATCATCATTGACAATCGGTTCACCCTTGTTGGTTGAAGAAATAATGCCTGTATCTTCAGGAATTATACCAATCAAATCAACAGAAAGAAGTTCAACGACATCATCAATACTCATCATATCTTTAGATTTGATAAGATTAGGACGAACTCTGTTGAGCAATAATTTATAAGATTGAATTTCTTCTTTTGCTTCAAGCAGCCCTATAATTCTATCGGCGTCACGAACGGCAGACATCTCAGGTGTTGTTACGACTATTGCTTCAGACGCGCCTGCTACAGCGTTCTGGAAGCCCTGTTCGATACCCGCAGGACAGTCAACGAGGATAAAATCGAAATCTTTTTTCAATTCTTCGCAAATTTCTTTTAATTGTTCTTCTGTAACCGCAGATTTATCTTTAGTCTGAGCCGCGGCAAGAAGGCAAAGGTTAGGATTTTTCTTATCTTTAACGAGTGCCTGTTTAAGTTTGCAGCGTTTTTCAACAACATCAACGATTGTATAAACAATTCTATTTTCTAAACCTAATAACAAATCGAGGTTTCTAAGCCCCAAATCTGTATCAATCATAACCACTTTTTTGCCTTGTCGTGCAAGCGCAGTACCGATATTGGCATTTGTGGTTGTTTTTCCTACCCCGCCTTTACCCGAGGTAATTACAATAACTCGACCGGTCATTATTTCTCCTTATTATCTGTTAATTATTTTTTGAATAATTATATGGTTACCTTCGACACTGGCTTCTTCCGGAACGTAAGTGTCGGTTTTCTGTATATATGGAATATTTGCGCTATCCGGACGTCTTGCAAATACTTCCGCTATTCTTATTTGAATTGCATTCATTTTGAGCGCGCGAATTTTTGCGAACTCGTTACCTTCGATTCCGGCGTGAGCGATACCGCCCAGAATGCCCCATACCGTAATGTCACCAACAGCTTTAATTTCAGAACCCGGATTAACATCACCAATGATAACGATGTTTCCGTCAGCGGTCAGGCTCTGGCCGGAACGCAGGGTTCTTTGAATATAAAGCGTCGGCAATTTTTCGGTTAACTGCAGTTTTGCCTGCAATTCTTTTCTTAATCTTTCTTCCTCTTCGGCTGAAATGTTATTCGCCTCTTCCAGTTCTTTATTAAATTTTTCATACTCATTAATATCTATATCAGCACCGATATCATCGGCAAGAAGATTTTCGACGATAACTTCTTCCTGTTTTTCAGAATCTGTGTTTCTGGCAGGTTTTGCAATCTGCGAAATCTTTTCTTTTATTTTCATTGCTTCATTAGACACACCGCCAAAAATTTTGTCTAATGCTTTTTCCAATTCTACACTGCCGTCTTTATTTGATTCAAAATCAGGGGTAACAATTTTATTTTCAAGTTTAGAAACCTTCATTCCTACTTCGTAAGCGGAACTTTCAGTAATATCGGAGGTTGTGCTAATAAAAGCGACGGTTGAATTCATTGTTTCAACGAGAGCGCGAATACTTGAAAGCTGGGTTCCGGAAAGGTCTATGTTGCCAAGTTTTATACAGATTTGTTTTTCCTGTGCCTCCGGAAGATCAAGTACCGTGCTGAGTTGATAAATAACATCAGAAATTTTCTTAGCATCAGTTACATCAACAATAAACCCGTTTTCAATAAAAGCCGGATCCTCTTCATTAACATTAGCGGTTTCAACGTTAGTTTCGTCAACGTTTACTTCGTTTTCCAAAAATTCTTCCCCGTCAAACATTTACACACCTTCCTAATCTTAGTCTTTCATTCTTTGATGATATCTGAAATAAAAACCTAAGACAAGAAATTATGTAGAAATGTAATAAAAAGTTACGCTAGGAAGATATTTTCGTTAACGCGGCAGGCATTCATACGTTCTTGCAATTCCCATTTTTCAATCTTGTGATTTCCATCTTTATCAAATGCGGTGTTAGCTTCATACCAGTTTTTCAATTGTCCTTTTTTACGTCCGGACTCCCAGCGTTCGCCTTTAACGCATAGTACATTTTGATTTGCACGTGCCGGCAGGAATGTTACTGCGTACAAATCTGCGGCCGTAAACTTCTTATTGCCAAAACCTCTTGTTTTGCGTGCTTGCAAATAGAATTTTTCAACATAATCTAATTGTTCGACTGCAGACATTTTAACCAGTTTTTCTACAGATGTTCCCAGATCACTCGCTGTCTGCGGTGTAAATTGAATTAAACCGTAAGCCTGATAACCAGCCTGATTCTGAATAGACGGATTAAGTCCGGATTCAGAATTCATAACAGCAAGCAAATCTTTATAATCACAGTTAATATTTTGCGCAACTTCCTTAACTCTTGCAAGGAATTCAGGGCCTAAATTCCGTTGTGCCTTGCCGGAAACAGCCTTGTAAGAAAATTTTCCGCTAACACGGCCAACCGTTCCAGCCGCTACATTAGAAGATGGACGATAAGATGAATTTAAAAAGCTGAAATCATAAGCATTGGAGTTTTTTCCTGTTAAACCTGTCGTGAATAAACCGGAATAAGACGGCAAACTAAAACTTGAATAAGACGGACTCCATATATTAGCGAATGACGGCAAAAATGACGGTAAAGAATAAGAAAATGAAAAATTCGGCATTGAAAGCGGTGAAAAGCTTTTAATGCTGTCCGATAAATTTATACTGTTTATATAAGGTTGAAAAGTCATATTTATCCCTTATCCTCGTATATATATATAAAGTATGCAATTTTTATAGAATTGCCGGAATAATTCGTAATGTTAACAATTGTTAATTAGTAAATCGGATAGTTTCTAAAGAATTCATTTTTATTATATGATAGGAATATAGGGTAATTAGTATGATATTTAATGAAACAAAAACACACGAGATTACGGTTGACGTTGTAATTCTAACACTAAAAAATAATGCCATTCAGGTACTTTTAGTAAAAAGATTAAATGAACCATTCAAAGATAAATGGGCAATCCCGGGAGGTTACGTAAGGTTATCAGAAAACCTTGATGAAGCTGCATTGAGGGTGCTTAAAGAACGAACCAATGTTGATAACATTTATCTTGAACAGCTTTACACATTTGGCGATCCGCTTCGTCACCCTAATGCAAGGGTTATAACCTGTGCATACTTCGCGCTTGTTAGAGCGGAAGATTTGAATATCGTTACAACCGATGAACTTACGTGGTTCAAGGTTTCTGATTTGCCAAAACTCGCGTTCGACCACAAAGATATTATTGAATACTCAATGAAACGTACACGCGAAAGACTTGAAATCTGCCCTGTTGCATACCAGCTTTTGAACGAAAAATTTACCCTCACGGAAATGCAAAAAGCTTATGAACTGATTATGAGCAAGGAACTTGATAAACGCAACTTCCGTAAAAAGGCAATCGCGACAGAAGGCTTGATTGAACTGGATGAATACACAAAATCATCTTCAAAAAGACCGGCCAGATTATACACATTTGAAGATATCAAGCTTAATTCTAAACGCGCTCACTTCATATCCGGCAAAAAAAAGGAGAAAATTAAATGATAAATTTTATATGGGCTGTACAAATCATCTCAGCATTTCTACTTGTAATTTTAATTCTGCTTCACTCACCTAAAGGTGACGGCATCGCGGGGATGGGCGGAATGTCACATGTTTTCGCGTCACAAAAAAGCGCTGAAAAAGGATTAAACCAACTCACAGGCATTATCGCAGGAATCTTTGTTATCTGCACATTTATCTTAGGGTATTTGATAAAATAATGGAACTATTTTCAAGAAATATTTTATTCTGGGGCAAGGAGTTTCAAGAAAACCTTGCCTCAAAAAATATCTGCATTCTTGGACTTGGCGGTGTCGGCGGCTACACGGCCGAAATGCTCGCCCGCGCCGGCGTCGGAAAGCTTACACTTGTTGACTTTGATACGGTTTCTACCTCAAACCTCAACCGTCAGATTATTGCATTGCAGTCAAATATAGGCGAAAAAAAGACAAAACTTTTTGAAAATCGCTTGAAAAATATTAATCCGGCGATTGAAATCACGACAATTGACGATTTTTACAGCGAAAATTTGGCACTTGACCTTGCGCAATTTGACTACGTAGTTGATGCAATAGACAGTATGCGCTCAAAAATTCATCTGCTGGAAACCTGCCATAAGCTTGGGGTTCCGGTAATAAGCTCCATGGGCGCCGGAAACCGCGTTGACCCGACACAGCTTTACATCTGCGACATTTCTGAAATCGAGAATAAAAACGCGCCGTTCGTTTCCAATGTAATTTATCAACTCAAAAAACGCGGAATTGAAACAGGAATTACGGTCGTTGCAAGCCGCGAAAAACCGTTTTCACAAGAAAAAATTTCCGAACTTGAACATATAGAAACAAACTCTGGCGAGATTGTAGAATTTAACAAAATAATTCCTGCCTCAACACCATTTGTCGCTTCAACAGCAGGAATTTTTATGGCTTTTTATATTATAAAGGAATTAAGACGATGAACATTTTAGTCACAGGCGCCTCAAAAGGCATCGGGCGTGCGATAGCAGAGGAATTGAAATCACTTGGCAGCCTTTACGTAACGGCGCGAAACGAATCGGCATTGCAGGAATTAAACGCGGCGGGTTACTGCGTTTGCGACCTTACACGCGACGCTGAAAGACTCGGCGCATTTATTAAAGAGAATAAAATTGATGTTCTTGTGAACAACGCCGGTGAATACATCTATGGCGAAATTGACGAAATGACACCCGCGCAAATCGAAAGGATTTTCAGAACCAACCTCGAAACACCGACATTTTTGATATCACAGGCAGTTCCTTATATGAAAGAACAAAAATGGGGCAGAATTATAAATATTGGTTCAATTTCCGGCGTAATGGGCGAGGCAAACGCGAGCCTTTACTCTGCGACAAAGGCGGGGCTTGTGGGTTTAACAAAGGCGCTGGCGCTTGAACTTGCGGCTGACAATATTACCGTAAACACAATCAACCCCGGGTGGGTCGACACAGAACTGGGCAATCAATCAATTGAAGAAAGTGAATTTTCGCGTGATGAAATCATTGAATGTATTCCGCAACGCCGGTTTGTAAAACCCGAAGAAATCGCAAAATTGGCCCGCTACCTCATAAGCGATGACGCCAGAGGAATAACAGGCCAATCTATAAATCTTTGTGCAGGTTTAAGCGTTGGTATTTAATTACCAGAACTTCCACCACGGTTTTGTTTCAGGAGCATCAACATAGGCGCCGGCAACATTATAAGTTTGTCCGCCATAAAGATTCGCGCCCGAGTAATCCGGATAGTAATGCCCGGCATCATCACTGGGAACAAGCACTACACCATTTGAAAATTCAAAAGGAAGCCCGCCTGTCATCATTGCATCATCATACGTTGCAAAGGGTTTATTCTCGTCACGTTCGTGCATTTTTTCAATTCCGATACCATCTTCCAGCGCTTCTTTTTTCAAACTATATCTTAAAGCGCCGTCTTCGATATTAAATAATTTCTTAAATTCTTCGGCATTAATATCTTTTTTCATATTAAATGCCACGTACATATCACCGTTTCCGGCAGGTAAAATATCAAAACTTGCTGTGGCCTGCTGCTTGGCATATTTTGCCTGTAAAGTTTTTAATTCAGCCTGAATTTCAGCTTTGCGTTCGGCTGAAACGCCTTTAGCCCCCATTTCAGCTTTTAACTCACCAATTCGATTTTTTGTATAGTTAAGATTATACAAAAGTTCATTATACTGATCAGCCTGTTTTTTCGTCAATTCGTATTTTTTGCCCTTAAAGCTCAAAACGACTTTACCGTTTTCCTGATGAATTTGTGATGTACCTTGAGTACCGTTTGTACTCTGTGGTGCAGAAACTTTGTTTACTCCACTCATAAATTTATACCTCGCTCTTTATGACCATACAGAGATATAAAGTATTTTTTGCACGCAAAAAATACTAAATATACTAGTATATTTACAAAAATTTACAAAAAGGCCGGTTTAAAAACCGGCCCTCTTGCTTATTTAACAACAATATTTACGAGTTTTTTCGGAACTACAATGACTTTTACGATTTCTTTGCCGTCAGTTAATTCTTTAACTTTCGGGCTTTCCATTGCAACGGCTTTAAGCTCTTCTTGCGATAGCGCCTCGTCGACTTCAAGTTTGTCTTTAACTTTACCGTTAACCTGAACGACAAGAGTTATAGAACTTGCTTTTGCAAGGTTTTCATCCCACTCACACCAAGGTTCGTCATGGATTGAGCCTTTGCCACCGAGTTCTTTCCACGCTTCTTCTGTCAGGTGGACAGCAACCGGCGACATAAGTTTTATTAACGAAAGAATTGCAAAGCTCATAACCGCTTTATCTTCAGCGTTAAGTTCTTTTTTAGCACCGCGCCATTCGTAAATAGCGTTTGTAAGTTCACGGTATTTAGAAATTACGGTGTTAAATTGGAAATCGTTAGAAATATCGTTTGTAATGCCTTTCATTGCGATATGAACATTTCTGACCAAATCGTCGTTCGCTTTAGCCAACGGGAATTCCAATTTGTAATCCATTGAAATATCGTTTGCATTAGAAGCGATTAAACGCCATACACGGTTGAGGAACTTATAACAGCCTTCAACACCTGCATCAGACCAGTCGAAATCACGTGCCGGAGGTGAATCTGAAAGGATAAACAATCTTGCAGTATCCGCGCCGTAATTTTCAAAGATTTCGTCAGGGTCAACGGTATTGCCTTTAGATTTAGACATTTTAGAGCCGTCTTTGAGAACCATACCTTGAGTAAGAAGGTTTTTGAACGGTTCGTCAAAGTCTAACAGGCCAAGGTCACGCAACGCTTTTGTAAAAAATCTTGAATACAAGAGGTGAAGAATTGCGTGTTCGATACCGCCGACATACTGGTCAACCGGAAGCCATTTGTTAACTTTGTCCTTCGCAAACGGCATTTCTGAGTTGCGTGCGTCAGAGTATCTCAAATAGTACCAGCTAGAGCAAACGAAAGTATCCATCGTATCGGTTTCACGTCTTGCCTTGCCGCCGCAGTGAGGGCAGGTGGTTTCAGCGAAAGTCGGTGATGTTGTAATCGGGGATTTGCCCACAACTGAGAAATCAACATCTTTCGGCAATAATACCGGCAACTGTTCTTCAGGGACAGGAACAATGCCGCATTTTTCGCAGTAAACAACCGGAATTGGCGCGCCCCAGTAACGTTGACGGGAAATAAGCCAGTCGCGAAGTCTGTATTGAGTCTTAAATTCTCCAAATCCTTCACGTACGGCTTTTTCGGTAATAGCTTTTTTAGCCGCTTCGTTCGACATTCCGTTAAATTCACCGGAATTCACAAGAACCCCCGGTTCAGTATATGCCGAATCTTTGCAGTCTGACGGATTTTCAGGGTTTTGAATAACAACTTTCATCGGAAGATTAAATTTCTTCGCGAAGTCAAAGTCGCGTGTATCGTGGGTCGGAACGGCCATAACAGCGCCGGTACCGTATTCAACAAGCGCATAGTCCGCAGTCCACAGCGGGAACTCTTCGCCGGTAAACGGATTAATACAATGGGTTCCGAGCGGAACGCCTGTTTTAACACGGTCTGTTGAAAGACGTTCAATTTCTGTCATTTTGCGTGCATTTGCACGATATTCTTCAACTGCAGCCTTGTTTTCAGGTGTTGTAAGTTTTTCAATATCTTTGTATTCAGGCGCAACAACAAGGTAAGTTATACCGTGAACCGTATCAGGACGGGTTGTATAAACAGGAACCTCAAGTCCATCAATTTCTTTAACCTTAAATTTGAAAATCGCACCTTGAGATTTACCAATCCAGTTAGCCTGCATTGTTTTAACGTTGTCACCCCAGCCGGGGAGTTTGTCTAAGTCTTCAAGAAGAACTTCCGCATAATCAGTGATTTTAAAGAACCATTGAGAAAGATATTTTTTCTCAACAACGCTGTCACATCTCCAGCATTTGCCATCAATTACCTGTTCGTTAGCAAGAACGGTTCCGCATTCTTCACACCAGTTAACTGCCGCTTCTTTTTTATATGCTAAACCTTTTTTGTACAATTGTAAAAACAGCCACTGAGTCCATTTGTAGTAATCAGGTTTGCAGGTTGTAACTTCACGCT
The DNA here is from genome assembly GCA_947090755.1 of uncultured Candidatus Melainabacteria bacterium. GTDB lineage: Bacteria > Cyanobacteriota > Vampirovibrionia > Gastranaerophilales > Gastranaerophilaceae > Gastranaerophilus. The sequence continues at coordinate 15,988 of CAMUPF010000004.1, read as the reverse complement.
TCCAATCGTAAGAAAGCCCCAGCATTTTAAGCTGTTTAGTCATATAAGCAATATTTTCATCCGTCCAAACTTCAGGGTTAGCGCCGTGTTTCATCGCAGCGTTTTCAGCCGGAAGCCCGAAGCTATCCCAGCCCATCGGGTGAAGAACATTAAACCCTTGCGCCTTTTTGAAGCGTGCTATGACGTCAGTAATTGTATAGTTTCTAACGTGGCCCATGTGGAGTTTGCCTGACGGGTACGGAAACATTGACAGTGCAAAATATTTAGGTTTATCAGAATCCTCCGGAACATTAAACGCGTCGTTTTCTTCCCAGATTTTCTGCCATTTTTTTTCTATTTCTTGCGGAAAATAATTCTCTTTCATCTATAATTTTCTCCCTAACTTTCAAGGGTAATATTAACACGAATAAAAATTTAACGCAATAAAAAGCCCTCAGAAATGAGGGCTTTTTGTACTTTTATTAAAAGCAGTTCTTCGCCGCCTGTTTGGCAAACGCGGTTTGCCAATCCGCGGCTCGCTGTCTAATACGCCACTCAAAATTTTCGCTCACATATCTTATCGCGAAAATTTTTCGGACATTAATCTAAATTGTTAAGGTCTTTTCTGTAGGCTTTAACTTTTTGGATTGTTGTTTTTGGAACCTGACCATCATCCAACGGCCATTCCTTGTAAAGGTTACCAGGGCCGCGTTTTTCGTTTTTGGTAATTCTTGCTCTCATAGTTCCTTCCATATCGTTAGCGATTAACTGAGCAGTACCAGCAACAGATGCGTTTTTAACGTAAAACTCGCCTGCATATTGCCATCCTGCTTCACCACTTTTCTTGTCATCAGGAAGCTGGTGTTGGTTTGCTCTTGGAAGATACATTTGAACAAGTCTGCGACCGTTTTGGTAATCAGAACTTATATCATAACGTGTGTAATAATATTTGCTTGGTTTGCTGCCACCTGCCGGAATATCATCTTCATCAAAAGAGTGGTCAATAAATGACGATTTGTGTTCATTAGAGAAGAAACCATTGAATAACATTAAGTGTTGAACTCCTAAGTATTCATTTCTGCCTTGGAATGCGTAAACGAAATCGCCGTCGCCTTCTGTCGGGATATCAAAATCATCAATATCTTTGTTGATACTGTCGTTTATTTCGAAGTGAGGTTTTTTAGGGATATAAACGGTATCAGGCTTAATCCAGATTGTATCGTGTACAGGTCTGTCCACATAAATCGTATCATAAACCGGTCTATCTACGTAAATTGTGTCATACACCGGTCTATCTACATAGATTGTATCAGGCGGATTATCGATATAAATAGTATCACGGACTGTTTCTCCCGGTTTTTCTACATAAATAGTATCATGAACTACTTCACCCGGAATCGGAATATAAACGGTATCTCTGCCGCCCGGAATAACAATCGGGAACGAATCACATCCGCATTTATGATAATCTTTTAAATTAATAGTTGTTGAAGAACTTAAAGAAGTATTGCTCACGTAATCTTTATCGCAAGAAGTTACGAGCGGGCCGCCTGCAACAAGTGCTGCCGCTGCTGCAACGTTAGCAAGAGCTTTTGCTTTATTATGTTTTTTGCCATTGTTATCACCAAAGCTTACAGTATCTTGCATCAATTGAGCTCTCATTTTTGGTGATTCCGGTTGTGGAGCCGGTTTTGGTTCAGCCGGTGACGGCTTTTCTGAACCTTCATTATCTCTTAACGCATTAAACTTTCCTGCGCTTTGAATATTAAAATTACTAATCGGGTTTACGAACATGCTAACCTCCATTTTACTACATTTCTGCTTTTATAAACCATGTAAATAAAAATTTTGCTTAATTTCAAACAATTGTTACATTTTTTTTACAATTAAATTAACGAATTGTTCGGCATCTTCTCTCGTTACGACATCACCATTGAGTTGTGCCTCTGTTAGTTCTTTTATTATTGCCCCCAGCTGCGGGCCGGCCTGAATACTTAATATAGCCATAATTTCTTCGCCTGAAAGAAGTTTTTCAAGATTAAGCGTATCTTTTTTAGCCAGATAAAAATCTTGTAAACGCGTCAAATTATTTATATTTGTTTCTACCATTTCATCACTCACGGCTTCGCCCCGTGCCGAAAGCCTATCAGCCTTTGCAAGCGTAATCACATCAATCGCGTCGTCGGTCATTTTGCGCACAAAACGCATCATAATCTTGTCGTTAACCTCCGGCGCGCACATTACACTTGACGGATAAATATGATTTTTAATCATGGATGTAAGATAAGCGATTTGTTTTTTTGAAAACTTCTTACGGGTTAAAAACTCTTTTGCCATTTTAGCACCGACATCGTCATGTTTGATAAAACGGTGACGCCCGTCCTCTTCAATTGTCCATGTAGAAAACTTTCCTAAATCGTGCAAAAAACCGGCAAATTTTAAATGCGCAAGCCTGCTTTGCGCGCCAAAATCAACGGCGTCAAGGTGTGCTTTGACTTCCTGCGGTGCGCCATCATAGATAATCTGAATTTGCCGTACCGTTTCAATCAAATGGTGAAACAAATCGAGATGGTGGTGAGTATTTGGCGTAACCTTTTTATATTCACACACAAACGGAAAAATATCTTCTAAAAGCCCTGCTTCATCCAAGGCCAACAGGGCGTTATGTGCAAAATTTCCGCCAAACATTCGTATAATTTCGTAATTTTTACGTTCAACTGCCGGTTTTTCAAGAAGTTGGCGGTATTTTTTTATCCACTCAAAAGTCTGCGGCTCAATTTTAAAGCCGTAAAGCGCCTGAAACCTGAAAACCCTCAATAATCTGAGTGGGTCATCAACGATAGCTTTTTCGTCAAAGCATCTTAAAACTCCATGCCGGAAATCCGCCACACCGCCGGTGACATCAATAAGTTCTGCGGTTCTAATGTTCACCGCAACGGAATTTATCGTCAAATCACGGTGTTTCAAATCTTCTTCAATAGAGTTATTTAGCGGTTTTGTAATGTCTAAATAATTCTCTTTATCGCGTAAAACCAGCCTGTAAATCTCGTTTTCAGAATCAAGTTCAATAAAAGTTGCGTCAAAAAACTCTGCCAGACGCTTAGAAAACTCTTTAACATCCGTATTTAAAACTAACAAATCACGGTCATAAGAGGTTTTTCCGTTCAAAAAATCACGAACGGCGCCGCCGACAAGATAGATTTCCTCGTCAAAATTCTCACAAATAGCTTTTAAAATAAAATCATTCTCAATCAGCGTTTTCATAAATAATATTCCCCAACCCTACGATTACGGCCGTTTCTGCACGCAAAATCAAATCCCCCAGCGAAGCCTTCACAATACCGGCACTGTCAAAAAATGCAAATTCACGCTCAGAAAACCCGCCTTCCGGCCCAACAATGACAAGGACCTTTTCGCCCCGTTTAATCGGATTTGTACGCAGATAATCCTTCAACGGGAATTCTGTATGCCTTTCGCAAAAGGCAATCACACGGTCAAACCCCTTAATGACCTCTTCAAGCGTTGTCATCGGAGCGCAGGTCGGAATTTTCGCACGTTCGCACTGCTTAGAAGATTCAACCATAATCTTTTGCCACTTTTCAATTTTTTTCGTAATAACATCTTTTGCAAGCGCACAATTGTCGGTATAAACAGGATGAAGCGTGTGAACGCCGAGTTCTGTTGCTTTCTCTACAACAAGGCTCTGAGCGTCACTTCTTAGCGGGCTTTGCGCAAGATGAAGTTCAAAATTCAGTTCACGCGTAGATGGATAACTCTTTTCTATTTCTGCAACAATAGATTCCGGTTTAATTTCATTAACTCTTGTTTCATACTGAATCCCGTTTTCGTCTATCAGCAAAAGTTTTTCACCGGTGCGCAACCTCAGCGATTTCACCAGATGTTTATAATCCTCGCTGAACTCGATTTTTTCCCCGTCTACTGATTTTGAATTTATAAAAAAATGCGGCATTACTTCTCCTTGAATATTAATTATTATAACAAAAAACACGAAAAACGCGCAAATTTTTTCGTGTTTAAACTATAATATCAGCAGGAGAATATTATGCCAAAAACAAACAATTCAATGAAAATCGGTATTCCGAGAGCCATGTCTTATTATCACAATTACCCGTTCTACTACGGATTTTTCAAGGCACTCGGCATAGAAATCGTACTTTCTGACATAACAACAAAACAAACCCTTTCAAGAGGCGCATCATTAGTCGTGACTGAAACCTGCCTGCCTATCAAAGTTTACGTAGGCCATGTTCTAAACCTCTTAGACAAAGGCGTTGATAAAATTCTTGTTCCGTCACTCCAATCCGTCGCACACAAGATTTATAACTGCTCTAAAATCAGAGGGTTGCCGGACTTAATCAGAAACGTAATCAAACAAGATTTCACTATGATTGAAGCGACTTTAGATAAATCAGAAAAAAATCAGGGGCTATATTCATTCCTTAAAGAATGTGCAGCGCCGTTCGGAATAACTGATGAAACCGTTATTAAAAACGCGTCAAAAGAAGGCTGGAAAATCTACAATAACTTTATGGTTATGTGCAAATCCGGTTTAAGTTACCCTAAAGCACTCAACTACGCAAAACAGGGTAAAATCATCATTGATTCGGAAGAAAAAGGCCAGCCGATTACAGTTGCGCTGATTTCGCACGGGTACAATATTTATGACGAAAGAACTTCAATGAAAATTTTCGACAAACTGGATAAAATGGACGTTAAAGTGCTTTCAGCCCTTCAATTATCAAAAGAACAGATGTCAGAAGGCGTTAAAACTTTAGGCCAACAGGCTTACTGGGCTAACGAATACGAAATGACAGGTGCTGCCGGCCACTATCTTAAAGATAACAAAGTCGACGGTATCATAACTGTTACAGCATTCGGCTGCGGCCCTGACTCGCTGATGATTGAAAAAATTACACGCAAAGCTAAATCCTTTAACAAACCGCTTTTAAACCTGACAATTGATGAACAAACAGGCGAAGCCGGTTTCATCACAAGACTTGAAGCGTTTGTTGATATGCTTTTCCGCAAAAAACGTGCCAAACTTATTAACAACATGAAATTCAAAGACGAAACAAGCACGGAAATAAATGCTCAATACATCGAAACAAAGTAACAAATAATTAAAAGACCGGCTTATTGCCGGTCTTTTTGTATCTAGTCAACAATAACTTTTACATATCTGTCGTTAAAAATTCTGTTTGCCACATCAATAATATCAGATTCCGTGACGGAGTTAAGCAATTTTTCGTATTCGGTTTTAAAATTAAACCCTCTGCCTGTCGCCTCGTACCAGCCGAGCGTTGTGGCTTTTTCAAGGTTTGTTTCCTGTGCAAGAATATATTGGCCGAGAATCTTATCTTTTGCCTCCTGCAATTCATTATTACTTACAAATTCTGTCTTTAAGCTGTTAATTTCGGCAAGCATTTTGTCTGTTGCAACGGAGATATTTTCAGGATTAGTACCGATGTACGCAAGGAAGTGGCCTTTAAGCATATTTGGAGCATAGCCCGTACCGATTTGATATGCAAGCCCGTCTTCACCGCGCAGATTTTTAAAGAGGCGTGAATCCATGCCGGTTCCAAGAATAGCATTTATCACCTGTAATGTCGCAACTTCTTTAAGATTTTGAAGTCCTGCGGTTTGCCATCCAAGGATTATCCACGCGGTATTGGTTTTAGCGACTTTTTTATGAATATTTTGAGCGGAGGCTATTGTCGGAATTGTATACTCTTTAAAATCAAATGCCTTCGTATTGCGGAGTTTAAACATATCCGTAAACTTCTCAATTGTCAAATCCTTGTCGACATTCCCGTTAATTGAAATAACAATATCTTCAGGGTTAAAAATGTTATCATAATAATTAAAGATATCATTTTGAGTAACAGCCGGAAGCGTGTCTTTAAGGGCATAGATTGAATTATTATACGTAGCGCCGCCATAAATCTTTGACTTAAAAGTTTCTATTGCAACAGAAAGCGGCTTATCCTCGGACTGTTTAATCCCCTGCATAATATTGTTTCTTGTTTTTTCAATTTCGTATTCGTCAAACTTTGCGTTATTAAGGATTTCGTGCAAAATTTCCAACGTCAGCGGATATTCGTTTTTGGTTGTCAAAACATCAATATTCAAGGCGTCACGACCGACACTTGAAGAAATATTAATTCCGTGGCTTTCAAGAAGTTCAGCCAGTTCCTGCGCGGTATAGCGTTTGGTGCCTTTTTGCATGGTCGCAGACATCAATTTCGCAACACTTTTTTTGCCTTCATCCAAAAGCCCGCCTTTTACAACAATATTAATCCCGATAATATCATTTACAGTGTTCGGCGTTAACAAAAGCGTAGAATAATTCGGCAAAAGATATTTTTGTGTATCATTAATCTCAGCCAGAAGTTTCGTTGTAGCAGTTGCCGGAATTACGTTTGAAACAGGGCGTTCTACGCCTGTATCTTTTGGCAATACAACAGAAACCGCAGATTTGTTCATCTGCAAATATTTAACGGCCGCGTCTTTAACCTCTTGCGGCGTAACCTTTGCGATATTTTTCAGATAATTATCGTAATACGCTGCATCTCCTGAGGTTACAAACGTATATCCCAGTTGGTTTGCGATGTTAGAAACGCTTTCACGGCTGTAAAACGTATCACGCTCAATAATATTTTTGGCAAGTTGAACCTGTTCTTCTGTCACTCCGGTACGTTGAATTTCCTGTACTATCTTGAAAATCTCATTTTCTAACGCCTGATATTTTTCAGGAGTAAAATTTGCGCTGATATAAAAGATTCCATCATCTTTGAATCCGGAGTTGTAGGCCGAAATACTGAATGCAAGTTGTTTTTCATCCTTAATCTTTCTATAAAAAACAGAAGAACGGCCATCACCAAGAATTGTAGACAGAACATCCAGTGCATAAGAATCTTTTGCGCTAATCGGCGTTCCGCGATAACCAATCAAAAGATATCCTGATTGAACATCTTCAAACTTAATCATTTTAGCCTGTTCTTTCAAGGCTCCATCTTTTGGGTAATTAAAACTCGGAGCAGCCGCTGTTTTAGAATTAAATGCGGACTTAATTTTCTGCAAAGTTTCCTGCGTATCAACATCACCCACAACAATCGTTACCATATTGGCAGGTGAGTAAAACTTATTATAATAATCCATTATCTCATCGCGCGAAATGTTCTCAATAATCTCTCGTTCACCGATAACCTTACGCTTGTACGGATGTTTATTATAAAGCATTTTCACAAGGTTCTCATAACAAATTGTATTAGGAAGATGTTCGTCTTTTGAAATTTCTTCAAGAACAACTTTGCGTTCTTTTTCCAGTTCCTTACCCGGGACAAGCGGGTTCAAAAGCATATCCGCATGCATTTCAAGCGCTAAGTCGAAAAATTTAGAAGGGATAGTTATATAATAATGTGTAAAATCCTTACTTGTAGCGGCGTTTGTAATAGCGCCTTTGCTTTCAAGCATTTTGTCAAACTCACCGGTCGGATGTTTTGCAGTACCTTTGAAGAAAAGGTGTTCCAGAAAGTGAGAAACCCCGTTGTTTTCATCATTTTCGTTAATAGAGCCCGTCTTAATCCACGTATCGATAGTCACAATCGGATTATTACGAACCTCCTGAATAATAACATTCTGCCCGTTGTCCAGCTTAAACACCGAAAAATCGGCGCAAAAAGCAATTCCCGCGTTTAAAAATACAACCAAGGTTGCCAGAAAAAGTTTTTTCATTCTACACATTCTCCCCTAATACTCTCTTGTAAATATTCTACACCAAATATAGAAAAAAATAAAATAGCCGACTGCGGGAGTCGGCTATTTTAAAAATTTATCGTTTTATGCAGCGAACAACATGATTATATTGCTTTCCACCGCCAACTCGCACACCAAATTCAGCACCAAAAAGCCAAATTTTATTCTGACTGCCGCCTACAACTGAACTTGAGTTAAAATAATAGTTCGTCGAAATATTAAATAAATTTCGGTTTATCATTAATGCAGATAATTCATCGATATTGGGCAAGCGTGATTCCGGATTGCTGTTCGTACAGGCACGTGATGAATCATACCAGGTAAATCGGCCCTCATCATACATAGAAGCCGGCAGCGGCGAAACAACATTAGAATCAGTAGCATTAAAAACAGTAATAACACCCATATCCTTACCAATTGTATTCGGACCCTTATTCCCGTTCAAATCATAAACAAAATTTGCACACATATTCGCCTCCGGAAACCCGAATAAATCACCAGCACTCGTAAGTATTGACTGGTTTAAATAATCCGTGCGACATAACCCGTTATAATAAACTATAACACTTTCGCCATTTTGAGTTTCAAATGCGGCGACTTTTGTATTCGGAGCAGAATATGATTGTTCACTATATGAAGCATTTTTAAACCAGCTGTTTAATTCATAAAGGGTCGTTGGCGTTGTTAAAGAACTACCCGCCATAGTGGTCAACGATGAAACCACACCACAGTCGGCTAAATGTTCACTATCACAGATATTATTGATTTTGAGAACTTTACCGAGGCCTTCTGTTACAAATGTTTCGGCGGCGGTATCGGCCGTCACACTAGCATTCTCGTCTTCCGTAAGCGTGCCAAAACCGTTCAACGCCGGCATTAGGGCGATTGCCTGACTGAATCTTGCATATAAAGCTTTTCTCTGTGTATTCCATGTGCGCTCGTTAATATTTCCGGTCAGCGACGGAAGCGTTATCGCAGCCACCACGCCGATTATTGTCAACGACAGAAGTATCTCCGCCATTGTAAACGCTAAGCGCTTAGATGTGCCTGTTAAGGCACGCCCCCCCCCCCCCTGTCCATGTTGATACATTGCTATCTTTTTTCATATTTACCCTTCCTTCCTCCCAAGTCGTGCTCGGGTTCTATTGTAGAACAGGCTCAGCCTGACTCACTTTCTATATTGTCATTATACAGCATGGTTTATTATTAGTAAAGGGGGCTTTCGCCCCCTTTTACTACTTCGTTCCTTTAAACATTTCCTTAATGCCGTCTACAGAACTTAAAATTCCTGTTGCTTCATACGGCATATAGATAACTTTATTATCTTTGCCATCTGTCATTGAAGTAAGGGTTTCAAGATATTTCATTGCAATTAAATATTTATCCGGCTGGCCTTTATCTGCTAAAGCGTCGATAATTTGACGAATCGCTGTTTTTTCAGCTTCTGCCTCAACGACACGGGCTTGAGCAACACCTTCTGCAGTCAAAATCGCAGCCTGTTTTTCACCTTCAGCCTTTTTAATCGCCGCTTCACGCTGACCTTCCGCGATTCTGATTGCGGCTTCTTTCTGCCCTTCCGCTTCGTAAATCATCGCACGTTTTTCACGTTCAGCCTTCATTTGTTTGTCCATTGCCGCTTGAATATCAGCAGGCGGAATAATGTCTTGAAGTTCTACACGGTTAACTTTAACGCCCCATTTGTTAGTCGCATCGTCCAGAATAGTTCTTAATTCACTGTTAATTTTTTCACGTGAAGTAAGGGTGTCTTGAAGTTCCATTTGACCAACGAGGTTTCTGAGGTTTGTTTGAGTAAGTTTCTCGATTGCTTCCGGAAGGTTGTCGATTCCGTAAACGGCTTTGTGTGCGTCAACAATCTGGAAGTACAAAAGCGCGTTGATTGTGATAGAAACGTTATCTTTAGTAATTACGTTCTGACGCGGGAAGTCATAAACAGATTCACGCAAATCAATTCTGTCAGACATAACGGTGTAAGAATAAGTATTTCCGTCATAAGTTTTTTTGCTAACCTTTTTAGCGATTGGTCTTGGTGCGTCCAAGAACGGGATTATAAGATTAAACCCTGCGCTAAGCGTGCGCAAATATTTACCCAGTCTTTGAATAATAACAACTTCCTGTTGTTCTACGATAATAACGCCTTTGACGATAAAAACTACCGCCGCAGCGATTAATAATGCTAATAGAAAAAACATATTTCCTCCTTAATTAAACTTTCTCAACAAATAAAACGATGCTCTCGTTTCGTATAATTTTAACCTCTGCACCTGCCGGAACCGGTTCCGCCTCAGGATTAGCAAGTCTTGCGTCCCAGCGTTCTCCGTAAACCGCAATTGCGCCGGTTGTATTTGTGATTTCCTCTGTAACTTTTACGATTTTGCCGATATATTCAGAATCAAAATCAACACCTTTGGGCATTTCGTGCATAAATCTTTTCATCAAAGGACGGATAAAAAGCAGGATTAACACAGATAACGCCGCGCACGCTATGATTAAAATATGAATATCCGGATTCCAGATTGCCGCAAACGCGGTTATGAGCGCCGCTATCGCAACACTCAGGAAAAACATTGCAGGCGTAAACATTTCAAGCACAAATGCAACAATCGCTACAATCAAAAAAATCTGCCAGTATGTCATATAAAACTCCTTTAAATAAATTTAATTGTAAAAGTTTTTCTCACTCTTGTCAATAATTATTGTGATATAATAAGCGTATGATTACATTTGACAGTCTTACAATGAAGGCATTTTTAGAGGAAAACAGGAAGTTTTTCACCGGAAGCCGTATTCAAAAAATCCAGCAGCCGACCAGACGCGAAGTGCTTTTGACACTTCGTAATAACGGCGAATCAAGGAAATTTTATATAAATATTAACCCGCAGTTTCATCATATTTGCTTTATTAATAAAGAAACCGAGGCGCGAAGATTTTTAGAAATCCCGCTGAAGCCGCCAATGTTTTGTATGCAGTTGCGCAAATATCTTGAAAACGCGAAAATCGTCAAGGTTAATCAACCAAACCACGAGCGGATTTTTGAAATTTATGTCGAAACCTTTAACGAGTTGCAGGAAAAAATCGAACTTTGCCTTGCAATAGAACTGATGGGCAAACATTCAAATATTGTGCTTTACAACGCCGACACAAATATAATTATCGGCTGCGCGCACAATGTCGGTGCAGAAAAAAGCCGTGAGCGCGAAATGGCCGGCACACTGCCCTATATTTACCCGCCAAAACAGAATAAATTTGATATTTCTCAAGTGCAGGCCGAAATTATTGAACCGCTGGAGGGATTTTTCTTTTTCTCAAAAGCATTTGCTACGCAATGCAAGGGCCAGTCGCTTGAAAAACTCAAAAATTTCGTTGAATTACGTGGAATTTCACCGGCAATTAGCAGTGATTACAGCGAATTTTCTCTATTTTCCGAACTCTTACCCGACGCTCTGACCTGCACAAGCGTCAACGAAATGATAGACGAATATTTTTCATATCACATTGAACACGGAAAAATTAAATCCATTACGCAAGAATTAAAAACCCTTATAAACAAAAAACTTTCAAAACACCGCAAGAATGAAAACCTGATGCTTGAACAGCTTGAACGGGAAGAAAAAGGCTTTGAATACCGCTTATGGGGGGATTTAATTATGGCAAACCTTTACAACGGCAAGGATTATACGCCTTCGATTGAAGTTTTTGACTGGGAAAACAATAAGAATATAACAATTGAACTTGACCCGCTTTTGACACTCAAAGACAATGCAAACAAGTTTTACAAGCGTTACAACAAGTCTAAAAAATCTATCGAAAAAATCAACGAAATGCTCGAAGAAAACGGGATTCAAATAAATTATTACGAACAAACCCTCTACGCACTTGATGAAGCGCGGGATTATCAGGAACTTTTCGATATAAAAAACGAAATTCTTCCTGTTTTTCAGAATAATAAAAAAGCAGCGCTGACTGAACTTATGGAAAAAGAAATCCACGGCTGTAAAGTTTTCATCGGACGCAACAACAAACAAAACGATTTTATCGTATCAAAACTATCAAAAGATGAGGACTACTGGTTCCACACACACGGCTGTGCAGGTTCACATGTCCTTTTAAAATGTGCAGACCCTTCCGATGAACTTATTTTCGAGTGCGCGAAACTCGCAAAAGAATATTCAAGCGCAAAGCTCTCATCAAAAGTCGGCGTTATTTACACAAAACGCAAGAACCTCAAAAAGCCGCCAAAAGCGCCTTTAGGGTATGTAACCTATAAGAATGAAGAGGAAATAATTATTTCTTAACCTCAACAGTCACACGAACGGCTTTTCCGCCTTTATTTTTAAAGCGGATTTCCTTCTGCGTGGGCGCAGGGGTAAACTCAGACTTCTGATAATTCATTAAATATCGCATAAACTTTTCACTAAACATAAACACACACCTTTCACATATATATAAAAACACAAATCCTGAACATCTTGCCATTTTGTTACATAAACTTTACAAACACCGACGGCAATGTTATAATGAAAAAGGATATTGGAAAGTAGAAAGGAATATTTATGTTCAAAAATATTGGGCAGACGCGCTCAGCATTTACTATGGCAGAGATTCTAATTGCTATGTCAATTATCGGGGTCATTGCAGCCCTTACGATTCCGCAGATTCTCGGGAATACAAGCGGCAGATCTCACAAAATAATGCTGCAAAAAGCTTATGCAACTTTATCTCAAACCCTGCGAATTGCACAGACAAAACTTGATTACAATATGTCAGACGTAGACAGAATTATTAATAAAACCGGTACAGGCGCTCCGGCCGTTGAATTACAGCTTTCTGTTGAAAATCTTTTAACCAAAACAATGGATATCACAAAACTTGATAAAACTTCACATCCGTTTGCAGGTAAATTATTAACAATCAGTGATAGTGACGCAAAACTTTCAAGAGCGTCAACCGAAACAGCAACCGGAGCGGCTATAGATGCATCTAAAGACTACGGCGGTGCTATTTTTGAAACCCGTGAAGGTGTCTATTACATCTTCCCTGACAAGAAAAAAATCGCAGAAGAAGGCTGTACAAAAGATTCGCCTTGCCTTGCTTATATCGACGTTAACGGTATTGAACCTCCAAATATGTTAATAACCTGCGCTAATGACAGCAACACAGGTTACTGGAAGTACTGGAAAGAGAGTGGTGATGACGATACGAAGTGGCACGATTACTACAGCGGCACTACCAAAAAGGGAGCGTGCACTATAGATGCAATGAGAATTAACGACGTATTCCCTGTCCTAATCTACGGTGCAACTGTAATTCCTGCGCTTAACGCTGTTGACGCAGCGCTCGCTGACCACTCGTAAGACAAAGTGTAAATTTATATTAAAATAGCACCAACTTTTTTGTTGGTGCTATTATTTTATTATGAGAGAAATTAGAGATTTAAAAAACGGAACCAAATTTTTATATAAAAAGAGCGACAACACCCCGAGAACGGCATTTTGCCTAAATTTTTCACTTAATCAGGAGGAAGCGATTCCGGGATTGTATTCGGTTATGACAAGATTATTTATGCAGGGCACTAAAAACCGCACTGCAGAAGAACTCGCACAGGAACTTGACGAATACGCAATTGAATTAATCTGCGAACTTAAATCCGATTATTTAAGTTTCAAATTCATTTGCCTTAACGAGGATTTTGCCAAAGCCCTCGAAATTCTGACCGATGTCGTAAAAAATACAACATTTGACGATTTTCAAAAAGAAATTGTTAAATATGAAGGCGAAATTCAGGTTGCAATGGATTCACCGCGTAATAAAGCTATTGAAGCCTATTACAAAAATATTTATGCAAACCACCCTTACGGCAACACTGAAACAATTATCCTTGAAAACCTTGATAAAATCACAAAAGAAAATATTCAAAACGCCTATAAAGAAATCAGAGAAAACAGCCGCAAAGTTATAACCATCGTCGGCGATATTGATTTCAACATGGCGCTTGAAGAAACAGACAGGGCATTCGGGGACTTGGAAGAAAGTTCAAAAGAAGTCGTTATTTTCCACAAATCACCGCTTACTGAAACAATTGTACTGGAGCAGGAAAAAGAAGACTTAAATCAGGCACATATAATTAAAGGCTGGCTTGTTCCAAGTTACGAAGGCAAAGATTTTGGCGCGTTTATGCTTCTGAACGTAATTCTGGGCGCCTCAGGTCTTTCTTCAAGACTATTTTGCGAACTTCGCGACAAAAAAGGGCTCGCTTACGTAGTAAGAAGTACTTATGAAACAGCACTATCTGCTGCCAATTTCAGAATTTACATCGCGACAGAGCCTAAAAATATTGAAACCGCACTTGCCGGCTTCAAGGAAGAAATCGACAAAATCAAAGTCGAACTTGTTCCGGAAAAAGAACTTGCAGACGCCAAAAACAATCTGTTTGGCAAATGGGCTTTTTCACTGGAAACAAACCAGCGTCAGGCAGCACTTCTTGCGCATTACGGAACATTACATCTTGGATTTGATTTCTTAGACGAAATGAAAAAGAAAATTCAGGCCGTAACTGTCGAAGATTTGCGTGAATGCGCAAAAAAATACTTTACGGATGAGGATTTTGTACTTTCGATATTAAAACCCTAACCCGAAAGACTAATGAACCGCAACATATTTTACCCGATAATATAAATAAAAATGATTAAAAGAATAATTTTAACACTACTGGCCATACATTTGTCCGTTGCGGGGGCGCAAAGCGCTTGCCCCGTAAGCTCTGTTATGCCCGTAAAGACAATTGAAATGCAGGCAAAAACACAACTTGAGCCGGTTAAAGATTATATACACCTCGGCTACACGCCGACAGGTTTTGTGATAAGCATTAAAGATGATTTAATGTTTGACGAATGCGGATGTCTTAACGACAGCGGCAAAATGCTTTTAAAAGTTATGGCCGAAATAATGAAATTCAGCGGCCGCAAATGGTTTATACTATGCCACACAACCGTTGGCGAAACGCAGGTTGACAGAATTTCCAGAACCTCATTACGTGCAGGCGCCATAACGAATTATCTTACAGACATTGAATCCTGTCTTATAAACCAGATTTTCCCGATAGGCTTTGGCTCAATAATGCCAACAAGAAACAAAACCGAAGGCCATAAGGCGCTTAATGACCGAATAGATTTTATTGTTGAAGAGTACAACCTGAATCGCTAACCGATAATATTTTTTTGAAGTCTTTGCGAACGTTTTTCGTTAAGGATATTTTTGAGTTTAACAATACTTTGAGCGTGAAGCTGGCAAACACGGGATTCAGACATTCCAAGCATTTGACCTATTTCTTTGAGGGTCATGTTTTCTTGATAGTACAAAACCATAATATTACGTTCACGCTCAGGCAATCTTTTCAAGGCATTCTCCAACTGTTGTTTAACATTCTGCTCTTCGGCCACTTCATAAGGGGTCATACTGTTCTCATCCTGAATAGTATCAATAACTTCAAGACTATCTTCTGACGCGCCCTGCTTATCATAGATAGACGAAACCGTCACATCTTCTGACATCAATTGAATCACCTTATCAACATCCATATCCAAAGCTTCAGCCACTTCTTTGGTGGTCGGCATTCTGCCAAGCTCTTGCTTCAACTCTTCCTGAGCCTGCTTAATCTTTTTCAACTTCGTGCGAACGCTTCTGGGTAAAAAATCCTCTGAACGGATTCTGTCCAGAATTGTACCGCGAATCCTTATCAACGCATACGTTTCGAATTTTGTATTCTTATCTAGAGAGAAACGTTCTATTGCGTTAATCAAACCTTCAACCCCGTAGCCAGCAATATCTTCCGCCGAAACCCCACTTGGCAGAGTCATTTTAATACGGCCGACCACATACCTTATCAAATAAATATACTGAACAATGAGCGAATCTCTAACCGCTTTGTCAGACTTATCCTGAAAATACTTGTTCCATAATTCAATCAATTCGTTTTCAGGAAGCCTTTTTATGTTATTGTATGATGTGAAATCAAAATTTTCGCTCATTACCTTTACCAAAATATATCACATTACTATTCTATAATATTCATCATTAATCACATCATTTAAAAGGTGTAAAAGGACAAAAAATCCTCCGTTTATACCACCATATCAAATTTTTATCTACGCAATATATACTTTTTAACGACAATTTTCACATAAATTAACAAATTTTACCTGCTGAGCAATCCCCC
>CAMUPF010000003.1 GCA_947090755.1 uncultured Candidatus Melainabacteria bacterium | reverse complement strand
AATGGTCGCTCGCGGAGTTATGCTCGTGGCTCTGCTCAGCTTGCTCCCCCCCCCCTGGCAATATACTTACAACTCTGTTTTTCATAAATTCCTCACTTTCTTTATTTTCATTATGTACTATTTTTTCATTTTGCGCAAGCCTTATTTTCTGATATTATTTTATTATGTTACTTCTGGAAATCAAAAAATTTATTCTATCAAAAATCCTGAGGCGTAAATATTACCGCACAGGCAAATGTAACGCCTGCGGGAAATGCTGCCGCCAGATTTATGTTAAGCATTACAAGCATGTTATTCAGGATGAAGAAGAATTTAAAAAGCTTCAATATTTGCACAGATTTTACACGTATTTGAAAGTTATCGGCAAGGATGAAACAGGGTTAGTGTTCGAATGTACAAACCTTGATCCTGAAACACACAAATGTAAGATTCACAAAAATCGTCCGGGGATATGCCGCCGCTATCCGCAGGAGGAGCTTTTCACCATGGGCGGCGCGCTTTCGGAAGACTGCGGATACAAAATGGAACCTATTATTCCGTTTTCTGAAGTTCTAGCTAAAGAAGAAAAGAAATTCAGACATCAATAACGTGCCAGATACTTATCAATTTCCCATTGCGAAACGAATGTTCTGAATGAATCCCATTCTTTCGTTTTGGAACTTAAAAATTCGTTGAATATATGGTCGCCGAGTGCCGCTCTTGCGACAAGTGATTTTTCCATACAATCAAGGGCTTCTGCCAGACTTCCCGGTAAGGATGTAATTTTTTGTTTTCTTCTTTCTTTTGTTGAAAGCTTATAGATATTAGATTCAACTGCATCAGGCGGATCAATTTTATTTCTTATACCGTCAAGGCAGGCTTCCAGAATCGCCGCAAACGCAAGGTATGGATTGCATGCAGGATCAGGAGAGCGAAGTTCAACACGGGTTGCGTTGCCGCGTTTTGCAGGAACTCTTAACAAAGCGCTCCGGTTTGCAAGCGACCATGCCAGATAAACAGGCGCTTCATAACCCGGAACAAGGCGTTTATAGCTGTTTACGGTCGGATTTGTAATTGCGGTAATAGCTTTAACGTGTTTAAGCATACCGCCGATTGAATATTTTGCGTAATCAGAAAGCTGGTATTGTGCTTTTTCGTCAAAGAAGGCGTTTTTATCATCTTTAAAAAGTGAAACATTGCAGTGCATGCCGGAGCCGTTAATTCCATAAATCGGTTTTGGCATGAATGTTGCGTGAAGATTATGCTTAGCGGCGATTGCTTTAACCGCGACTTTAAATGTTGCGACATTATCAGCGGTTGTTAAAATATCTGCATAACGGAAGTCGATTTCGTGCTGACCGTCAGCGACTTCGTGGTGGGATGCTTCAATATCAAAGCCCATTTCCTGAAGCGCAAGGACAATATCACCTCTAACGTTTTCGCCCAAATCCTCAGGGCCAACGTCATAGTAGCCGGCTGAATCCTGTGTTGAGGTTGTAATATTGCCGTCTTTATCTTTGGCAAAAAGGAAAAATTCCGCTTCCGGCCCGAGATTCATTGAGAACCCGAGTTTTTCCGCCTCTTTCATTGTACGTTTAAGGTTACAGCGCGGGCAGCCTTCAAACGGTGTACCGTCAGAGTTATGAATATCACATATAAGACGTGCGGCATTAACCCCGTCACGCTCACGCCACGGTAGAATCTGGAAAGTATTTATATCCGGATAGAAAAACATATCGGAGGTTTCAATACTTCTGAAACCTTTGATTGATGAACCGTCAAGCATAATCTCATTGGCGAGTGCTTTATCGACATGCTCTGACGGAATCGCAAGGTTTTTAACCTGTCCGTTAATATCTACGAACTGTAATTTAATAAATTTAATATTATATTCTTTTATAAACCCTTTAATATCTTTTTCGGTAAAATTTTTACCATCAAGCCGTCTGTATTTAAAATCCGCCATACTATTCCTTTCCTTTTTCTTTTATTATTAGAATATTTTTTTTTAAAAAGGTCAAGGGGTTTGTATTAAAATTATATAAAAATTTATAAAATTATGGTGTGTAACCTTTAATAACAACGCGGCCTTTGTCATTGCCATCACGCTTAAGGGCTTCAAACATTTTATTGAAATCCTCCATATCCGCGGTGTCTTTATATTCATAAATAGCATTCAAACAAGCATTATGCAGGATTGAAGAAATATCCGCTGGTGAATGACCTTTAAATTTTTCGGCAAGTTCTGCGGAATGTTCTAAGAGTTCTGCGCCTATTGGCCGGTTTTGAAGAATCCTTTCGACAATATCTTTTCTTTCTTCAAACTCAGGAAGCCCGATTTTGATATGCTTATCAAGACGGCCGGAACGTTTAACAGCGTCGTCCAAGTCCTCCGGATTGTTAGTTGCACCAACTATAATAATTCCACGCTGTGCTGAATTATTCATAACCATTAACAATGCATTTATGTCGTCTTTCTTCCAATCTGTATGGCAATTTTTACGATTCATTGCAATAGAATCCAATTCGTCTAGAACCAGAATACTTGGTTCGCCGGTTTCTTTATACTGTTTTTCGAGGTTATCAAACACATTTTTCAGTTCATTTTGCGTAGCATAACCCTCACTGGAACCTATATTAGAAAGATTTATTTCGTAAAGGTTGTACCCCGTTTCGGCTGCAATAGCTTTCATAATATAAGTTTTACCACAACCCGGAGGGCCGGAAAGCAAGAAACCGCTAGGACGATTAAGCCTATTGGCTATAATCTTGTCACGGAAATCTTTATTCCACGGTTTTAATATAAATTCTGTAATATCTTTTTTTACTTTAAACATGCCGCCGACTTCGTCTAAAGATTTCGGGTCGTTTTCGGTCAAAGTAACTTTATAAATACTCAAAGCCTTATTAATTGCCCCCGAAGTTTGAGGTTTTGAAACATTGGCTGGAAGCGCCTTGTCCGGATATAAAGCATTATAAGCTTCCTCTAACGATTCAGCCACGCCATCTAAACCAACTTTTCGGGCATTCATAATGTAAGGTTTCAAATCTATTTTCTCTTTAATATTATCAAACGCACTGCTATATATTATTGAAAGTGCGACCTCAGGACAATACTCATCAATTGCATATTGGAGTAAATCCTGATTAGAACCTTTATTCTCTATTTCAAAATCAGGGTTCGCAATAACTAATTCTGCAATGGTAATTAGAGAATTGAAATCTTTATCATTATTTAACTCATCAAATCTATCAATTATAACTTCCATCAAACATTTATTGTTATTATCGTCTTTATCAAATAAGCAATAATTCGGCTCCCATTCTTCACCATCCAATAACAACGTATTGTCATAATTACCCTCTTTTATCCGTTTGATAAGAGAAGCCGTGTTCTGTTCTCTTTCCGAAAGAACATTTTCCGCAGTTACGGGATTATTAGCAAATGCAACCGTATCACACGGCAGATTGTAACCATAATTAAACTGTTGCGCTGTTACATAACCGCCGGTTTGGAATTTATTATGTAGGGAGTGATTTAATATTGGCAAAATTTTCATGGTTACATACTTTAAAAACCATAAAAAAATTTTTTGCTAGTTTGTCAAATAAACATGCATAATCTGTGCGGTCTTTTTATTAACATTAGAGCCTTTAAGTCTGACTATTTTTTCTTGATTAGGAACAATTACGCAAAACAAGCCGCAATCTTTTTGCAAATTATAAACAACTCTGTCGTGAGAATTTTTGATATTTTCTTCCTTAATATTCCAGACGCTTTCGCGTGGGAGGAAGACAACTTCAGAAGAGGAAGCGAAGTGATTTCTTGTATTGGCAAACTCTTTCAAAAACGCCTCAACATCACTGCCCTGACCGTTTGTCACATAAATTATGATTTTCTTATTTGTATTCAAATATGGACTTATTTTTTTAACTTTCGTTAGTGCAAGCATTTGAGTGCCTGAAAGCGGAATTTCTTTTAAATATTCTCTGGCGGTTGAAATATCTATGGTTTTATCAACCTTCTTCACATCCTGCATGTGCTCAAATTCATTGACGACTTCGGGCTCTTCAACCTCCTGAGTTTCAACTGCTCTATTATTAAACAACCCCGTAAAATTACCAAAACCTTGCTCCTGAGGCTGGTTCTTCACCGCACTGACACAAAGGAAACAAATCAAAATAATAAATGCCAGATTGGTTGCAAATTTATTCGCCATATTAATACCGCCTTATTTTTATACATTATAAAAATATTATATATTTAACATCAATTTCGACATCAATCAGATTAAGTAAATTTTTTGATAAAATCGTTACATACGGTTTAAATTAAGAAATATTTGGTTTATACTCATGAAGTATTTGGAATAATTTTGGAGAATTAAGAATGTACAATGTCGCGATTATCGGTGCAGGACCTGCCGGAATATTTTCCGCTCTTGAAATCATGAAGTTAAGACCGGAATGGAGAGTAATACTCATAGAAAAAGGCGAAAAAATCGAAAAAAGAAAATGCCTTTTACGTGAAGGTTTTGCAAAATGCCCTAACTGCAAAAAATGCGGACTTCTATGCGGATGGGGCGGAGCCGGTGCTTTTTCTGACGGCAAATTAACACTTACACCGGATGTAGGCGGCCACCTTGTTGATTATATGGAACGCCAGAAAGTAGAAGATTTAATCGACTATTCTGACAAATTATATTTAGAATACGGCGCTACAGAAGAAGTTTTCGGTACTGATATGAAAACCTTTTCTGAACTGGAACGTCAGGCTGCACTTGCTGAACTGAAACTCGTTCACTCACCTGTTCGCCACTTAGGCACTGAAAGAAGCCTTGATGTTCTTAAAAATATGCAGGACGACTTAGAAGGCAAAATTACAATCTTAAACAATGTTGCCGCTAAAACTCTTATCGTTGAATGCGGACAGGTTAAAGGTATTGAACTTGATAACGGTCAGACAATCTGCGCGGAATACACAATTATTGCACCTGGGAGAGAAGGCGCTGATTGGTTAACACAAGAATTTGCGAAGAACAAAATCGGAATGGTAAATAACGCTGTTGATGTCGGGGTCCGCGTTGAACTTCCGGCACCCGTTTTTGAACCGTTGACTTCAAAACTTTACGAATCAAAATTAATCTATCATGCCCCAACCTTCGGTGATGAAGTCAGAACCTTCTGTATGAACCCTAACGGCGAAGTTGTACAGGAAAATTACAACGGTATCGCCACTGTTAACGGTCACAGTTATGCAAATATGAAGACTAAAAATACAAACTTTGCGCTTCTGGTAAGCGAACGCTTCACAGAACCGTTCAAGGAACCTATTGCATACGGTCAGCACATCGCAAGACTTGCCAATATGCTTGGCGGAGGAATCCTTGTACAGCGCTTCGGCGACCTTCTGGACGGAAGACGTTCTACTCCTGAAAGAATTAAAGCAAGTATTATTGAACCTACGCTTACCTGCGCAAC
This sequence comes from uncultured Candidatus Melainabacteria bacterium, assembly GCA_947090755.1. Taxonomy (GTDB): domain Bacteria; phylum Cyanobacteriota; class Vampirovibrionia; order Gastranaerophilales; family Gastranaerophilaceae; genus Gastranaerophilus. The sequence goes on along the minus strand of CAMUPF010000003.1, from coordinate 98,063 downwards.
CCCCGGGGATTTGAGCCTTGTAATCCCTTATAGACAACTTACAAGTATCAAAGAAATGCTTTTCGCACTTGATAAAATCGCACCGGGTACAGCGTCAAGATATACACTCCTCTACGGTATAGAGGTTAAATTCTACTCCGCAAGAGTAAAATTAACAGACGAACTTGAAACAGAAGGCGTTAAAAACTTATTTACAATCGGCGACGGTGCAGGCGTAACAAGAGGACTTATTCAAGCTTCCGCCTCTGGCGTCCATGTTGCAAGAACTATTTGTGAAAGAGGTTAATTATGGAACTAAAAGGAAGCAAAACAGAACAAAATCTTATGACAGCTTTTGCCGGTGAATCTCAGGCAAGAAACAAATACACATATTACGCGTCACAGGCGAAAAAAGACGGCTATGTTCAAATCTCTAAAATTTTTGAAGAAACAGCCAACAACGAAAAAGAACACGCAAAATTATGGTTCAAACTTCTTCATGGCGGAAGCGTGCCTTCTACTATTGAAAACCTTGAAGACGCGGCAAATGGCGAAAACTACGAATGGACTGATATGTACAAAACATTCGCACAACAAGCCAAAGATGAAGGTTTTTACGAAATCGCAAACATGTTTGATTTAGTTGGCAAAATTGAAAAAGAACACGAAGAAAGATACAGAAAACTTTTGCAAAATATCAAAGACGGATCAGTTTTCCACAAACCGGAAGAACAAGAATGGGAATGCGCTAACTGCGGCCATATATATAAAGCAGTCGATGCATTACAGCTTTGTCCGGTATGCAAACATCCACAAAGTTATTTTGCACTAAGAGCAAAAAACTATTAAGCTAAAGCCCCGTTATAACGGGGCTTTTTTATGACTCTTTGATTTCACGTACCGCTGCCGTCCGTGCCGCAGCATAGATTTCCCTAAATTCCGGATGTGCCTCCCAGAATTTTTTATGCACTGACGAAACTATACGTTTTTCCTCTGCTGTTAACGCTATCCCGTAAGATTGTTTACTCATAATTGATTTTTGATATGGAGTTAACGAGTCAAAATATTCTGCTTTTGCTGCACGAATTTCAGGACATTTTTCCCACGTTAGCCGCGAAATCTCAGCGATTCTTTCACGTCTTTGGGGATGATTAACATAAAAATTCCGCATACTTTCGGCCTGTTTTACACGGGCTTCGGGGGTTTTGTTCGCAATATTCGCCAATTTCAGATTTTTGATACAAACATCAAGATGGCGGCGGGTTTCTGCAGCAATCATTTGATTTCCTACTTCATCAGAAGATTTTAATAGTACCAGATAATTATTCAAAGGCTTTGGTATATTCAAGGCTTTACATAATTTGGCAACTACATCGCGGCAAGAAAATCCATATTGACGAACGATTTCCTCCTGCGGCATGCCTGACCAGATTTTCTTCAGACAATCCAGCGAAAAAGATTCCGGCGGCGTTGTCTTTTCAATAACTCTTGCACTACGGCTAAACTTTTTAGTAAACAAAGAAAAATCCAAAACGTCACCGAATTCCGGAAAAATGAGTTTTGCCTGTTCTAAACTTTCGGCACTCATCAGCGGGCGAAATGTATCATTATGAACTTCTTTCAATGTTGGCAAGCATTCTATACTCATGCCCTGAGTGCGCTCAACAATATTCTGCACATTCGTTAATATACGTTCGGGAAGTAAATGCGCACGCTTTTCCAAAATATAGCGCAAATTGATATCTTTTGCCGCACCAAAATTTATATTAGAATTTCTATGCTGAATACTTTGCATAACCCGTTAAAATACGGCAAAAATTTTAATTGCGCATCTAAGGCTTTTTGTTACGAAATATTAACTATTCAGTAATAATCGAAAGATTCATAAACTCAATATCGTCATAATCAATATGCGCTGTCTGGCTCATATTCCGACCGGTTTTAATGGTAATTTCGTTTTCCATGCCTTTACGTACCAGATTTTTAGGTAATTCAAACCGCTGTGAATCGCCATTCAATTCAATATTGGCAACCTTTATTCCGTTAAGAAAAATTTCCGGCGGACTGGCGTAAGATGTCTTAACCCTATTTTGCCCCATTTTCTGCGCCATGAGTGAATCTATTCCGATAATAGAACCGATAATAAGAATATATTTTGAAGCCGCACTACCGGCTGCAATATTGAAATTCTGCGAGTAATAAGACCCTGATGCCTTGCCATGAAACTCGCTGCAATTAGCAGAATTCGGAGAAAAACTGTCATCTCCCAGATGGTACCAGCCGGATGTGACAATAATATCATCGGCCGCGCTTTTTTCTATTGAAACGACCATAGGCTTTTGCGCTGCCGTCTTATCCACTGTTATTGAATACGGCCGGTATCCCTCCTTTTCAATAGAAAGAATTGAAGGCGAACTCAATTTGGCAGAAAGATTAAATGCCCCGTTTTTATCGGTAAATGTTGTATAATTTTCTTTTGGAAGCGTAATTTTTACATTTTCAACCGGCTGATTTGTCTGTGAATCCAAAATTACAGAACTTGTACCCATGCCCGTTTTTTCAACGCCGCCTTCGTATACCGCGCAAAATACCGGTTCACTCAAAAATATCGCACACAAAAAAATTATAAATAACTTTTGCATTATCACCTCAACTTTTACACTTTGAGATTAAAAAATCCCCGCGTTTAGTAAATCCCTTCACAGATTAATTTACTATGGCAATAAAAAACAGCGTTCAAATTTGAACGCTGTAATCTCTCTTATGTATATGTATTTTGTAAGGAATCTATTCTTTGCCATCACCGCTCAGCGGCAAGGCGTATTATGCGTTTGGCAGGAACCTATCTCTAAGTTGATTTTGGGAAGTCAAAAACATATCGTAGTTTGAGTTCGCAGGTTTTTCAAACTTATTAACTACGCGCTTCTGGCCTTTTGGCACTGCCATATCAACGTATTTTTTGATTTCGACCCTGACATCGGAAACCTGTTTTTCCTTGCCGGTCAAATCTTTTATCATGTTTTGTTTTTTATCGAATTTATAACCATAAATTTTGTTAGATTTAATATCATCAAGAACTTTTTCGTCGAGAGCCTTGATTGTATCTAAATCGGCTGACGCGAAGTCGTCGTGCATATAACGTTTTGCAGTTTCTTGAAATTTCTCTTTGTTTACATCAGCTTTTGTCATTTTTTCGCAGTGTTTTGCAAGCCATATCATAAATGCCGGAACGAATACTACTATTGACGCTGCACCGAAAGTACTGTTAAGCATTTTGGCGCGTTTAACGAGTTTGTTGTCCGGATTTTTGAGGATTTCATAAATTGCGTCGATATGTTTTGAACCTTTTGCGTTCTTGAAAACTTCTTCGATTTCGCTGTTTTTGCAATGTTGTAATTCTTTTCCTAGAACTTTTTCAGCATGTTTTTTGATTTCAGGGTCAATAGCAAGCATACGTTTAAGGTTGCCGCCGTTTTCCTGAACGAATTCAAAGAAGCCGTTTATACCGTCCTTATATTCATGAATATTACTGTATTTAGCGGTAATTTCGCCGCTTTTCAGGACACCGATACCGCCGTTTGGTGTAAAGTAGTTTTTCAATTTATGCATAAATGATTTTTCGTGATCATCAGGAGTCATATTGAGAGCGAGTCCTGAGATTCCGGCAAATAATTTTGAGAAGCCTCTGGAAAGAGCATTCGCGCCGAATAGGATTGAAATAAAGCTGAATAAATCACGTGTCATGATTTCTTTTCTATCGTGATGGTCGGTAGAATTTGCAAGTCTTGTTGGCAGGCAGAATCCGAACAACAAAGCCAGCGTTGAATTCGTAGTCATTGAAGGCCCGTCAAATTCAAAGAAATCTGAAACTTTTTTGGCTGTCTTATTATTTACGATATTATCGGCAATCTTAGTAAATGTTTGGTGACGTCCGGAGAAACTTACCTTTTCGCCTTTTTCACCTTTATCATCTTCAGAAACTGCTTTTGGGGTTGGAACAGATTTTGTTTCACTTACTTCAACATGGTCTTCAAGCCCTGCCATACCGGGGTTTTTGCCGTTCAAGCCCATACTGTAGATTTTCGGAATCATAAAATAGAAGCCTACAACCGCAAGCCACATGCCCAAATTGGTAAGCGCACGTGAACCCATTCTGCGGGTCGTATGACTTTTAATATAATCAATCACATTACCATCTTTATTTTTCTCAACAAAGATTTTTGCATGATCTGCTGCGTCCTGAGTATAATCGAGTAATTTATTAGAAAAACTTGAGAAAGACGCGCTTAATTTATTAGGTTTTCCTGCACTGTCTTTACCGGCGGAAAACTCGGCAGCCCATTGAGCGGCAGAAGGAACTGTATATTTCTTTCTGATAGAAATAAATTCATTAGAAAGGTGATGCATTAAGTCTTCACGAGAGCCGGCAACTTCTTTGCCTGAAAGATTTTTCCAGAAACCTTTTGATTTAGCGTCACGAATTAGGGTCAATTCATCAGCAAATTTCTTAGCGGTTGCATTGATTTCATCCTCAGGCATTTGACCGCCGGTGGAGGTTTTCAAAACATTTTTGTATATTTGTTCATAGAATTCAGTCTGAGTTTTTGCTGTGTCGGCAATATTAACATTTTTACCGGCAGCATAGTTGCCAAACTCGTGACCAAAACCTTTTATAAAATCTACGGCAACATTATTTGCCGTTCCGGAATATTTTTTGATTATTGATAATATAGCCCACGGAATCACAAAAACACTAGGCCCGGAAAGACATTCACGCAAGCCTTCGCGCTTGGCAAAATCCCAGTTTAAGTGTCCGGTTTCTTCTCTGTTACGATTCAAACCTTCGTAAATTCTTGGCGCTACCATACCGCAGCAATCCTGAGCCATAAATGAGGCGACAAAGCCGCCGCGTTCAATACCGTCCATAAACATTACGACCATATTTGCAGCGTTACCGAACGCTACATCTTTTGCGTTTTGTCCTGACAAATTCGTATAATTCTGTCGATACTTTGGCTGACTTTTTACTTGCTGATTATTGTCAGAAGTACGATTGTTTACCTTTACACTAACTGGTTTTACTGACATTTCCCTACCAAATAATACATATACACTATTTTATAAAGTTCTGTGCACAAGATTTATTGCCTGTATTTTTATTAATTTTAAAAAAATTTTACAAACTCTATATCAGCACAGTGTAAAAACAATTGTAACATTTACAATTGTAAAACGCAAGACTTTTTACTACAATCTTAACAAAAGATTACAAATGGATATCTTAAGGATTATCCTTTTTGAGTATTGATTTTTTATTTTTTTATAATTTAATATATATAATAATAATTTTTATTTGCATCTTGGGTATTATAAAGGGAACATTTTTAAGAGGAGTGTTTTTTGGCATTCAATTTTTAAGAAATGTAAATATTTTAAAATTAATACTTAACAAGTAGCAAAAAAAAGTTATCACAAGTTATTTGCAGACAAAGAGGTTTTCTCAAGGAGTGTGTGTATGAAAATACAAGCCGTTTCTTCATCTTACGCGGTTAATCAAAAAAACTTAAACCAAAAAACACTGGGAATTAAAGATTATAACACGCCTCCACTAAATTATAATAATTTTACGACGATGTCGTTCGGCGGCACGAATCCTCAACACGGAATATTTGTCGGCGCTGAAATAAAAGGTTTACAGCAAAAAGGCGGCGTAGCGACCGTAATGTTTGACTACGCAAGCATTCCGGGAATGGAAGAAGCAATTGTTTTACCATACCACAACGCACAACTTACTTATGACTCACAGGGCAAATACGCAGGCGAAGTAAAAGTTCACCGGTTCCCACAGGGGCACGAACATGCCGGAAAACCGTTCTGGACAGGAGCGGACTTAGACAAAACAAGCCTGCAGGAAGTTTACTCTGACCCTAAAAAATATATATTACTTGATGAAATTTCAACGGTAAAAGCCCCGTGGGATTCCACACAAAACGCTACGTTATTCAGAATCCAGCAAAAAGGCGCGATAAAAGGGATTAATCAGGATGTCTTTCTGATTTTTTCAGACACTCTCGGAACGATGAAAGAACCTTATGCAGACGGCGCTTATATGACAAAATCCGCCCAAGAAGCGGTCGCAGACGCCGCAAAAAGAAAATTTGAACCATCGCCTTATGCCGAATTCAACAGGTTATTTGTAGAATTTCAGGACGCAATTGTCAAAAATACAAGAACCGGCGACGGCTCAGCGTTCAGCCCTATGACAGTAAGCTGTTCCGATTCACAAACCGCTTATATCCCGTATTATATGAGAGCAAAAAATATTCAGGATATGCTGCCGATTTATACACTTCACAATGGCGGCGACGGTTACACCGGTCAAACCGACGGCAAGACGATGTTCCAGAACTTACTCCTTGCCTCAGACGAAAAAACCAGAAAAGAAGTAATTAAAAACCTCCTCGAAAATAAAGAATATCTTTTACACGCACACAACGGAACAACTGACGTATTTTTCAAGCAATTTATGCCTCAGTTAGTCGACGCAAGCGGAAGCTTCAACCCGACACTCATTCCGTTTATGTACGCGCTCAAAGATGACCGCTATGTAAAAGGGATTAATACCGTTTCAAAAGGATATGCGGAAGGTATGGCATTCAATGAAGCAATTCCGTCAGGTATTCGCCCGTTCTTTAAATCTCTACTCAAAGACGGCATGGCAGACGGCGTACTTAACCCTATGAATGACGTTTCCTTTAACCCGTTTGAAGGTAAAGGCGGCTACTTACCGGGTTATAACAAAGAATATACGATTAAATACGCAGACGGCACGGAGGAAACTATTAAACCTTTCCGTTTGCTTAACGAAAAAATGTTTACAAACGTAACCGAAGATTCGCTCAGACACTACGACGAAGTTAAGTTAGACAACCAGATTAACTTCTTTAAGCGGGTACTCGGAACTTACGACGCAGATAATTTTAAAGGTGAAATAGGAAATCTAAAAGGTGAAAAGGTTCGCAACCTTTTAATCAACGGCCTTGAGGGCAAAGACGTTGAATTAATAGGCCATGTTTCACCGGAAATGCTGCAAAAATTTGAAGCTGCGAAAGCCGGAAAAGGCAAAGCACCAAATGTATTCGTAAGCTGGGGCCGTATTGATGACCAAAAGGCTCTTGACAGCGTTATGAAAGCATTTGCCAAATTCAAAGAAACTCACAATGACGCCGTACTCGTTTTAGGCGGCCCGTCACTGGTTGACGCAGAAGGCAATGTTGCTGACTGCACTAAAAAAACTATTGATTTAGTCAATAAGTACGTAACGTCAGAAGAACTTAAAGGCCACCTTGTATTTATGAACGGATTTGCGCCAAACAAAGTTCTTGCTGCAATCGCAGACGCGGCAGTGTTCCCGTCACGTTTTGCACCGTGCGAGTTAACCGACCTTGAAAGTATGAAATACTTCCTTAGAGTCATCGCATCCAACTGTCAGGGACTTGCGGACAAAAACTTTGACGCAACAATGGACGGAGCTGAAAACGCAACCGGTTACAAAACCATCCACGAATTCTTCGGAATCAACCAGACAACCATAGAACAAGATAATGCAATATCAAAACTTTTCCGCGAAGGCATCACAAGCGAAAGATTGACAGGTTTCAACAAGCTATACGCTGACGCAGAAAAAGAATACCTCGCAAGAACAGGCAACAGCAACCTCGTTTATCGCAATATGATTGCCGAAAACTTGGCTAAAGAATTATCTGAAACGCTTGACGACAACACGATGAAAACTGTGAAAACAGTCGTTGCAAAACTAAAATTAACAGACAAAGAAACCGCAAAATTAAAAGCACTTCCAATAACCGAAGCCGCCGACAGAACATTAATTACCAAATTTGCAGACAACAAAAAACTAGCACCGCAAGAAGCCGCAAAAATTATAGATTTAATTAACACGACTACCCTAGATGCAGGCGAAAAAACAAGATTTATACAGCTTCTTGACGGCACAGCCAACAGCGCAGTTGAAAAAGATTTATTCAACCTCCTTTTCAACGCAAAGAACCTGAAAGATAAAAAAATCAAACTTACAGGCCCTGCTATTACAGAAGAAGGCTTAAACCTGATTAAAACCTATCTTTCTGACACCTCACAGGTAAACAGAAAACTTCTGGATGAAAACCTGCTTGAAAAAGGAATTATCGACGAAAAGCAATTAGATGCAGCAAAAAGGATTTTTGCCTATGACCCTGTAATCAACTACCTGCACGACACACCGAAGTTCCAGAACAAATACAAAGCGTTAATCGAACGCTGCCGCAACGAAATTATGGAAGCCGAAATTTTCAGATGTATGCAGCGCGCCGCAAACGAAACACCTGAAATGCGTCTTCAAATGCTTAAAAACCACGTCCTGCTTAATTCAAGCTGGGATGGCAACGCAAAACTTACAGGTGTTACACGCGAAAATGGCACCAAAAAAGTTTCTTCTTACTACCTGTACAACGAAATGTTCCAACGCACCAGAACAGCAGATCAAAAAAAGAAACCGTTTGTTAACTTCCTGCAGCAATTAATGGATAAAATCAAACCTAAAAAACAACCGGCTCCAAAAAATGACTATGAAGAAGCTGCCGAAGTAGTTCAAGAGGCGGTAAAAACAGCAAGCGGAATGTCAAAAGGTGCCAAAATTGCACTCGGTGCAGGTGCGGCATTAGTAGCACTGGGCGGTGCATATTTTGCAATGAATAAATCCGGTTCAAAATCCAACGAACACGGCGACACATTCAAACCTTCCAATCCTGCCAAACAGCCGGCGCAGCAACCAAAACCCGCATTAAACAACCAGTATCTGGCAACAAAATAACCACGTTGATATATATTTCTTAAAAAAGGAGTATACAATACTCCTTTTTTTGGTATAATGCGTTTATGAATAGACTTTTTGGAATTTTAGGAATCATCGGCATTTTCGCAATTTGTTTCGCTCTGTCGAACAACAGAAAAGCCATCAATTATAAAACAGTTGGAACAGGTTTTTTATTACAGGTTTTGTTTGCGGTCTTCATTTTTAAAGTACCTCTGGGGCAAACGATATTTTTAAACATAGGACTTTTCATCCAGAAGATTCTTGAATTTGCCAAAGAAGGCGGAAGGATGGTTTTCGGCCCGTTGATGGACGCAGATTTCGGCTATATTTTCTCAATTCAGTTAATTTGTTCAATCATTTTTATGATGATTTTAGTCAATATGCTTTACTACTACGGCATAATGCAGCGCGTAGTTTCCGTTCTGGGTAAAGCTATTAATAAACTTATGGCTGTAAGCGGCGCAGAAGCACTCTCTAACGTGGCAAGCGCATTTGTGGGCCAGATTGTTGCACAAATTATGATTAGACCTTACCTGCCAAAACTTACCCGCTCAGAACTTCTTGCGTCAATGGCCGGAAGTATGGCTTGTATTTCAGGCGCAACCATGCCGATTTATATCGGGATGGGAATCCCTGCCACCTACCTGCTTGCGGCGTCAATTATGGCCGCTCCGGGCGCGCTCGTAATCTCTAAAATAATTTATCCCGAAACAGGAACACCGGAGACAAGCGAAAACTTTGAAATAAAATTCAGCAAACGCAACAGAACACACGCAAATGTTTTTGACGCGATTTCATCAGGCGCCTCAGAGGGTATGAAGGTAGCAATCAATGTTACGGCAATGATTCTTGCGCTTGTGGCACTTGTTGCGATGATAGATTGGATTCTTGGCGGAATCGGAACTTTCTGCGTAAATGTTCTTCACTGCCCTGATACATTACTCGGCCTTGATTTGAACAACCTTTCTATGAAAATGATTTTAGGAAAAATCTTTGCACTGTTTGCCTACTTTATGGGCGTGCCTATGAACGAGGCAACAACAGTCGGAAGCCTTATGGGAACAAAACTTGTATTAAATGAAATGGTTGCTTACGTTGATTTAATGAACCTGCCGCAAATGCTGAGCGCAAAAAGTTTCTTGATTGCAACCGTTGCACTTTGCAGTTTCGGCAACTTTGGCTCAATCGCGATTCAACTCGGCGGTATCGGCGAACTTGCACCAAACCAACGTAAAAACCTTGCCCGCCTTGGCGTCAGAGCGTTAATCTGCGGAACCCTCACCTGCTACATGTCAGCAGCAATCGTCGGAGTTTTGTTCTAATATCCAACCGGCTTAAATATGCAAAAAGAAAACCACCATCTTAAATGGTGGGTCGTTTTCTGCATCCTAATGGTCTTTTATTAGTGTTTATTATTTTAGGAGTTAATATGTTTTGGGGTCATATGCTATTTATATTTAGTGTTTCGGCTACACTTAAATCTTATGGATTTATTATCTCATATATAATTTTAATTGTCAATAAATTCTTTTCTTTAAATTTTTTATATCCCGAAAACGCCCATATAGTGTATATTCCACACTTTACAATTCGTAACATTCACGCGTTTTTTCTAAAGTTTTTTCACCAATTCGCCGACATGATTAATGTTGGGTAAAGTAAAAATTAAAAAAGAGATGGAGAATGTTTGTTATGGATTACGGTCTCAAAAATTTAAATGAAGAAGTAAATCAAATCTTAGGCGGCAGCAGCGACACAATTTACTTTGACGAAAACGCTAATACTTTTGTCATTGAATACCATTGCGGCGTTGAAGTAGGACTTACTCTCGACAGGTTAATTGATATATTGTAATAATTCCTTTCCAATAATAATTAATGTGTTAAAATTATTATATGGAAACAGAATTCAAACATTATACGGTAATGCTGAATGAAGCCGTTGATTTAATGGAGTGTGAAGACGGCAAGGTATATGTCGACTGTACGCTGGGCGGCGGCGGCCACAGTGAACTTATTTTGAAAAAGATTTCACCTGATGGCAGACTTATCGCATTTGATATTGACGACGACGCCATAAAAGCCGCGTCTAAAAGGTTAAAAGATTACGACAATTTAACTATTGTCAAAGACTCTTATGTGAACATAAAAAAGGTACTTGCAGATTTAGGGATTGAAAAGATTACAGGCGGAATCCTTTTTGATTTAGGGGCATCATATCACCAGTTGACAAAACAGGAACGCGGATTTTCCTTTTCAAAAGAAGCACCGCTGGATATGAGGTTTAATCAGGATAATGATTTTTCTGCCTATGATGTGGTGAACACTTACAGCGAAGAAGATTTAGTAAGAATTTTTTCAGAATACGGCGAGGAACATTTTTCAAAACGTATAGCGCGCACAATCGTCGAACAGCGTAAAATCTCACCGCTTAAAACAACTACAGAACTTGCAAATCTTATCGTAAATTGTACGCCGCGTATAAAATCTAACATTCACCCTGCAACACGCGTATTTCAGGCTATCAGAATCGAAGTTAATCAAGAGTTAAAAAATGTTAAACAAGCGCTCACGGATGTATTGGATTTATTGGAAATTGGTGCTATAATTAGTGTGATAAGTTTCCATTCGCTGGAAGACAGGCTTGTCAAACAATTTTTTAAATACCACTCGCAACGGTGTCACTGCGACAAAACTCAAATGATTTGCCACTGTCCGCCGCCAAAATTGGAACTCATAAACAAAAAACCAATAATTGCTGGTGAAAAAGAATTGGGAGAAAATCCGCCATCAAGAAGCGCAAAATTAAGAGGCGCACGCAGAATCTAAAGGAATTGGCGGTAAAATAAGGGAAAAGGGATTTTTGTGAATATCAACAGCTCTAAGGTAAGAAAAGAAGATTTAGGAAACACATACGTTTCCGGTTATAACTACAACCCCATCAGGCAGGAAGATATTGTGCTGGAAGGCAATTTCAAAAAAGAAAATTCTATAAAAAGTATGGCTATACAAAAAGTCAACAGAACCCTTAGAAACTTTTTGTTATTACTTGTTTTAGCCTCTTTCTGCGCATACTATTTCGCAATGGTTTCAGAATATAACCTCAACAACTTATCACATCAAATTTCAACGCTTAACGACGAAAACGCTGAGTTAGAAAATGATTTAAACAAACTTAAATCGCTTAGAAACGTCGACACAAGAGTTTCACAAAGCAATCTTTTACAAAAAGCCGGTCAGGTTATGCAGGTTTCAGCAGTCGGTACAGTCGTACCCGAAACAAAAAAAATTAAAGTTTCATCAACTTTTGACTGGGCTATAGGTTACTAAAAAAAAGAAAAGGAACATAATCATGACAACCGCCGAAATGAAATATGAAGTTAAAGACCTGAACCTCGCTGATCAAGGCAAAAATCAAATTGAATGGGCGTTCAAAGACATGCCTGTTTTAAAATTAATTCAAGAAAGATTTATAAAAGAACAACCGTTTAAAGGTTTAAAATTATCGGCCTGCGTTCACGTAACAAAAGAAACTGCTGCGCTTTGTGTTGTTATGAAATCCGGCGGTGCAGATGCGATTCTTGTTGCTTCAAACCCGCTTTCTACACAGGATGACGTTGCGGCCGCTCTTGTAAAGCACTTCGGAATCCCGACTTTTGCAGTGGCAGGCGAAACTCCTGAACAATACCGCGCTCATATTGAAGAGGCTATTAAACATAATCCTGATATCATTATCGACGACGGTTGCGATATCGTTTCAGATTTGCATTCAAAACACCTTGATATGTGTTCAAAAATTATCGGCTCTACCGAAGAAACAACAACAGGGATTACACGTTTGCAGGCACTTGAAAAACAAGGTTTGCTTCAGTTCCCTGCGGTTGGTGTAAACACAAGCATGACAAAACACCTTTATGATAACCGCTACGGTACAGGCCAGAGCGCAATGGACGGTATTTTCCGCGGCGCTAACATCTTAATCGCCGGCAAAACAGTTGTTATTTCAGGCTACGGCTGGTGCGGCAGAGGCTGCGCTCTTCGTGCAAAAGCTCTTGGTGCAAACGTAATCGTTTGCGAGGTTGACCCTTTAAAAGCTTTAGAAGCAGCAATGGAAGGCTACCGAGTAATGCCAATCGCAAAAGCTGCACTCGAAGGCGATATTTTCTTAACCGTAACAGGTGACAAACACGTAGTTGATGTTCAACACTTACTCACAATGAAAGACGGCGCATTCGTTGCCAACGCAGGCCACTTCGACTGGGAAGTTAACGTAAACGGATTAAAAGAACACACTACAGAAATCAAACAAATTCGTCCAAACCTTGAAGAATACAAACTTGATAACGGCAAATCCATTTATGTATTTGCGCAAGGCCGCCTTGTAAACCTTGTCGCCGCAGAAGGCCACCCCGCAAGCGTTATGGACATGAGTTTCGCAAATCAGGCACTTGGAATCGAATTTCTTGTTAAGAACAAAGGCAAATTAGAGAAAAAATTATATACCCTTCCTGAAAAAGTTGACATGGAAATTGCTGAACTCAAACTTAAATCAATGGGAATCGAAATAGATACATTGACAGAAGAACAGCAAAAATACCTCAACAGTTGGGATATCGTTTAATATATTATCAAGGGTAGTACCCACACCTGCACCGACACACGCGATTATATGGAGAAATCGGTCGGAAAGGGGGTGATAATATGGCCAAAGAAATAATTAAAACCGTTATAACGGTAATTATAACGGTTTTAAAAATAATTATGATTTGGTTATAGGGTATGAAGTCAAGCTCTTAACAAGACGACTAAATATTGTTAAGGGCTTGCCCCTATAAGTATATTATTTACTATTTGCTGCATTTTGTCAAGGGTTATTTGCCTTCGTCGTTTTTTATAACCTTAGATTTCTTCTAGTGAGATTCCGGTAACGCCTGCGTTGCGCGCGCTGTCCATAACCTTCACGATAGCGCCGTGGGTCGCGTTATCGTCGGATTGAATCAGCACACCGTCAGGATACTCCTTAACTTTTCCCGCAATCGCTATCTGCAATTGTTCCGCTGAAACCTCTTGTTCATCAACAAAAAATCTGTCTTCAGGGGAAATTCTAACGGTCAAAATTTTGACATCTTTATTATGAACCTGTTCTGCTACATTTTCAGGAACAGTCAGGTGTAAACCCTGCTGGTCAAGCATTGGCGCGATTACCATCATTATAATCAACAGAACCAGAAAGATATCTGTCAAAGGCGTAATATTAATTTCATTAAATTCACCGCGATTTTCAGCCATTAGCCATTAACCTCCTCGTTTTGTCGTTTAAGTTCGTTTTGTTCTTTTTTTGAAAGAGGTTCACCTGCGACAATAAGCTTTGTGAATTCAGCCTCCTGCGCTGCGTTCATAATGTTCATAATTTCCGAACTTTTTACCTGTGTGTCAGCTTTCACTACAACCTCAGGGGTTTCAAGTTCAGGTTTTAAATCTACAAGCGCCTGAACCAAATCTTCTTTTCTAATTGAGGTTCCGTTCAAATAAAGCTCACCGGACTTATTCACAGAAATCGTTGCGTTTTTCTGTTCAATAGTCAGCCCGCTGTTAATCTCAGGCATTGTGATTGATGTATCATTGTCCTGAAAAGTCGGTGCCACAACCATCATAATGATTAAAAGCACGAGAAAGATATCCGTCAGCGGAGTTATATTTATTTCTGTGAATAACGCATTTTTTCCTGTTTTAATAGCCATTTTAACCTCGATTAGAGTGCAATATTACTTGAAGTTTGTAAGCTGCTTTCGTCTTTACCGTCGATGAAGCTTAAGAACAACATTTTGATTAATTGGAAGTTAGCTTCATATTGACGAACAGTTGCCTGAAAGTAGTTGTAGAATACAACCGCTACAATCGCAACGCCCAAACCGAATGCGGTAGCAATCAATGCAGATGCAATACCGGATGCAACGGCTGCTGACTGGTTACCTTGTTGAGCCAAATCCTGGAATGTAATCAAGATACGAACAACTGTACCGAACAAACCTAAGAACGGTGCTACACCACCAACTGTACCGAGAACTGTCAAATTCTTTTCCAATTTTCTTACAGAAAGCGCTGTAACCAAATCGAATGAACGTGAGAAACCGCCTTTTTGTTTAGAAAAAATTCTAACCGCTTCTTCTGTAACGTCACCGATAATACCGCCGCATTGAACAGCCATATTTTCAACTGTTTCAAGGTTGTTTCTTGCAAGTTCTTTTTGCAAAGATTTTACGTACGGAACGATATTTCTTTTGTTATTTTTGAAGAAAATAGCCTTCTGAATAACAACCGCAACTACAGCCACGGAGCATAAGAAAATCGGTGTCAATACCGCCCAGTCCATTTTAATTGATTCCCACAATAAATTCATAATTTTATCCTCATTTTATATTGTAACACTTTTTTAGTTATTAGTTGTATCCCGTCGCGCCGAAGACGTTGTAGTCAAAGGTGAACTGAATATCAATGTTAGGGCCTTTAAAGTCCGGCGGCAGCGGTTTGAACGGTGCTGTCAACTGAACTGCCTGAATCGCCGCTTTATCAGCATTTGGAAGTCCTGATGATTTATGAACAGAGCAGGAAAGCAGTCTACCGTCTTTTGCAATTTTGAACATCAAAACTACACGCTTGCTCTGATCGCCTTTTGGCGGATCCCAATTCATTTTAATTCTTCTTTGTAATTCTCTCATATACGGCCCGAAATCAGGTTCTCTGATTGCATCGATACCCGGTGCTCCGTTAGGGTTTCCAGGCCCCGGATTTCCGACTGAACCGTAGCCGCCGCCTGAATTTGCAAGTTTCGAACCGTTTGCAGAACCACCGCCTGTTGGTGCAAGCGTAGGAGAAGGCGTGCTTCCCGCTTTGGCAGAACTTACTGACTGCGAAGCCGCTTTACCTGAGCCGCTTACAGGGCCGGTTGAATATTTGCCGGCCTGAGTTCCACCCGTTGGAACAGGAACTGTAAATTTAGAAGTCGGTCTTTCTACGACTTTAGGGGTCATAGCCGGTCTTAAAGAAGGTTTTGCGCTTGGCGGCTGTTTTGTAGGCTGTGCCGCAGGCTGCGCAGAAGCTGTTTGTTGAGGTTTTGCCGGTTGTGCCGCTGCCGGTTTTTGAGCCTTTGCAGGTTGTTTTGCCTGTTGCTGTTTTGCAGGGGCTGCAGGCTTTTGCGCTTTGTTTCCGGGTGCTGACGGCAATGAAACTTTCTTAGTCGGATCGTGTTTTCCGCCTGCTCTGGAATCTCTGTCCGCACGATATGGAGTCTTTTTGTTTATAGGAGGCGCACTCTTTTCAACAAGTACAAACTCAATATCTTTTGTTTTCAAATCAGGTCGCTTTGCCAGCGGATTAATAAGCCCGACAAGCATTAACACGAACATCAAAAGCCAGATTGTTCCAACAACCGCAGGGTGTAAAACTAATGAAATCAACAATGATTTCTTTAAACTGATTTCATCCTCATCGTCGAACAAAACAGCGGGAATATGAAAGCTCTCGTTATCTTTTACATTTTTATCTATTAAATTGTCTTCTTGATTTAATATTGACATTACATATCCTTACTAGAAAAATTCTAAAGAAAATTTGTTAAGATTTAATTAGCCGTCAAGGCAATTAATCTAAACTAGTGCGTAGCCGGAACTACTGTAATCGGCTGGGTCAAGTACAAGTCGATGGTCGCATTTGTAGGGATTTCGACATCATTACCTTTATCCCAGATAGACTTAACCAATCCGCCGCCGGCACCAACCGCTGTACCAAGCGCGGCTGTTTTGCCAATATTTCCGCCGCCGATTGCGCTCATTACAACACCGGTAACAGCACCCGCCCCCGCTCCGACGACCATATCTTTACCGTAATCCTTTGTTACATCAAGCGCTGTGCCGCCAACAAGCACTCCCGTATTATCATTGGTTTTAATTATGGCGGAAATAGGAATCTGCATACCTTGAGGGGTCACAATTCCCGTAAACCTAATCGCTAATTTACCGTTCATACTACCGTGTTTAGCCTTTGCTGCGTCTAAAACGACTCCGGTAACAGAGCTTCCTGCCGGAGCAATCTTAAGTCCGTTATAGTAGAAATCAGTACCCAGAATAACACTGACGTTCTGGCCTCTATACATAGTTGCAGAACTTATAGGAGAAGTTACAACAGCTTTGATATTCTGCCCTGCCGGAACAGTGACGACGCTTCCGCGCAAAGTTCCTTTATCGGCGAAGATTTGTTGTGAAACGCTCTCATAGTTATCGGAATGAAGCGTTACAGGTGCCTCGGTAAAATTATAGTTGCTTTCAGCCAAAACCTGTCCTGCTGATAATAATGACGCCAATACCATCACATACACATATCTTCTCATGAGTTAAAACCCTCCTACTCAGTAAAAGCATTTCTCCGCCGCCTGTTTGGCAAACGCGGTTTGCCAATCCGCGTACCTCTCACAAACGATACTCAATCGTTTGTTCGGCAGAGTGCTGTCTAAAACGCCACTCAAAATTCTCGCTCACGTTCCTTATCGCGAGAATTTCTCGGACAATAATATCATATTGCAGAGTTTTATAGATGTCAATCTGTTAACTTGTACTATATATGAAAAAAGTGGAGAAAATCGGCTCCGCCTTCAATTAGTATCTTTATAGATGGCTAAATGTTCACGACCATATTCAATCCGTTAGCGTGTGCGTAATCATCACCGGCTCCATCAGAACGACAAAACACCTTTCACCTGTTTTAACCGCTACGTGCTGGCCCATCTGTCTTTTATTCCCCGGTCGAACCTGCAAGGTCGGCGCCCAAGAACGCATTGAGAAAAATCTCTTTTGATAATGCGGAATTTTTACCCACTCGGCAGGAGGGGTCAATTCACCACCAATAATATTATTATTCGGCGTATAAATATATGCTTTCAAAGGGATTTCAAACCCGTCAGTATACACAAGTCGCGTAATACGGATTTTCATTGACGCGTTTGTGCCAACAACAGGGTCTTTAATTTCTTCCAGAAATCCATAAAACTCTGTTTCGCGCGGAATCACAGTAGTTTCATAAAGATAAAGGTCACTCGTCGCAATAAATTTAACCGGAAAACCCTCATCACAATTCAGCGTAGAAACTTCGGCCGTATTAATCACCGGAACAAATGTTCCCGCATTGAGTTGAATCCCGTCATAATCGCGAAGCCGGTTTTCCTCTAAAAAACCCTCCTCAGCAAACAACGGATTCATCAGGCAAGGCGCCAATAACATTAATAGTAATACTGCCAACTTTTTCATAAATATTATTATAACGAATTTTGCGAAAAAAACAAGGGCGGTGCTTGCGCACCGCCCTTAAAATTTAACAAATCCAAAAACTATTTGCCGTTAACTGCAGTTTTGAATTTTTTACCAGCTGTGAATGTAGGAACTGTTCTAGCAGGAATTTTCAATTCTTTACCAGTTTGTGGGTTTCTACCAGTTCTTGCTGCTCTTTTGCGAGCTTCAAAAGTACCGAAACCAACCAAAGTAACTTTTTGACCTTTAGAAACAGATGTTTCAATTGTTTCAATTAATGCGCCCAAAACTTCTGCTGCATCTTTTTGAGTAACTTTAGTCTTTTTTGAGATCTCTTGTACTAATTCTTCTTTGTTCATAATAAAACTCCTTTTCTCATGTACTCCTTCATTATATACAAATTTTCAGAATGTGCAAGCATTTTTACAAATTTATCCGTTTGATATATGAGGAATTTTGTTCTATAATAATGTTGGGATATGCGAAAGTTTAACATTTTTAATCAATACAGGGATGCAATACTTGTCTTAAACGACAGGTTTGAGGTGCTGTTCACCAATAACGTTTTCAAACGCACCTTTGGCAAAACTATTGATATCAGACGCTTTGCGCATAGTTTTAACTTTGATATCTGCCTGCTTGATACTGAAAATATTGAAATGGTTTCGCCTATTTTTCAAGCAGTTTGCGCAAAGGAAAATTTCACCACTATTGTGAATTACAGGGGCGAAAACTCCGAAAATATATATTACGAACTCTCAACAATTAAGAAACAAAAGTACACAATTCTGTTTTTAAACGATGTTTCTGCACAGCTTCAACTCTTGGAAACTGAAACAAAACTGCAAAAATCAGAAGAATTACGCCTTAAACTGGAGCATGACAACGAAGCACTCGCCAGAATCAAATCAGACGCGCAATCACAGGCAATAAAAATCGCACTTATTAATAAAGTTTCAAACATTTTCGCTGAATCTCTGGATCTGCCTAAAATTTTAAACTCAGCACTGCACGAACTTCTAACTATTTTTGGCGCGTTCAGAGTATATTATGCAGAATTTGAAAATGAAAAATTTCACCCTAAAGCCGTTCAGGGCAATAGTTTCAACTATCCCGCAGCGATTGAATTCGACGAAAAAACAACAGACGCCATAAAAAATAAATGTATTTCAATAACCAATAAACTGGCAGAATTTACCGGCGCGCCGCAATTCGAGAAACCGGTTCTAAGGATAGTTGTTCCGGTTTTTCACCTGAACAATCTGAAGGGAGTACTGACCCTGCTTTCATATAAAAAACGCGAAATTGAAGAAGAACGCGAAATATTAGAAGCGATTTCATCCCAGTTCGCCAACGCAATTGTGCGCTCTGAATTATACGAAAAAAATATCCACACAGTAAATGAATTGAAATCTGCACTTAAAGAACTTAAAGAAACACAGGTTCAACTGATAAATTCAGAAAAAATGGCATCACTTGGCCAACTGGTCGCAGGCGTGGCGCATGAAATCAATACGCCGGTTGCCTCAATCAAATCCAATAACACAATTATCCGTAAAATCATCCAAAAGCTTGACCACAACGACATTTCAGACACCCTGACCGAAATCAATAATCTCGACGCGGAAGCCATTAACCGTATTAATAATATAGTTGTTTCACTGAAAAAATTTGTACGTCTTGACGAGGCTGAACTCCAAGAAGCAGATATCAACAGCGAAATCGACCTTACGCTTGATTTAATCCGCCACGAAACTAAAAACAGAATCAAAATAGTCAAGAATTACGGTAGTTTGCCGCCTGTAAAATGCTACCCGAACATGTTGAATCAGGTTTTCACAAACATTTTAATAAATGCTTGTCAGGCGATTGAAGGTGAGGGAACTATTGATATCACTACATTTGCGCAGGATGAGCACATAAAAATAAAAATCAAAGACGATGGGGCTGGCATTGAGGAAGACAAACTGGACAAAATTTTCACAGCGGGCTTCACAACCAAGGGCGTAGGCGTCGGAACAGGGCTCGGGCTGGCGATTTGCGCAAAGCTAATCGAAAAGCATGGGGGCGAAATTTGCGTAAACAGTGAAGTTGGGAAGGGCACCTGTTTCACTATTACTATCACACGATAGCACTATATGTAACGAAATATTTCCTTCTGTTAATCGCATTATAATTAAAACTACCCTATTTTTATAAAAACAATTTTTAATATAAATTGGAATTATGCTACCAAGCACTAGAAAAGCTTAATGAAAAATGTTATTCTTTAAATATAAAGTGTTTGTTTTACCCTTTTAGAAAAACACAACATTTTACCAAACCGAAAATGTAACAAAATTTTAATAATCATATTAGTAAAAGGCAATTAAATTATTCAAAAAATCTTTATAAAGGAGTGTAGTGAATAATTTATTTGGTGTCGGAGGAAAAATTTAAATGACAATTAGTGTGAACAGTAAAAAGAAACAAGTTAAAAAATCTTTCAATGAATTATTAACAGATTTGAAAACAAGCAATTCAGAGAAAGTTAGATATAACGCAGCAAGAATCCTTGGCGAAATGGGTGATTCTAAAGCTGTTGAACCATTAATTGACGTATTAAAAAATGATAAAAACGGTTCCGTAAGATTATATGCCGCAAGAGCACTTGGTGAATTGGGCGATTCAAAAGCAACAACTCACCTTATTGAATCTTTAAGAGAAGACCGCAACGTTGACGTACGTGTCCGTGCTGCCAGAGCATTGGGCCGTTTGGGCGGTGCTATCGTCGTTGAACCGTTAGTAGAAGCTTTGAATGATGAAAACTCACAGGTTTGTATCACAGCAACAGACGCTTTAATCGAAATCGGTGAAGTTGCAACAGACGCTTTAATCGCATCTTTAGACCACGAAAAAGTTAACGTAAGATGTGACGCAACAAGAGCGTTAGGCGAAATCGGCAACAAAAAAGCTGTTGATAAGGTGATAAACATGTTGTATGACGAATGGGTAAACGTCAGAATTTACGCGGTTACTTCTCTGGGCAAATTGAATGACCCTAAAGCTGTCCCGGCTTTGATAGATGTTATGAAGAACCGTTCTGAGAACGAACTTGTAAGAGCAGGCGCAGCCGCAGCACTCGGCGTACTTCGCGACCAAAGAGCGTTGCTTCCGTTAAGAGAATTGATTATGGAAGCTGAAGAACTTGGCGAACTTGAAGATACAGCGCTTAAATCATTCAAAAAAATTATGGCAGCAAACTGGCAGTCAATTCCGGGTGCTGCACCACAAAAGAAAACCACAATGGTTTAACCTATCCTTTCTATTTAAATCAAATAAATTTCACTTTGTCGGGTGCCCAACGGTACCCGATTTATTTATTCAAAATCAAAAAGGTCTTTGGGCGAAATACCCAAAGCTAACGCAAGTTTAAAAACTGTCTTTAACCCTGGCTTATTAATATTAACCTCAATCTTGCCTAAATAATCCTGACTTATACCAGATTTTTCCGCAAGAGCTTCTTGAGTGAACGCAGCCAACTCACGCTGTTTCTTTATATTTTTACCCAATTTAACATAATAACTATCAATATCCATTGCATTATTTTACTGGATATGATACAGTAGTTCCACTGGATAATACCCAGTAAGGAGGATTAACATGGAATTTAAAAAATCAAGAGCACAATTGAGCAAAAATATTACTAAGTTTAGACTGGAAGCAGGACTCTCAAAGGCACAAGTCGCCAGAAAAGCTGGTATTAGCTACTCCTGCTACTGCAAAATCGAAAACAATATCACACGCGACCCGTATATTACTAAACTCGTTCGCATTGCTGATGCTTTAAATATTACATATTCTGTTTTCTTTAAAGATTGCTAGTTTTATGCTATAATCTTTCTATGAAGAGAATTGTTTTAACAGCTTTAATTGCTATTTTTACAGCCACAGGCGCACCGGCAAGTGTGCTGACTGACGATTACGTTGATATCGCAGCGTCCTATGCTCGCGATGGAAAGTATTCACAGGCGCTGGGCTACGTTAACAAAGCCCTTGCGATTGAACCACAGAACTTTCAACTTATCGATATGAAAAACGATTTATTGAAAATTCTCGGTGAAAATTCTGCCATTACACAGCGGCCGGCCTCATCAGGCAGCGAAACTTATTTAAAAGCCGCAGTTTCAGCGTTTGAAAGAAAAAACTTTCAAGATGCGAAGAACAGCCTCGATACTTTTTTAACCAAAAATCCGAAATCTGATTTTGCATACATGCTTCGTGCAAAAGCTAACCTTAATCTGGGCGAACCGCAATCAGCGCTTCGTGATATAAAATCCGCCGAGGTAATTTATTCCAACCCCGAATATTTGCTAATTGAAGCGATTATCCTTGCAGAAACCGGAAAGTATGAACAGGCAAAAAAGATTCTGGAAAAACTTGGTGAGAACATTCAAACTTATATAGTGTTTAAATATCTTGGAATCTGCGATTACAAGCTTGGCGATTACGAAAACGCGGTGATGAACTTCGACCGCGCTATCCTACTTTTTGAGGACGACAAAACAATTCTGCCAATGTATAATGATGCCAAGAGAAAGAATAATGAAAGCTAGAAGAAGAAAAAATATTTTTAAACTAATGCGTGACCTTACGCTTGCGGTATTTGCGATTGTCGGACTTGCAGTTTGCCTGAACGCTTTTGCAAAAAGTTCGGATGAGTTGAAATTTGTGCATATTTCGGATGTGCACTACACTGCAGAACTTGACAACACGCCGTACAAATTGCGCAAAAACTCACCGGAACTTTTTGACGATGCTATTGAACAAATCAATGAGATTTCAGGTTTGTCTTTTGTCATGTTTGGCGGGGATTTAGTGGACAGGGCAAAAGAAAGCGAACTTCTGGGATTTCTGGACCATGCAAAAAAACTCAAAGCGCCGTGGTACTACACATTCGGGAACCACGACTCTATGCTGGGCGGGTATTTGACAACGTCAAAATATCTTGAAAACGTTAGAAAGAAAAACCCCAATTTTAAATTTGACAGAACTTACTACTCATTTTCTCCAAAAAGCGGGTATAAGGTTATCGTTCTGGACTCAATCATCCGCGACAGGCTAACCTCTAACGGTGAGATTTCAGAAGAACAGCTTGAATGGCTGGACAAGGAACTTCATTCTGCACAAAAACAAATTGTTTTGATTTTCCTGCACGTGCCGATTATGGAACCAATCGCGGCAGAACATCACAAAATGCTTAACAGTACAGAAGTTATGAAGGTTATCGGTAAGTACAAAAACCCGATTGCAGTTTTTCAGGGCCACTACCATGTGTCACGAATAAAACAGATGAACAACCTTCTATTCGTAAGTTCACCGGCTCTGGTAAGCTATCCGAATGCGTTTAGAGAAATTAAAATTACAAATGAAGATGACAAAGTCATTTTTGACATTAAAACTAAAAATACAAGACTTACAAGCTTGAGGAATCAGGCGAAATTATTTATCGTAACTCCGTCGTTGCCTGAAGGTGAAGAAACCGACAGAAACGGGGTTTACACGATACAAAAGAAAAAGTGAGGCAGGAATGAGCGAATTTAAAGTAAAATTTAGAGGAGTCAGAGGAAGTTATCCTATTGCAAAAGGCGAATTTTTGAAATACGGCGGAAACACAGCCTGCGTAGAAGTTCATGCCGGCAATAATCTTATTATCCTTGACGCCGGAACAGGCTTGATTGATCTTGGCGGCGACTTGCTCGAAAACCATATCAATTCCTCACTCAATAAGGCTGAAAGAAAAAATATCAAAGCAACAATGCTTTTGTCACATATCCATCAAGACCATATTCAGGGCTTTACATTCTTCCGTCCGCTGCACCTGCCGTCAACAGTTTTGAATGTTTTTGGCAACTGCGACTTTGAAGACGATTTAGCACAGGAACTTTCAACACTTTTATTCAACAAATCCTTCCCGCTTGATATGGGCGATATGGCAGGTCAACTAAACATTCACAACTTACAGGAAACAGACTGCATAATCCTAAATGACGGCGAACCGGTTATAAAAAGGATTGAATCCGATAAGGATTTAGTACCGCAGGGCGAAGAAGTTATAATTTCTTCTTACAAATCCCACGCACACCCGCAAAACGGCGTTATGATTTACAAAATCGCATACAAAAATAAATCACTTGTTTATGCAACCGATAAAGAAAGTTACCTTGGCGGCGACAAAATTCTTGCAAAATTTGCCAGAAACTGTAACCTGTTAATCCACGATGCACAATATACAACAGAGGATTACCTCGACACATTCTCGCCCAAACAGGGCTACGGCCACTCTACTTACGAAATGGCAGTTGATGCACAAAAACAGGTTAACGCCGAAAAGCTGGTATTCTTTCACTTTGACCCGTCTTATGACGACAACAAACTCGACAGAATCTCAGAAGAATTTGCCGCGTGCGACAATAGAGTCCTTGCTTACGAAGGCCTCGAAATTAATTTGTTATGAAAAAATCGCTGATAATAAGTTTAATATTTGCTTCAATCTTGACATCGGGATACCGCAAACCCGATGTTATACCTATTGACGCGGTTAAAAACTCCAATATTCACAATAATCTCGGGATAAATTACATGAACGACCGGTATTACGGTGCAGCGATTCAGGAGTTTAAAATAGCGATAAGCCTTAACCCCGAAAGTCAGGCGACAGCCGTTTATTACAATAATCTTGGCGAATGTTATATGAAAATCGGCCACCCTGAACTTGCACTGGACTGCTACGAACGCGCACTTTTACTGTACAATTTGAACCTGAATTACTATATTAATCTGGCAAAATGTTTAATCGCAAATAAACTTCTGGACAAAAAACTGGAGCAATTTTCGGATTTTACGAACCCTTACAACAAACTTATCAGCGGAATTCTATACGTAGAAAGCGGCAATTACCGGAACGGAATCCCTATACTGGACAGCTTTGCGACCGCGGAACCCGATTTAATTATCACACCTGCAGTAAAATCTTACATAAAAACCAGCGTTAAAAAAATGAACACCGAACCGGTTTTACCCGAACCGCCTGCCGACATATAGATTTGCAAATTCCCCGCGCCTCTGCTACAATAATATTGCCCGAAAGGTTGAACTTTTCAGAAGCGTTATTTTTTATACTATAAAGGTTAAAGGAGAAAACCGGTTTATGAAAAAAATATTATTATCATTATCATTGTTATTTATGACAACATTATGTCCTGCACTGGCTGATGACCAGCAAGACGCGCTGAAATTTTTCAACGATTATGTTAAGGCTGCAAACACTTACAATCCTGTTTTAACAACACTTTATTCACCAAACGCTAAAATCATCAGACAGGTTGTTAAACCTGACGGCACTACCGCAAACGCATACACTGATACCGCTACATACATAAAACAAATGAAACTCGGGCAGGCTGGCGCGAAATTAAGACATTATACAAACTCTTATACCAATATTCAGGCTGAAAAAGTTTCAAACGGCTACAAAATTTCTTCACTAAGACAACCGTCAGGCGAAGATTATAAACTTAAAACTTACATGATTGTTACAAAACAGCCTGACGGCAAATGGTTAATCACAGAAGAAATGATGCAAACAAAGGTTCAAACATTCCTGAAATACACCGACGAAGGAAAATCTAAGAAAAAATAGGACTAATAATGCAAAAATTCAGATTTTTAACAGCCGGCGAAAGTCACGGTAAAGCCCTGACCGCAATAATAGAGGGCGTTCCGGCGGGTTTTAGTATAGACGAAGTTTTTATTAACAACGAACTTAAACGACGTCAGGGCGGTTACGGCCGCGGCGGAAGAATGAAAATTGAAACCGACACAGTGGAAATAACTTCCGGTGTTCGCTTCGGTAAAACACTTGGCTCGCCGATTACTCTTGTTATTAAAAATAAGGATTTTGAAAACTGGCAGAAAATCATGAGTTCTGCGGCCATCGATGAATGCAGCGATAAATCTTTCACCACCTGCCGCCCGGGGCATGCTGATTACGCCGGTGCAATCAAATACGGGCATAAGGATTTGCGCAACATTTTAGAGCGTTCAAGCGCGCGCAAAACAGCAATAGAAGTTGCTGTCGGAGCAGTGGCAAAACTTATACTAAAAGAATTCGGCATTGAGGGAAGTTCCAAAATCCTCGAAATCGGCGGACAAGAAAACGATTTTGAAGGGGCAATTGACAGAGCACGCGAAGAAGGTGTAACCCTTGGCGGCCGTTTTGAAGTTATATACAAAAACCTTCCTGTCGGGCTCGGTTCATACGTTCATTATGACCGCAAACTTGACGGCAAAATCGCGCAGATAGTAATGAGTATTCCAGCGGTTAAATCTGTTAGCATCGGCGACGGTGACATTGCACATCAGGTGACAGGCCGCGAATTCCACGACGAAATGTTTTTAGAAAACGGCGAAATCATGCGCAAAACCAACCATGCCGGCGGGCTTGAAGGCGGCATGACCAACGGCGAAGATTTAATCGTCCGCGCAAACATGAAACCGATTCCGACCATGCGCAGTCCTTTAAACACTGTTGATTTAGCGGCGATGACCGAAACCTCCGCCCATTTTGAGCGCTCGGATGTCTGTGCAGTCGAAGCCTGTGCAGTTGTGGCAGAAAACAGAATCGCCTGCGCACTGGCAGACGAATTTCTGTTAAAATTTGGCGGTGATTCGTTAGATGAAATCAGACATCAATTCAACTTTGCCTTATAAAACTCCGTATTAATATTCAATTTTGAACCTATATCAAGCAATAGTTCTATAAATTTCTTATCACGTGCAAACTCTGTATTGTCCAAAGAATCAATAATATTCACGTAAATCTTATTGAAGTAAACATTCTGCGCTTCTTTAAGATCAATTTCCAGCTCAAGCATGTCAATCTCATGGAAAATTTCCATAATCACATTTGCCTGCTGCCGCTCAAGACTGTGAACAAGTCTGTTGATATTTCTGATAAGCTTTTTGGTATAAATCTCATTAGAAATAGTTTTATCAAGAGTAATTCCAAGCATTTTTGCTTCGGCGACAATATCCTTTGCCGCCTGCATAGTGCTTTCATCAAAAAGTTCATGACTCTCTGTCACAAGTTCGTTAAAACTCTGGCCGAGCGTATATTCAGCCGCCAGTTTAAACTCGTTCGGAATATTCATCCCCAGCGCCTGAAGATGGAAAATCGTTCCACGGCCGTCCTGATAAATTTGACGATAATAATCAGCAAATTTACTCAATTTATCCTTCAACAAAATTTGAATAATCTTACGTCTTTCCTTGATAAATATGTCTTTAAGAGTAAAATATTCCTTGCCAAAATACTCATCCAGCGCACGAATAGTTTCTGTTAAAGATGTTGTCAGGAATATTTTAATAAGATTTGTCTTAATCCTGTTAAATTCCAAATCGTCAGAAAACTCTTTAATTGCGCAGTGGAAGTCGCCGCCGGCATATTGAACCAGCGCAAACATAATATCTTTTTTCTCTAAAGTAATCTTAGATTTAATATCAATATGGCCGATGACAAACGTCATTGACCCGCACTGAACTTTTTTATATGCGTGTTTACCAATCGTATAGCAATAAACATCTTCCTCATCTTCTGAATCTTCATACAGAGAGGAAACTGCCCACAAACACGCAAGCTGTTTAACCGTAACAATTGACGGTCTTACCCAGCGCTCATAAATATCTCTACCGTTTCCGTATTCAGGAATATTACTTTTTGCAGCAGAAAGAATTTCAAGAAATTTAGTTTCCAAATCCGCGTCCGTAAACTTACAGGCTAATTGCATAGCACGCGCCGCATACTTCATTATTTGTACAGTTTCGATTCCGGAAAGCTCCGTAAAGAACCAGCCGCAGCTTGTATACATAAGCATTGCCTGACGTTGTATCTCCAGAAGCTCCATCGCTCTCACCTTTTGCTCATCAGATAGTCCGGCAGTGAAATACTTTTTCTGGAATTTTAAAATATTAGATTCCTTACGGTTCAAAACAACATCAATATATGCATTTCTAACATCCCACGGGTTCTGTACAAAAAATTTTTCACCCTCAGTTGTAAAAATTTTAGCCAGTTCATCACGAAGATAATCCAACGCCTCCCTTAAAGGTTTACGCCACTTCTGATTCCATCCGGGTTTGCCGCCCGTTGAACACCCGCAATCCTCTTTCCAGCGGCCTACACCGTGTGAGCAGCTCCACGAAGACGGTTGTTTAATCTTAACCTCACACTTAGGCGGGAATTTCGCCAGAAATTCAGAATAATTCGTGATGATAAATCCGGAATCCTTCGCCTTTATTTTCAAAACATAAGAAAGCGCCATATCACCAAATTTTGTATGATGTCCGTAGCTTTCACCGTCAGTCGCAATGTTTACCAGCTGCGCAAAGTCACGGCAATCGGAAACACCTTCTGTCAAACGTTTGTTAAATTTATTTCCGTCAACCAGAAGATTATCAAACGCAACCGAGCGCGAAATCGCACCGTCATAGAAAAATAAATCAATATATTTTTCCGGAGCCGACTCAATATAATACCTGTAAGCCCTTGCAGGGTCAATATTCCCCCAGCTCACATCAATCCAGTTATTAGAACCGGTTTCCTTAAACTTATCCGCCTGATACGGTGAAAGCACCGTAAATTTAATCCCGTTTTCAGCAAGAACCCTCAGCGTATCATCATCCGCGGCGGTTTCGCCAAGCCACATCCCTTCCGGCTTTCGGCCAAAACGGTATTCGAAATCACGTATCCCCCACTTAACCTGTGTTTGCTTATCATTTTCATTGGCAAGCGGCATAATCATATGGTTATAAACCTGCGCCATAGCGTTTCCGTGTCCGTCGTGTTCCTGAACGCTTTCAATATCAGCCTTCAAAATTCTTTCATACGTCAACGGCGCAAAATGCTCCATCCACGACAACAACGTAGGCCCGAAGTTGAAACTCATATACTTATAATTATTAACAATATCTATAATTCTGTTACGATTATCCACAATTCTGGAGGCAGAATTAGGGCTGTAACATTCTTTAGCAATTCTTTCATTCCAGTCATGATACGGCGCAGCACTGTCCTGAACCTCAATAGATTCAAGCCACGGATTCTCACGCGGAGGCTGATAAAAATGTCCGTGTATGGCCAGAAAGACTTCATTCTTTTTCATAGTTCACAAAACTCCAAATTTAAAAACTACTTTACACCCTCAGGCTTTTTATCCAGTGAATTGAATTTCTTAACATCCACCCAAACATCGCCCAGTGCATTAGAAAAAACCGTTCCGTAAAACTCAACTCTATCACCGGAATTTAATTCAATATACTTTTCGGCTTCTTCCCTTGGCAGAAAACACTTCATCTCAGACAACGGCAAATTATGATCGCTTACATCCGGCCTTTGAATCAAAAACGCAATGTATTTCTCAGAACTTCTCATCGCCGGCTCATAATCTAACCCGAGCGTAGAAAATTTATCAAATTTACCGCTAATCTTAACATTTTTATTCAAGTAAAAATTAGGTCTTGCAACAATATCCAGAGGGTTCACCGCAGAATATGCAGAATAATTAAAACTGTCAGCAGCCTTCGGCGTTTGCGCCGGTGCAGAAACTCTATCCAGCAAAGCCTGCGTTCCTTCGGAATAAGCCTGACCACCAATTAATAACATACCACTAACCAATAATATAGATAAATTTTTCATTAATAAGCCCTCATCGTTGAAATCCTTACTACAACATACTAGCACAATTTTAATTTTTTGTAACTACCCTATTATGCAAAACTTAATAAGTTGATAAGTCAATAGGTAAATAAGTTTTTATATAGTATAATCAACTTATGGATATCATAGAAGTAAAAAATCTGCACCTTGGTTTCAATTGCACCTGCGGCTTTTGCGAAGCGATTCATAATGTATCGTTCTCCCTTAAAAAGGGTGAACTTCACGCACTGGTCGGGGAATCCGGTTGCGGCAAAACAATGACGGCAATGAGTATTCTCAACCTTTTGCCTAAAAACGCCGGAATTACAGGCGGTGAAATACTCTTTAACGGCGAAAACTTACTGACACTTCCTCCGCGTGAAATGAATAAAATTCGCGGTGCCAAAATCGCTCTGATTCCACAAGACCCTATGACATCATTAAACCCGTTGTACACAATAGAAAACCAACTTCTTGAAGTAATAAAAATCCATCAGAGTTTAGAAGGAAAAGAAGCATATACAAAAGCAGTAGAAGCACTGGAAATGGTACAAATCCCATGCCCTGAATCAAGAATGAAATCGTACCCTCATGAATTTTCGGGAGGAATGAAACAGCGTGCAATAATCGCCATGGCACTTGCCTGCAGAGCAGAAGTCATAATTGCAGACGAGCCGACAACCGCGTTAGACGTAACGATTCAGGCACAGATTATGAACCTGCTGAATGAAATCAAACACGAAAAAGGCACCTCTGTTTTGCTAATAACCCACGATTTAGCACTTGTAAAAGAAAATGCGGACAGGATTTCGGTTATGTACGCGGGCGAAATCGTCGAAAGCGGAAATAATTCAGAATTCTTTACCTGCCCGAAACACCCTTATACACAGGCTCTTTTGAACTCATTGCCAAATAAAGGTAAAGGCCGGCTTGAAACAATAAACGGACAGCCGCCAACTATTCAACAAACGATAACGGGTTGTAAATTTCACCCGAGATGTAAGGAACGAATGGAAATCTGCGAATGCAATCATCCTTGTGAAACGCGCGTTAGCCGTACGCATGGAGCAAAATGTTTCTTGTTAAATAGAAAAGGGGTTGATTTTTAAAATTTACGGAGCATAATAGAAGTGTCGAGGGAGTTTCCTCGGTATGAAAATCAAATAACGCGGGATACTCTGCCGAACAAAACGATTAAGTATCGTTTTGTGAGAGGAAAGTCTGGAAGACTGCGGCAAGGTATATCGCAAGTAAAAATTAAATAACGCGGGATGGAGCAGTCTGGTAGCTCGTCGGGCTCATAACCCGAAGGTCGTTGGTTCAAATCCAGCTCCCGCAACCATTTATTAAAAGGTGACTTATTAAGTCACCTTTTTTATTCTGCGCAAAAAATATTTTCACGGGTTTTTAGAATGTTATGCACAACACAATTTCCTTCAAAGCCAATTATATAAGTTCTGCCAATGTTCTACAACGTACACCGGACAATGAGTTTAAAAACAAAAAAGTTTCGTTTGTAAAGCTTAATCCGGATTCTATTCTTGACAGGGATACTATTTCTATTTTAGACCACAACTGGGACCAAAGAAAAACTTTCGCAAATGAAATTCATAGTGATATGATTGATTGTACGGATTTTTACAATCATGCAGGAAAAGAATTTTTTGCGATAACTCAGCAGAGAGATACGTTTAATAATCTTAATCCCGAAAAAGTTTTAGGCGTTGCCGAAGTTATAAATGGTACAAACCCCAACGTTAAGCTAAAATATATACAAGTTGATCCGCGGCAGACCCGTAATTGTAAATCTGCAACATTCAAACATGTTGGTTCCGCATTTTTAGATTCAATAAAAGCGTATTTCCCGTTAAAAAATATTATTCTGGAATCCGTTGAAAAAGCTGAAAAATTCTATCTCGCTAATGGCTTTAAACCGCTTTCTGAAAAACACTTTATATTTAAACAATTATAATTTAGTTAGCTATTGTATTAATCGTTCAGAAACGTAATCTTATCCTCCGTTTCAATTTCTTTTTTCAAGTCCTCAATGAATTCGGGTGTATACATAAACCCTAAGTGGGCGCCGTTACTCATCAACACCGTTTTGTCTCCCGTATAAATTTTCAGGTTTTTGAGTTGATTCTTATTCACAAGATAGTCATCGAGCGAATGATAAATTTTATATTTTGAATTGTTTCTCAAAAAATGTGCCAGTGACAACAGGCTGGTGTCATATTTGATATCTTCAATTGAATGATATTTCTGTCCGATAAAATATTTTTCCATATAATCGTGGTAATTCATATTATTCAATTTGTCATAAACCCCCGTTGCTTGAGTTTTAGGGACTTTTTCGAGTGTAAAAATCAGATCGGAAAGCTTTTGGTGCATAATAAAACCGGTGATAAGTTTGCCTTCTTCCTCGGTAAATGGCAGTGTACCGATTTTAAAATCTTTTTGTTCGTCTTTCAAGCCTGAAAGCTGTACAACTTTTGAGGCGGTTTGAGCAACGCGATTTTTCAAATCATCAGGGTTTTTGTACCATTCTTCACCATTTTTATCAACCTGCTCTAACGCATAAGTAAGTTCTATCGGCGGACATACAGAAATAAATTTCGAAATCCCGAGGATATCTTCTTTGTCTTCTCTGGCAGCAAGAAAAAGTGTCATCATCGCGCCGAGTGACGTACCAAGAACAGTTTTGCCGCTAAATTTACAATCATATTTTTTCTCAAGGCTTTCAACGATTTTGGCGGTTACGTTTTGCAAGTATTCTGCGTCTTTAGCCGGAAGCCCCGGACGATAATCATCGGGCATACTTTTCACGTATTCCCATTGAAAGTGGCTGCCCTGAATCAGAACAGAATAACCCGCGTCATAAAAAAGTTTGGCAAGGACAACCGAATGGTGAGAACCGATGCCTTCACCGATTGACGGATAAATTATCGCAAGCGGCGAATTTTTATCCTTTTGCATTATATAGCGGAATTTATAGTCTTGCTTGTCAGGTGTAATATTTACAGAAGAGGTTTTAATTTTTTTGCTAAAACATCTGTTCCAAACGGAAAGTTCATTCCATATTGAATCGTTAACTTCAGGAAGGTCAAAAAGCGCCGTTCTCATTGAATCCACGACCGGACATTGCGGCTTGTAATCCTGCAGAACAACATCTGCACGCAATTTCGGCGTTGTACTATTACTTTCCAAAATATTGGTTTCTTTTTGTGCCTCTTCTTTATTTAGGTCTGCAAGCGTTAATTTATCAGAATAAGGTTCGGATGTAATTATCTCAAGAGGTTGTTCCACAAGTTCTTCCGTTTCCGTTTTTTCAACTTCTTGCGAAGCCTCTTGCGCAGCTTTAAACCCGTTTTCAAGCACATGTTTCCGGTCTAAATTTTCGCTTTTAATATATGTGTCAAGCGCATACATTTTGCGTGCGATTTCGTAAGGGTCAGCGTAGGTGGATTCTATCATCTTGATAAGCGGCTGCATATAAGAAGTTCTGTTGACGGTAAGACCGGCTTTAACCATAGCAAGAACAGGGGTACCAACATAAGTCGTCGGGTTTAAGCCCATATCAAGAACACGTCCTGCCATACCACGGGTTGTTGCTCCGGGCATACAGGGCAAAACAAGATACGGCCCGGAACAGCATTTACATCTGGTCAAAGCTTGTTCCATGTCCTCGGTTGTAGGTTCCAGGTTAAAAAATCTTTTTGCAGGGTCAAACATTCCGCCAAGACCTATTGTTGTGTTTGTCAGGAATCGAACTGTTTCTCGGCCCGAGGTCTTAAAATCTTTTTGAATAAGGCTGCTTACGAGTCTTTTCGGGTATTCAATATTTTTACACGCGCTTTGAATACGTTCAATACCGTACTCAGGCATTATTGATGACCACAGAATATGGACAGGTCTTACGGCATATTTATTCAATCCGAGATTAAACGCAAACATTTTGCGATTCATTTTTTCAAATTTATCCGGTCCTAGATACATATAGGCGTAGTCCGGATATTTAGACTGTTGTTTTAAAAGTTCATCCGCTCCGGCGGCATTAGCAATACATAATAAAATTGCAGTTATAATCAATATTCTTTTCATAAAAATATTGTTTTATAACTTTAAAATAAATTTTACTACCCGAAAGGATATTTATCAGGCTAATTAAAGTTTTTTGCGATTTCAACGATTCTGGCGGAATGTTCGGCAGCATGCGCACGTCGATTTGCATTATCATATTCAAATTTTTCAGATTTTTCTACTGTAAATTTATTCTCTGCAATAAAAAACGTTCCTTCCTGATAAACATTTTGATAAATCTTATCGAGTTGTTCACGAATACCGGCAGAATAAGAAGAATCTTTATCAATTTTTAAGACCAATTTCTTGTGTGCAAATCCGGAAAGATTTAGAATAAAATTATCCGGATGCGCGCCTTCAGCTGGCAA
Organism: uncultured Candidatus Melainabacteria bacterium; assembly: GCA_947090755.1. Taxonomy (GTDB): domain Bacteria; phylum Cyanobacteriota; class Vampirovibrionia; order Gastranaerophilales; family Gastranaerophilaceae; genus Gastranaerophilus. Next base: position 63,732 of record CAMUPF010000003.1, on the reverse strand, counting down.
TTCCAGAAAAACCACGCAATCAGCGGCAAAACGTTCCTTTGCGAACCGGTCATAAATGGCTCTGTAAGATAAATTTTCCGGAATTTTTTCATCACTTGCAAAAGGATAAATTACGCCCGTTGAAAGCTTTCGAATTCCCTCTTTATAAATATAATTATAAATCCGGTCACACAATTCATAATCATCTACGTATATAAAAGCAGGAGAATCAGACCGACTAGACATCGCCCATTTCGCAGCTTCTTCCCCTACACAAAAAATATTTTCCATTCCGGATACGATTTCATCAATTCTGTCAAAATTTTGTTTATCCTTCTGCGTTAATTGTATCGAATAATATTCACGTTTATAAGACTTTTTGTATTGCTCGAAGAAACATTTCAACATCCGGTAAACCGATTTATACTGCTTACAAATATATAACAGTTTAACAAAAAGATATTTTGCCATAATGCCAGAGGCTCTCAGGAAAGAAATTGATTTAAATAAATCTTTTACCTTTACACGATTCAAAAAATAATGCTTCAAATATTTACGCGGTATAACCCTCAACAGTTCAAACGCCGAAAATGAGATATTAAATATGCCTCTGATTTCTGTTTTGATATCCCGTGGAGAAACCCCAAGAGCACCAAAATCGTATAAAATCCATTCACCGTTATTAAAAGTAAAATTATGAGGCAAAACGTCAAGTGCATAAATCCCGTCTTCAACAAGAGAACACGCCATATCCAGAGATTTTTCAGTAACATCATAGGCCATTGAAGCGGTAAATTCGCCGGAATGAATTATCGGAGTTATAAATTTGTGTTCGAGAACATTTTCTTCCTCAGCCGAAACTTTTGTTTCAACGACCTGTGAACCATGCATGTTCTTTCTCTCAAGAACACGAATAACCTCAAGAGATTCGTCAAGTCCGCGTACATGCCGGCGGACTTTATTATCAATTATTTCAACCATGCACCCGTCTTTTTTATTCATAAACAGAATATTAACACAAAAAGATAAAAGCGGCCACACAGTAGTGTGGCCGCAGTGTCTTATAACTTGTATCTAAACGCAAATTGCAAGCCTACACCCGCTCTTCCGCCGGATCTAAACATTGCCTGAAGGAAACCCGTACATCTTTCGCCGGCTGTTTTCTGAATACCCAGTCCGTAATTGAAGTAAGGGTCAACACTTAATTGCGGTAATGCTACGTCATTTGCACGGAATCTTGTATCATCCATAATGTTCCACACAATTGAGAAGCCTAAGTATGGCTGCCAGCCGTTTTTGAGGTTACCTATGAATTTCAAACCCGGGTTGATTTGAATAACGTTAAGTGCGTCAGAATTAAGGCTTACACCGGCAGCGTTATGATAATCAAATGTATTAATGAAACTGTATGACATTTGATAGCTTGGCTGAACAATAAATCTTCCCCTTGCAAGTTCCCAGTTATATCCTGTTTTAGACGCAACACCCGCAGCAAGCATTGTGAAGTTATCGTTACCGTACATAGTGCTTGCTTCACCGACATTTGCACCTACGTTAGCAGTCAATGCAGAGAAGAAGTTACCTTTATATGCAACACCGGTCACACCAATTTGACCGCCATTTTGATAGATTCCATTGCCCTGATAAGTCTGGTGGCTACCATTGTATCCTGCATAGAATGATAAGATTCCGTCAAATCCGTGTTTAAGTCTTGTCAAATCAGAATCTACACCGAAGAATGAACCATAAGCAACGTTATGAACTTTAGGCCCGTTGCTTAAACGAACATTTTCAAAAGTACTGTAAGGTTTAAGCCATGCACCTTTTTCTTCGTGCGGGTTCAAAGTAGGCGAATAAGGCCCGCCCTGAGTAGAAGCAAAAATGTTTCTAAATCTCAAAGAATCTCTTTTTTCTCTAGGCATTAACATATACATATCCATATTGTTAAACGCCATATCATAAGAGTTCAACTGGGTGAAATAAGCACCCACAAGAGCGCCGACAGGGCCTGTCATTACAGCAGGGTTATAGCCCTTGTAATCTTTTCCTCCCGCACCGGCAAGAATCATCTGTCCGGTTTCGGGCTTATATTCAACGCCATATTTATAAATCGGCCCGTAAGCCTCAGTCGCCGTATTCGGATTAAGTTCAACCCTGCCAAGAAGCGGGCTGTTACCACTTTCATCTTTTTCGACAATATCAAACATAGTCACAGGGTTCAAATCTTTTTTATCAAACAGGACGTTAACTCTATCGATTATAAGCCGTCCATCACCTGTTACAGAATTTGCCGCAATAGTATCATGTTCGCCGTTAATCATATTAACATCAAGGCCTAATCTTCCGCCGTCACCGTTAAGGTAAAGGTTTCCGAAGTTAACGTAATTTGCCTGATTATTGATAAGATTCAACATAGAACCGTTTTCAAAATGTGTATTTTGCGCGGTGAAATATTTTGAATCTTTTAAAAGAACTGTTTCGCCGGCGTTATAATAAACATCACCCGTAAAGTTACTGCTGTCACCACCAAGTATTACAGTACCATAGTCATTTTTAACAATAGTACCAACACCGCCGATACCACCGTTGAACGTAATGTTTTTTGCTCCGTTCAAGGTTAAAATAGGTGTTGTGTCCGCAGCCAGAACAACAGGTTCACCGCCTTCAACACTTACACCGCTTTTATCCATATAGATATCATTTCCAACGCCGTTAGCGGTATTTCCGGAAAATACGATATCTTTTCTGTCGGCCGTAATTGTAAGGTCGCCGCTGTTATAAATCGCGCCGCCTTTTTCACCGGCAGTGTTATTTATAAATGATGTATCATAGATTCTTGCGGTTGCAGTGTTATTCAAAACGCCGCCGTTGAGAGCCGCAGAGTTATTTTTGAATATAGCGTCAGAAATTGTCAATTCACCGGCGTTATCAACAACAGCACCGTTTCCTTCCGTGTAGAAGTCGTGCGCGGATTTGAAGCCACCGCCTCTGCCAACATTAACCATTTCAAGCCTCTGGCCGTCAGAAACAATGATTCCGCCTTTTTTCGCACCGTCCAGATCAGCGCCGTCGAGGTTAATTTTCAAGTATTCACCACCCATAGCGCCGAGAGAATCTGCGTCTTTTAGGGTTATATCCACATCTGAGCGATAAACTCTTGAACCTTCTGCAATAATAGCGTCTGCGAGTCCGTTAGTTGTGTCGCTTGCGACATTTACAAATCCGTCTTCGCCAAGAGTCATTGTATATTTACGCTTGTCGCTGTACTGAACCAATTCGCCGGTAGAGCTCCAGTCAAAATCAGGGTCTACTCTGTTGAAAAGCCGGAAGCTTTCAGCACTGCCGTCTTTAATTTTGACGTCAACATGTTCCGCGTCGAATTTCAAACCGCCGCTCATATTCTTGTTAACTTCAATATAATCACTTTTACCCTGTGACATATCAGCGTCAAAGGCCAACTTAATGTCTTCCGGATTTCTTGCCTCAAAATTACCGAGTTTTAAGGTGTCAAGTTTTCCATTTGCCATGTCAAGCGTACCGCCTTCAAGGTATAAATCAACATTATCAAAAATAGCCTTACCGTCAGCAAGATTATTGCTTTCAGCCTGATTAAGGGTTAAAGTTCCGGATTGCTGAGTAACTTCAATATTTTTAACCTGTCCGTTAAAAATGATATCACCATCTAATTCTAACTTAGCGTCAGTTTTTTCACCCCAGTTTGAACCCGCAATTCCATCATTGAACAGGAGTTTACTGCCTTCATTTCTTGTCCATAACTGAACAGTACCGCTATCAACATATAAAGCATTTGATTCAGGCGAACCCCATTCGTCATTAGTGTTGTGCATGTTGCCGGTAAATTCATGGGTTGTACCGTCATTGGACTCAATTCTAACAGTTTTGAAGCCGCGGATTTCAGGGTCTTGCGAAACATTAACATAAATCGCACCACCGCTATTTTGCCCGTTGGTATTGTTAATAAAATCAGAGTTATAAATAAACAAAGATTTTGTAGGGTTAGCCTCAGAAGTATTATTAGAATCTACAACAAAATGAATCGCCCCGCCGCGTGTACCGGCGTGGTTTCCTTCAAATCTGCTGTCATTAACCTGCAAAGTTCCCTCACGAACAGAAATTGCACCGCCGAGATATTCAGAAGTGTTATCCTTGAACACGGAATTTCTGATACTATTCGGATCATCATTTGAAATATAAATTGCACCACCCTGCGAAGCACTATTACCGGTGAACTCGCCGTTATTAACCTCAAACTGTCCGCTTGAATAAATCGCACCACCGCGTTCTTCTGCCGTGTTACCGGTAAAATGGCTGTTATTGATGGTTATTCCCTGCCCAAAATTCCCACTTGAATAAATTGCCATAGCGCCGCCAAGACGCGCATCGTTTTCATTGAAAGTTAGATTATCAAATGTTGCGACTGTTCCTTCAACATAAATTGCACCACCTTCAGCCGCAGAGTTTCTCTCAAAAACACTGTGATGAATAGCGTCTGCGATTGAACTATCCGTTATTGAGTAATTACTCAAATTGATTGCACCACCGTAATAACCGGCTTCGTTTCCTATAAAATTAGAATTAGAAATAACAATATTTTTTGTACCGTTCATATATATTGCACCGCCATCACGCACCGCGGAATTATCGGTAAAAGAAGAATTTGTAATAGTACCTTCTTTTGTATTGTATAACATCAACGCACCACCGCCGGAACGACTAATATCTGCGGTACTTCTGTTTGATTCAAAAGTACTTCCGTCAATATAGGCAGAACCGTTAAAGTTATAAATTACACCGCCGCCACCCGGAAGGCCGTAAACACCGCCATGGGTATTCGTATTATTTCTAAAAGTATTATTTATACTGCGTACTTCGCTATTTCTTGTATTATTTACCCCTGCATAGGATTGCATAATTGAATCATAACCGGCGTCAGTATAATTTTCGTATGTCTGGTCATCAAAAATATCTATCCCGAAACCTGATGATTTTTCAGGGCTTATTGTGCAACAAAGCATTACCGCTGCACAGGCCATTAAAAACGATTTGTATTTCTTGTTCATACTTTAATTCCTTATTGCTATTCAAACTCTGAGTTAATAAAGATATATTATTACATGTAAAGCCCCGTTGTCAACGCATTGTAACGTAAAAGAGATACTTGAAAAAGTATCTCTTTTACACAAATTTAAGAATAAAAAAAAATTACGCTTTGCCTCTTTTTTTGTCTTTATTTTCGTCCATTTTTTCAGCGACTTTCCCTTTGGCTTCATGAACTTTTTCTTTTACTTTTTCTGCGCCTTCTTTAATTTTTTCTCCGGTTTCGTGCGCCTTCTCTTTCATTTTTGACGCATCTTCTTTAATTTTGGCACCGGTTTCATGCGCTTTTTCTTTCATTTTGTCTTTTAATGTTTCTTTTTCGTTTTCATTTTTCATAATAGAATACCTCATTTAATAGTAACAAATATATTATCAGGTATGCTCTCGGGTAAAAAATCCCCCGCAGGCGCCATTAAATCTCAAAAATCGGAACTTTTTACTAATAGACTATTTATCCTCCTATTGAAATAGACTGACAAATATGATATAATTAATACATTGAGAGGTATGAAATTATGAAGAAATTAAGCGGATTCACTTTATCCGAAATATTAATCGCAATGCTTGTTCTGGGCATCATAATTGCAGCGTCTGTTCCGGTAATTCTGAACATGACTCCTAATAAAAACGGGATTATGATGAAAAAAGCATACTATGCAACAGAAACGATTATACATAGTCTTATAAACGATGCAGATTATTATCCTGATAAGACCGATGAACAGACACCTTTATACGGGTTTGAAGATAACACCGGCGTAACGGTAACCGGAACATCTATAACCGCGCCTTCAACATATAAACTGCAATGTTTATTTGCCTCAAAACTAAATATCAAGGAAGATTTGGCTCAAGTTTGTACGGGTACAACGCTTACAGTAACAACAATGGATGGTATGTCATGGAATCTTAGCGGACTTTCTAACGGTGCCGCAGACGGAACCGTACACATAGATGTCGACGGTATAAATAACGGCGTAAACGCTTATAATGGTTCCAACCTTAAGGCTTGCGCCGCTGCAACAACCTGGGGTGCTTCCTGCAATACCGCACTTAACAAGCAGCATAAGAAAAAATTTGACCGTATTGAAATCACTATCAGCAAAGATGGCAAATTATCGGTTAAAAACGGTCAGGACGCTCTAATAGACATCATCAGCGGTAAGACAAAACTTATCGGCGGTGATAACGACTAATAATTAAATAAAGCAGACGGGTAATCGCGCTTGTGCCATGCAAGTGGCGCGGGTGAGGAAAGTCCGTGCATTCAAGGACAGATCGCCGGAGAAAGTCCGGACGGCGTGAGCCGGTGGATAGGACCACAGAAAATATACAGCCGATGGATTTTATATCACAGGCAATGGTGCAACGGTGAGGTAAGAGCTTACCGGCGAAACCGAGAGGTGACGCGTCAAGGCAACCCCCGATTGAATGCAAGATTAAATTGAAGACTAAGGTTGTCCGCCATCTTCAGACAAAATCGCTGGTGGTTCACAGTAATGTGAATCCAAGACAGATGATTACCGAAAAACAGAACACGGCTTATGACCTGCTTTATTTTTTTAAATCCTCCTTAAAAAAGGGGGATTTTTTGATTTGGAACAAAACCATTGTTTATACGTCCATACTTACAAGAAGAGAATAGGAGAGAAGTATGGATTTTTGTAAGAAATATGATTTACACACTTTTGACGATGAAAATATGCAATATTTAGAAGAAATGGAAGATGAGCCAAAAACATTTAGTTGTATTGCTCACGAAGAAGATATTTTGCAAATGTACCTGAAAAGTATCGGCAAAATTAAACTTTTAAAGCCAGCCGAAGAAAAAGAACTCGGAAGACAGATTCAGGAGGAAACCGGTTTAAAAGCGGAACTTGCCAAGAAAAAACTTGTTAAAGCCAACCTGCGTCTTGTTGTTAGCATTGCTAAAAAATTTATCGGACAGGGAATTCTGTTTATGGATTTAGTACAGGAGGGTTCGCTCGGCCTTATTAAGGCTGCGGAAAAATTTGATTACTCAAAGAACTTCAAGTTTTCGACATACGCAACGTGGTGGATTCGCCAGACAATTATGCGCGCGATTGCGAATAACTCCAAATCCATCCGTATTCCGGTACACATGATTGATAAGATTCGCAAATACAACAAAACAAAGTCGAAACTTCTTATCAAAACAGGCATTGAACCGACAGAACAGGAAATCGCCGACGCAATGGACATGCCGCTTGAAAAGGTTTTGCAAATCAAACGCGCAATCCTTAAAGAGCCAATCAGCCTCGAAACGCCGGTGACTGACGACTTAAACGTGATGGATTACCTTGAAGACACCACCTACAAATCACCGGAAAAACAAACCAACGACAAAATCGTACGCAAAAACATCAACGAGTTAATGTCAATTCTTAACGATAAAGAAAAAGAAATTATCCGCTGTCGTTTCGGAATTGACAACACAACGACCAAAACTCTTGAACAACTCGGGGCAAGTCTTGGATATTCAAAAGAACGTATTCGTCAGTTGGAAAATGTTGCTCTAAAAAAAATCAGAGAAAACAAAAAATTCTCACACCTCAAAGAAGTGCTTGAATAAAACTCGATTTTGTCATAAAATTGCTCTCAATAAGAGGGAGAACAATATGGCAAAAAAGAGAATCGGCATAGATGTCGGCGGTACTAACGTTAAAATAGCACTCGTGACAGACGAGGGCCAGATAATTTATTCAAACTCTGTTCCGACACGCGCGGAAATGGGTTACGAATACACAGTTAACAATATTAAACAGGCAATTTACGACCTGCTTAAAGAAACAAAAACCGAGACAAAAGAAATTCAAGGCATAGGTTTTGGCTTTCCCGGTCAGGTTGACTGTCAGAACGGCGTTGTAAAACTTCTTCCAAACATTCCCGGGTGGGTAAATGTTCCTATCGCTCAAATGTTGGAAGAGGAATTTCATATTCCGACCCGAATCGACAATGATGCAAGGTGTGCGGCACTCGGCGAATATTTTGCAGGCGCCGGTAAAGGCTGTCAGAACCTCGTTTGCGTAACAGTCGGAACAGGTGTAGGCTCAGGCTTAATTATTAACGGCAAAGTTGTACGCGGCGCAAGCAACGCGGCTGGCGAAATCGGCCACATTAAGCTTCAAATGCACGACGGCCCGATGTGCGGCTGCGGCGATAGAGGATGTATGGAAGCGTTCGTTTCCGCTCCGTCAATCGTTGCAATGGCAGAAGATTACATAAAGGGCGGCAAGTCAACAAAATACAGAGAACTCGCAAACCCTGAAATTTCAGCATACATTGTTGCAGAAGCCGCAAAAGCAGGCGACAAGGTTGCACAAAGAATCTTCAAAACAATGGGCGAATATCTTGGAATCGGACTTGCAAGCGTAGTTAACCTTTTGAACCCTGAGCGCGTAATCATCGGCGGCGGCGTCGCTGACGCGGGTGAAATTTTCCTTGAACCTGTCAGAAACACCATCAAAGACCGTGCAATGGAAATCGCAGGCGCAGCAGTAGAAGTAGTTCCGGCGCAACTCGGAAACACTGCAGGGGTCATAGGTGCCAGCCTGCTTATAGAAAACTAAGTATTACTTATGCCTAAAATTTCATAAATTCTATCAACAAGGGACACGTATTTTGCGTGCTCCCTGTTGGCAACATTGGTAGGCCTGATTTCTGCAAAATGATTTCTATAAGCCTCTTCACTAGCGTCGGTTTCACGCACGTACAATTCATCATTTAATACATATTTACTCAATCTTTTATATCGCCAGTACTCGGCAGAATCCGTATTTTGTTTTGTAACAAGGCCTTTAGCCAGTGATTTTTTCACGGTACGCAAAGCTTTTCGATACAAATCAAACGCTTCCGGATCTTTATTTTTAAATTCACGACACTCTTTATTTTTTAATATGTTGCCGTCAAGCACAGGCGCGGCCATATGCCTTAATCTATATACATGTGTAAAATCATCCGCATGAGCGTATTCGTGAGTTACTGTGGTAATTATATCCTCTGCCTGTGTTAAGCCATCAACAAAAGAAATCTGACAGGTATCACTATTCGTAACGCCGGAGGTTATGATAGAATTATCTAATATTACGCCTTTTACTCCAACTAATTCAGGGTTTAAATCCTCAAACGGTAGCATTTGAAACTCCGGCAATACGCCTTCAAGACCATATTTTATTTCCTGTGCCTTCGCGACATGCTTAATACGCGAGTTGGAACCGCCCGAAACGAACAACGGCAAATATTCTAATCCCTCATCAGGAAGCGTTCCAAGCGTATTCTTATATATAACCTTTGGCGCCCGACCGTCATACTTTGTTTCATAAAGAATTTGACGGGGTTTTTGCTTCGGGGCAAATAAACTCAATTTATGAATATTTCTTACACCATCACCGCCCCTGAAAAGCGTTTCTTTTAGCATAAAAAACTTTTCGGGACTATCAGACTCAAGCACAATATTGTTGACATATTCAGTAACTTTACCGTTACGAATCACTGTATCAAAATAGTCGCAGGTTTCTTCAGCCCATCTACGAACTTTTATGACTTCACCGTTTAAAGCATTTACATAACGGCTCACCATCTTCAATATCGTCCCGTTTTCGTCAAAAAACGAATGAATATCATATTCGCCTTTCGGGCCTTTACCCTGAACACGATTATACGTAACACTTTCCGGCGGAACTGTTATGTCCTTAAATTTCACACCCTTACAGGGAGCATTTACTATTTTTGATGTTAAAACAGGTTTTATCATAATGATTAAATGCATAAAAAACAAACAATTAAAAACTTGCCTTTTAGATATGTAATTGTTAAAATTATGTTACAGATATGATTTATTTTTTCTATGGAGATGAAGATTTTAATATAGATTTGGAGGTCGAAAATCTTAAAAAAGAACTCGACCCGAACTTTCTTGAGATGAGTTTTAAAACCTATGACCACCCGAAATTTCCGGATTTAATTTCAATTTTAAGAAGCCAACCCATGATGTTTGGCAAAATGTTGATTGTTATAGACTGTGTTAAATATTTTTCGGAAACCTTTGAAGACAAAGAGATTAAACAGATTACAGAGGCGCTCGAGGATAATAATGATAATTTAGATATTGTTTTCACCGCGAAAATCCCACGTGACGAGGGCAAAAAACTCGACTCGCGCAGAAAACTTTTTAAACTTCTTGTTAAGCAAAATTCAAAAGAATTCCCGACAATTCCGACCTACAAACCGGAATTATCCGCGTGGATTTCAAAGCAGGCAAAAGGTTATAAGTTAAACCTCACCCCCGCGGCCGTTCAAACATTGATTTCAATGATTGGAAACAACCTGCGGCAACTGGATTCGGAAATCCAAAAACTGGCGATTTCTGTCTACCCGAAAGACACCGCCGACGAAAAAGATGTCAAAGAAATTTGTACAAATAATGAGGATTTATTCGCGCTTTCTGACGCGTTATTGCAAATGCAATACGACACGGCGCTCCTTGAATACAAAAAACTTTTAGACAAAGACCATCCGATAAAAATTCTTGCAACGCTTCAAACAATGGTTAGAAAATGGGTTACACTCAAAGCAAAATCAAAACTAAGCCCGTTTGAACTCACCCGCCTAACCGGAATGAACGAATATGTGATAAAATTAACGCTTCAAAAAATGAAAAACACGGCACTTCGCGACCTTGTATCACTCAAAAAAAATCTCACGACCTGCGAATACCGTATCAAAAGCGGGCAGTCCTTAGACCCTGAAAGAGAGGTGGCAGATGCCTTCTTTGTACGATAGATACCCTTTTTTGATGAACTATTTCAGCAGTGAAAATGTTTCTAAAATCTCGCATTGTATACTGTTTTTCGGAAGCGACGCAACTGTACAATATGAACTTGCGCTTGAAGTTGCAAGGCTTTTAAACTGTAAAGAAGGCGGCGCTCAAAACTGCGAATGTCTTAACTGCCGCTGGCTCAGAGAAAACAAACACCCCGCGGTCAGAACTGTTTCACGCGTTGATTACAAACCGGCAGACGACAAAACCAAGACGGTTATATCCGTGCGCCAGACACAGGAAATCAAAAAAGACCTTATGGTTACGTCTGACTACCACCGCGTAATAATCTTCTGCGACAGGGATGATGACGGGAATATTCAGGGAATAAATTACCGCGTATTTCAGGAAGAAGCGGCAAATTCATTACTTAAAACTTTCGAAGAACCGCCGTCAAATACGACCTTTATTTTCCTTACAAAAGACAAAACCGATATGATTTCAACAATTGTTTCGCGCTCACAATGCTTCTTTGTGCCGGCACAATCCGAAGAAACACGTGACATTAGCCTCGTTTCAGGCGTAATGCAGGGTTATATGTCGCGCGACAAAAATGAAGTATGGGATTTGAAAGATGAACTTTTAAATATTATAAAAGAAAACGGATTCACCCCGACGATTAATCAAGTTGAAAACTATCTTAATTCATTATTAAAAAGTAATTACGATAACGCACAGTTACGCCAAAAACTTCTTAATGACCTTAAAGCCACAGCACTGGCTAAAAAACAGGATTTACTGGGAATTCAGACGGCAGGCGTTATAGAAAACCTTGCCTTCGCATTGTTTGAAGTCTAATTATCTTGTTCTTACTTTAAACATGCCGGGTTGTGTGTAACCCATTTTTTTCATTGTTTGAGCAACAATTTTTTGTGCACGCGCTGAAACTTGGAAATCAGTATGGTTGTGAGCATGGCCTTCTGCTTTATTTGATTGTGTCATCGCACAAATAGAACCGGCCAGTGTCAAAGCTTGACCAACCATCGCCATGCCGTCTTTGGATAGAATTTGTTTAATTTTTGATTTAACTTTTGATTCGGTTTTCTTTTGAGCTTTAGCTTCGGCGTTCTTCTCAGATTTAGTTTTAGTCTTTTTGTCAGTATCGGTTTTGCCTGTATCTTTAGTTTTGTCAGTACCCTTAGTACCTTCTGTGTCTTTAGCGCCTTCGGCACCCTCTGTTTTTTCAACTCCGGTGGCTTCTTTTGTACCATCTGTTGCGGATGTACCATCTGTGCCTTCAGGAGCTTTTGTATCGCCGGTACCTGTAGTTTCGCCGGTGCTTTCTGTACCTTCAGGTTTTTTCGTTCCGTCAGTGCCTTCGGCCTTTCCGGATTCTGCAGAACCCTGCGTATTATCAGCCTTATCTACGGCTTCTTTTCCTTTAGATTTTGCCGCATTCGCCTGTTCTTTAACCGCATCAAGTTCACTGCCAAGATTTTTGAAACCATTTATTGCTTGTTTTGAAGAAGATAAAGCCTGAGTACCTGATTGAAGTGCGGTCGCTGCTGACATAAACGCTGCTTGAATATTACCGCTTGCAGCGTATGCAATACCTTTTGTAACCTGAGCGGCGGTTTTACCCCATTGACCAACAGCTTTACCTGTAGCACCGATAGGTTCCATTACTGTTCCGGCTGCGGCCAGTGCGGCGCCTACAAACGGAATTCCCGCACAAGCCTTAAATACACGGCCCAGATTTTCAACTATTGCACCGGTTGTTTCAACTATTTGTGAAATTCCTTCAATATCATTGGCAACTTCAAGTGTTTTCTCAAGTTTTGTCTGATTCTTGTCTAAATCTTTCTGATGGGCTTTATTTGTTTTAATATAAGCCTTTGAAGTTCTGGACATTTCGTTTACTAACGTTTTGGAAGAGCGGCCTATAACGTTAATTTTTGATTGTCCGATTGTAATAGTAGAGCTTTTTTCACGGATTGCGCTTCTTAAAGTAGCGATTCTTTCAAAGTTTTTAGAGTCAGATTCGAGTTCGGAGTTTAATTCAGAAGTATATTGTTCAATAGATTTGTTTGCATCATCCATTTCCTGCATTACAGCACGGCGTTCATCCTCTAATTTTTTAAATTCAGCCTGTTGTTTTGCTTCTTTTTCTTTAAATTTTTCATCAGTTTTTCTGATTGACGCCTGTAATTTCTTACCTTTTTTGCCAAGAGCCTGTGCGTCATCACCCTGACTTTCAATATCATTAATACCTGATTTAAGGTCAGAAGTTTGTGATTTTAGTTCTTTTGCAGCAGCTCTGCCCGCACCGGCGTCACGGCCAATGCCCAAATCATCTTCACCCGCGCCATCCTTACCGCCCATAATTGACGGGTCAAGACCCGCAGTGAGTGAGTTTACACCGGTGGATGAACCGGTGCCGTTATTTCCACCGGAAATAAAATTCATCTGACCGTTAAAAATACTGTTACCGCCTCTTTGGGTACCTTGTTGCGGCTGACGTCTTAAAGTTGTTATTGAGGCAGATGTTTTTGTCGGCTGTGCTGAAAAAATGTTAGGATCGTTGAAAACAGAACCGTCTTTGGTCATATCAACAGGAGCTTTAGGCGCCGCAGTTTTTTGACCTGCGCCTTTCTTAGGACGTATATAATTCGCGCCGTTTGCCGAATTAATATCCACGCTGAACATACTCATCGTATAAGCTCTCCGTTAATTTGCTCTCTAATATATAAAGAGTTTTGAAATCAACGGATTTCAGCGTTTTTTATATTCGTTACAATTATTAATATTAACTTATTTTTCCAAGGACAACTCTCTTTTTAGCGCCCGTGCATTCCGGAAGATTGGAAGGGATTCCGTAATATTTACAATATCCCAGAAGCGCAAATGCCATAACTTCCTTGAAATTATTCGAAATCTTGTAATCCTCATGGGTTTTCAGCGTAATTTCAGGCGGCAAATATTTCCTTATTAAACGCATTAACTCAGGGTTATAAGCCCCGCCGCCGCCAATGATTACTTCATCAATCGACATACTCGGGAAAATAAACCGCTCATAAGCGTCAACAATCGTTCGTGCAGTAAGTGCAGTTGCCGTCGCAATAATATCTTTTTTGTCAGAAGGCGCGTATTTAAGCGCATTTTCTATATAAAAGTTTGAAAAATACTCTCTGCCCGTGGTCTTTGGCGGTTCTTTGAAATAATAATCATCCTGCAATAGAAGGTTTAACCAGCCGTCATCAATTATACCTTCATGCGCAATCTTGCCATCCTCATCATAGGGCTTATTGAAAAACTTATTCATACAGTAATCAATCATAATATTTCCAAGCCCCGTATCAAACCCGAACGTACTATTCTCACGCGTCACAACTGTAACGTTAGAGATTCCGCCGATATTTTGCACCAGAACATTTTTCCTCAAAGGCTTAAACCACTTTTCATCCGCAAAGCAAACAAGCGGCGCTCCCTCGCCGCCTGCCGCAATATCAGCCTCTCTAAAATTCGATACAACCATACAGCCTGTTTTTTCAGCAATAACAGAACTCTCCCCAATTTGCAGCGTACTTTTCAACGATACGCCGTCTAACTTCTCCTCTTTTGGGCTGTGAAACACAGTCTGACCGTGGCTTGCAATCAAATCAGGCTTCCCGTGCTCTGAAATTAACACATCGCAAGCATTCGCAAAACACTCCCCTATTGCAAAGTTCATCTGGCAAATATCTTTTATAGAACTTTCACCCCTGAACATTTGAAAAATCTTTTCTCTAATATGCACTGGATACTTATAATTTATTCCCGCAATCAATTCACAACTTAAATCCGGCTTAACAACACATAAACCCGCGTCAATACTGTCACATGACGTTCCGGACATCAATCCTATAATCTTTTTCGCTTCTAACTCACACATCCTAATAAAAAAAATCCCTAATCAATTGTTTTTCACCTAAATACAAATCTTTTTTATAAACTTGTTTCAACTTTTCCCGAACTATCTCCTGCCCGTTCACTCCCAAGTTTTTACTTCGCCATCACCTCGTTCTTTCCGAAATCTTTTGTCCTCTTCCTGATGTTCTTAATCTAAATCCAATACATAAAGTTATCAAGTAACAAAAACTGCGAAATTTGTTACAATTGACCATGCCCCTAGAAATTAAAGAACAAAAATAAAATTTACAATTTTAATGAAGCAAACTTAATGAATTAACGTAAATAATAGAGCCTTTTTTGATTGACATAAGCCCGTTTTGCATGGAACTCCGCCGCCGCAAAGGGCATGGTTATATGTAAAACTTTGTAACAACTATACAAATTTCTCTAAAGTTTTCTGACAACAACGCCGACTCTTAATTCAGGTAAATAAGGAGTGTTAGAAATGACAGACAAAAAAGTTTTAAACATGGAAGATTTGATGTTAGATTACGGGGAAATGACAAGTTTCGATTTTGATTCCAGCACCTACAGAGAGGTTAAAGCTATTCAGGATCTGGACAACGAAGCCTACACTAAAGCACCTGTTGCTTTTAAATATGGCAAATTCGATTTAGTGGATATGTTCCACGCATTCATTTCAGAAAAGAAGTTTGATTAAAAGCAGTTTTGCCTAAACTCTAAGGAGGTAAATGTGAACGAAAAGGAATTATTTGAAAATCTTTGTTTCTCACCAGCGTGGCAGGAAACCGAAAATGAGGTTCCATACGTCAGACAGAATAAAGACATGGCAACCCTGTTGTCAGAACTTGAAGAAATCAAAGATTATATTCAAGAAGTCAAAGAAAAACAATGGCATCTTGCAAATATGATGAGATTTCATCAAGAGGGATTTTCAAAATAAGTAAAAAGTGGATACCAGACTTGGTACTAGCCTGTGAAAAAACTTCACAGGCTTTTATTTGCGAGATTTGCCCAGACACTTAAAAGCAGTTCTCCGTCGCCTGCTTGTCCTGCTCACGCAGGCCAACCCGCGTACCTCTCACAAACGATACTCAATCGTTTGTTCGGCAGAGTGCTGTCTAATACGCCACTCAAAAGACTCGCTTGCGTGAGCGGGAGTTGCTCCGCAACTCATTCACGACACGTTCCTTATCGCGAGTCTTTCTCGGACACAAAAAGGCACCCCTCAGGGTGCTTTTTTACAACAAATTATTTTTTTAGAACCATTGAATGCTTTTCTGCTTACGCTAAACCTAAAACCTTACGGTACCAGGAGAATGATTCAAGTTCTGAACCATTGAATGTTGTTTTCAAGCATTGTTTTTTCAAATAATTTTCAAACTCATCGTTGAATTTGGATTTGTTGACCTTTTGAGTTTCAATTGTTTCGGTAGTTGCCATTTGTAACTCCTTCCACTTTTCAGCCTTCACACTGCACAGTATACCATAGATGTATAAACTTTGCTAGTGATACAAAACAACTAAACATGAAAAATTGCGCGGTATTTGGGTTGTGGCGTGTAAATTTTTGTAACAATTTTGACATGTCCCTGAACTCTACCCCAAACACTAGCACTTTACACAAAATAAAATTTCTGATAAAATGTTGAGCATAGGGAAATATAGGGATTATTTCAGGAGGTTATTACGAATAAGCGTTTACTCATATCGGCTATGTTATTAGTAATGTTAAACAGCGGTGCCGCGTTCGCAAGTATGTCGCCGGAAGCCAATGCTCTTTATCAAAAAGCCTGCTCTTTAGAATATAAAGAAGAATATACCGATGCAATTCAAGCTCTTCTACAGGCTATTTCCATTAGCCCGCAGGAATCCATGCTTTATACAAAACTTGCCGGACTCTATGCAGATACTCAGGATTATGACACTGCACTTAAAGCATACAAAAAAGCGCTCGAACTTAAACCTACTGACGCTTTCATCTACATAAGTATTGGCGGAATCTACGAAAATAAAGGCGAATACAAAGACGCGCTCCTCTACTATGAACAGGCGCAAAAAATCTTTCCGGATTACAAGTTTAACTACCTCAATATCGCAAACGCTCAATATATGAGTAAAGAATACAAAACCGCGATTAAAAATTATGAATACTTTTTAAGTATTTATCCGGAACACTTTGAGGCAAGAGAAAACCTCGCTAACTCTTATCTGCTCGAAAACGATATTAACAAAGCCATTACCGAATACGCCGCACTTTACAAGAAAAATCCCGACGATTTCAACAGTTACGGAAACTACGGTATAGCTCTTTACAAAACCAAAGAATATAAAAAATCCGTCGAATTTTTGCTCAAAGAACTTGACAAAAATCCGGCAAACCTTTCCTGCCGTGTGACTTTAGCACTTTGCTATCAGGCTATGGAAGAAAACGAAAAAGCTTTAACACAGTACGTTGCAATATTTGAACAGGAACCTTCTCTCAATGTAATCCGATTTGATTACGCAAACCTTCTTGCCGATATGCAGCAAAACGAAGAGGCAATCAAGCAATACAAACTTTACCTCGAAAAATATCCGGACAACGGTTACGCATACAAAAACCTCGGCATGGTTCTCAAACGCGAAAACAAAATCGACGAAGCAGTTAAAAATTTCGAAACCGCACTTGCAAAAAATACCAGCGACCTTGATATGAAAAAAGCACTCGCTGAATCTTACCACATCCAGAAAAATTATGAGAAAGCAGTTCAAGGCTACAACGAAATTCTCCTCACAGAAAGCGACAACTATGACCTTAAGCTTAACAAGGCCCTTGCGCTCCACGCGTGGGAAAAATATCCGCCGGCAATTGATTTATACATTGAATTGTTGAAAATTAAACCTAACGATGAAGTTACCAGAAACTTAACCGCTGCACTTATTACGCAGGCAAAAATATACTACGTTAACGGCGAATACAATAAAGCCCTACCATACTTCGAAAAAGCCGCAGAAGTCGATACCCAGAACGGCTATCCGTGCTATATGCTTGCAAAAATTTACCGTGCACAGGACGATACGGCAAAAGCCGGAGAATTCTACGAAAAAGCGATATCTCTAAGCCCTTCAAACCTTGAATACAGCAGTGAATACGCCGACTTCATCACAGAAGCCTACAACAAAGAACTTGAATCAAAACCTGTTGACATTGCACCGCTCGAAACAGGTTCCGCCGACGATAATATTTCAATCGTAACAGTTACCTTCGAGGACGAGAACGCACCTAAAACAGAAGTCGACAAGCAATATCAAAAACTGCTGGGAAACGCTGATAAAAGTTACAAAAATCAAGAATACGAACTTGCACTCGTAACCTACAAGGAAGCATTAAGCCTGAATCCGACAGACGAAAAAACACTTCTGAAAATCGGAAATGTTTACAGAGCACAAAAAGACAATAAAAACGCAAGTTCCTACTACAAAAAAGCTATATTAACCGACATAAACTACGCAGACGCCTGGTTTAACCTCGGGCTTGTCAACGCAGAAGAAAAAAATACTGACGAAGCCATCAAAGCGTTTAAAAAAGTGGTAGAAATTGACCCGACTTACTCTTATGCCTACTTTGCGCTCGGAATCGCTTACGAATCACAAAACAATATACAGGAAGCTGTCAAGAATTACCAATCCTTCCTTCAATACAGCAACGACAGCAACACAATGGCACGCGTAAGAGAGAAATTAAACGTATTACAGTAATGAAAAACGGACTTTTATTTGTATTACTTTTAATATCATTGCTTGGTGGCGGCTGTCAGGACAAATCGTACATAGTATTCAACCGTGAAGAGATAACACCTGAAAACGTACTTGACGCAGATTACGTATTTTCACGCGGGGAACGTGTATACTACGTGGTGAGCCTTCCCAAACCTATTGTAACACGCCAGTTATACATACAGGTTTTCAAACGTGATAATAAAGAAATGCGTTACGGCTACAAACTTATCTATGGTAAAACGGTTCACCTGAAAGACGAACAGCAATACTATTTCACCGACTATTTTGTATTCAACGAAACCGGCTTATATGAATTTAAAGTTTATTCAAAAGACAACCCTACAAAAGAATTAACGAGTAATATCCTGCAGGTACGCTAATCACTAGCCACATGGCTAGTGTACTTTATTAGCCAACTGGACTATTATCTTTTTATGAATAGAAGGGTTGTAAAATTAGAATTAATTGCAGAACAAATAATTCACTTTCTTTGGCGAACATGGGGATTAGTAATTTTTCTTTTTCTAATTTATTCACATTGGTCTACAATTCATGAATACAAGCTTCTTTTATCTATTCCCACAACTATTATATACGTTATAATATATATTTGGTTTTTAAAAATACTAAACCTTAAAGCCCAAAACACTAAAAGATACTTAGCAATATTAAATAAAAGAAAATATATTTACCAAGAAGAAACCCTTCTTACTAAAATCAAAAAAAACATATTAATGATTGTCTTAATTTTTGAAATTCTTTGGGCAATGATCTGGTTTACTATAGTATTAATGTTTTTTGCTGTTTACCTTACATTAGGCCTATCTTGCATAGATGATGGTTATGTTAATGCATTCAGAGATTTTTGTTGCGTTTCTGCAATAACAATTCCTTTATTTTTGTTTTTAAGTTTTTCAATATTCGATACAATATCGACAATAAGAAAATTATATGAAAATAAATCATTGAACTTACTAAACAAAATCTGCCTAGTAAGTTCATATTTGCCTATACTATACCTTATCTTCGTACACTATTATAATAGGTATTAAATCTTATAGCTAGTTGGCTAATATACTTTATTGGCCAACTGGACTATTATATTTTTATGAATAAAGGCATTGTTAAATTAGAATTAATAGCAGAATGGATTTTTCTTATTATCTGGTTAACATATTGCTTTTTTATTTCAGGCTTTTTCATCGCCTTAGTAGCTGAAATACCCACAAACTTACCACAATACTTTTACCAAATTTGTATTTTCGTATTTACTTTATACTTACTTATATGCATAAATTTAATATGTAATATAAAAAACACAAAAAGTTATCTTACAAAAATTAACAGTGAACCACATTCCTTTAAAAGCCCTATTCCAATACATAAATATGTCACTTTTCTAATAATAGAAATTATTTTTATAAGCTTTACAATATTGTGGTTAACTATCGTATACACAATAAATTTAGGATTCGCTTCTTTTATGCTTGCATTTTATGAGGATTTAATTAGTAAACCTTTATTAGTTGATACTTACTTTATACTAATTTTCGGAGGAATATATCTAAATATAAATACATTACCTGTTTTTAAAAAAATATTAAATAATGAAAAACTAAACATACAAGACATTATCTGCCTTGTATGCTCAGTCTTGGCTAACATTGGAGTATTAACATTTACAATAATCTAATTAATTATCCACCCTAACCACTGCTCTTGCGGGATAACTAATATTGTTACTGAAAAATACCCCTTGAGATAACCATTCTGTTGTACATTTCGTCCCCACTCAATAAACCAAGCTTCACCAGCATTAAAATCATAAGTGTCGACGACAAAAGACACAATATCACCATGTGGATTTATATAAGTATTTAATATATCAGCATTCCCTAATGCACCACCAATATTAGGGGTCCATATTTGTTTATAATTTAAACTTCCCGAAACAACTTGCCCGCTCAAAAGTTTAAAAATTGATTTTTTTATTAAATCTTGGAATTTTTTACTATTGATAATCTTTCTAGATAAAGAACTCTTTGGTCTTAATATTAGACCTTTTGCATCACTAACATGCAATTGTTCTCTAACTTTTGCCCTAACATCATCTTGAATATCATAAGGCAAATCTGAAATGCTATCAACAAAATAACCATTTCGGTCAACGTAATCTTTATAAGCAGCGACATTACCTCTACCAATCTCCCAAAAGGCCCTTGTATCCTCAGCCCCCAAAGAATCAGCTTTCTTCATAGCACCATCAATTAAATCTCTTTGCCTTTCAGGTTCTTCACGCCAAACATCACCTAGGGTTTTTTTCCGAATCTTAACAGGTTGTAACACCTCAGATAAAGGCTGTTCTGCAAATTCTATATAAGCTGGTGGTGTATTCAGCGGTAAATGTTGCTCAGCAGTTGCCGTCGCGTTGCTATGCAGAGTGTTATATTCTTGCAAACCTTTTGTTAATTCCTCGTAATTCTTATGTTCGTTTGAATACGCTATACGGTTTATTAGGGGTTTGGTCGCTCTATTCAAGTCGCGTTGTTGAACATACGTATCATATAGCTGTTTATACTCACGCTGATCCGTCGTTTGAGATAACTTATCTAGCATTGACTGCTCCACCCTTAATGACTGGCTTTGCGCTTGATATAATTTCCCGACTACCACATCCATTTCAGCTCCAAACTGCGCGGCACCTAATTCATCAAAATTATCTAGCGCATGCTTAATCGCTGCTGCTACCTTTAGACCCTCTACTGCAAGACCGCCTGCAGCCTGAGCTAACGCCATGAATACTTGTACAGCCTCCATCGCTTCACCTAATCCACCCATGACTCCGCCACCGTCAGGCGGAAGGTACACTTCAGTACTTACACCACCTTCTAAAACTACATTTTGCGTCATATCTTCAGGACGTTGGGTTAAAATTTCCTTCAATTTTTCGAATAAACCGAATCTACTTGCTTTCAGCATGTCCCCTATTCCACCGGCGTCACAATCACCTAATGGTGATGGGGATACTTCACCACCCATATTACCTTCATCTGGCACAAACGAATTATTACCTCTATAACCACCGCCACGGTAGTGTTCTTTTACAGGGGTGCCGTCGCCTCGTTTGTATGAGTTTACGTGTACTAATTTTTCTGACATAATTGCCTCCTTTTGTTTTTTCCATTATGTCAGTTTTATTTATCTTGACAAGTCGCCAATTTCAACGACTCATTATTGTGGAGGCAATTTTGCCTACGCAAGTTGGCCAGAATCTATAGATAAAATAGAGGTTATAATATTCTTAATTTCAGGCGAAACATCTTCTGCTCCGGAAATATTTTCGCGTACAAACTGCGCGAATTCAGACTTTTTAAATTCGTGAAGGCCGCGTTTTCTAAAAAATTCTTCCAAAAACTCAACGGTTGAAGATGAGTTTTCAAGTGAGGTTGTGTCGCCAGTTGAAATATATTCTGTTTCGTAATTAATAGTCTTTTTTACAAGCGATTTGGGTAAAATGTCTTCAAATTCACCTTTTGATATAACGTGCACAAAATCACCTTCACGCAAACGCGGCTTTATCTGTGCATAATTTTCGTTTGCGTCGCTGTCAAGGAGGACAAAAATCGGGATTTTAAGACATTGTGTAAAACGGTAAAAATATTTAACTACCTGATTTTTGCCGCCCGCTGATATAACAAAAACGCCATTTTGTTTGAAGTTATATCCCAGAAGTTTAGCGAAGGCGGGCAGTAGAATCTCTTCGGTTATGCCTTCAACAAGAAGAACTTTTTCAACAGGATAAAGGTTAGAAGCGCGATTTTCGGCACAGCATTTTTGCGTAGCAAGCGATTTTAACCATCGCAGGTTAAAAACCGCGTCATCGTCAATTAATTCAACAGCCGCTGCGTAGTTAATCTTATTTTGAAGAAAAACTTCCTGACGTTTTGTAAGGTGGAAGATTGTTTTTTCATAATCCAAAATCTGCTGGTTTATAGAGTAATCTTCTTTCAATACAAGCCCGAGTGCGCGCAATGAATAATTTATAATTTCGGAGGCCAAATCGGTCACAAAACTATAATCGAGATTTTCAATATCGAGTTTTTTGTACTTTGGTTCGATAAGATTAGCGGTAATAATTTCGCCAAAAACTCGCATATAGCGTTTTTCAGGCTCCTTAAAGCGCGTAAGCCTGTCGAGTGAAATCAAAATTTGTTCTCTGGTAAGCGGTTTTATTTTTTTCAAAAGTTCCCCTTTAATATATCCAAAGCATATAGCAAAATAAAAACTTTTTATATATTATAAGATAACGGAGCGTGCAAATGTCCATTTCGATATCGAACATCTTACACAAGCATTATAACACAGGCGTCGGAATTTCCAAAAAGGTTAATCTTTCGTTGCAAACGCAGCCTGACAGTTTCGTGCCGTCGCCGCTTGAGCCGGAAGACCGCTTTAAATTTTATACAATAACAAAAACGCTTCCGCCCCACAGTGTTTTGATAATGGAAAATTTGCGCAAACAAGGCGTTTTGACGAACTGTGATTCGAATGATGGAAGCAGTACACTCG
The DNA here is from genome assembly GCA_947090755.1 of uncultured Candidatus Melainabacteria bacterium. Taxonomy (GTDB): domain Bacteria; phylum Cyanobacteriota; class Vampirovibrionia; order Gastranaerophilales; family Gastranaerophilaceae; genus Gastranaerophilus. The sequence continues at coordinate 40,613 of CAMUPF010000003.1, read as the reverse complement.
ATAACCTGTATAAGATTATGACGACACCGCGCGCAGCCGGACTTGACAGCACGGGCGTTCTGGTCGAAACACTCGGACATTTGAATAACCCGTATTTAATCAGCCAGAAATCAGACAATAGTATTACCAATTATCTTGAGGCCATTTTCTCTCCTAAAAGTCCGGTGTATGGGAAGGAGAATTCCAGCACCTGTACGGCAGCCTGCATTGAATTTGATTTAGCCAAACAGGAGCCGGCGGAATTCGTAAGATTTGTGGAGGGACTAACCTCACCGCAAATGCAGGTTGAAAAAGTTATTAATTTTGACAACCTTGCCGACAAAACTTTAGATACTATATGGCTCCTGAACACTTTTGATGCTGCGCATAAGGAAACAGATTTTAATAAAATAAAATTAACACTAAAACCTGACGACCTTGTATTACTGAAGGTTAAACTTAATAACTCTTTGCCCGCAGGGATTAAGCAGCGAAATAATGTCGATACGATATTGCAGTCAACATTTATGCATACCGGCTCACAGCAAAGTTATAACTCTCTGACAGACAGACGCGGCGGCAAGTTTAATGTTACCGAGCGGGGTTTGATAGAATTTGAAAAGACATTTGTAGAATCAGTTGTTCGCAATAAAAACATCATTTCGGTAAACTATCAGAAAATCGGGCCTAAAGGAGAATTAAAGGGCTACGAGGCGGATTTTGATGTAATAAAAGAACAGCTTCTGGACACTTTAGCGCTAAAACAAAATATTATTGCAGGGATTACAAACCGCACATCAAGCGGTCGTTTGAAGGGGCATGAAATCGTCATAACAGGAGCCCGCCAAAACCCGTATACAAACAGAACAGAATTTTTATGTTTCAACAGCGATATGGACAAAACCACGCCGGTTGCATATTGCGAAGACTACCTTATTCCGCGACTTCACCATGCCGGACTTCCGAAAGAAATCGTTATTAAAAACATGGGCTTCAAAGACGGGTGGATTATGGAGTTGGAAAACTATAAAGTTTTGAAACAACAGCAGTCTTAGTGTTCTTTCACTACGGCTTTGTATTGAATAATTTTCAACTTTAATCGTTAAATAATAATTAATTATTTCTGATTTTTGAAAAATTATCGTTAAAATATAAACAAAGGACGATAATTATGTTAAACTTAGAAAAATTTACCAATTTATCAAACGAAATTTTGGCCGGCGCGCTTAACATTAGCGCCGGATATAAAAATTCACAAATAGAACCGGAACACATTTTACTCGCCTGTGTTAAAGACGACGGCATGGCAAAAGATTATATGAACGAATTGAAACTCCTTAATCAGGAATTCTTGAACGACTTAATCGCCGCAATTAAAGCTTTCCCGACCGTAAGTATGGTTAACACCGCGCAACTGATTCTTTCAAAAGACGCGTTTCAGATTTTAGAAAAAGCGCAGGAACTGGCAGAGGAATTCAAAGACGAATTTGTCGGGCTTGATATGATTTTGTTAGCGATGACAAAGGTCGAAGGTACGAATGTCCGCAATCTTTTACAACGCTACAAAGTTGGCGAAAACACAATCCTTAACGCTATGAAAAAAATAAGAGGTAACAAAAAAGTGGATAATAAAAATGCAGAAGAAAATTTAAAAGCTTTAGAAAAATATTCAACGGATTTAACGGCGCTTGCACGCAAGGGTAAACTTGACCCTGTTATCGGCCGTGATGAAGAAATTCGCCGTATCGTTCAGGTTTTAAACAGACGAACAAAAAACAACCCTGTTCTAATCGGTGAACCGGGGGTTGGTAAAACAGCGATTATCGAAGGGCTTGCACAACGAATTGTTCGCGGCGATGTGCCGGAAAGCCTTAAAAATGTAAAACTTGTTTCGCTGGACTTAGGTGCCCTAATTGCAGGCGCGAAGTACAAGGGCGAATTTGAAGAACGTTTAAAAGCGGTATTAAAAGAGGTTGAAAATTCTAACGGTGAAATCGTTATGTTTATCGACGAATTGCACATGGTAGTAGGCGCGGGCGCCTCTGAGGGTGCAATGGATGCCGGTAACCTTTTGAAACCAATGCTGGCACGCGGCGTTTTGAGAACAATCGGCGCCACAACAGTAAACGAATACAGAAAATATATCGAAAAAGACCCGGCGCTTGAAAGAAGATTCCAGCCGATTATGGTTAACGAACCCTCAATCGAAGACACAATAAGCATTCTGCGCGGACTCAAAGAAAAATACGAGGTTCACCACGGCGTCAGAATCCTTGACAGCGCACTTATTGACGCGGTAAAACTCTCTGACCGCTACATTACCGACAGATTTCTACCCGATAAAGCAATCGACTTAATCGACGAAGCCGCTTCATCACTTCGGATTCAAATCGATTCCATGCCGGAAGAAATTGATACTCTTTCACGTCAGAAAATCCAGCTTGAAATCGAGCGCGAAGCACTTAAAAAAGAAGACGACAACGACGAAACACGTGCAAAAATCAACGAAATTTCTTCCCAAATCAATGAACTTGATGAAAGAATCAGCGTTCTGAAAAAGCAATGGGAGGCCGAAAAAGCTTCCATCACAGGCGAAGCCGGCATTAAAGAAGAAATCGAAAAAACAAAACAAAAAATCGAAGAAGCAGAACGCAACACTGACCTTCAAACCGCAGCGGAACTTAAATACGGAAAACTTCTTGAGCTTCAAAAGCAATTAAGCGCAATTCAAGGACAGGAAAAAGTTTCCAACCGTATGTTAAAAGAAGAAATTACCGACGAAGACATCGCAAATGTCGTAAGCAAGTGGACAGGTATCCCTGTAAACAAACTTGTAGAAAGCGAAAAACAAAAGCTTATCAATATGGAAGAAATCCTCCACAAACGCCTAATCGGTCAGGACGAAGCCGTGGAAACCGTCGCTGACGCAATCCGCCGCGCCCGTTCCGGCCTTAAAGACCCTAAACGCCCGATAGGAACCTTCCTGTTCCTCGGCCCAACAGGTGTTGGTAAAACCGAACTTGCAAAAGCGTTAGCAGAATTTATGTTCAATGACGAAGACGCATTGATTCGTATTGATATGTCCGAATACATGGAAAAACACAATGTAGCGCGTTTAGTCGGTGCCCCTCCGGGATACGTCGGCTACGAAGAAGGCGGACAACTCACAGAAGCCGTTCGCCGCAAGCCATATTCCGTTGTGCTTTTTGACGAAATCGAAAAAGCTCATCCGGATGTTTTCAACATCATGCTTCAAATCTTTGACGACGGTCGTTTAACAGACGCCAAAGGCCGCACCGTTGATTTCAAAAACACTTTAATAATTATGACAAGCAACATCGGCAGTGACATAATCCTTGAAAACACAGTCAACTCAATGCTTTCACCGGAAGAATTCGACAAGACTAAAGATGAAATCACAGACCTGTTGAAAACCCGTTTCAAACCGGAATTTTTAAACAGAATCGACGAAACGATTTTCTTCAAAGCGCTTACGCTTCAACAATTGTCAAAAATTGTCGACATTCAAATGGAATACTTACGCAAACTTCTTGCCGATCAGGAAATAGATTTGATGATAACCGAAGACGCCAGAGAATTTCTTGCACACCGCGGCTTCAACCCGATTTACGGCGCAAGACCGCTCAAAAGAACGATAAGACAACTCGTTGAAAACCCTCTGTCAAAACTTCTCTTATCCCAAAACTTCCTCAAAGGCGACGAAATCGTAATCGATGTCGATAACGACGAAATAACTTTCAACAAAACACATAAATAAAAAGCGGGGCATTTGCCCCGTTTTTTTTTAGCGCTTAACACATCTGGTAGGTCTGGATGTTGCCCTGTCCCAAGGGAATACCCAGCCTCCATACATAGCAAACAGATATGCTTTTGTACTATCAGTAGAAGAATAAGTCGTTGTCCAATAAGCATCACCAACTACACCCATCAAGTTTTTATTAACAAAAACAGATGCGGCTTCTTCAAGGTTTGGAGCACGACTGTTATCATCCATATCCTTGCACGCCTGCGCAATAGAAGCATGCGGCCTATAGGCAGTATCCGTTAAAAGCGGCACCGGAGCAACGACAACACTATCGGATGGATAAAATACTGTCATAAATCCCATATCTTTGCCCACAGTATTTGGCCCTTTATTTCCGTTCAAATCATACACAAAATTCACACACATCTTAGGCTGATAATAATTTTTCGGCCCGTCGCCTAGTTCTTTCCCAACACAATTCGGGTTATAGTAGGCAATAATGCTTTCACCATTCTGTGTTTCAAACGCGGCAGCTTTTGTATCAAGCTGTGAATAAGACATACTTATGCCATTTGAATAAGTTATGGACTTATTAAAAAGTGCATTAAGTCCAACAAGCGTTTGAGGAGTATCAATCACACTACCCATAGTATTTGAAATTTTAGAAACAATGCCACAATCAGTAAGATGGTCAGCGTCACAAATGTTGTTAATCTTAAGAACTTTTGATAACCCTTCTGTTACAAAAGTTTCAGCGGCCGTGTCGATTGCTTCTTTTGCAGAGGTTTCTCCGCTGGCAGAAACTGCTTCTTGCAGTGTTCCGTAACCGTTCAGTGCCGGCATTAAAGCGATTGCCTGACTCATACGCGCATAAAGGGCTTTTCTCTGGGTGTTCCAAGTGCGTTCGTTAATATTACCGGTCAATGACGGCAAAGTTATCGCCGCAACCACGCCTATTATTGTTAATGACAGAAGTATCTCAGCCATCGTAAAACCATAACTTAGGGCCTGCTCAGCGCTCCCCCCCCCCCCTGCACAAATACTTACAATATCGTTTTTCATATTATCCTCACTTTCTTATATTATTATGTAACATGTTTCAAACTTAGTCAAGACTATACGGCTTTATTTTCACACACAAATATGTTATAATATAGATATGTTTTTCAAAAGGCGCTGTAAAATAACTTTCATAGCACACGGGGCAACGATTTATTCGGAAGAAAATCGTTACTCAAATTGCGAAAATTACCCGCCACTCAACGAGGCCGGATACGAAGAAATGGAGAGAATTTGTCTTTTCCTGAAAAAACGCGCCGTGAAAAACGACAAAATTTATTCTTCCTGCGGCACACGCGCCGTTGAAAGCGCTGAAATTATCGCAAAGTTATACAAAACTGATGTCGAAATAGTCGACGAGTTAAAACCCTTGCTTTGCGGCAATTGGAACAACATGACGATGAAACAAATCATCAAAAATCAGCCCGAAGTTCTTGAAAAATTTGTTAAACAACCCGATGAACGAATTTGTGACAACGCCGAAACACTCACGGAATTTGTCACACGTGTAGGCGAATCAATTGATAAAATTATTGAACAAAACATCGGAAACCGGATTATTATAGTAACTTATCCGGATGTAATTCAGGCCGCAATAATCTCTGCACTTGAACTTCCAAAAGACAAAATTTATAACTTTTACATCAAAACCGGAAGCGCTACCCAGATAAGTTATTTTGAAAAGTTGAATTCGTTAAAATACTCCGGCTATCTGCCTATTTATTAGTTCCGTAAAGTCCCTGAATAACCGCGCTGCAAAAATTATCCCACGTAAAACTTTTGGATTGTTCGTATGCCCTGTCAACAACAGGTTTCAATGTATTGTAAGATTTATAAACCTCTTCAATCTTCTCTGCCAGATTAGCCGCAGTATTCTCCCGGGCGGAGAAAACAAATCCGGAATTGTTCTTTGCTATAATTTCGGAAGCACCAACATTTGAGCCTGCTATAACAGGTTTTTTCGCATACATAGCCTCAACAACGACCCGTCCAAAGGATTCAAGTATACTCGTTGAAATAAAACAATCAATTCCGTCATAAAATTTATCCATATCACTCTGAACGCCAAGAAATTCTACCATGTTTTCAAGCCTGAAGAGTTTAACATACAACCTCAATGCCAGATTGGTTTTATACTTCGGATAGATAAATTTTGCCAGAATCTTCGCCTCCGGATTACGTCTGCGGAATCTTCTCAATGCACCGAGCAGAAAATATCCGCCTTTATTAACGAACCCTCTGGCATCCATCCCCACCACAAACGGACGATTATAATCATATTCCGCAAATTCTTTATCATCATTGTTTACGGTTTGATAAAATCCCGGATATGCAACAATAACCCTTTCCGGCAAAATATTATAGTTTTCTACAAAATCCCTTTTCAATGTATCAGAAACACAGACCCAGCGTGACTTTTCGCCTGAATTCGTATAATTTTCACACGTTTTACGAATACTTTTCAGATGCGAAAAATAATAATAAATTCTTAATGGCAGAAACTTTAAGGTTTTTAGCTTTTGCAACACCGTATGCGCATGGAAAACATTACACACCCCCTGAATAAAATTGCAGTCTGAAATCACAAAATCAAACTGTTCAGCCGCCGCAGGCGAGTATTCATCCTTTTCAAGAACTTTATAATCAATACCATTTGCCACACAGGTATCAATAAGATTCTGCAAATAATCTTTCTTAATAAAGCCCGTATTAAGAATCAAAATCCTTTTTTTCATATTACCAGTCATTGTTAAAGTTTAACGCAAAAACCGGAATCAGGCAATAGCCTTGTGGCCATTACTAAGCCAGATAATAAACGCCCATGCCGCGGTTATCATCCGCGCCATAATTTGTTCTGCTTTCAGGGTGCTGCAAGTCACCTTTTACAGCGTAAGAGTTTTGTACGAATTTTTCGCTGTTGTAGTTGCCGGCGTTAAAAAATAACGGCTTGCGATTTATACTGTTAATTGCTGATACATTGAATGACATAGTAACTTATCCCAAAATAATTCCCTATAATATAATAAAGAATTTTTGCTTTCGGGAATTGCTTTCTTGCGTGCAAATATTAAGAAACATTAACGTGGAAAATATTTTCTATGTGTTTTTGGTTTTGATACATAAGATTAACCGGCGGGGCATAATTGCATTCGGGGAATATACGGTCAATCGTAGCACCCTTTTCACTATCATCTTCAAAGCCGCACAAACCTATAATACTGTTATCATTTGTAAACAGATTTTTTAAAAATTCCATACTACCTCCAACTTTAGTGTATAATATTTAATGATAATGACCGGAAAGTCAAAATGGAGGTAAATGAAATGGGTAAAATCACAAAAGATATGAACATAATGGACATCGTAAACCAGTGTCCTGAAAGCGTCGACGTATTTAGAAAATACGGTTTAGGCTGTATCGGCTGCGCAGCGGCACACTTTGAAAACCTGGAAGCGGGCGCAAAAGTTCACGGTTTTGACGCAGACGCAATGGTTGAAGAAATCAACGCACTTGTAAAATAGTTTTTTGAGAGGCGCGGGGTTCCCCCGCGCCTCTCTCATATCGACAGATATGAGAATATAGTTTAAGATTAATATATAAATTTTGGAGGTACCAATGAAAAAACAAATCCTTGAAACCCCTTGTAATATGGGCCTGAACAGTAGGGGGGGGGGGGCAAGCCGAGCAGAGCCGCGTAACTTGCTTTAGCAAGTGGAGAGTCGAGCGCGCGACGGCGAAACCGCGCTTTCGGCGCAAGCGCGAGCGGCGGCGTTTTACGCGAGGCGCAGTCGTTGCATTCACAATGGCAGAAATCTTACTGTCCTTAACGATTATCGGTGTAGTCGCAGCCATTACACTGCCTAGTTTAACCGGTAATATTAACGAAAGAACTTGGAACACACAACGAAAAGCTTTATATGCGAGATTTTCTCAAGCAATTGCCCTAATGCCGTCACTTAACGGTTACGGGAATTACATTAACGGCAATGAAAGTACATCTGCTGTAGACACTGCTACAGAAACATTTATTACAGAAGGACTCTCCAAAGTTCTTAAAATCAACAACATCTGTGACCATGAACACTTAGCTGATTGTGGGATTGTAACTTCCTATACAAATATGGTCGGAAGTATCAAAACTTGGCCCACAACATTAGGCGAAATGAATAGTTTATTTACAGGTTCATGGTTAAATCCCGCAACAAGTCAGCTAATAGAAAACACACAGGCTGATATAAACCCAAACGCCGCCGCATTTGAAACCCAAAACGGTGAAAGTATTGCGGTTTACTATAATCCATATTGTCAAGCCGATATGGGAGAAAACGGAAACCACTATTCACCCCCGAAAATGTGCGCGAATTTCATCTATGATTTAAACGGAAACAAAGGACCTAATACAGTTGGTAAAGATATCGGCTTTATAACTGCATTATATCCGAGTGATTCGGCAATTGTAGCACCAATGCCGTTATCAACCAATGCTTCCAATAATAAAAAGCAAGATGAAGCAGGTAAAGCTTGCCAGACTCAAGACCCGGAAAGCAGGTTACCAAACCGCGATGAATTGAGTGCAATGTTTTATAACCGCGACTTAATTGGTATTTCATCCGGAATATTCTGGTCCGGTACTGTTGTATCACCAACAACGGCTTGGACACAAAGTTTTCACGCAGTGGATCGCTTTCCGGCCTTAAAAACATACGGTTACAATGTTCGTTGCATTAAGCGATAATTTATATAATTAATGGCGCGGGGTTCCCCCGCTCATTTTTTAATCTTCAATACTATAATCCAAATCTACACCACAAATAAGTTCTTCTAAACTAATGCCCAACATCGCGGCAACTTTTACCAGTGACGAAAATTTTGCATCAAATTTTCCGTTTTCAAGCCTGCTCCATGAAGCAGTTGTAAGCCCGCCGCGTTCATTCACAAACGCATTCAACGAATGTGACTTTTGCATTCTTAACTCTTTAATCCTTTTCCCTAATTTGAGGGAATTTTCTTTCTCATGGTATTGCATAGATGTAATAATACTGTTATAATAAAAATAGTTCATTACATTCGTGTAATGGTTATAAATTGAAAGGATATTTGGTATATGAAAAAACACTCAGCATTCACTATGGCGGAGATTTTGCTATCATTGACGATTATTGGCGTGGTAGCGGCGATAACGTTACCGAGTTTGACCGGCAACATTAACGAGCGGACTTGGAATACACAAAGAAAAGCTTTATATGCAAGATTTTCACAAGGTTTGGCTTTAATGCCGTCATTAGGCGGTTACGGAACGTACAAACTTGCCGGAACTGACGCAGAAGGTAATGCCACAAGCGCGCAGGACACAGCCGCTGAAACCTTCGTGACAGAAGGATTGAGCAAGGTAATCAAAATTAACAACATTTGTGACCACGAACACCTTCAAGATTGCGGCATTGTTTCATCTTACACAAACATGGCTGGAAGTATTAATTCGTGGCCTACTAAATTAAGCGAAATGAATAGTATGTTCACAGGAACTTACAACGACGGTCCTAACGGTACCGGCGGAACAGATTATACTAACCCACAAAAAGACATTGATACTTTTGCAGCAGCATTTGAAACGCAAAACGGGGAAAGCATTGCTATTTACTACAATCCGTATTGCCAAAGCGATATGAATGAAAACAGCACTTATTACAGTCAGACTAAAATGTGTGCCAATTTTATTTACGATTTAAACGGCAATAAAGGCCCAAACACCGTCGGTAAAGACATTGGTTTTATAACTGCAATCTATCCATCCGATCCAATAGTTGTAGCTCCGTTACCTGTAATACAAGCTATATCCGGGAAAAAACAGTCCGAAGCGAGTGAAGCCTGCACAGCAATGGACGCTGAATCAAGATTACCCAATATACACGAACTTCAAGCAATGTTTTACAATAAAGACCTACTTGGGATGCCGGAATCCGGTGGCTTTTGGTCAAGCTCTGTTATTTCTTCCACAACAGCATGGGACCAAAGTCCACGTACAGGACAATGCTTCCCTGACTCTCGTTCATATACTCGCGACGTTCGTTGCATTAAACGATAAAATAATACCTGAGGCGCGGGGAACCCCGCGCCTCTTTGTACATATTTCTTAAACAATCGTCCCCGTACATGTGTTAGCGGTATAATTATGTTATGAAGTTAGAAGAGATTATCAAGGCGTCCGACGCCAAGATTATAAAAAGCAGTAAAACCATTGATAATATTGAGATTTCGACCGATACAAGGACGATAAAAAAGGGAGATATTTATCTTCCGCTCAAGGGCGCAAACTTTGACGGCGAAAACTTTCTTGATAAAGCCATTGAAAACGGTGCCGTCGGATGTTTTATAACACACGACAAGTATCCTGAATCCGCACAAATTGTTCTAAAAGTAGAAAATACGCTCGAAACATACTTGAAACTTGCAAACTTCCACCGTCATAAAATCGCGCCAAAAGTCGTTGCGATTACGGGAAGTTCAGGCAAAACAACGACAAAAGAAATGGTTTTTGCCGTTTTAAAAGAAAAATTCAACACAGTGAAAACGCTTTCAAATCATAATAATGAAGTCGGATTGTGCCAGACTATTTTTTCAACGGACGAAAAAACAGAAGTTTTAATCGTTGAAATGGGAATGCGCGGACTAGGCGAAATCGGACTTCTATCACGCTACGCGGAGCCTGACATCGCTATTATCACAAACGCGGGAACAGCGCACCTTGGCCGACTCGGGTCTTTAGACAATATCGCAATTGCAAAGTGCGAAATTACGCAGCACCTTAACCCGCAGGGCAAATTAATCGCGCACGATAACGAACGTTTGCGCAAATTCAACAACTTTGCAGGCGAAAAATTGTTCTATTCTATTGCTGACGCAAAAGTTTTAGAGCGCAAGGCAGGTTATACAAGATTTATTTATAAAGAAAATGAGTATGAAATTTTCACAGAAGGCGATTTCAATGTGGAAAACGCGATTTCTGCGATAGAAGCGGGTTTGGCGCTCGGGCTTACACCTGACGAAATCAAACGCGGGCTTGCGTCCTACAAGCCAATCGAAAAGCGTTGGGAAGCCGAAAGAATCAGACATTTAAACATAATCAACGACAGCTACAACGCGAACCCTGATTCAATGAAGGCTTCAGTAAGTGCGTTTTTAGGGCTTTATTCTCAGCCTGTAGTGGTTCTGGGTGACATGGGTGAACTAGGTGAAAGCGAAGCAGAACTTCACGCGCAAGTCGGTGCAGAATTGGCTAAAATCGCGCCAAAAGGTACAAGATTCGTGACTGTCGGAACTTTAAGCCGGAACATCGCGGCCGCGCTTGAAAACTTTGACGTTACAAGCGTTAGTACGAATGAAGAAGCCGCTGAAGTTTTGCGCAATGCCGCGCCGGATTCAAACGTATTCTTAAAAGCGTCGCGCTCAATGAAGTTTGAAGAGATTATCGATTTTTTGAAAAAGGAGAATAACTAATGACAATGCTGTTTGTCGGATTTTTGCTAAGTATGATTTTATGTATCCTGTTCGGGGTACCGTTCATTGATTTTTTGAAAAAGAAAATGATTGGCCAGTATGTCAAGGATTTGGCACCGGAGGCTCACGCAAAAAAACAGGGAACCCCGACAATGGGCGGCGTTTTCATTATTGCGGCTATAATTATCGCCTCTGTTATTACGCTTCTGATGGCCCAAAAATTTTCTACAACAAGTATCATAATTCTTATGACCCTTTTATTTTACTTTTTTGCAGGGTTTCAGGATGATTATATTAAGATTAAGGGCAAAGGCAACGACGGTCTTTCGGCACGCGGAAAGCTATTGCGCCAGATTGCAATCGGGGTTTTGCCTGTCGCGTATATGATGATGATGAACCCTAATGCTACAATTTTGGAAATCGGTCATTACGAATTGCAACTGGGCTGGTTTTACCCGTTTTTTGCTGTTTTCGTAATCACCGGTGCGTCAAATGCATATAACTTAACCGACGGACTTGACGGTCTGGCTTCATTCACGGGTGTTTTTGCATTCGCAGCCTGCGCATTCATCTGTTGGACAAAAGGCGCGTATCAGGAAGCCATCATTTCAGCAACAGTTGTGGGAGCACTTGCAGGCTTCCTCAAATACAACAAACCAAAAGCGCAGGTATTTATGGGCGACACAGGCTCACTGGCACTTGGAGGGCTTCTTGGTGTAATCGCAGTTATGGGCAAATTTGAACTTTTACTTGTACTTATAGGCGGTGTTTTTGTTATGGAGACTTTATCCGTTATAATTCAGGTTACAAGTTACAAACTTACCGGAAAACGCGTTTTTAAAATGTCGCCAATCCATCACCATTTTGAACTGTGCGGATGGTCCGAGAAAAAAATCGTTCTTGTTTTCGGACTTTTATCAGCAGTTCTATCAGCAATAGCATTTATCTTACACTGGAGTTTATATGGAATTAAGTAATAAAAACGTACTTGTTTTGGGCTTATCTAAAAGCGGGATTGCGGCGGCAAAAGCTGCACACAGCCGCGGAGCGAATGTTTTCATCACCGAACGCCGTGAAATCAGGCCGGATTATGAACACATTGCCGAAAATCTGAAAGCAATGGGGATAAAAATCGAAGCCGGCGGCCATAGCGATGAATTTATCAATAGCGCCGACCTTGCAATCGCAAGTCCGGGGATTCCTCCGCACACAGAAATTTATACCCGCCTGCGCGAACGCAGAGTGGAAATTATTTCAGAAGTTGAATTTGCATGGCGCCTGACAAAAGTTCCGTTTGCAGTAATCACCGGAACAAACGGCAAAACCACAACAACTGCGCTCACAGCACATATTGTACAATCCGAATTTAAAGCCGAAGCCTGCGGAAACATCGGGCTTCCTCCGTGCGACTTATTAGAAAAAGATTTAGACTGGCTGATTTTGGAAGCAAGTTCTTACCAGCTTGAAACAAGTAACACTTTCCGGCCCAAAATCGCTGTATTTACAAACTTCACGCCTGACCATATCGACTGGCATCAGGGTTTAGAAAATTATTTTAAAGCTAAAGCAAAAATCTTTGAAGGAGCACAGGGCGCGGATTTCGCGATTTTGAACGCACAAGACCCAAAACTTGTTAAACTTGCGCCAAATTGCCGCGGGAAAGTATTCTTCTTTGACGGGGAAAAAGGTGAAAATTGCTCATTCATCCGTAACGGCATAATAGTCTATAGAGAAAACGGCGTTGATGAAGAAATCATCACGCTTTCAGACTGTCCGCTAATCGGCCGCCACAATTATCAAAATATTATGTGCGCAATAATCGTTTCAAAACTCATCGGAGTGTCAAACGAAAACATACGCACATCAATAATGAGTTTCAAATCACCGGAACACAGGCTTGAAAAATGCGGAGAACTCCACGGCATAACCTTCTACAACGATTCTAAGGCAACAAACCCCGAAGCCTCAATCGTTGCGATTGATTCATTTAATGATTGCGACGTGGCACTAATCGCAGGCGGCCGCGACAAAAATACTGACTTAAAAGAATTTTGTGAATCTATCAACAACCACATCAAAACAGTTATTCTAATCGGTGAAGCCGCGCAAAGATTCGAAACAAATTTGCGCACAAACGGCTTCAATAATATAATTAACGAAGAAACATTTGCCGGCGCAATTGACAGAGCAATAAGCCTCAACCCTGACGTAGTCCTGTTATCACCGGCGTGTGCAAGTTTCGATATGTTCTCAAGCTATGAAGAAAGAGGAAAGGTTTTCAAAGAATATGTCAGAACCAAATTATAATACATCCGCGCTTAACCGTCAGGGAAGCAAAATCAAAAGCCTTATAGTTTCACCGCCTGACAAAACTCTTCTTGCGGCTGTGATGTTTCTTATTATAATCGGTTTTATGGCAATATTTTCAGCCACAGGTCCGAAATGTCTTTCTGACGGACTTTCACCGTTCTTATTTCTGCAAAAGCAGGTAATTGCGTTTGTTGCCGGCTTCTTTGCAATGCTTTTTTTCACCAATTTTAACTATAAAAAACTTGAAAAATATAATAAACCCGCATTCATATCATTAATAGTAATGCTTGTTCTGGTTAAGTTTACGTCACTCGGTGTAAACGTTAACGGTGCAACAAGATGGATAAACTTCTGCGGACTTCAATTGCAGCCATCAGAATTTGCAAAACCGATTTTCGTAATGCTTCTGGCTTCAGCGTTCAAAAATAACGCAAGCATTATCGACCCGCGCAAATGGACACGTACATTTTTTCCGCTCATTATCGCTCTTATTTTAATACTTATCCAGCCAAACCTCAGTATGGTTATGTTATTATGTATCACGACATTTGTAATGTTTATCTGCGCAGGCGGCGCCCTGCCTATTATCTGGGGTGCACTCGGTGCTTTCGGCGCAGGCGTTATGGCCATAATCCTTAAACTGGCAACGTCAGCAATCGCAGGCGGCGGCGCGATTAAAGCATACCAGCTGGGCCGTATCAAAACATGGCTTAACCCCGAACTTGACCCGCTCGGTAAAGGTTATAATATTATTCAATCACTGATAGCATTCGCCTCCGGCGGATTTATGGGACTGGGTTACGGCGCATCGGTTCAAAAAAGAGCATACCTGCCTGAATGCCATACCGACTTTATTTTCGCGGTAATCGCAGAGGAATGGGGATTCATTGGCTGTGTGTTCATAATTTTACTTTTCCTTACAATTATGTACCGCGGAATCCTTATCGCAACACATTCTCAGGATATGTACGGCAAACTCCTTGCAATAGGTTTGACCTTCTCTATCGGGGTACAGGCATTTATCAATATGGCGGTTACAAGTTCATTCATTCCTGCAACCGGCGTTCCGCTTCCATTCATAAGCTACGGCGGCTCATCCCTCGTTACATCTATGATTATGATTGGAATTTTATTAAACATCTCTAAACGCAGAATTACAAAAATAGGCGGCGAAGAAAATGAACAAAGAGCATAAATTAACATATTTTATAACAGGCGGCGGCACCGGCGGCCACATTTATCCGGCACTTGCGGTCTTTGAAGAACTTTTGAAAAAAGACACTACAGGCGACATTTTTTATATAGGAAATTTTAAAAATCTGGAGTATGGAATAATTCGCTCAAAAGGTTACAAATTTCTGGGCGTTGATGTTGAAGGAATGCCGCGCAAAGCCAGCCCGCAATTCTTCCTCTGGGGAATAAAACTCGCAATTGCAGTTTTAAAATCCTGTTTTTATATCCTGAAATACAGACCTGACGCGATTTTTGGAACCGGCGGATATGTTTCTGCGCCGACAGTAATGGCCGCAAGAATCCTGAAAATCCCATACGTCCTGCACGACTGCGACGCCAAACCCGGACTTGTGACAAGAAACCTCGCAACCGGCGCCAAAAGCGTTTCACTGGCATTTGAAGACGCAAAAAATTATATAAATAATAAGAATATTTTCATCAACGGCAATCCGATTAGAAAAGAATTTCAAACTCTTACACGCGAAAAAGCGCTTGAAAATCTTGGTTTGCAGGACAAACTCACAATTTGCATAATGGGCGGTTCACAAGGCGCAAAAACCATTAATAACGCCGCTGTTCAAATACTCAAAAAACTTTCACAGGAAAATATTCAGGTAATTTTCCAGACCGGAAAACGCCATTTTGAAGATGTTAACGAGGAGTTACTGAAAATATACCCCGATTACAAAAAAGACAAAAACCTTATTGTCCGCCCTTACTTTGAAGATATGATTTCAGTACTCAAAGCCTCAGACATTGCAGTCGCCCGCTCAGGCTCCTTAAGTTTATCAGAAATCTGCGCAAGTAACGTTGCCTCAATTCTTGTGCCTTACCCGCACGCAGCGGCCGATCACCAGCGGATTAACGCACGGTATATGGAAAGCCACGGCGCGGCGCTCTATCTTGAAGACGCTGACACAACAGCCGAAACTTTGCTTTCCTATATTAACTCCTTAAAAGGCGAAAAACTCAAACAACTTCAGGCCAACGCAGCAAAACTTGCAAAATTTGACGGCGTAGAAAAAATTATTGAACAACTGGGGATATAATGGAAGATTTCTCTTACCAAAGCGCAATAAAACTTCTAACCTCTCAAGGAAAGTTTAAAATCAAACTGGGACTGGAGCGTATTCTTGCAGTTTTAGAAAAACTCGGCAACCCGCAGGACGGGTTAAAATGTATTCATGTCGCGGGCACAAACGGAAAAGGTTCGACCTGTGCAATTCTGGCCGCGATTCTGCAGGAAGCAGGTTATAAAGTAGGCCTCTATACAAGCCCCCACATTTTTGAATACACCGAGCGAATAAAGATTAACGGCGTAGAAATCCCGCGCGAAACCTTTGCCGCATACGTACAAGAAATTGTCAGCCTTGGCGAAGATTTGACAGAATTTGAAATCCTGACCGCTGTTATGTTTAAGTATTTTGCCGCCGAACACGTAGACTATGTTGTTCTGGAAACCGGACTTGGCGGGCGTTTTGACGCCACAAACGTAATAAAATCAAATCTTTGTGCCATAATCACGCATATCGACCTCGACCATACAGAGCGGTTAGGGAATACCCGCTCAAAAATAGCGTTTGAAAAAGCCGGCATTATCAAGCCGGACTGCCCTGTTATCACCGGTGAAGGCTACGAAGAAATCAAAGATGCAGCGGATGCAAACAATTCGTTATTTCTACTCGTAACCCCTTTTT
The DNA here is from genome assembly GCA_947090755.1 of uncultured Candidatus Melainabacteria bacterium. Classification (GTDB taxonomy): domain Bacteria; phylum Cyanobacteriota; class Vampirovibrionia; order Gastranaerophilales; family Gastranaerophilaceae; genus Gastranaerophilus. Next base: position 24,070 of record CAMUPF010000003.1, on the reverse strand, counting down.
CTGACACCTCAAACCTTTCGCTTAAAGGTACTTATCAGTGCGAAAATTTAGCGCTTGCCCTCAATTGTATTCAACTTTTATTCCCGCAAATTGCGCAAGCCACAGTGCAAAAAGCGCTCGGTAAAGTTCAGCACCCGTGCCGGTTTGAATACATTGAAGAAAAAAATCTTATAATTGACGGTGCACACAACCCCAACGGCGCAATGGCGCTTCGCGAAAGCCTTGACGCTCTCTACCCGTCGACCCCGCGCAGATTTATTTTTGGCTGTTTGCGAAACAAAGATTACGAAAAAATGATAAACATATTATTTGACCCGCACGACGAAATCTATTTTTATCACTTTAACAACCCGAACTCCTGCACGGTTGAAGAATTACAAGCCGTCTGTCCGTTCCCGACAAAAAAATTTACAGACCCGAACGCCATCATGCCGGACAAACTAAACATCATCTGCGGCTCATTTTATATGATTAATGAGATTATTTCTCAAGGCCGTCATACACGTTGATTTTATCGGTATGCGAAAATTCTGAACAAGCGTTCCAAACACAGGTTTCTTTGATTGGTTGAAGTGTAATGCTTGGTTTTGTGCAGTTGCAGCAGCCTTTCAGCATGTTTTTTGAGCCGTCGTCTGTTGATTGGAAGTATTCGCACGCGCCGCAAATTCTCAAAATATAACCGTATTCGCTTAATTTCATCCTCAATTCCTGCAACGCATCTATCATTCTGTAATGTTGCTGGGTAACAAAAGATTTGCGTTTGTAGTGAAATTTAACTCTGGCAAAATCATTTTCAGAAATAAACTCAAGTTTGCAAGGGATTTGAGATTGTCCGACCTGAACCATAACGTCAATCATAAACTTCTCAACCTTAACGACACCGCGAACCTTATTTATCACGAATTCCACAAACTTTTGCACCGGAGGAAGATGTTTTACAACATGTCCGATAGAATAAAACGGATACATCGCAAGGTAAACACTTTCCTTAAAGTTAAGTCGTGAGTTCAAAAGACTTAACAGAAATCCGACAATAAACGTCATTAATGTCAGAATAACACCCTTAAACCCTACAAAGAAATAATATTTTGACGCGAAGCACAGAAGCGTCAAATAAATCAAGCCTGTAAGGCAGATGTTTGGTTGAAGCAATGAGAATACATGCTCTGCAAAAACCAGATTCTTACTGAATATTTGTGTAAAACATTTTGCAAAAAGTGCCATTCTTGCAGAAAGTTTCGGACGTTCAAATTTGTACTCAAAAGATTCCACGCAAGACTGAATGTTCGGATTATATACGCACGGAACCTTAACTTTTGAAAGCAAAAGACTATATTTAAGCTGTTCGTCAATATTTTTAAGATTAATTTGTTTAATTTGATCCAGCAACGGTTTTCTGATTACAAAAACGCCGGTATCAGCAAGCGACGCAAGTCCAAAAAGGCTACGTGCTTTCTGTGTGAAATTCATATTATATTTTTGAAACGCAGATTTAATTTTTTCAGAAAAAGAAAGATTTTCAAATAAGACAATGGTTTCGCCGCACAAAACGCTGGAAGTTTTGAGTGCAGCATTAACAGAGGTCAGAAAATCCATCGGAATACTTCTGTCACCATCAATAAACACATACGCGTCAAACTCACGATTTGCCGAAAAGCGTTTTACAAATTGCGAAATCGCCTCATCTTTACCAATAGTACCAATCTCCTTGATATTAATAACATTGATAAAACGTTCGTTTTCAAAAATATCTTCAGAGCCATCAATACAATTATCAAGAATAACAAACATCTTGAAGCGGTCAATCGGGTAACTCTGTAGTTTTAACTGATTAACAAGTTTTTCCAGTGTGAGTTTATTGTTGTGAGAATAAACAACAACGGCGAGATTTTCCTCTTCAACGGCAGTAGCAGTAAGCTTTTCGACTTTGTAATTTCTATCAAAAAGATTTCTGACAGCCAGAGCAAAGAAATACGCCGTATAAACTGCCACATACAAATATAATAAATTCAAGATAATTTGCATAATATTCTATTCCACCTTTACATGACTAATTGTAGTAAAAAGGAAAAAATATTTCTACAGAAAATCAATCATGGCGGGCAAATATGTCACAATTATTAACATAAGGCATTGAAAAACTATTAGAATTATGATATCGTAGTAACGGATTAAGAAATAAAGGGGAATTTTTATGAAGAAGAGCATCGCATTAATGGTATTAAGTTTATTATTAGGAACCGCAGCTTTGGCAGAAGAAGCGTACATCATAACAGACTTAAATATGGACAACTTCTGGCAAAAAACAGGGAAAAAGCAGGAAAAAGTCTACAATGTTGCAGCGAAACTTATGGAAGGCAATAAACTTGATAAAAGAGTTCCATTAGAAGTAGTACTAAAACCCAATAGTGTTAATGCATCTTCTAACAACTTTTATAAAAGCATAACCGTTTACAGCGGTCTTTTATATTGTGCCGAAAGTGATGACGAACTGGCTTTTGTAATCGGCCATGAAATGGCACATTCTATTGAAGCATACGGCGGCCCGCTTAAATTAATAGCAATGAACTTCAACAGCAAAAACTATGAATATAAATCTGATTTGAAAGCAATAGATTATATGGTTAACGCCGGATTTGACCCGATTGCAGCGATTATCATGGGAAATAAAATTTTTAGCGAACCAATGTGGGATTGGGGATTCATATCAACCCATCCGAAAGGTTCTAAAAGATTAATTAGTATCTATAAATACATCTACAAAAAATACCCTCAATATTTAGCAAGCCCTAAGACAAACCACCCGTATTATAAAAACTTCATGTATGCATACGAGGATGAATTAAGAGGTTTCCGCCACAAAGAAGATGTTCGTAGACAAAAAGAACTTAAACGCAGAGGGGAAGCCATTTAATGAAGAAACTTGTCCTTACGTTTTTATTATCTTTATTAACACCGGGGCCGGCCTTTGCTGAACGGACACTTATTGACATAACTCCGCTGCACAAAATCAGCACCTCACAAGATGAATTTCTCGAGGGTGATTATGTTGATTTTAAAATCGTCGGAACAGACAAACTTATCCGCGGACTTATCGTCAAATATCAGGAAAACGGTATGGCCGGAAAAGAAGCACAGCTTACGATTGAAAACTTCCGTGCACTAAACAGTGATGAGAAATACTCCGGAACAGTATTTTTACGGGGTAATCTGCACGACGGAGCAATGTTCTTTTTCACGGATTTAGCCGATTTTGTACGCGGCGGAGAAGTAAAAGCGCTTCCGGACAAAGATGTTTTCAGTATATGGAGAGAAGAATGAAGAAGTTAATTTTAATCGCATTAATATTACTTGTAAATGCCGGAGTTTCCTTTGCAATAGAGGAAAAAATCCCTATAAAAATTGCTCCGCTGGAACCTATTTCAACCGCGTTTGATGAAACAGAAACCGGCGACCGCGTTCCATTCCGTGTCGTTGACGATGTGTATAAAAACGGCAAGATTTTTATTAAAAAAGATACAACAATGTACGGAACAGTTGATTATGTAAAAGAAAACGGCTGGGTTGGCGACAACGCTGAGGTTGAATTTAAAACCTTCCGTGTCAGAAACGCTAACGGGAAGCTTACGACCTTCAATTCAGAACTACTTCTAACAGGCTTCAATACCCTCAAATGGTACAACCCTGCGTGGAAAAGATTCTTCAACTACTGTTCATTAATTTTCCGCGGGAACGAAGTTGATATCAATCCGAATACATCAAATCCGGTTTTCAACATCTGGTACACCGGTAAATAATCGGGTATAGCCACCTGTAGAATATTTCAATCCCTTGATTTCATCCTTTAGGTTTACATCAATAAACCTGTTGATTGATGTCACCTGCATATATTGCGGGTAATATTGATGTGTAAGAAAAGAAGTCCACAGTCTGAATTTCTTACAAAAGAAGGAAGAGGGATAAATGTTCAGATTAGTTTTAACTTTATTAATAGTCTTGGGAACATTCGCACCGATGAGTTTCGGAGCGCAGAACTTTTTGAACTCTGTTGTTTTTGACGGAACAGAAGGACAGTATAACATTATCCTTCGTTCTGACTCTCCGGCAAAGGTAAGAAAAACTGTTCAAGCTAATGACAAAATCATTTTAACGATTAAAGGGATTACTCCGGCCGGAAACATCAACACAATCTATAAAAACGTAAGCGGAATCAACCCGATGGTAGTTGAAAACACCGGTGAAAACGAATTGAAACTACATATTCAGGGTCAAAACATCGCGAACGCAGGAATAATTTTTAACACTCCGGATTCTGCGCCGATATTTGTAGGCGAAAGATTCGGACACGAAAAAATGACTTGGACGCTGACAGTTTTAACGCTGGCAGGCCTAATTCTCTATTCTACAAACAGAAGAACAAGAAAAGTTTGCCAGCGCAGAGAACTCCGCGACAGAGAAATAGAATTCTACAAAGCTAAATTACCTAGCATGAATTACAAACCGACTTATAAATATGCGATGAACTCAATTAAAAAAGAAACTATACTCCGATAAGGATATAAATCTTTTTATAAGCCAACACACAAAAACTTAAATCCTTTCACGTATAATCTGCTCAATGATTTGGGCAGATTTTCCATTACCATAAGGATTTTGAGCCTTAAGTCTTGACTGTGAACGCGCAAGGGAAAGAACCTTTTCGCTTTCAGAAAGGATTTTGTCATAATCCGCGCCAACAAGTATTGAAACACCTGCTTCAATACCTTCTTTACGCTCGGTTTCGTAACGCAAAACAATTGTCGGGCAGGCAAAAGAAGGTGCTTCCTCCTGAATTCCGCCGGAATCTGTAAGGATTAATTTTGCATTCTTCATCAAATAAACAAGATTAGGATAATCAAGCGGCGTAAGAAGTTTAACATTTTCAAAGCGTTCAAGACGCGCGTGAATCTTATCTTTAACGTTCGGATTCGGGTGAACGGGGATTACAAAAGTGTGATCAGCGTATTTTTTCACCAGAAACTCAATGGCTGATAGAATTCTATCTAAGCGCTCACCGTGATTTTCGCGTCTGTGAGCAGTAATTAAAACTAACTTATCGTCAATTTTTATCCCCTGCTGTGCAAAAAATTCACCTGCGCTATTTAGTGTTTGTTCTGTCAGGCAGAAAAGTGCGTCGATTACAGTGTTTCCGGTCACAAAAATTTTATCCGCTGAAACATCTTCTTTTAAAAGTGCATTTTTATTAGTTTCCGTCGGACAGAAGTTCAACGCTGCAATGCGTGATGTCATCTGACGCATAGCTTCTTCAGGATAAGGCTCGAATAAATCATAAGAGCGAAGTCCGGCTTCAACGTGAAACACAGGAATTTTGTTGTAAAAACTTGCAAGTGCGCCGCTCAAAACAGTAATTGTATCGCCCTGAACCACCGTCGCGTCAAAGGATTCTGACTTGTAAACCCCATCCAGCGCTTTTAACAAACGAGCCTGAACCTCCAATAACGTTTGATTTGGCTTCATACAATCAAGATTGTAATCCGCTTTCAAACCAAAATACGCAAGAGTCTGGTTAGAAAGTTCTTTTTGCTGTTCTGTGTTACAAATTCTAACATCATAAAGTTCCGGAAACTTTCTCATTTCAAGGATTAGCGGTGCTAATTTAATAACCTCGGGGCGCGTCCCGAATACAAACAAAATTCTTTTCATAGCACTATTTTAATACAAAACAAGTAGAGGCGCAAGCTTCGCTTGCGCCCTATCTTTTATCGTTTAACACATATAACATTATATTCTTGAGTTCTGTCCAGAGTATAAATTCTGCCAGGATTCATATGAAAAGCTTTCGCCGTAGAAGGATTGTCGCCTAAGGTGCTTGTCCAAAAATCATAATTTTTGTTGAAATTCCCAAATATATCCTGATTATAAAATAGTGCAAAAAATTCTTGCAAATTAGGTAAACGAGCTTCATTATCCAGACTTTTACACTGTTTGCTTGCGTCATACTGAGATACATTACCAAAATTTTTATTATACGGCTGCGGCGCAACAACAACTGAATCCGTAGGATATAGAGCCGTAATTATTCCGATATCCTTTCCGACGGTATTAGGCCCTTTATTGCCATTTAAATCATAAACAAAATTTGCACACATTTTTGACTGTGCAAAATCTTTGAGATAATGTGCCCTTAATTCTGATTTACATTGAGGATTATAAAAAACCAGTATGCTTTCACCGTTAACAGTTTCAAACGCAGCGGCTTTAGTATTAATTTGGGAATAAGAATTTGGAGTACCATCTGCTTCATTAAAGCTAAAGTTAAATCTGCTGTTCAGAGTATAAACCGTTGTAGGCATAATCTTTTGTGAACCAACGGTGTCAGTATATTTTGTAGGTATTCCGCAATCGGCAAGGTGGTCGGAGTCACAAATGTTGTTTATTTTGAGGACTTTAGATAACCCTTCTGTGACAAAAGTTTCAGCCGCAGTATCAGCTGTCACGCTTTTATTTTCGTCTTCGGTCAAAGTTCCATAGCCGTTCAACGCCGGCATAAGGGCGATTGCCTGTGAAAATCGCGCATAAAGCGCTTTGCGCTGTGTGTTCCACGTGCGTTCATTAATATTGCCGGTCAAACTTGGTAACGTTATCGCAGCGACTACACCAATTATTGTTAGGGATAAGAGAATCTCCGCCATTGTGAATGCGCAACGTGGGTACTGCGCTTCGCGTAAAACGCCAACGTTCGCGCTTGCGGTCAAGAGCGCGGTCTTGCCCGTCGCGCGCTCGACTCTCGCATAACTCCGCAATTCAATGGTCGCTCGCGGAGTTATGCTCGTGGCTCTGCTCAGCTTGCTCCCCCCCCCCCCCTGTCCATGTTAATAGTCTAGTTTTCATAAGTACATCCTTTCTTTAAACATTATGTACCATGTTTCATCATGTGTCAAGCTATCACAGACGCATTATATGAACTTCTCACAAGCGGCCCGATTTGGAAGTTTTTAAACCCGCATTTGCGCGCAAGCGACTTCAAGTCTTCATATTCTTCAAGTGAATAATATTTTGAAACTTCAAGATGTTGTTTAGACGGCTGAATATACTGCCCGACAGTCAAAATATCACAACCGGCAGAACGCAAGTCATTAAAGGTCGCTTCAATTTGTTCAAATGTTTCACCCAAACCAATCATCAATCCGGATTTTGTCTTGATATCGGAATTCTCTTTGATATATTTTAAAACCTCAAGCGAAGTCCTGTAATTTCCCTGCGGACGTGCCGTTTTAAACACAGGCTCGACAGTTTCAATATTGTGATTAAACACATCCGGTTTCGCGCCGATAATCAAATCCAGCGACTCTTTTTTACCCTTAAAATCAGGTGTTAAAATTTCCACCCGCGTTGAAGGTGAAAGTTTTCTAATTTCCTCTATACAGCGCACAAAATGTTCTGCGCCGCCATCGGATAAATCGTCGCGCGTAACTGACGTTATCACAGAATACTTCAACCCTAAATCAGCAACAGCTTTAGCAACATTCTGAGGTTCCATCGGGTCAAGCGGTTCGGGGCGCTCGCAAGAAATATTACAATACCGGCAATTTCGGGTACACACATTGCCCATTATCAAAAACGTCGCGGTATTTTTTGTGTAGCACTCGTTTTTGTTCGGACACCTTGCGTTTTCACAAACAGTGTTCAAACAATTGCTGCGCAATACTCTGCGAACATTCCTTGTAGTTTCTGTATCAACAATCGGTCGTTTTAAAAATTCCGGTAATCGTTCTCTCATGCTGTCCTTTAAAAACAGTTCTCCGCCGCCTGCCGTCCACACTCTCGTGTGGTCGCACCGCGGCTGCGCTGTCTAACATTAAGAATTATATATCAAGTTCCGAAAAATGTTGATTTTTTTAAGAAAAAGTAATATAAATATAAATAACAGGAGAATTACAGATGAAAAAATTATTACTGATTATTTGTGCATTATGCTTAACTCAAGCGGCGTTTGCGGCATTAGACAGAGATTATTTTGACTATACACAATCACCGGAGTTTCAGGCTATACCGGTTGACACAAGTGCAGCAATAAAAAATACAACAGGCAATGCTGCCGGTGCTACAGAAGAAACCGTTGTAACCACAAGAAAAAAAGTTGTTACACAAAAAGGCAAAAAACGTATCAGATTCCGTAACGAAGGCTCCAGCTGGATTAACACATACTGGAACTTCGGACAACCAAATTATGGTGAAACAGGACGTTTCTAATATTAAAAGCGGGTTTAAAATCCCGCTTTTAATATTTGTGGAATAAAAATTAATAACCCTACACTAGCGGCAATGAACGATACAAACAGCACCGCACCCGCTGAAATATCTTTTGCAAATTTTACCAGCCGCGAATATTTATTTTTATAAAGCGCATCAACCGCAAACTCCAACGCAGAGTTTAACATTTCTGCTATAACCACAAGTCCGATTGTCAGAAGCAAAATTGCGAGTTTAAGCGTTCCTACATGCAATATTAGCCCCGCAAGGATTACAATAGAGGCGATTGCTGTATGGACACGCAGATTTTTTTCGGCGCGCAATGCAAGGTTAATCCCGTGGCGCGCGTTTTCAATTTTTGCCCGAAAACTTTGTGCTTTAAACTTGGTCATAATTCACTAATCGCCTCTTGCTGATGTTTTACCACGAAATTGTATTCCTCTTCTGTTTGATGGTCAAAACCTAAAAGGTGCAAAACTCCATGTGCAATAAGGAATTTGAGCATATAATCAAAGGTTTTAGCTTCATCTTTAGTAGACAGCGCAGCCACGCACGGCTCGCGGTTCAGCGAGGCGGGAGGTGGCGGAGTACTGCTTTTTGTCATCTCATCCACTTTATCCAGTGCAATAATTATATCACCCAGAACTATACGTCCGTCGATTATCAGGTCATCATCACTATCAGCAAATAGCGCAAACGTAATAATATCCGCAGGATAATCCTTTTCGCGATAAGTACGGTTTAGTTCGTGGGTTTCTGCGGCGTTAGTAAATGTTATGTCAAAGAAAACCTCCTCAAACTCCAGCCCCTCAAGACATGAATCCTTTGCAACCTCTTCGTGCGTCATAAGATTTTTGAATAATTTTTTAGCGGTTTCAGTCCATTCTGCAATATTTATTTCAAAATCTTCGTTTGCATTTTCGATTAGACAATTAATTTTGTTTATCATTATTTTTTTCTTTTTCTTCCAGTTGTTTTAATTTATTTTCCAGTTCGTCGTCCTGATACTTGATTCTATTGTGGCGCATACCACGCAGAATTCTGACAAAAGTTGCGGCGATAATCTTAATATCAAGCAGCGTCAACGGGCTGTCAGAAAGCTGACCGTCTGTTATTCTATCCATAATAATTTTATCAATAACAGCTTCCATTTCTTCCTGCGTCGGATTATCCATTGAGCGGACGGCAGATTCAACCGCGTCTGCAAGCATTAAAATCGCGGTTTCTTTTGTGTTAGGTTTCGGGCCGGTATAGCGGAATTGTTCTTCCTTAACGTTTTCAAGCCCTTCTTCTTTCACCGCCTGATTATAAAAATAACTTGCAAGACCCTGTCCATGGTGTTGTGTAATAAAGTTTTGAATAGCCTGCGGCAAAGAATATTCCCTTGCAAGTTCCACCCCATCTTTCGGGTGCGCCGTAATAATCATTTTGCTTATACGCGGCGTAAAATTATTATGCGGGTTATCAATTTTAAAATATGATTGGTTTTCTACAAAGAACAGCGGACGTTTAAGTTTTCCGATATCGTGGTAAAGTGAACCGACACGGGCGAGAACAGGGTTTGCACCGATTGCTTCTGCGGCAGCCTCGCAAAGGTTTGCGACCATAAGGCTGTGATGGTAAGTTCCAGGCGCGTCAAATTGCAAACGTTTCAACAACGGCTGGTTCGCGTCGCCAAGTTCCGCAAGACCGTATGGAGTAATAATCTTAAATGTGCTTTCAAATAACGGCAGAGTCCCAAGAACAATGACAGAACTCAAAATTCCGTTAATCATCAGACAAATTATATTTTTGAAAATAAGATAATTACTTACATCAATAAGACATTTTTCAAGTAAAAATATGCTTATCGCAATCAAAACGCCGGAAACTGAAACGAAAAATCCGACTTTCAAGAGATCCATACGTTTTGAATAGCGGATTTTAGAAATCGCGATTGTAGAAATCATGGTCAGGAGTATAAATGTACACAAGAACGGTGAATTATACTGGAATCCGACCGAAAGTACGGCCAGAATAACCATGCCGGCAACGAACGCAACCCGCGGACTCGTAAAAATCGCAAGCATAAACACATACGCCGGAATCGGCAGAATATATGGTGAAAAGCCTGTAGGCAGAAGCATTGCGATTAACACAAGGATGGTTGTCAAACTTGCGGAAACCGAAAGATAATTCGGTTCTAAAAACTGTTTTTCGAAATATTTCATATAAGCGAGATAAATCATCGCACCAAGTGCGACAATAACAAACATCGCCATAAGCCCCTGAAAATTAAGTTCATAAACATTATATCCGGCCTGACGCAATGCATCACGTTTAATTTTCGTAACGGGTTCACCTTTATAAACAATCAAATCCCCCTTCTGGAACTTCATTTCATAAGGTTTGACGGTACTTTGCGCATTTTGTCTTGCAATATTTGTCGCGAACTCATCGACAACAAGGTTCGGAACGATTACCTGTTCCAAAAGTGCCGAAATCACAGAAATCTGACGTTTAGAAATATCCCTTACAAGATTTTTCTTAATAATTTTTTCTACATCATTTTCTACAAAATCGTTTTCGGTAATACCGGCTTCAAGAACATTTTCAAGAGTTTGTGAGGCTTTTGTAAACGCCTCGTTTAGGCTTGCATTGTCAGATTTCAGCAAGAAATCAAGCACAAAATCTTTTCTTGAATTAGGCAAATCAAAGAAAACCGCAAGTTTCTGGCGTTTTTCAGCGTCAGAAATTTCTTCAAGCCTTATGTTTTCGATAGAGTTTTGTAAGGTGTTAAAATTTATTCGAACAAAGTTATCTTCAGCAGGTGTGAGAATCGGCTCAACCCTGTTGCCAGCTTCGGCTTTAAGCTGTTCAGTTCTTCGCGTATCAATAACGGTAAGCGTTTTTTGCGCATAAATGTCTTTCTGGCTTATGCCGTTTTTGACTGTATCTTGAAAAAAGAAATTTTGCGACGAAATAAGGCCCGTCAAAGTCAAAGTGAAAATAAAAAATGCAAAAGCCTTAACAAACGCCTGTGAGTGCAAAAAGGCTGAAAATTTTCCTATATAATTATTAATATCCATAAGTTACCTATGTTTTTTACTTACTGATTATAATATTATTATAAAAATTTTTCAAGGGCAGAAAGCTCCTGACAAAATTTAAGCGGATATTACCAACATCCGCAAATTTTGAAACGTCGCTGACGTAGTGTTTCGCACCCTGCCCGTAGCACTCACGTGCCACGGTACCGGTGCTACACCGGCTGACGCAATCTTACTCAATAGTCTTTAATTTTATAAAGTTCGTTGTCTGGCCGGCGACGTACGGAACGACACCAGTCAAGATTACCTGTTCGCCCTTTTTCATGCCGAATTTTTCAACAAGAAGTTCGTTCAAAGCATTCAGAGATGACATACTGATTTCCTGCTGCCAGTCATATCTGAACGGCACAACGTCACGGCAAAGATTCATCTGCCGGCATACGGTTTCGCTTTTTGCAAGCGCGTAAATCGGTACTGACGGTTTTGATTTACTCAAAAGTGCAGGAGTATAGCCGTTTGTCGTAAATGCAACAATCGCTTTAATCGGAAGGGTTTCAAGCATTGTTACCATTGCGTGACACATTGCAAAAGCTTCCTGATTATCAAATTCTTCCATTTTTCTTGAGTAATAGTTATGCCTGATAACGTTGTTTTCTTCAAGGTTTTGTGAAATTTTTGACATCATTTTAACGGCTTCAACAGGATATTTCCCCACGGCGGTTTCGCCGGAAAGCATTATTGCGTCTGCGCCGTCAAGAATCGCGTTCGCAACATCAGAGGTTTCTGCACGCGTTGGAATAGGCTGTTCAATCATTGTTTCAAGCATCTGGGTCGCAACGATTACGACTTTATTTTTAGCATTACACTCTTTGATAAGTTTCTTTTGCGCTGCAGGAACCTTTTCCGCTGAAATTTCTATACCCAAATCGCCGCGCGCTACCATTATACCGTCGGAGTTTTTTATAATTTCGTCAATATTATCAAGTGCTTCCGGCTTTTCAATCTTAGAAATCAATGGAATATAGCCGCCGTACATTTCCATACAGTGTTTCGCTTTTAATACATCTTCCCCCGTTCTGACAAACGAAAGCGCAAGATAATCCACTTTCCACTCGAGTGCAAGCTTTATGTAAGAAATATCTTTTTGCGTAATGGCAGAAAGGCTTGCCGTACGACCGGGGAGATTTAAGCCCTTATTGGCTTTCAAAAGCCCGCCGCGAACAACAGAGGCTGTGATTATGTTTCCGTCAGTGTTGTTAACGCGAAGTTCAAGTTTTCCGTCATCAAGATAAATCGTGTCGCCGGCTTTCACATCACGCGCAATCCCCGCGTAGTCAACAGGTATAATATTATCAACGTACTGCGTGTCATGACGAAGTTGAACATTAGTTCCTTCAACAAGTTCAATCGGCGCTTCAAGTTTTGCGACCCTGATTTTCGGCCCCTGCAAGTCCAACAAAATCGCTGTATTTGTGTTAAGTTTTGCCGCGACTTTTCTCACCATATCAATGGTTTCTTTATGCGCGTCAGGCGTTGAGTGTGAAGAATTCACACGAAACATACTCACACCGGCCTGAATCAATTCTTCTATTTTTTGTTCGTTATTTACAGACGGCCCTAAGGTCGCTACTATTTTTATTCCGCTTGATTTTAACATGTTTTTGTCCTCATAATTCAGAAATATTCTATCACAACCACATTGCAGTACAATAGAATTTGTGGTAATATTGCGATGTTGATAAGGAGTTTTATATGAAAATAAACAAAAGTATTACAATGTTGGGCGTAAGCGCCCTAATCGGAACAAGTTTACTTTGCAGCGGATTCAGATTTCCGTTTTTCCATAAAAGTAAACCGGCCGCACCTGCTGTTGAAGTTTCACAGGGCTACGAAACCGTCAAAGATTCTGTTTGGTGCGTAACCTTCCAACTCGTATGGAACGATTTTATGGATAAGTTTACACACGGAAAACCTGTACAACTTGCAGGCGGAAACCCTCCGATTGCAGATGAGTTGAACAAAAAACTCTACACCGCTGACATACTTTCACCTGCATCTTATTACAAAACTCAGGGTGAAATCAGCCACAAATTAAAAAAACAAATTGAAAAAGAAATCTTTAAAAAATTCCACGAAACCAGCGATGTTCTCGATATGGTGGACTGGAACGCAAAAGATGCATACCTTTTCTACGCAATGCTGAAAAAAGATTTTACATTCCTGAACGCGTTCAAAGTTCTTGATTCAGCGCCATTTGCAGGTTCTGCCGAAAACGTTAAATACTTCGGGGTAAACAAAGACACGGACAGAAAAATAAAGAAAAACGTTGAAATTCTTTTCTATAATGGAGATGAATACGCACTAAAACTTCTCACAAAAGAAAATGAAGAAGTTATACTTTTGAAATCTGATAAAAAAGGTGATTTCACAGAGCTTTACGACTATGTGACCAAGATTTCAAAACCTGAAAAACTCGGCCACGAAGATACAGTAAAAATCCCTAATATCGACATTGACAAGACAATTTCTTACAATGAACTTTGCGAAAAACAGATTCTTGGCACAAATTATAAAATCACCAAAGCACTGCAAACAATCAAATTTAAAATGGACAACAAAGGCGGAAGCCTCAAAAGTGAAGCGGTTATCGGTGTCATGAAGATGTCGTTAGCTCCGGATATGAGCCGCCATTTTGATTTTGACCAGCCGTTTGTTATTTTCCTCAAAGAACAGGGAAAAGATAAGCCATATTTTGCGGCACGTGTTGAAAACACAGAATTTTTAGTAAAGGAGTAGACTATGAACTTTAAAGATTATCAAGTAATTATAGTAGGGTTATTAATCGCGGCAGGCGCTGTTCTTTCAACAACAATCCTCGCCAAATCAGTTGTTGAATTCCAAAAACTTCAAAACCAAACAATCCGTGTAACAGGTTCAGCAAGCCAGAACGTAACATCTGATTTTGCAACGCTTTCACTCAGAATCGCAACAAGAACTCCGAGCCTTAAAAGCGGTTATGCAGAACTAGACAGCAACGTAAAAGAAATAAAATCTTTCCTTACTGAAAACGGCATGGACCCAAAAGATATTGAAGTCGGCTCTATTGACAGTTACGAATACTACCGCAGAAACGGTGCGTACTCCTCAAACGAAATCGAAGGCTACAACCTTTCTCAATGGGTAAAAGTTTCTTCAAAAGATATTCAAAAAATCAAAGAAATTTCAACAAAAACTGATGTTTTAATCAACAAAAATATCAACTTAAGTTCAAACAATGTTGAATACTTTGTATCAAACCTTGACGATATCAAAGTTAAGATGGTCGGCGAAGCAACAAAGAACGCAAAAGCACGTGCTGAAAGCATGGTTGCAGGAACAAACGGTAAAATCGGTACAATGAACAGCGCAAGAATGGGCGTTTTCCAAATCGTTCCGGTTAATTCAACTGACGTTTCCGACTACGGTATCAACGACACTTCTTCTATTGAGAAAAAAGTTATATCAACAGTAAACGTAACATTCAATGTAAAATAGTATGGAATCAAAATTAGCAAAAATCAAAGAAAAATGTCTGGCCTGCGAAAAGTGCAACCTTTGCGCAACACGTACGAATGTAGTTTTTGCAGACGGTATTCCCAACCACAAACTCGTCCTAATCGGCGAGGCTCCGGGGTACTGGGAAGATCAGAAAGGAAAGCCTTTTGTCGGCAAAGCCGGACAGCTTCTGGATAAAATTTTTGCATCAGTCGGCTTGTCACGCGAACGCGATGTTTATATCTGCAACACGATTAAATGCCGTCCGCCCGAAAACCGCAACCCGCTTCCGGAAGAAAAGGAAGCTTGCCGCGAATATCTTGAGGCACAATTAGAAATCTTACAACCAAAAATTATTCTGCTTTGCGGAGGCGTTGCACTAAGTTCAATGCTTCCGCAATATAGCGGAATTACAAAAGTACGCGGCAAATGGTTCGATGGGCCGTACGGCTCAAAAATGATGCCGATTTTCCATCCGTCGTATCTCTTACGCAACGATTCACGAGAAAAAGGAAGCCCTAAATGGCTCATGTGGCAGGATATTCAGGAAATCAAGCACCAATACGACCTTATTCCTTAATCTTATTTTTTAAATTAGCCTTGACATCAGCAAGCGGCCCATTATTAGGGGTTCTAACCGTATTTACGTAATTTTTCGCATATACAAAAGGAAATTTGACAATCCACGTTGACTTCATCAAAATCCCCGCGACATCTGCACCGTGGTTTAAAATAAGTTCATCAATTGTTTGTTCATACGCCGGTGACACAGACGAAAATACCTTCAAACAATAATCACCTGCACTTACAACACCATAACCCGCTGATGGCACAGGATTTGTGATAATTTCCGTGATTTTGAAATTTTCATTTTCTCTAAGTGTTTTTATATTATCAGGAAGTTCAAACGCGCCGCCGGAAATCTGTTCGATTTCATACCATTTTCCGTCATAGGAAAGTTTCATAACGTTTGGTTTTGGCATATAAATATCGTCAACTACAGGCTGTAATATGACGCGCCCGTCAAATCCGATAAGCCCGTATTTAAAATTCTTTTCAACAAGAAACATTTTTCCGTATAACAACCCGACAGAAGAAAATTCCTGAGGTACGATGACTTCACCAGTTTCACTCCAGATTCCGTATACTCCGCCGCGTCCGAATTTTGCAAACCGGCCTGCAAGCCTTTCAACAGTTTTGTATTTCGGTTTTAAAATATAATTCCCCTGATTATCAATAAGCCCGAAGCTTGAACCTTTTTGTACAATCCATGAAGAGTTCCCCACACGGATTAGTTTTTTAAAATCAGCGCCTGTCACAACTGTTCCGGAAAGCGTTTTCAGACCGAATCTGCCATCCTCGCTATACGTCATAACGCTTTCTTCTACTGCTATTGCAGCACTATTTAACAATATGATAACGGATAAAAGTAAAAATATTTTTTTCATAATAGGATTATAGCATAAATTTATTTTATGCTATTATTTTATTATGAATAGAGTTCAGTTAAAATTAATTTTCATTATAGCCGGAAGCCTTATAGGCGCTTGGTTTTTGTTCTACCTGCTGTTGCTTCCAAAATTTGTTGCCTCTGATTTTGCAATAAATGCAGTAAAAAACATCGTACATCAGACGACAGGTCTAAGCCTCACACTGGAAAAACCGGTATTAAAAACGCATTTCACCCCTAAAATCGGCTTTTCTCTGGGTAATTTGGAATTAAAAAAAGATGATAAAATTCTTGTAGATGTCAAAGATTTTGACACACAGATTGGATTTGGCAAAATTCTAAAGCGCGAAATAACTCTGGATAAGCTTACAATAAAAAATCTGACCGTTGAAGGCAATAATGTATTAGAATTAGTTTCAACACTCGATACAACACAGCCGGCACCGGAAACGGACTGGAATTTCAATATTTCACACGCAAAACTCGGTGTGGATAACGGGTTAATAAAATACAACGATTCAAAAGTTTATCTGTCCTCGCTTGTTGAAGGTGAGAATCTGGAAATCAGCGCCAAATCAGATAATTTTCTTGTTGCTGATATTTTCGACCTTGTAAATTCTAACCTCTTGATTCCAAACGGCAAAGAAATGCTTGCACCGCTTGTGAAACCTGCCGGCGCGGTTTCTATGGACATACATTTAAATAATTCCGGTATAAACGGCAAAATTAACATGAAAAACGCCAAGGCTTGCGTCAAAGACCTTACAAACCTTCCGCTTGTGATGCCAAAAGGTACTATCACTATCTTGCCGGATAAAATGATTTTCTCAAATTTTGAAGGCTATTATGGTAAAAATAAGTCCAACACGATTAAAATCGACGGTACAATCAAAGATTATTATAAAACTTTTGATTCTGACCTGACAATAGACACAATCGCGACAAACGAATTTTTCTCCGATTATCTTGCAGGACTGCTCGGCGGAACCGCAATCAAAATCAACAAAAATATTCCTACCCGCCTGCTCTACAAAGCCATAAACAACGAAATGAATATAACGTGGCTTACAAAAATTGCAAAAGGTGTAAGCTTTGGAGTTGACGACACTCCGTCGCCGCTCAACGATTACGACCGCGCAATCAAAGGGGATTTCAGCCTCATAGGCACAAAACTCGATATAAAAAATATTAATTACTATATCGCAGAAGATATCCATAAAGGTATGGGCAAAATCGACCCGATTCTTGTTTTTGACGGTAAAATGGATATCGCAACAGGCGCAATTGATAGAGCCGGTTTCAGCTTTGGCCGCGAAATGCCGAGCGAATTTCTAAATGTATTTATCCGCGAAAAAATGTTCAAAGGCGGAACGATTAAAGGTGATTTGCACGTAGCGTTTGAAAATAATATTCCAAAACTAGACGCTGATATGGAAATTTCCAAAACCCGTATTCCGTCACAACGTCTTTTCATCAAAGACGCAACGCTCACGACCACGCCAAACGACATAAAACTCAACGCACGCGGCGGGTTCAAACGTATTCGTTATGACATTGCGGGAGTTTTAAAAAATGAACTTTTAACACCTGTTATCGTTCGCGATTTAGATATGAATCTTGATAAAGTGGATGTTGAAAGACTTATGGCTTCTTTAAACAACCAGCAGCCTCAAACCGCTGAAACTGCCGAAGTTCCTGTGGCATATACTGCCAGCGTTTCAGCAAGTGATGATGACGAAAGCGATGATGGTGGGGCTGATGACGACTTTATGTTCGACACAAACCTCATTGTTATTGAAGATTGTACCTTCAAACTCAAAGAAGGCCACTACAAAAATCTGAATTTCGGTAACATTGAAGCCAATATGACCCTCGATAAAGATGGTATTTTCAACCTGCAATCAAATAAATTTGATATTGCGGAAGGGATTTCGACTCTAAAAGTCAACTGCGACCTCAAAACCCTTAAATATTATCTGCGCCTCGGTGTAAAAGATGTTGACGCAGACACATTCTCAACCGCCCTGCTTAACCTTAGCAAAGAAATTTCAGGTAAAGCAAGCGGGCTAATCGAATTGAATTCTGACGCGTCGATGAAGTTAAACGGTTCAATAAAATTCCTCGTAAATAACGGTACAATCGGCAAAATCGGGCTTGTTGAATACCTGATGAAAGTCGCTTCAATCTTCCGTAACCCTGTTGTAATGATTTCACCTGCAACAATTATGGATATCGTCAATATTCCGGAAGGCAAATTTGACAAAATATACGGCGAATTAACAATGAAAGACAACGTCATAGAACGCATGAACATTGAATCTTCATCACCAACACTTTCTGCGCTCATCCGCGGACGTTACGACCTTGAAAAAGCCGATGCTTCTCTTAGAATTTATACAAGATTTTCAAGCAGTCACAAGGGATTCTCAGGATTCTTAAGAAACTTCTCATTGAACGCGCTCGCCAATAAAGTAAAACTCAACGGCAGAAATGACGCGAATTACTATGCTTCAGAACTCGTAGACCTCCCGCCAATTGACGCAAAAGAAGAAGACACTCAGGTTTTCCTCACTCAAGTAGAAGGCGACGTAGAGCATAACAACTTCTTATCAAGCTTGAAAAAGATTAAATAAATTTTTACAATAAATGCGCAAATTTTTTATTGCCCGAACGTTAATAATTTTACATTTTTTATTTTTGTACTAAAATGGTGATACTAACGAAAATTAGGGGTATATGAAAAGAATAGTTTCAGCCAAAGAAGCAATAAGTCAGATTAAAGACGGCGCAACCATAATGGTCGGCGGCTTTTTAAGCTGCGGCACACCTGACAAGCTTATTGATGAACTCGTCGAACAAAATGTACAAAAGTTAACAATGATATCCAACGACACCTCGATTCCAACTGCGGATAAAGGAAAACTGATTGTAAACAAACAGGTAAAAAAGGTTATCACAACGCATATCGGAACCAACCCTGAAACCGGCAGACAAATGAACGCCGGAGAATTAGACGTTGAACTCGTTCCTATGGGAACTTTGGTCGAAAGAATTCGCGCCAAAGGAACAGGTATGGGCGGAATCCTTACCCCAACAGGAGTTGGTACTGTTTTAGAAGAAAATAAAGAAACAATTAATGTCGACGGGAAAAAATTTATCTTTGAACGCCCTATCGGCGCAGATTTTGCGCTAATTTACGGTTCAAAAGTTGATAAATACGGCAACGTAACTTTCCACGGCACAACCAGAAATATGAACACCATTATGGCCACAGCGGCTGATACAGTTATTATCCAGGCGGATGAAATCGTTGACGCTATCAATCCTGACGATGTTGTGATACCGGGGCTATTTATTGATTACATTGTTCTAAACGAGGAG
Organism: uncultured Candidatus Melainabacteria bacterium; assembly: GCA_947090755.1. Taxonomy (GTDB): domain Bacteria; phylum Cyanobacteriota; class Vampirovibrionia; order Gastranaerophilales; family Gastranaerophilaceae; genus Gastranaerophilus. The sequence goes on along the minus strand of CAMUPF010000003.1, from coordinate 4,423 downwards.
GCCGGCAAATGCAGCAAGTAACACTTACCAGAGATAACACGCTGAGTTTTGACCCTAAAGCAGCAGCACCACAGCTTTCCAAAGAACAGGTTCGCGAAATTATTGCAAAACGCGTGGCAAAAGAATTCAAAGAAGGCGATGTCGTAACACTCGGTATAGGCCTTCCAACTGCTGCTGCAGATTACGTACCGGCAGACAAGCACATTATTTTCCAATCAGAAAACGGACTTCTTGGTCTTGGTAAAAAACAGAGCGGTGAAAATCCTGATCCGCATATTATTAACGCAGGCGGCGGCCTTGTAGAGGTTCAGGAAGGCGCGTGTTTCTTCGACTCTGCCACGGCACTGACAATGATGAGAGGCGGTCACATCGACGCAACAGTTCTTGGCGCGCTTCAAGTTGATCAGGAAGGCAGTATTGCAAGCTGGATGATTCCGGAGAAATTTGTTCCGGGCATGGGCGGCTCAATGGACTTGGTTGTAGGCGCTAAAAGAGTAATCGTTGCCATGGAACACACCTCTAAGGGTTCAATAAAAATCGTCAAAAAATGCACACTACCTCTCACAGCTTACCGTGAAGTGGATTTAATCATAACCGAACGCTGCGTATTCGACGTAACACCTACGGGCTTATTGTTAACAGAAATAAACCCTATGTTCACCCTTGAGGACATAAAAGATTCGGTAACCGCCGACTTTGAAGTCAGCACAAGCGTTAAATTTATGGAAGTTTAACTTAATTTTTCTTCATGAAGCATGCCTGTAACTTGAAAATTAATATAAAATATGTTTAAATAAAAAAAAGAAGGGGGCAAGCCCCCTCCAAAAATGGATTTTTACGCGTGCTGATTTATTTAGCACGTTTTTTTACAGGATATTTTGAGAATTTGCCGTTACGATTAAAGATAACGCGACCTTTAAACAAACGGTAGTTTTTATAGACGTACTCAATGCCATCGTCTTCAACCTTTTTGAAAAAAATTCTTCTCATTGGTCTGTTTCTCCTTGGAAACATTTGTACCCTTTTACACTTCCAGTGTGCCGAATCGACCACCGACGGGGTGTTTGTAACTAACCAAGCCATAAAATAAAATTAATTCCCTAATCTTATTTTCCGTTGGTTCCCTTTCAAAGTCAAAAAGCATGCTTTTCAACTTTTTATTAACATTTTAGCATGCTTTTTAAAATAAGTCAACTACATGTTTAACCAACAATTTGATTGCCACTTCTTTATTAAACTATTATGCAACTTTAGTTTAATTTAACTTAACAAACCTCTTGCTTTTTTACAATTACTATATTAAAATAGAACTATGGAATCAGCAACTAATATTACATCCTTCATCGCAGGTCAAATCGAAAACTCCGGTGCATACGAAGTGTACATACCGAACAAAATTAACCATAATTTTACCTTTTGCGATAACAGAACTTTAAAACTTCTTGAAGAAGCGACTATTCAGTTAAGCCGCTTAAATTATGCATGTTGCAGCATGGAATTTTACAACATGTTTACGAACATGCACGTACACCTTGAAGCTCTTTGCTCTAACGAAATTGAAGGTACACACGCTGATATTAAAGATGTCTTGAGCGATAATCTCGGTGAAGACACAAATTCGGTAAAGATAAGAAATCTTTATAAAACAACCCACGATTTTTTCACCGATGAAAAACTTCGAAACGCTAATATTTATACAATCAATATGATTGAAAAGATAAATAAAAGCTTGATGAAAGATGTTAAACCAAGCAAGTATCATAACGGGAAAATCAGAACAGAACAAAATTTTATAGGTGGTAATAATATTCTTAATGCCCTCTTCGTACCACCGCCGGCAAAACTTGTTCCGGAATTAATGCAAGATTTGAATGACTTCTGGGAAAATGAGGACTATTTCATCCCAAAACTTATAAAGATTGCTATTTATCATTTTCAATTTGAAACAATTCACCCGTTTATGGACGGCAACGGAAGAACCGGTCGGCTGCTAATCGCCTTACAACTGCGTGACAGCAGGTTGTTGGGCCTACCTGTGTTATGTCTTTCAAATTATTGGAAACGAAACAGGGGCCGATATTACGAAGCCTTGACAACGGTTAGATACACACACAATCTTGAATACTGGGTCAGATTCTTTTTAGATTCTATTATCAACGCAAGCAAGGAACGTTTAGAAACCATCGAAAAGATTCAACACTTGCAAAAAGAATATTCCAAACTTATTTTCAAAAGTTTTAAATCTCCAGTTAACTATATAGAGGTACTAAATCGCTTAATAACAGACACTCCGATAATCAAAGTTAAAGATGTTCAGGACTGGCTTGGAATTACATATCAAGGTGCAAACAAAATAATTGACAACCTTTTGACACTTGGAATTCTAAAAGAAGAAAATGAAAATAAAAGAAACCGGATTTTTATTTTCAAAGAATATTATAATTTAGTTTTTGAGTCAGAGGGGTAAAACATGTTTTTCTATTCTGATTTACACATACATTCAAAATATTCACGTGCGACCAGTCGCGACTGTAACCTCGAGCAGCTTGCCTTCTGGGCCAAGAAAAAGGGGCTTAGCGTTATATCCACCGGCGACTTTACACACCCTGCATGGTTCGCTGAAATCAATGAAAAACTTGTTCCGGCCGGCGACGGAGTTTACAGATTAAGGCCCGATATAGAAAAACAAATTTTTAACGACGGAACGAGGCCCGTTCATTTTATTCTTTCTGTCGAAATTTCTACGATATACAAAAAATGGGACAAAACACGCAAAGTTCACCATGTTTGCTTTATGCCGGATTTACAAAGCGCCGAAAGGTTTAGAACAAAACTCGGCGCAATAGGGAACATAGTTTCTGACGGCAGACCGATTTTGGGTTTGGATTCCAGAAGCCTTCTTGAAACAACACTTGAAGCAGGTGAGGGCGCATGTATAATTCCCGCACACATTTGGACCCCGTGGTTTTCCGCGCTCGGGTCAAAATCCGGCTTTGATTCAATAGAAGACTGCTATGAAGACTTATCAGACCATATTTTTGCGGTGGAAACAGGCCTTTCTTCAGACCCTGAAATGAACTGGAGGGTTTCAAAACTCGACCGTTTCCGCCTGGTTTCTAATTCTGACGCGCATTCACCGGCAAAGCTTGCACGCGAAGCAACTGTTTTTGATACAGAGCCTGACTACCGGCACATTATGAATGCCTTGAAAACAGGTGATGGCTACGTTGGAACAGTAGAATTTTTCCCTGAAGAAGGAAAATATCACGAGGATGGACACAGAAAATGCAATGTTTGCCTGACCCCTGAAGAAACAAAGGCGCTGAACGGGATTTGTCCTGTCTGCGGAAAGCCTTTAACAATCGGGGTTTCATATCGCGTCAACGAACTTTCTGACCGCAAAGGCGATTTTACACCGCCTCCGACGGCGGGTGAAGTGTTCAGCCTTGTTCCGCTGCCGGAGATAATTTCTGAGATTCTTGGAGTGGGCGTCGCAAGCAAATCCGTCGTAACCGAATATGAGCGAATCATTCAGAAATTAGGGCCGGAACTTTCTATCCTGCAAGAACTTCCTATTGATGATATTTCAAAAGCGTCACCGCTTCTGGGTGAAGGCATTTCCCGCCTTAGAGCCGGAAAAGTTATAAAACATGCCGGCTACGACGGAGAATACGGCGTGATAAAACTTTTTGAAGAAGACGAACTGGTGAATAAAAAATACGTCAATTTAAAACTTATTGATTTGCCTGAAACTAAGACCGTTGAACAACGAAAGCCAAAGTCAGCGCCTAAGCCTGTAATTGAAGAACAAAAGGACGAAAAACCTAAAAAATCCAGCCTTGATGAAAACCAGCAGGCTGCTGTTAACAGTACCGAAAATCAACTTTTAATCGTTGCAGGCCCCGGCTCCGGGAAAACTACCGTTCTAACCCGCCGCATTGCACATCTTATTTCAAGCGGTAAATTCATGCCGGAAAACTGTCTTGCGATAACCTTCACGCGCCGCGCAGCACAGGAAATGCGCCAGCGCCTTACAAAACTTCTTAAAACCGATGGACTTAAAATCAACATCCATACCTTCCACTCGCTTTGTTTTTCAATCCTAAAAGAAAACTATGCGGCTGCGGGGCTTCATCCTGATTTTATCGTTATGAGTGAACAAGAACAGGAACTTTGCACAGACCCTGAAATATTAGAACACGCCTTAAATTTTGACGAACTAATAACCTTGACCGTCAAGCTTTTAGAAGAAAATTGCGATATTTTGAACAATTATCGTGAACGCTTCAAATACGTATCAGTAGATGAATATCAGGATATCGACGAAAATCAATACAAATTAATCAGACTTCTTGTTCCGGTTGAAGGCAAAATTTGTGCAATTGGCGACCCGAATCAGGCAATTTACGGATTCCGCGGCGGT
>CAMUPF010000002.1 GCA_947090755.1 uncultured Candidatus Melainabacteria bacterium | reverse complement strand
TGCTCGGCTTGCCCCCCCCCCCCTACTGTTCAGGCCCATATTACAAGGGGTTTCAGCTTTTTGTTTATTCATAAATACCTCCAAATTTTTATATTTTTATTTTAAACTATGTTTTGGGTCGTGTCAAGTTTAGATATGGCCAAAGTTTCCATTATATGTTATAATTTCTACATGGAAGATTTTAAGATTCAATCAATAAATGCAATTAATATTCAAAGGGTTCTGGCGTCGCCTAAGCTTACTGACGCGCAGAAGGCCGAGTTTATACACAACAACGCCGTTGAAATAAAACAGGTTATGCAGACGAAGATTTCAAAAGAAGAGTTCGTGCATATTATGAAAAACCGTCCGCTTATCAGATTCCGCCCGCTTAGAAATTCGTTTACAAAGAAGGGTGACAAAATTTTACTGGCTAAATCTCTGGGAATTAATGAATCCGACGTTGATGACTATATCCGGAATTTGAGTTTTGAAGACGCATCAACGGATAGTATTGAAAAAGTTAAAACTTATGTGTACCGTCACGGGAAAAAAGATGATGTTGTGCGGTTTTTGGATTATGAACTTTCCAATGCTAAAACAACGCTTGCAAAACTCTATAAGACTTTAGAAGATAATTCCGGCGGACTGGCTGATTATTTTTCAAGACCGATTCACAGGATGGATAACAAGACGCTTGGAAGACTTTATAATACAATTGATAAGCGTCTGCGCGCTTCGTGCGATGCAGGTGAAATCACCCGCCAGCAGTGCAATTCAACCTCTCAATGGGCTCTGGTAAAAATTTACCAGATTCAAAATAATTCTAAACTTATCCGCGCATACAATCTTTACAAGGATTTGAATACGGATTTATGATGAAAAAATATAATTTTGCGCTATAATTTTGTTATGGCAAATAGAATAATCGCGATAACAGATATTCACGGCGAAATAGATAAATTAAATTCACTGCTTGATAAACTTGCAATTCAGCCTGACGATACGATTGTATTTATGGGCGATTATATTGACCGCGGGCCGGATGCTAAGGGCGTAATTGATAAGGTTATTGCGATGGGTGAGGTTTGTAAGTGTGTTTATTTGAAAGGTTCGCACGAATATGCCTATCTTAAGGCGCGTGAGGGTGAAAGATATTATACACATCTCTTTTGGACGTACGGTGGCGTGCAGACCGCTGAAAGTTACGGGAATTTCGAAAATATTTATAAGGTTCACGGTGAATTTTTAGATAATTTGCTGCCGTATTATATGACTGATGACTATCTTTTTATCCACGCCGGAATCCGTCCGCAGGTCCCGTTTAACGCACAGGATGAACGTGATTTTTACTATATTCGCGGCGAATTTATTTACAAAAAACACAATCTGCCGCAGAAAATTATTTTTGGACATACTGACTTCAAAGAACCGCAGGTGCAGGCGGATAAAATTTGTATTGATACCGGCTGCGGTAAATATCCCGACGCTGTTTTGACGGCGCTTATTCTGCCGGAGGAACGATTTGTACATTCATAACTTTTTATAGTGCCTTTTTAATTATCAAAACGGTATCCTCAACTTCAAGATTTACTTTGTCTGTTTCGGGATTAACATTGATTAAGTCAAGGATAGAATTGGGCATATAAAGTCCGTAACTTGTGTTCTTTTTACTCAAAGGTTTAACGAGATATTTATCGTAGTCAGGGTTGTCAGGGAATATTTCCTGAACATATAGAATGTTATTTTTGATTTTTAGTTGTACTCTAGAGGTTTCAGGGTTTAAGCCTAAAAGTTTCATCACAGGTTTGGGTATATTTAGCAACCATCCGTTGCCTCTTGCTGTTAATGTTTTCAACATATAAATATCCATTAATATCCATTTGGCTAATTGATTAACATTATATGACCATGTTAAAGTACTTGATATGTACTAATAGATTACGCAAAGGTTTACTATTTTTATGAAAAAGATTATAAGTATAGATTTAGATGGAGTATTAAATACCTATTCGGGCAACTATGTAGAGGGTGAAATCCCACCTGCCCGTGAGGGTGCCTATGAGTTTTTGAAGGAACTCTATGAAAATTTTACCATAGAAATTTATACCGTGCGAGAATGTGCACCTGTAAAAGAATGGCTTGTTCGTAATAATTTGGATGAATTTGTAAGCGACGTTACAAATGTTAAAAATAAATTTTCCTCTGTTATGCTTGATGATAGAGCAATAAATTTTGATGGTGATTTTTCTGCCGCCTATGAAAAAATTATAAATTTTAAACCACACTGGAAATAAAATGTCCGGGAAGGGGTTTGAACCCTCAAGGATTTCTCCACACGAACCTGAATCGTGCGCGTCTACCAATTCCGCCACCCAGACATATCGATTTTATTAAATTTTCAACGATTTATTAGGCCCACGGTGGCGGAGAGCTTCGCTCCCTCTCGCAAAACGTGACATTTAGTCACCTTTTGCTCGGCAGAGTGCCACCCAGACATATCGATTTTATTAAATTTTCAACGATTTATTAGGCCCACGGTGGCGGAGAGCTTCGCTCCCTCTCGCAAAACGTGACATTTAGTCACCTTTTGCTCGGCAGAGTGCCACCCAGACATACTGATTTTATTAAGTTTTCAACGAGATTAATTATACATCAAGCAAGTTTTATTTACAAGACCAGTTTGCAAAGACGCCGATATTCACAATTCGCACAGGTTTTCTCGTTCTCCTGAACCGGCATAAAGTTTAGCGCGTGAATATTATTGTATGTGGTTAGTATCTTTTCTTTTATAATACGGTTGTCTTCGTCAGTCAGTGTTGTGTAGAAGTTTTCTGAAGGTTCTTCGACAAAAATCAACCCGACCTGTGTGACTTTAACGTCTTTGTTTTGCGTTTCAAATGCAAATTTGTAAAAACGAAGCTGGTTTAGATAGTTTTCGTAATCCCCGCCGTCAATGATTTGGGTTTTACGTTTGGCGGAGCCGGTTTTGTAGTCATAGAGCGAAAAGCTTCCGTCTGCATTCTTTTCTATTCTGTCGATAAAACCTTTTATAAAGAAATTGTCTACCGGAACAAATTTTAAATAGTACTCGGTTGCAAACACTCTTTCCGGCGGAATTGCGCTGAAATGCGGGTAGAATTCGGTAAGCTTTTTTATGCCGCGTTGTTCAAATATTTCGCGTTTTGTTTTATCCGAAAATTTCTGCTGTGCAAGATTTTTGCAAAAGATTTCGCAAAACTCTTCTTGTGTCGGATAAGCTTTTTGAAGGGCAATTTCAAGAGTTTTGTGAACAGCGCTGCCGTAATTTGCACTATCCCATTCGTCGCTGTAAGTCGGAATCTGAAGGATGTATGTGTAAAGGAAGTTGCGCGGGCAGGACAGATAACAGTTTAGGGCGCTGGGGCTCAGGACAAAGTCTTTTATACGGGCTTCAAGTTCGTCTTTAAATGCAGTTTTAAAGTCAAAGCCTGTGAGGCTTAGACTTTTGGCTATTTCAAGTGTGTAATCCTCGCGTGTAAGTTCGTGGGTGAAATCTTCTATAACCGCTGAATTCCTTATTACCGTTGAAAGAAGTGATGTTAATTCCTGCGGTTTCCCGTCGATTGTGTTGGAAAATGTCAGGGCAAGCGTGTGTTTGGCACGTGTGATTCCGACAAAGAGCAGGCGTAATTGTTCGGATTTTCTGCGTGCGGTTTCGTCGATTTCTTCATGTTCGATTGGAAGCGGGCTTGAATTTGACATACGTTTCCCTTCCCATTTTTTCGCAATCAAGTGCGGCATAAAGACATACTCAAATTCACGCCCCTTCGCGCCGTGCAAGGTAACAAGCTGGACTGCATTTTGGGTGTATTCATCGCGGTCTATGTTAATCGGGATTCCGCTGTTGAAAGCCATATCAAGGTGTGTCAGAAAGTCAGCCAGCGCTGCTTCTTCGTGAAGATTCATAAATGCCTGCGCCTCATCAACTATACGTTTAATCGCAAGAATATTCTCGGTACGGTTCGTTTCTGATTTGACGAAGTATTCCAGAATTCCGGTTTTATTGATTACTCCTACGATTAAATTTTTGAGGTTTTCGACTGCTTTAAGTTCTTTTAAATCTTCAAAAACAGATAGAAATCGCTGAACTTTTTCTTTGTCAACCCAATGATGGTCGCGGTTTTGTCGTAAATTGTAGATGAAATCCCTGTGATTAAGCCGGTTTTGTTCAAGCAGGAAGTTGTAGTCTGCAAGTTCGAAGTCCAGCGGGCGTGAAACAAGAAGACCGAAGAGTTTATCTGCATCAAGTTCGTGATTTTCAAGGGCTTTCAGGTAGAAGTATATTAGTATTGAAGGCTTTAGTGCGAAAATACTTTTGCTTGATTTAATTTGAAATTGTATGTTCTTTGCCATTAAAAGTTCGGCAAATTCCATCAATTCGCTGTTTTCACGCGTAAGAACAGCAATTTGTGACAGGTCAGGGAGTGTTTTTGAAAGCTTTTCGATTTCCTCAATAATAAAATTGTTTTCCTGCTTTAAGTCTGCAAAATTGTGGATTTGGATTTTGTTATCCGGTAACTGTAAATTTTTCGCAGTGAGTTTTTTATTGATGTTGAAATCTGCGAACTTCGGATTGAATTCAAGCCGTGTTTCATCCTGTGAAATTATATCGTAGCTGAAATCCAGAATATTCTGCGATGAGCGATTATTTTCGTTTAGACAGATTACTTTTGTGGCAGGATAACGTGTTAAAAATTTCGCAAGAGTATCGGTTTTAGCCCCCTGAAATTCGTAAATAATCTGGTCATCGTCGCCTACGACAAAAATGTTTTCGTTGCCGGCACCTTCTGCCAGCTTGAAAACGATTTTGTTTTGCTGATAGTTTGTGTCCTGATATTCATCGACAAGAAAATATTGAAATTTAGCACTTACTCGTTTTAAAAAATCAGTATTCGTATCAAAATTTTCCAGAACCATGTTAATCATATCGTTGAAGTCAATGAAATTCTTTTGTTTAAGTTTAATATTGTATTTTTCAAAAATCTCCCATGCTTCTTTGGCTTTTCCAACTTTTTTCCTGTGCGAATCAAAAGAGGCAAGGAAAGTTTTTACGAGTTTGCCTTTTGCTTCGCGTTCTTTGTATTCTTCTTCAAGTTCCTTTGTTTTGGCGCCCCATTGTGCAGAGGTTTCGAGTGTATTGAAGTAGTCTTCTTTTGTAACCTGATTTTTCTTTATTTCATCGACGGCGTTTAAAAGTTCCGGAATAAAATACTTGCTGTCCCCCCATTTCGTCTGATAGTATTGGGGCCTAATTTCGTCGATGGTTTCGCTCATAAGCGTACGTTTCGTAATGTCGTCAACCAGCCCTACGCCGTCAAGAAGTTCGAATTCTAACGGGTTTTCGCGGATAATTTCATTGCAGAACGCGTGGTATGTATGGATTGTGACAGAGGAGGCAATTGTGCCTATTTCTTTAACCAGACGTGCTTTCATTTCATTTGCGGCAGCTTCGGAGTATGTCAGGCAGAGAATGGATTCAGGCGGGATTTTACATTCCAGCATGTATTTAATCCGTTGGATAATGGTAAAAGTTTTGCCAGTTCCGGGGCCTGCAAGAACCATTACCGGCCCTTCTAAAGTTTTAATACATTCCATTTGCCCTGCGTTGGGGCTGATTGTTTTTGTCGTCATTTTTACTCCTCACGATGAAATTATAACATAGAACTTTATATTTCTGGAAATTTGCAAATTTTTTGTTATAATCTTAATGGGAGGATTTTTATGCTAAAGAAAGTTTTTATGACTGTAGTTTGTTTGACGACGTGTATGTCATTTGCCTTCGCGCAAACTGTTGATGAGCATACCGCTGAACTTATGGATTTATTAAAAGAACATCGCAGTTCAATCTATGAACGACTTGATTTAACTCCCGAACAGGCTGCGCAGATTGGCGAAATGGATGAAAAGCTTTACGCTGAACTTGAACCCGAAATGAAAAAACTTTCTGTTATGGTAAAACGTATAGAAGACATCGCTAATAGTGAAAACTGTACGAAAGAAGCAGTTCTTGCCGTTAAGAAAGAATTTAAAGGCGTTGAAAAAGGCATGGTGTCTATTAAAAAACAGTATGTAAAAGATTTTAAGAAGGTACTTACGGCAGAACAAAAATCCCAATACCGTGTGGTTCGCGCGCAAAAGCAGGCAGAATTAAAATTGCAAATGCAACAGCAGCAAATGTCCGGACAAAACATGCGATAAGCAGTGTAAGTGGTGTTTTTGAATATGTTGTATCATTTAATAGCAAAAATTTTTTTCAGGTGTTTTATACTTTTATGCAAATAAATATTTGTGACCGGACACCATTTCAGGGGATACGTTTAAAACACCAGTCGTTTGAAAATTTTCAAGAATATGCATTGAAAAATAATTTTTTGGATAACTTTCGTAGTTTTATCAATAAAGATAACTTCATCAACGAGGGCGCTTTTAACAGAGTGTATTCAATACCTGATAATCCTACGTTTCTTTTGCGCGTGAAAAAGGCTTCCGGTTCAAGAAAGGAAACGGGCCTTGTGCGATTGCCGGACGATTTTCCTGATTTGAATATGGGGCAGGAAATAGCGCGTTTGAGCGATGATGTAACTGTCGTAATCGCCCAAAAGGGTGAACCCTGCGGAATTCGTCATTTTGCAGGCATTAAGGTTTTACCTTTAAGACCGGAGGACAAGAGTCGATTCGTAAAATATATTTCAACAATAGCAGATTTTCCGCTTAAAGCCTATGAAAATTTGATTAGTGAAGCTTCAAGTATAACTAATGGAAAGCGTTTCGATGTGCATAATCCGCAAAATATCTTGTATGATACTGAAAACCAATGTTTTAATATCGTGGATATATCATCTAATGGTAAACTTAAAAAGGTATTATCTCCGCTTGCCCTTGCCTCCCAGCTTTGCGATTATTTAAATTTATTTAAGGTTTTAGAAATGGCCTCCCCAAAAGAAAAAGAATTAGTATTGGCATCGGCTGAAAAGATTGTTCAAAAAGTAAAAGAAGCTTCTCAAAATCAAGGCCTGAAACCTTCAATAAAGCCATATTTGCATAAAATGTATGCCCTGTTGCGTGGGAAGAATGATGGTGTTTTAAGATTTTTAAAGTTCAGGGCATTTTATATCAAAAATTAAAGTCGACTACTGAATAGTAATGGATTTAAACGGATATCGTAGTCCACAGCTCAAAAGGCTACTATAAGTTTGATTAAATATTTTGAGTATTAAATTTTTATGTTAGAATATCAATATGAAAAAATTAGCATCCATATTATTGATTATCTCTTTTTTATCAGGAACAATAACATTCGCATCAGATATTTCATATATATCATTTAATGATGAAAAAACTTCTATTCGGAATATTCAAGAAGAAAATTCAAGACTTAAAAAAGAAATTAAAGATTCTATTATAAAAATTTATGGAAAAGAATCTGCGGATGAGATTTATGCCAATGTTTTAACACATGCTCAAAAAGCAGTTGAATCACGTTCTAACGAATTAAAAAATCAAGATTTTAACCGTAAAGATGACTGGTATAAAAATGAAATTATTTATATGTTTTATGTTGATCAGTTTGGGGTCGTTTCAGATGAAGATAAAAATACATTTAAAGATACCGCATTAATGCTTGATTATTTGGAAGATTTAGGGGTTACAACTCTTTATATGCTTCCGTTTGCAGACAGCCCTTTGAAAGATGCGGGCTTTGATGTTAAAAATCCTAAAAATGTAAGAGCTGATTTAGGTGGTATGACTGAGTTTAAGAACTTTATTAAAGAAGCTAAAAAAAGAGGATTTAAAATAAAATCAGATTTGGTGCTTAATCATTTTTCTGATACTCATGAATGGTTTAAAAAATTAGAAGCAGGTGATGAAAGTTATTTGGACTATTTCGTGTATACTGACAAAATGCCGGAATATAACCGCTATCAAGATCCAAAACTCGGTACTGTAGTTGAGTATAAAGAAGATGACGGTTCAATCTCAAAGCGCAGAATTATTTTCCCTGAAAATACTGAAACTAACTATAGAAAAGTAACTGTTAACGGAAAAGATTATTATTTATATCATACGTTTTATCCTTTTCAATTAGATATTAACTGGATGAATCCTGAAGTTTTGTATTATGTTTTGGATACAATTTCTTATTGGGCTAATCTGGGTACTGATATATTTAGAATGGATGCAATACCATATCTTTCAAAAGATAAAGGCACTAATGCCGAAAATCAGCCGAAAACACATGAGATAATTACTCTTTTGAGTAACTATATACAATTAACAGGACCGTCAAGTGTAATCCAGGTAGAGGCCTGTCAACCGCCAAAAGATATTTTACCTTATTTTGGGAAAGAAAGACAGGTTGAAATTAATATTGAAGACAAAACAAAGCCTTTAAAACGAACTTCCGAAGCACAAATAGCGTACCACTTCCCTTATATGCCGGCAATTTGGGCAAGTTTAATAACAGAAGATAAAAAATATTTCATTGATGCGTATAAAAAAACGCCTGAAATCCCTGATAGTGCAGCCTGGGGAATGTTTTTGAGAGTTCATGACGAATTAACTCTTGAAATGGTTAGTCCGGAAGTCAGAGAGATTGTGTTTGAAAATCTTGTTGATAAAGGAGCAAGTTTTAGAAAAGGTTTTGGGGTTGCGGGAAGATTGGCTAATTTCTTAGATAAAAACCCTGACCGTATTGAAGAAGCATTTGCTATTTTACTCTCTTTGCCGGGTATACCTATAATTTATTATGGCGATGAAGTCGGTGCAGCTAATAATTTTGAAAATGCACATAAAGCAGCTAAATTGAGAGCAAAAAATAAAAATTTAAAGCCTTATCTACTATCAACATTTGATTCTCGCGATATTAACAGAGGAAATGTTCCGCAAAAACTTTTCTATGGATCGACAAAAGGTTATTATCAATTTAATTCAAAAGTATATAAAAAAGTTAAAAACCTTATAACTTTAAGAAAAAATTTACCTGTAATGACAGATGGTGATTTTGAAATCATGAAAACTAAATCTAAAAGCAATTTTGCATATATAAGAAAAAATAAAAATTCTCAAATACTTGTTATAAATAATTTATCAAGTGAAAAACTCGTTGCAGAAGTAAGTTTACCGATTGATATAATCTTGAAAAATGACGGACATATCACAAAGTTAAAAAATTTAATTAACAATGATGATATAAAAGTCAATATTTCACTCCAAAATAAAACTATGCATTTAAGAGTTTCACCTTATCAGGTTTTATGGCTAGAATTGTAGAGGATATATGGAAAAGAAAACAAAAATTTTAAATTATATAAATGTATTTAGAGGTCTTGCTATCCTTCTGATTATAATGGGACATGTTATGCAATTTGGTGAGAGTTCAAGTTTGGCTCATATTATAAACTGTGAAATTATATGCGGTGGTACTGCTTTGTTTATATTTATTTCCGGTTTTTTATTTCAACATTTATCATATAAGTTTGAATATAAAAACTACTTATTAAAAAAATGGAATAATGTAATAATGCCCTATCTTTTTACTGCAATTCCCGGTTTGATTTTTTGTTTCGTTTGTCCAACATTATATGGAAATGCATTTAACGGTTTAAACAAATTGATTCAGGTTCCGACACTTCTTTCTATAGGTAGAGTACATAATACTCCAACCTGGTTTATTCCAATGATAGCAATATTTTTTCTGTGTTCGTGGATTTTCTTAAAATTAGAGAAGAAAGGAATTTTATATAAGCTTTTGCCTTTGTTATTGTTAATTACCATTATATTACCGAGAGGATCTGCAGAATATCAAGATACTATCGGATTGAGTTATATCGCTAAATATTGGATTTACGTAAAGTATATTATTATGGGGTTTGTTCATTTTATATCGTTGTATGTATTAGGAATGTATTGTTCAGCCAATAAACATGTAATTGATAAATTTTACGATAAACGACTTATTTTATGGATTTTAATGCTATTTTTCGGTGCATTAGATATTTATACACAATACCGATGGCAATATTCTAATTTTACAATTTCAAAAACATTCTTAACATTGTTGGTTTTGGGGTATCTGAAGCATTATGATGAATTTATACTCTCACATAAAAAAACTAATACTGCTCTTGATTTTATTGCAAAATACAGTTTTGGAATTTTCTTTGTGCACTGGTATTGGCTGTTTGTTATTAATCAGGTATTTGATATGAAAAATGTAATACCATTAGAAGGTAATAATATTTATATTGTATTGGCAATCGTTTTTGCAAGATTTATTATTGTTGCACTGTTATCAATTTTATCGTTATTTGTAATAAAAACCTTGTTATTAAAAATAAATAAAAATATAAATACAAGAAAAGTTATTGGTATTTAATTAAAAATAAAGCCCAATCTGCACTGTCAAAATTCCAAAAAGAGAATTTTAGAGAAATTTTGATAAAAATTGGCAAAAATTCAGGCTTAAATGTAAAGTAACACTCCAGATGACTATTTGTAACAGTAAAAATGAGCATTTGATTTTTATTCAAACTCAATTACAATAATTTCCGGTACACAATTAAACCGTATTGGCAAAATACTTGTACCAATTCCTTTCGTTGTTATCATTTTATTCCCATTTTTGGCAACGGTTAGACCTTTTGAATATTTATCACCATAACGGGATGCAGTAAATATAGGACCTAATAACGGCAGTCGAACTTGTCCGCCATGAGTATGTCCGGCTAAAGCCAGATTTACTGAGTATTGAAGTTTTGGAAATATATCAGGTGTGTGCGTAAGAAGTATTACTGGAGTTTTGTGTTTTCAAGTGCTTTATAAATATCGGGCTTACCTGTCATTAAATCTTCGACTCCTGTAATATAAAAAGTTTTGTTATTTATTTTAATTGAACTATTTTCATTTGCTAATACTTTTATCCCATTATCTTCCAAGCTTTTGGTAATAAAATCTGCGCCATACCAACCATCATGGTTTCCAAGTGTTGTATAAAATCCGTATTTTGATTTAACCTTACTCAATTCTTTTGTAATATCTTCAATAGGCATTGTCATATTTTTACTATGTCCGGAAACATAATCGCCAACTGACAAAACTAAATCAGGGTTTTCTGAATTGATTAATTCAACTACTTTTTTAAGCCTTTTTTGTTGATGGGGTTTGATATGAAAATCACTTGCAAAAACTATTTTTATACCATGGAGTTCAGAATCTTGAAGTGCATAATGATTAACTTCCAGCTTATCTGGTTCTATAAACAGGCTGTAATAGCATAATCCTATAAATAAAAATATCAGTATTATAAAATTAAATCTTTTCATTATTTTTATTCTTCAAACTTTTCAACATCATTTTTCATCCACTCGTCAACTTCTCTTTCGGTTTGTCCACCATTCCAAAAAAGACTATGACGAGTTAAATGTTGCAGCATTATAGCATGCCATTTTTCATCTATTTTGTAGAAGTAGTCATTATCTAAAGCTCCATCTATATAGCCGTCACCATCATAATAATTTACGTTTTTATCGTTTTCGTCATTATAGTAATATTCAATAGGACCGTTTTTGGGATAAACTTGTAACCAATAACCCTTACCATTATAAGTAGTATGATATTTGTACATATCAAAAGAATCTGATTTTGGTATGATTTTTTCATCTATAGAATCAGGATAAATGCCATATTCTTTCTTATAATTTTTTAAATAATCTAAAACCGGCTGATATTCTTTATTCAATATAGAATATTCTTGATTAATTTGTTCCCTAACTTCTTTTTCTCCTTTAAACTCATTTGGAAACGCAACTACAACGAATATCAAAATAGCCATAAAGAATGTTACACCGGCTAAATTTAATCCTAATAACCATTTATCAAGTTTATTCTTATTTTTATTTAAAAACTGAAAAATCAAACTTATTGGACAAATTGTACAAACTGAAACAATGCTGCACAATATACACATTATTGATATTTTAAAGTAAAACATATTAACATTGTCTAAAAGGGCTCCAATCATAAGACTGATAAAACCAATTATAAATAACACCAATGTTATTATACAAGGTAAGTTTACTATATTAAATTTTTTATCTTTTGTTGTTTCTATATTTTGCATAACACCTCCTGCAATTTTATATTATTACAAGCTATTCCTTTATTTCACATATCATTGAATTATCAAAAGCAATGGAATTTATCAAGCAGTAACCATTTTCAAGTCTAATTCGTAAACTTTTAAACATGTTTTTTCCCAGAACCTTTTTAGGATACCAATCAAAAGATGTTTCGGCTTCTATTCTTGAAATGCTTTCAATTCTAATATCAGTTATTTTTTTACCTATAATATTTTTTGAATATAGCTTTGAAACATCATAATAAGGCATTTCTTCTTTATTATTTACCTTGAATTCTTTGTCCAGCGATATTTGTAACCAACTGCCACCATACATATTTAAAATTAATTTATGATTACCTATTTCTAATATAGCAGGAGTACCTGTATCCAAACAAACATTTTCATTATCCAGTTCCAAGTCGTATTGATGTATTTTAATGGAGTTTTCCGCGCTAGAATCGAAAAATTCCGGATTAACAAATATCTTATCTATACAATTACCAATAAGAAGATGTTTTATAGATTGCACATAAACCCATAAATCAGTATCATTGGTAAATTCTAAATATTCCCAAGTATAGTAATTCCCGTCTGTCTTTTTATATTTTTTTAACTTGTTATAAACAGTTTCAATGGTTTCTTGCAACATCTTCTGACTTTCAAATTTTAGTGAATTATAAGATTCTTCAAAATATTTATAAAAAATATCTTTATTTACCAATACATCAAAAACTATAGGTGCATATTCACTATCAGAACTTTCATGATAATCTTGAATCATGAACCTCATTTGATTATCTTTTTCCCATGCCAGTAATTTATAATCTGTAAATTCCTCAATATGACAAACTCCGAAATGTTTTGTTTTTAGATTTGCTAAAAATTTTTCAAACTCAGAATATAAAGCACTTATTTCTACTATAGCCTCAGTTTTTTGAGTATTAGTTTCAAACCCAACTTCAACAGATATAAATACAGGCTCTTTATCGTCAAAATCTTCAATATCATTCCAGCAATTATCTGTTTCAAAATCATAACTAAATTGAATTTTATCAGTTATTTCACAATCTTTTAATGGATATGGGATTATCTCATCTTCTTTCACAAACCATCTGTCTAAATCTTGCCAATATATCCAATGGGATAATAAATGAACCATATATGGTCTTGGAAAGTATTCTAAATTGTCTTTTATATGATAGGCACATTTTCCTGCCGAGAAGACAATATAATCAAACCAGTTGTATTCTTTGCATTTTTCATTAACATATTCTTTATCCCCATCCATAATTGCAAGCTTCCAACCGATTGAATCTTCAGTTTTATATGCAATTTCACAGTACGGATACATAATAGGTTGTTTATTCATAATTCATTCCTTTTCAATAAATTATAAAACAAATGTGCGACAAATATGGACACAATGTATTATTTAATATTTTAAAAATATTACGATTTACATTCTTTTTTAAAATGATATAGTTATATTTTTGAAAAATTTAATAAGATTTTGCAACAATTTCGCAAAATAATTTTTTGAGCCTTGATTAGTAATTTCTGGTTTAGTTTCTAAAACGGTATCTTGTTTATTGTCTTCAAATATTGTTATGACCTTGTGAGTATTTTTGTCATAAGGAATTATGTACCATTTATCTTGAAATCTGTAACGATATCTGGAAACTCTATTAGATTGCCTATCTAAGAAATAAAATTGTTCATCAAATTTCTGTTCCTTGATTCGTCTTTGAATTGCTTTTCTATCAATCTGCACACCTAATCTCTCATCACATCTTTTTTTGAAATGATAAGTTTGATTTTTTGCTTTTGATATACGATTCTTTTTCATTTAAATTCCTTTTAATTAATCATATACAGTTCATTAATGTGACCAACGCGGTATCAGTTCCAAAGTATTCCTATCGATTGTATAAGGATTAATTTTATATTCGGTTCTTTTTCCATTCATATCACGCATATAAATACGACCTTTATTGAGGCTCTCTTTTAACCGTTCTACTTCAGTTTTATTTCGTTCAGCTTCAGCCTTAGCTTTCCTAAATTCTTCCGGCGTTAAATCATAAGTCATAGCATACTTTTTAGGATTATTTTCTTCTCCGGGACAATAAACTGATCCGTCTTTGTATTGGTTACATGTAACAAACCCATAATTTGCAATTATACCTTTGCGCATTTCTTCAACTTTACCATGAAACTTATATTTTCCTGTATATTTTACTTTAGTTGGTCTTTTTGTTATAACCGGCTCTTCTCCTTTGCATTTATATCCGCTATCAATATATTTATCAAGTGTAAAATGTTTACATATTTTTTTAATATCTGGATTGTTTTTATCAGGAATAAAAACTCCGCGATGTTGATTACTTTTGTACGCCTTATTTATTACAGGCATTTCTCCCACACAATAATAACCTAATTTTAATTCATAACAATTTTTATCAAGTGGAATGCCGTTTTCTTTTTTTAAATAATTTGGCATTTGTTCTGAAACAGAGAAATAAAAACTATTTCTAAAATCTTTGATATATCTTGGTTCTTCCCTAGGACAAATATAGCCGTTTTTGTAGCCTATACAACCTTGTGTGTATTTAACCTTCCAAAAGCCCTCCTCTCTTATAAATTCCCAATTTCCATACGGTAAAAGCATACTATATAATTCATCATTTTGAGGACATTCATAACTACCATCACGTTTCAAGGCACAAATTTGCTCTCTGCCTTCATTATCTTTTATTAATATTCCTTTTTGTCCTTTGAACCAAAAAACAGGTTTTTCATCAATACATTTATGTCCTTGATTTAAACGTAAACATTGTTTTCCATCCAAAGTCCAATAATTCATTTTCAGAGGTAAAAATGTTTTTTTTAAATTTTCATAATAAACGGGTTCTTCTCCTTTGCAAACATAACCGTCTTCAAAAGCTTGGCAAATTTTTGTTTTATCATTTTGAATTAATTTGAATTCAAAATCATACGTAAAATAAGCACTTGCAGATATCGTACCAAACACTAAGAGTAATATTAATACACCTATCTTTTTCATTTAAACTCCTTTTATAATATAACGATTTTATTACAAATTTGTTTATAATGCTCTTAAACTTTAGTAAATTACTCCATTATAATCCGAATCAACCAAATCGTTATTAAGATATTTTTCAAACAATTCTAATATTCCTAAAACTTTACCCTCTGTTGATAATTTGACCAAATTGTAGTCACGTTTATCAAAACTTATTGCCTCATCTTTGCCGTTTAGAACAGAAATTCTCTTGCAATTATTCATTTCTAAACTTCTTATAAGTGATAAATCAATATAATTTTTTAGATTTATATCTTGCATTTTTGATAAATCAAAATCATATATTCCAAAGTTTTCAGCTCTGGCAAAAATAGCTTTAAATCCGTATTGCAAACTATCCATTGACCAGTGAATAAATATAGGATTGTTCAATGATTTGTAAAAATCTACAAAATCTAACAACACTTGTTTTTCGCTATCAATCAATGATTTCCCTTGCAAAATATAATTATGCAAGGCAAATGTATGCAGTTCGTGTGTTTTCATATTTACAAGACTTATTGCACAAATAGATGGTGCGACAGCTCCACCATTATAAAAACATTCACAAGCATAATGTATTGCAAATGTATCCTGTTCTCTATATTTTATTAATAATTTAATTTTGTCCATATTTTGTCTCCTTTTGATTTTTATTATCAACTTATTTGTATTTTAATTTACCTTTGCGACAAAAATGGTCATATTGTGCTATAATAATTTCCGAAGGAGAGAATTATGCAAGATAAACCAAGATATTCACGAGTTTCAGACATTTTAGATTTGGCAATTTTTATGTCGTCAAAAATTCAAGGAGTGACAATTTCGGAAATTGCTGAGCGATATAATGTTTCACGACGAACTGCCGAACGAATGAGAGATAGTTTAACTTGCATTTTCCCGTCCGTAGATGAAATTGAAACAGACGATACTCAAAAACACTGGGGATTTAGCAACTATTCAATTTCAAATTTGATTTCATTTACCCCCAAAGAGCTAGCTAATATTGAACAATGTCAGCGCAGAACTACAAACAAAGAAATGAAAGAAGAGTTAGCTAAAACGGTCGAAAAAATTAAAGCATTTAATCGTAAAAATGCTAATTCTCTCGAAACAAATATTGAACTTTATATGCAGACAGAAGGTTATGCCGTCCGTCAAATGCCGCAGTATAGGATTAGTTTGGAGACATTGGAAGTCATTAGAGAAGCCGTTCAGCATTCAAAAATGGTTGAGGGAATTTATCATGGTAAATCCCGATTAATTGAACCTCTTGGAATGATTTATGGCGAAAAGATTTATCTTGTTGCAAGGGAAAAAGCCAAAGGAGATGAAATTTATAACTATTTACTGCATAAATTTGAAGGGCTTAAACTTACAGATAAAACTTTTGATAAAGGTGATTTTAACTTACAAGAGTACACAAACCTGTCTTTTGGAGTTTACCACGGAGAGGTTCTTGATGTTGAACTTTTGTTTTCACCGGAACTTGCACCGGAAGCGAGTCAATTCAATTTCCACCCAACACAAAGAGGTAAATATAATGAGGACGGTAGTTATACCGTAACTTTTAGAGCAAGCGGGAGTTTGGAAATTATCTGGCATGTATTCAAGTGGGGTAGCGGCTGCAAAATCATTGCACCAAAATCATTGCAAGAGGAATATAAAAAGTATTTGGAAGATAATTTGAAAAATTATTTATAAATTTTTGTATATAAATTTTATATGTTCATCTACTAAACTTTTCTAAAATTTTTGTAGCAATCTTATGTAACAAAGGTGCTTTTTCTTCTATTTTTTTTGCATCAAAATCATCTGAAATGCGTGTTTTTATTTCTAAAATTATATGATCAACTTTATCTTTCTTCTCTTTTTTGGACAAATTTTCATCTAATATATTTTTTTGTAAATGTAATTTAATTTGTTCACAAAAAGGATCGTCTGCTTTTATTTCTAGCGAGTCAATATTATTTCTAGATAAAATTTCATTAGTTTTTGTTTTGAGATATTCTATTGGCAGTGAATCCTCTATTGTTCCACAATCTTTTAAATCCCCACATAGTTCACGTAATGTAAATACTGTTTCGTTTGAATAATCGGATCCGATTTTTATTATTTCCCTTTTTATCTTTTTACCTTGTTCATCATCATCTACTACTACAATCGGATATACCTCATAATATCCGGACAAAGAAGCTACAGCACAAAGGTTATCGCCTTTTCCGTTTGTAATTTTTATACAATTATTTGGCTTAATTTTATTTAAGGCTTTTTGTAATAAGATTTTATCGGAAGCTCCTTCTACTAATAGTTTATCATTTGAAACAAAGTCTCTTACAACATTCATACCAAATGCACTTTGCAGAACTTCATCATCATTTAAGTCTTCTGCTGATAATATTTGTTTAATTTTTGTTTTCCCACTCTTTTTAGTTGTTAAAAAGTGGCGTTCTTGTGTATTACGATCAATCATAAAATTAGAATGTGTTGCGATAAAAACATAATTATTTTTACCAATTTCTAATAATTCTTGCATCATATAACGTATTCCTGATGGATGCATATGGACTTCTGGTTCGTCAATTAATATTAAATCATTTTTTAAATCTCCAGTATTATTATCAACAGAAAGGCTTAATAACAAAGAAACAAATTGCTTAAATCCTTGACTACGTTCTTCCATATTATGGTAAGCATCTGTATTATCTTTATCCTGAACTTTAACGTGAATATTTAATTCATCAGATATTTCAACATCAATAGAAATTTTATGTTCAGGCCATTTCTTATTCATGTATTCTGTTGTTTTATCAGATAATTGTTTCTGTAGTTTTCTACGATAATTTGAACTCTGTGCAATTTCAGTAATTTTTTTATTGATATCGTCACTTGATTCTAAGCCTGCAAGTGAAAAAATATTTCTAAGAGGAGGATATTTGTATGTGTGCTCTGCAAAATCTTTTAATGATATGCTATCCTGAATAAGATAATTTGGATCAGATTTCCAAACAGATACAGAAATTTCATTTAAATTAAAATATTTTTCAATGAGTGGTGTAATTATTTCTTCCATTTTTTCTCTGGTTAATGGTAAGTACGTAGCTCTAATCTCTTCATCAAGCTCTTTTATACTATTCCAATAAACTATCTCATATTGTATTTTTTGTTTAGGCGGTTGTTGCACTCCATTTACAACTTTGCCGGGTATATCTTTTTTTGTTTCAAGATAGAATTTATTATTAGTTGGAAAACTTTTATAAGTAATTTGCCATTCACAACCAAAAATATTTTCGCCATCTTGTATATAAATTTCTTTTACGGCTTTATCCACTGTTATTTTAGATAGAATCTCATCATCAATTTTTACTTCTTTTGCAATTTCTTTTCTATATTTTTCGGGATTTTCTTCTTCCATAGAATAAAAAATAGACACTATTTCTGGTTCATTTTGTTGATTTCGTACATTTAAAAATTTTATTTTTTCTTCTTCATTATATTTTTCTAATGCGGATAGAGCTTCTAAAATATTACTTTTACCTGATTCATTTTTTCCTAATAAAATAGTTGTATAACTGTCATTACGTTTTTCTATAGGAAATTCTATTTCTTCTATAGATTTGTAATTTTGAATTTTTACATTTTTTAATAACATATTCCCACCCATTCTGATTGTAAATAACTCTCATGCTATCATTAAATTCCTAAAATTATTAATTTTTTAACAAAAAATTAAGATTTAATATTATAAACACAAACCTTCACATTCAAAGATTTGTTTGCTTGTTTATACTATAATTAATCCATGCAAAAGTTTTATGAAAAAGACAATATAACTTTATTTCAGGGGGATTGTATTGAAATTTTAAATAGAGCAACTCCTGAATCCATTGACATGATTTTTGCAGACCCACCATATATGCTTTCTAATGGCGGAATAACTTGTCAAGCCGGCAAAGTTGTTTCTGTCAACAAAGGAAAATGGGATGAAAGTAAAGGTTTGGACGAAGATTTTGAATCCCATCAAAAATGGATTAATGCTTGTAAAAGAGTTTTAAAACCTAACGGTACAATTTGGATATCAGGAACTTATCATTCAATCTATGCTTGCGGTTTTGCTTTACAGAAAGCTGGTTTTAAAATTCTGAATGACATTTGTTGGTTTAAACCAAATGCTTCACCGAATATGAGTTGCAGATATTTTACGGCAAGCCATGAAACATTATTATGGGCAAGAAAAGACTCAAAAGGCAAGCATACGTTCAATTATGAAACAATGAAAAATGGTGATTGGGGCGATGATATTCTTAAAAAGCCAAATAAACAAATGCGCTCCGTTTGGCAAATAGATACTCCAAAGCCTTCAGAAAAAGAATTCGGTAAGCACCCGACTCAAAAACCTTTAGAATTGTTAAGACGCATAATCCTTGCATCAACTAACAAAGGCGATTTAATTTTAGATCCATTCACAGGAAGCTCAACAACTGGTATAATGGCATTAGAGTTAGATAGGAAATTTATTGGAATAGACTTAGAGAAAGAATACTTAGACCTTTCTGTTAAAAGGTTTGAGCAAGTATTTTTAAAGAAAGATAAAGCATGGCAGTAGTTTTAGAACAATTAAAAAGTGAAACATATCCGATTGTTAAATGGGTTGGTGGCAAACGCCAACTTATGTTTGAACTGCTTAAAAACATGCCAAAATCATGCAACCGTTATTTTGAACCATTTATTGGTGGCGGTGCTTTATTCTTTGAACTACAACCTGAAAATGCTTATATTTCCGATATGAATGAAGAATTAATAAACCTTTACTCAGTTGTTAGAGATAATGCATATGAACTTATTGAAGATTTGAGCAAACATGAAGTTTCAAAAGAATATTTTTTAGAAATTCGAAATATTGATAGAACTGAAAAATATGCAGAATTGTCAGATGTAGAAAGAGCAAGTCGTTTTATTTATTTGAATAGAACCTGTTTTAACGGCATGTACAGAGTTAATTCTCAGGGGCAGTTTAATGTTCCGTTTGGGCATTACAAAAATCCACGTATCATTGATGAAAACAATCTTTTGAATTGTTCAGAACTATTAAAAAAGACTGAAATTAAGTGCGCGGACTTCTCAGAAATTTTAACTAAAGTCCAAAAAGGTGATTTTGTTTATTTTGACCCGCCTTATGTGCCGTTAAACGAAACTTCAAGTTTCACTTCATATACTAAAGACGGATTTGATATTGATATGCAATTCAAACTGCGTGATGTTTGTGATGAATTTGATTCAATGGGTGTTAAATTTATGCTTTCAAATTCAGATACTAAATTAGTAAATGAATTATATGCAAATTACGAAATTAAAAAAGTTTTTGCTTCTCGCCAAATCAATGCAAATGCAGATGGTAGAGGCAAAATTACAGAAGTTTTAGTGAGGAATTATGACTAGAGATTTTAAAGAGTGGTTATCTACATTTAGACCTTGTATTGCAGATTATTGTTACTATGTAGATTTTGATAAAGTAAATAATAATGTTGATGATATTAAAGTTGAATTAAATATTTTAAATTCGCTAGTTGGCTCAAAAAATATCGAAAAAGATTTTGAAGACATTATCACTAAATATCCTGAAACTTTAAAATGTATTCCTTTGCTTTTGGCTGTTCGATCTAACGAAATTTCTGTTACGGATACTGATGGTGAATATAATTTCTCTTTTAGAAAACAAAACTACAGCATAGATGATTATAAAATGTTTATGAGAAAAACTAAATTGTTTGATTTGCTGGAAAATCATATTGTAAGCAATTTAGTTGATTATGCAACAGGTGTTGAAACAGGATTAGACAGTAATGGCCGTAAAAATCGTGGCGGACATTTAATGGAAAATCTTGTTGAAGATTATATTCAAAAAGCAGGATTTATAAAGGGTGCAAATTATTTCAAAGAAATGTATATTCACGAAATTGAAGAAAAGTGGAATGTAAATTTATCTGCAATTTCTAATCAGGGCAAAATGGAAAAACGGTTTGATTTTGTAATTAAAACAGACAATCAAATTTATGTAATCGAAACCAATTTCTATTCAAGTGGCGGCTCAAAACTTAATGAGACGGCAAGAAGCTATAAAACCTTAGCACAAGAAGTTGCTACAATAGATGGCGTAACGTTTATTTGGTTTACTGACGGTTGCGGTTGGAATAGTGCAAGAAACAATCTTGAAGAAACTTTTGATGTTTTGGATACAGTCTATAATATTCAAGATTTAGAAGATGGGATACTAGAGAATTTATTCTAATGAGAAAATCAATCATTGATAAGATAAATAACGCAAATATAAATTATTCAGATGAAATGATAAGAGTTGAACTTATTTTTTCCAAAGCTCCAGTTGTAGAGCATTTTTACACAGGAAATTTTGGGTTACCAGCTACAAACATGATAACTATTGAGAAATATGTTAATGATTTTCTTTTTATTAAATATGAATATGCAGGAACATATATTTCAGTTAGAGATATGCGAAGTAGTTTAAAAATCACAGAAAAAGACCTAAGCAAAAATAATAAAGAAAAACTCTTATTATATTACGAGTTTATACTTAATATGATTTCACTATTAAATAGAAAACTTTTACCTACAGATCGATATAATAAAAGTAGTGTAAATAAGTTATTAAATAACATCCAAATAGTAATAGAAAAACTTAATTATAAAATAGTAGAAAAGAATAATTATTTTTATATTGTAGAAAAGGATATGAGTACAAGTGCTATTAGTGAAATATATCCGGAACTTTCAGATATAGTTATTGAATATCGCAGATTTGACCTAAAAGGTAATCTCGATGCCAAAAGAAATATTTTACAAACACTATCTTTAAAAGTTGAAGGAATTGAATCAAAGTTGAAAGGGACTACGTATAACCCATTAGTAAGAGATTTGAAAAATTTATATAATAATTTGCATATTAGACATAATAATTTGGGAGAAAATCCAAATAACAATATAATTGAAATGGATAATAAAACCCTTGAAGATTGGTATGATATAACTTATGATACTACTCTTACAGCACTTATGATATGTAATTATCTTGATTATCATGCAAAAATTGATTCTTTACCGAATTATTATCAGAATAAAAACTAATAACTCTATTATGTCCGAATGTAACTTCTTTCTTATCTTCACTAGCTTTTGCCCATCTTTGTCGGTAATGTGTTGTGTGTCAAAAGGAGGGTAGATTATGAAAGAAGTTAGTGGTTTCAATATTACGGACAAAGAATTTAAGCAATTAAGCAAAAAAGCGGAAGCGGTGTATAACATAGCTGTTGTGGCTGATTATTTCTGTGCAACACAACAAGAAATAGAAGAGTTATACAATTTAACTCCGATTATTAAAAATTTAAGAGCAGAAGCTGATTTTTTGAATGCGTTTTTTATTCAAGCAGAAGGGAATAAAGATTCTTTAGTTTAAACCATGGTTAAACCCCGTTCAAAAAGTGTTCAAAAAGCGTTCTATTGAATTTAATTTGTGTGCGTGTATATTTTTATTCAAATGACGATTTCGGAGCAATAAACGACTTGGATTTAAAAATTAAAATCCCATTCTTCGTCATCATTGAACAAATATTCTTCGGTATCTTGTTTTTTGATAGCAATATTGAGCAATTCTTCTAAAGTCAGTTTTTTACTTTTTGGCTTAACCATTTCTTCAGTTATGTTTAGAAATTTATTCAGTCTTGAAACATCGATTTGCTGCTTATTTGCGACATCCTCGTTGAAATCATCAAGCATTTTGCGAACTAATTGGTACATATCATAATTAGTCAATGTTTGTTTATTTAGGTATTCTTTTCGCTTTTCACCCCAATTACCTTCGGTTTTCCATCTGCGGACAGTCCTGTCACTTATTCCAAGACGCTTTGCAACTCCAACTTCGGTTATAAACTGCTCAACGTACATTTTTTCTGCTTTATCAAAATATTTATTTTTCTTCATAAAGCCTTCACCCTCGTAGCTTCCATTTCAATTCGCTCTTTTTCCAAAATTTTATCAGTTTCAAACAAATATAATTTTTCTTTCGGCTTTTTATTTTCTAAAAATACAGATAAATCCTGTCTGCCAAATGCTTCCATCTTTTTGTTTTTCTGAATAGCTTTATCCATATTAGTATTGGCAATTTTAGAAACTTTGACATTCTTTTTATAATCCTTATTGCTGGAAGCGTAAGCAGCTTTATAGTTTTCATATTGTTCTTCAAGCGAAATTTCACGAGCTTGTTTGATATAAGCCTTTGTAATTTTCAGATTCCGTTTCTTTATAGATAGTGCTTCTTTAAACTCTTCTTTTGATACTTTATCTGCGTGTAATGCTGCAACCGCCTTAACAGCTTTAACTGTTCCAACAAACTCATCATTATCTGCCTTAAAAGCCCACGCTTCTTTGTAATCCTGAACATCCCGACGAAGATATACTTTCAAGCCCGTTCTTGCAATCATCCAATCCGCCCAGTAAGCAATACCGAGTGTCCTGTCTTGAATACCGTTTCGCCCAATCGTAAAATTGCGGGATGTTCGCATACAAAATAGTTTCAACGCATCGCGTGACGGTGTAATTTTTTCTGTGTATTCATTGTAAAACAATTCGTCAGGGCAGATTCCATTTAGATTTTTACCGTTTGAAGGCTTTTTATTTAAAACATTCAGGATAAAATCATCAAATATTTTCTTGAAATATTCAAATTGCATAATTTTACCTGCTTTAATTTCTTTTGCAAGTTTTTCAGGACGCTCGACGACATTTCCGCCACGATAACCCACGCAATGTTTTGAGAGCAATTCTTTAATCTTCAGAAAGTCTCTTTCCACCGGTTTTGTTTGAGCATTATATGGAAGTGCAAAATGTACATTAACATTCAACTCCTTTAGCATTGCAGAAGTTTGACCTTTGCTGATATCAACCTTAAAATTTGACCTGCCACCCGCGAAATCCTTTGAGCGATAATCTTTTCCGTTATCAATAATCACATCTTTTGGCAAACCAAATTTTGTGCTGCATAATAAAAAGACTGAAAAATAAAATCTGAATTAGGATTTTTTGTTTGCAAAACCCAACCGAGCCATTTGCCGGATTTATAATCTCGCCAAACCGTAACCCAAGGAAAAACGACTTTTCCATCTGAGTCAAAACAAGCAACATCAATCTGTGCGTGATCTGATACCCAAACTTCATTACAGGTTATATTTGAGTAATCTCTATCTATATATCCGCCATACTTTCTATTCCAAGCGGATTGACCATATCGTGCCATATAAATACCCTGTTTCGGAATCTCTTTATCAAGTCTGCGTTTGAAAGCCATAAAACTCGGAAAAGTTTTTCTATCTGCATTAAATTCTCTTATTGCATAACCTAAAGTCAAATCCCAACACGTTCTTAGAGATGGTGCACCCTCAACTAGATATAAATTTTTAAAATATTCAAAATAATCATCTTTGACAGAACTTCCTATTAAATGTTGCCCGTGTCTTGATAATAATCCACTCAAACCATACCTAAAATATCTTCTTCGCATTTTTATAACAGACGAATAAGAGGTTGGTTCATTTGATTCGTTCCATTCTTCAATAAATTGCTTTAAGTCGTTGCCTTTTAACCCGTCAGAGTTTTCCAGTATTTCTAAATACTTTTCAGCCTGTTGTTTCGCCCAATTTGGGGCTTCCGAGTATTTAATATCAGAAAATTTTTCTCCAAAATATTTATCTTGAGCAAAATTAGGAAGAGATTTTAACAGAATAAAATAATTTGTACACTTTCCTTTTTTAACAATTTTAAAGACAAATTTCCCAGCTCTGCATTGTTTTTTAAGGGTTTGCTCGCCTAGACCAATAATGTCTGCAGCGGTTTTAATATCTATCCATATATTTGTTTTGTCTTTTTTCTGTTTCATAAATACTTTAAGTTTAAATTGCTTGCAATTCTTTTTAAAGGGTGTGAAATTTTACTTTGTCAACTTTGGGACAAAAGTCTACGTCTGAAAGTAAGCAATAATCCGATTTTTTATTTTGAAGAATTTTTTACATTTCATATTAAAAGCCTTGTTGCTATTGCGTTATATCTACATTTAAAAATTGTCCACAAATTTATGTAGAAATGTTACATTATTATATTTTGATTTTGATAAATATTAAATAAGACATAAATTCTTGATGGGGAAATTTCCCAAAAGCTGAATTAAAACGATGTTATTGAATTTGAGCACAAATTTTCTAAAATAATATATACCGAAAAATACTGATTTTTTGTTAAAAATTAGGGAAAAGTTTATTGCGAAAAATTAAGCATTTTATTTTTTAAGTCAAAATAAAGCTCATTGAATTTCTTATTTCTGCGCCAAATGGTTTCAGCAATTTTGTAATTTAGGTTATGTACATTTTGATTATGGGTTAGATTTCTCGTCAAATAACAATAAATTTTAGAAAATTCGACTTTATCATTTGAATTTAAAGGTTTATCATCAGGACTTTGCAATAAAATTTCCGACACGAAAACTTGTTTGTTATAAATATATAAATAAACTTCTTGGTCAAAAAACTTTCTGTGTCTTGCGTTTTGAGGCTCTTGAACATAATAATTTCTAAGCCGTTTTTCTTGTCGCTCATAAATAAGTGTTCTAAAAATTGTGTAAAATTTTTGCACTTGATCCTCACCTATAGATATAATGTGAGAAGTTTTGGTTGTACTAATTGATTCACAAAAACATCTTAAAACTAAATCAATTGTCACTTTTGGATAATATTTAAAAATCGAATATTTCGCAGAAATACTTTGCTTTTTAGAGTAAAAATATACTCCATTTTCTTGTAATAATTTACCTTCAGAAATTAATGCGTTAATTATCGGAAGTAACTTATCAGGTGCAAGTTCTGATATTGTAGATATTTCATCAAGCGTAAATCTGTTTAACCGCTTGCAAAGAAGTAAAATTTTGTCTTTCATCTAGCATGTTCCTTAAAATTTCTTCGTTTAATTCTGTAATACTATTTGTTTTTGCTAATTTTTCAACCTTATTTATCAGTTTAACTATCTGCCTAAACTGATTATGTCGTGTCGCAAGATACTCAAGTCCATCAGAACTTATAGGGATTTCCGTAAGTTCCGATACTATTTGTTTAATATCCTGACTTTCATAACTTTGAAATTTAAAAGCCTTGTAAATTCTATCTTTTAAATGAGGATAACGAGATAACTTTTTATCAATATTTGCCATTCCAACTAAAACTAATGGACAGTTTGTTCTATCATGCAAATCTCTCAAAATTTCAATTACATTATTATTTATAAGATAATCAATTTCATCAATAATTATAGTTTTAGGAGTTTGCTTTAATTTATTTTCAATCATATTAAAAGTTTCTTGAGAATGCCAATACGCTTCTTCCCCAAGTTCTTCCGCTATTTCAGACAATAACCATCTGACTGACATCCCTTTTGTTGCTCTAACATAGATACAATCATTTTTAAAAGTCCACCATTTTATCGTTTCTGATTTTCCAAGTCCATAATCACCATAAACTAGAGCAATTTTGGGAATGTTTGGTGGAAGTGATTTTAATTCCTCCATAAATCCTATAAATTCTTTGACATTTTTTGTTTTTACAAAAGTTTTTCTCATGATTTAATCTCCGTATAAATTAATGTATTCATCACTTTTCATGTAATTAACAAGCCATTTTCTATCTTCTTGATTTGTTGTTCCGTTACTCATCAGCCATTCAAATTTTTCATAATCAGAATTAAAAAATGGTCTGTTCATCTGCTGTTCACGAGGTGTTTGCTTTCGTTCACGTTTTGGTTTCACAACAGAAAGTTCTTGAACTCTTTTCATTTTCTCTTCATTTACCCCCTCGATTTCTAAAACTTCAGCATTTTCTGTCGGATAATATTTCAAAAATTCCTTTTTAGCCTTATTAAACTGTCGTTTTTGTTTTTGAATTCGTTGTTTAAACTCTTCCATATCTTTAACAGTTCCAAGATGATTTGCCATCGGGTGAACTTTTTCTACCTGACGAGCCACGCATAAAAACTCGCCTTTCATTGAATAAACGTGGATTTTAGATAAATCAAAAAGTGAATACCTGATAAATACCGATTCTCTTAAATCAAGTAAAACTTCACTTCTAAAGTGCAAACCTAAGAATGTTATTCCATGTTTGTTAATCGTTCTTGTTTCCTTTTTCATCATCAAATCGTTTAAGATATTTTTATCAATTTCTTGTTTTTGAACGGAGTTTAAACACTCTTTAATTGTCATTTGATTATTATTCGGACAAGGTTTTGAGTTATGGTAATCAATCCAACAATCAATATATTTAATTACATCTTGAACGGTTGGAATATAGTTTTTTGTTGTCTTTTGGTGCATTTGTTTGTGTAACTTCTCTCCTCGCTTTAACCACGCAGGTTTATCTTCAATACTTGTTCCAATGTAACTTGGCATCATCTTTTCAAACTCTTCTTGAAATTCTAAGAAAAATCTCTCGATTACTTTTGCTCTTGCGTTGTATGGTTTTGCAAACACCGATTTAATTCCTAAGTTTGAATAAACGCCGTTGAATCCTGCCTCATCAAAATCTGTATGTTGAAAATACTTTGCTTTAAACGCTTTCCCGTTATCTTGGTATACGACCTTTGGAATCAAACCGAGATTTAAAATTGAATTACGCAATGCACTTGCAATACATTGGGTATTTTCTGTCATCATAATTTCATACCCAACAAGTGCTGTTGATTTCCAATCTAAAAAGCCAACGAGTGTCGCTCTCGTTGGCTTGCCTGTGAATGGATTAATAACTTGAAAATTAAGAACGTGACCGTCTGCGATTAAGACATCACCCACTTCCAATTTTGTAATATCTCGTTCAATATATGCTTCCACTTTATCGTGATATGCTTTTTCACCCTCTCGCATTAATACCAATTTTGAATAATTTGTCTTTTTAAAGTGTTCGGCAAATCTTCTGAAAGTAAGGTTGCAAGGTATATTTTCATAGCCGCGTTTTTCTAAAACGTGCTTTGTTAGATTAATTGCCTTGCCGATACTAAACTGATTAGGATGCAGAAGGTATTTTAAGAATATTTGTTTCATTTCGTTGTTTAATATTGTGTTGTATTCATTTTGTTGAGATGTTTTTCTTTGTGGTAAAAGTCCGTTTGTTCCATAATTCTCATAAGCCTTAACCCAGCGATGCAATGTTCCGATTGAAATTGAGCCGACAAATTTATATATTTTAGGTAAATACATTCCGCTATTATACAAATCTAAAAATATTTCGTCTGCTTCTTTCTTAGTTTGATATTTCGTTCGCAAATTAAATAATGCCGTTACGATATCAACTCTTGCTAATGCGTTTAATTTTGCGTCCTCTGAAATAAAATTTACTTTATTTTCTACCGAAATTAGAGCTGTTGATTTAATTTCTTCATTTTCAAGTTTCTCTTGAATTTCAGACTCTAAACTTGAATACAAAATCTCATAAGAAATTCCGCCATTAACTTTGACTTCTCGAGCTATGTATTTACCTTTTTGAATAGCAATTCTGATAGAGCGGGTACTTTTCAGCCCTTTTACTTCTGCTATTCGCTTAATATCAATATACTGTTCGTTCATCGTACACACATTAACTCATTTTAGGTCACAATGGAACACTATTTCCGAGCTTTATGTTGTTTTGTGTTGATAAAATTCGTATCCGACCTTTGAGCAAAAATTACCGACCTCAAAAATGAATTTGAAATTACTCACATAGTCCTCAAAAGTCAAATAATCGTTTTACCCGTACAATTTAGTAAAATAGGGGGAATACAGGAGTGTTATTAGGTTTTAAAAATAAAATATTGGAAATTTGAGCCACTTTCTGATACCCAAAAGAGACTTTTGAGTAATTTGCGTAACGAATAAAACGATTATTTCCGACCGCCCAAACTAAAACACCAAGCCAACTCTGCCGAATAATACTTCTATGCGTTCAGATAAAATGTCCTGTTAAAGTACATTAAAAATTCTCTTTAAAAAATCACATGCAAAAACCGCCCACAGTGGGCGGTTTTTCAATTTTGTATCTGCACTGATTCTCAGTTTGTGGACTTAAAAACGGAGACGGTGGGATTCGAACCCACGATACAGATTGCTCCATATAACACCTTAGCAGGGTGCCGCCTTCAGCCTACTCGGCCACGTCTCCTCAATGCTGTTTTTATAATAACACAAAAAAACTTTTTTGCAAACCATATTTATGTTATAATCTAAACAGAGGTTATTTATATGATTGAAATGAAAGTTATGGGCATCGCCCTTGATACACGCACAGGATCACCAATTGTTGTGCTCCACGACAAAGAAAATCGCCGCGCGCTGCCTATTTGGATTGGATCGGCTGAAGCCAGTGCTATTATTAGAAAAATCGAAAATCTTAATGTCGTACGTCCGATGACGCATGATTTAATCCCCGATATTATTAAAAAAACGGGGTTTGAACTCGATCGCATTGAGATTAATGATGTCGAGCAAGAAACTTATTATGCTACGCTTTTTCTCAAAAAAGGTGATGAGGTAATTGAGATTGATTCGCGCCCGTCTGACGCTATTGCTGTTGCAATACGTGTTGATGCGCCGATTTTTGTCACGGCCAATGTGCTTTCCAACGGCTCTGTTTCTACGGATTCGGCCAAAGATGAAGAAGAAGCGCAGGAGTTTAAACAGTTTGTTCAAAGTATTAAACCGTCTGATTTCGCAAAAATGATGAAAGAAAACGGCGAACATTTTGAAAATGAACAATAAAAAGGGGCTTTTTAAAGCCCCTTTTTTATAATATGTTTTCTAAGCCGTATGTGAAGTCGTTTTTCTCAACTACATGGCGTGTTGCCAGTAGAATCCCCTGCATATAGCATTTTCTATCCATTGAGTCGTGGCGGATTTTTAGGATTTGGCCGCTTGAGCCGAAGATTACTTCCTGCGACGCGATGTAGCCCGGCATGCGCACTGAATGGATTTTTATGTCTGAGTATGAGGTTCCGCCGCGTGCGCCTGAAATCGTTTCAACTTCCGCGCAGTTTCCGCACATAAAACTTGCTTTTTCTTCCGCCATTAATTGCGCCGTTTTAATCGCAGTGCCGGAAGGTGCGTCTTTTTTCTGATTGTGGTGAAGTTCAATGATTTCTGCGTTATCAAAGTATTTTGCCGCCTGTTTCGCGAACATCATCATCAAAACTGCGCCGGTTGAAAAGTTTGGTGCGATTAGGCAGCCGGTGTTTTTAGCCCCGCTCAGCGTACGAAGTTCTGCTATCTCTTCATCTTTTAGGCCGGTTGTGCCGATAACGATTTTTATTCCGTTATTTAGACAGAATTTTGCGTTTTCGTAGATGGATTTTGGCTGTGTAAAGTCGATTACAACGTCGAATTCAACGTGTTTACGTGCTTCTTCAATACTTTTATATGTGTTAGCACCCATAATGTCTATTTGCGCGGTAAGTTCCATATCCTGAGCGCCAGAAACCGCTTCGACGACTTCTTTGCCCATTTTGCCCAGAGCGCCGCATACTGCTACTTTTATCATATTTTATACTCCTTTGACCTTTTTACCTGCCGCCGCGGCCGACATTTTGAGAAATTATATCTGAAACAAACGGTACGTATGTGTATATTCCAAGCGCCGAGGTTATCATCAAATACGCAATAAACAGGTACAGAACCGTCTGAATGAGTGAGTAATTTAGGAAAATTGGTGCGTTAAGCAGGTAATATATATTTTGTACTAGTACTTTTATGAACGGTATTACCGTCAGAACATCGTTGATTATTCCAAGAAGCAGGTTTAGAATAAATAGCGATATCGAAATAAATATTGACTGGAATATGTGGTATCTTACAAAATCAGAGGTTTGAGATTTCGTGAAGGCTCCTAAAACAAGCCAGATAAAGCCAATAAATCCCATTGTAAGATAACTCAGTGAAACCACGAGTCGTTCGATTAAATAGGGTGTTCGTTCACCGGATTTCACGCGGCATCTCCCTTATTTTTTCTGTCAACATATTCATCCAGTGTTTGGACATAAACCAGTTTATATTCGTCGTTTTCGGGTGCAATCGTAATCGCAGATTTGTAAGCACCCAGTGCTAATTCGATTTCATCCTTAAGATAGTGCGCGTTACCGAGTAACATATAGGTTTCTGCGTCATTCGGCTTGATTGACAGAACCTTTTTGTATAATGCCATAGCTTCATCAAGGTGGTTAAAGTTTGTATATAGGTTTGCAAGAAGTACGTAAGCATTAGTTTCTTGCGGTGCAAGGTCGATAGCTTTCCGGTACATTCCGACAGCAACATCGTATTCTTCAAACTCTGAAAGGGCTATTGCGTAACAGATGTATGCTTTGTGGTTATCGCCTTCCATTTTAAGTGCTTTTTCGTACCACGCATAAGCTTCTTCGCGGTCTTTCATCAGGGTTAAAGTATTCGCAACGCAAATAGCAACGATTTTGTTGTCAGCGTTGAGCGCAAAAACTTTTTTGTAAAGTTCTAAAGCTGTTTGATAGTCGTAAAGTTTGAAGCAAACGTTACCCATATCAATCAGGGCTGTAAGGTTAGTCGGATCAAGTGAAAGCGCTTTTTCGTAGTAGGCTTTTGATTCGATATATTCTTCGAAGTCTTGATACAAAAGTGCGATTGCGTTGTAGATTTCAGGGTTTTCAGAGTTTAAATCAATTGCGCGGTTGTAGTAGAAGAGCGCCTTTTGGAAGTTTTTCCATTCAGCAAAAACGTTACCCATGTTGAAATAAGTCAAATAGTTTTTAGGGTTTAATTCAAGTGCTTTGTTAAAGTATTGCAGAGATTTTCTGAAATCCTTTTCGTAGAACCACATTGTACCCATTCCGATAAGAGCTCTTTCATCATCCGGATGAATACTTAACAGGCTTTCAAGGACTGACATAACTTTATCGTAATCCTGTTGTGCAAGATAAAGTTCTGAAAGTTTGTGATAGCCTTGTGCGTCATTAGGGTTTTTCGCCATTTCCATAATGGCATTTTCTATTTGCTTATTAATGTCTTTTTCCATATTTTCACCAAAATATTTACTCTTCTCAAGAGTAATAGTAGCATATTATGGGCAAAGTTGCAAGTTATTTACTCAATACGTAATTTACTGCATTTGTTGCCGGATAAATATGCATGTTTTTGATTATAACAGGGAAAATATCATCGCTGTTGTTCTCGGAAACGGTGCAGGGCTCGGTAATATTGTTGCTTGTTGTTCCGGTTATGCAGGTGACTATGCGGTTAGGAACTTTATTACCGTTGACGTCGATGTAAAAGACGCAAGGATGTGATTCGGAACAGCCGTGAGCCTTCATGGTCTCAATGTTGTCTTCAGTAAAAATTAGTTGTGCACCGCTTTTGAGGGTGTAGACTGCGTAACGCTCGTCTTCAAGTTCGTCATTTGCGATATTCCGGTTTGAGTTAGAAATATTAAAATGGTCTTTAAGATATGCGGATAATTGTTCTACGGTTTTGGTTTTATTTGAGGCATTTTCGCCAACTTTCACAAATTCGTGTTTTCTAACATTTGCTGCGGTTATCAAGCCTTGTTGGAGCTGATTAAAGGTTGATTTAAATATTATATTATTAGCTTTTGTCTGAGCACCTGTGATTCTGTTAGGCATTACAAGTGCGGCAACAAGTCCGATTACGGCCATAGCAATCATAACTTCTGCAAGTGAAAATGCCTGTAATTTTTTCATTTTATAAAAACTCCCAATTATATTCGATAATTTTATTATTTACGATTTTAACATATATGTCAACATTTACAAAACTTAACTCCTGTTTTAAAAAAGGCAATTTTTAGAATTGTATAAACTTTATATAAAGGAGAGGATTATTATGAGTACAGCAGTTCAACAAATTCAAGCTATATTGAGAGATTTAAGCCCGCAGCAGCTTGCGCGAGTAAAACAGCATGTGGATTTGTCAAATATAAATATAATGACGCTATCAGAAAATGAAGCGCAAATGCTTTTGATTTGCCTGAAAGCGGCTGTCGGCACGACAACTAATCCCGTTAAGGCCGGTATGGATGAGCGTCAGGCACAGTTGGACGCTAAAAAGGCTGAAACAACTTCCGTCTGGCAGGATGCAAGAAAAGCTTATTATGCTCAGTTGAATGTTGTTAATTCAAATGGCAGCATCGAAAATAAACAAAAGGCAGACGATTTGTTTTTGGAAATGAAACTGGCTGGCGAACACATGGTTGACGCAACAAAACGCGCCAATAACTCCTCAATTCAGGGGATTATATTTAACGCATAAGTATCATGCTACTTTTAAAGTATATCCTAATTCTTTTAAGACCTTAAGAATTGTGTTAAATTGCGGGGTAACTTCACCTTTGAATATTGCATAAAGATTGCTTCTGGAAATGCCTGTTTTTTTAGATAAGTTTGAAATACTGTCTTTGGCTCTTACAACATGTTCCAACGCTTTGACGAATGCGTTTAAGTCGCCATCTTTTAAATATTCTTCCAGATTTAAAGACAACCATTCTTTAATATCTTCTTCGGTTTTTAATTCATTGTCGATTAGTTCTTCTAAATTGAAATCGTTTATATTTTTCATATTATATTCCTTTCAATTTTGCAATTATTTTATTGGCAAGTTTGATATCTTTTACTTGAGATTTTTTGTCACCACCGTTTATTAACAAAATTATTGTTTTATTTTCAATCGTATAATAAATACGGTAGCCTGCTCCGAAATCAAATCTTAACTCGTATAGATAATCGTTCAGTTTTTTGTAATCCCCGAAATTGCCACTTCTGAGCCTGTCGAGTCTTAGTAATACTCTTTTGCGAAAACTTCCGTCAAGAGATTTTAACCAAATCTTAATCGGTTCCTGATTGTTTTCATCTATATAATTAGTCAATGAATATTCAGTCATAAAAGAATTGTACTATATTTAGGACACAAAGTCAATGATATTTGGAATAATAAAAAGTCAGGCGGGGGAAAACCCTCGCCCGACTTTGGCAACGAACTATTTAACTTATACTTTCAAATGCCTACTCGGTACATCCGAAAGCAATAGTAACGTGTTCTCTTGGATTAACTGCGGAAATTCTGTATCCGCTCGGGTCAACAAGGTAAGCAATTTCGTCGCCGGTGGTTTGGAATAAGCCCATTGTACCTGATAACGCTGTTCTTGTTACGTCGATAGGTGCTTTAACTGTTTCCCAGATTCCGTCACCAAGGTTTCTAGCTGCTGCGCCAAATTGACCCTGGAAGCCGTGACCTAACATATAACCTGCGTCATTTGTGATATTTTCCGCAGCGTTACCTACGTTAGTTAAGATACCGCCTGCTGTACGGCCGACAATACCAACCATTGAACCGACAAGCGTGAATGGTGCTTCTACAAGTCTTGCTACAGGGTTAACCTGTTTTGACTTGTTAACTTGAGCAGTCAGGATTTGTTTTGGCAGGTTCGCTGTACATTTGCCGTTCTTAATGCTTGTGAATGACAATTTGATAGCACCCTTATCACAACCTGATGGTCGGATAACTTCTACAACCTGACCGGTTACAACTGAACCGCAAGGGAATGATTGACCGTTGATTGTTAAGTCTTCAAGAGTTTTTGCTCTGAAGTACTGGCCTACGTGTGAAGATTTTGCGGTAATCTGGTCGATCATCTTAACCTTCAATGTAGGGATTTTAACGATTTCTTGTTCTTCAACAAAAGCC
This sequence comes from uncultured Candidatus Melainabacteria bacterium, assembly GCA_947090755.1. Taxonomy (GTDB): domain Bacteria; phylum Cyanobacteriota; class Vampirovibrionia; order Gastranaerophilales; family Gastranaerophilaceae; genus Gastranaerophilus. The sequence goes on along the minus strand of CAMUPF010000002.1, from coordinate 103,732 downwards.
TTTTTGTCCGGGCAGACAGGGCAAATGTTGTTTGCGGTTTTAGGGTTTGTGTCGTAACCTAATGCTACGCGAACTGTTTGCATCATAGAAGCAACGTCAGCACGTGAAGCGTCTTTGTTAGGCATAATCATGTTAGGATTAGGTGAATCCTTTAATGCGCCGTTTGATAAAGACTTAGCAACAGGGATTCTTGCCCAGCTTGGAACTGAAGCGCCATCCGCGTATTTGCTTAAGATTTCATCTGCTTTGCATTGGTCGATATCACAAGTCATACCTTTAGCAATTGTAGTTAATGCTTCTGCACGTGTTACGTTTTTGCTCGGTTCGAAAGTACCGTTCGGATAACCTTTCATCAAGTTTTCGTCAACAGCCTTGGCAATTGCAGGGTTAGCCCAGTTTGATGTAGGAACATCTTTGAACATAGTTGTTCTTGGCATATCGCAGTCAAGATTGAAACCTTTTACCAACATAGTTGCAAATTCTGCACGTGAAATGTTTTTGTTAGGCTTGAATAAACCGTCAGGGTAGCCGACAACAACGTCGTTCATAGCAAGTTTGTCGATGTCGCAAGCAGCCCAGTATCCGTTTGGAACATCCGGGAATGCGCATCCGCCTGCATAACCGAGGTTAGCAGCTGCACCGGTCATGTTATTCAAACCCATGTCAGCGAATGCAGCTTTCATGTCGAAAGGGACGAAATTCTTTTTGATTGCCTCCATAGAGTTTGAAGTTTGCAAATCGATAGGGCAATTTTTGCCGTCCATAGTTCTTTCGTTTCTAAGAACAGGAATACCGTTATATCTGTCGGGAGCTTCGTTCAGGCACGGAATTTGAGTTGCAGCGCCTGTGATTTGTCCGTCAGATGCAACTGTAACGCCGTTAATGCCTGAAGAAAGGCGATTAACTGCACTGTTACCTAATGCTGTTTCTGTAGAAAGGATTGAGTTTGCCGGTTGACCCACATAGTTGTTTGCTCCGTAAACAGCGTTGGGGTATCCGTAGACTTGTTTCATATCTTGTCTAGATGGTTTGCCGGTTTGAGCGCAAGCGGCGCAGGCAGGGCCTGCAGTCGGAGTGCAGCTTAAATCAGCGTCTCCACCACATCCACAATCCTTGTCGTGCTTTTTTGGATGGCAAGGATCCTCACATGGTTTAGCGCAAGGTGCTGGTTCTTCCTTGCAGTTGCATTCATCAAATGTTTTTTGACACTTGTTGCAATTAGTTCTGGGAACTTCATTGCACGGACAAGCGCCGCCGGTTACAACCGGTAAAGGTTCTGCACATGGCGCAATCGGTTGAGCGCTCTGTGTGCATGGGCAGGTAGCCATTGCTTGATTCAAGGAACCCGTTACTATTCCAACGGCAATTGCGGCTGCCACAGTAAGTTTTTTAATAGTCATTTTTACCTCCTTGTGTAAGTTTGAACTTTTGTTCATTTCGTAAAAGTTCAAGTCTTAAAAAACCGATACTAGATTATGTATCGTCATGCAGAGGTTTAACATTGCCGAAACTTACTATTCGGATGGGCAGTTCGACTTTGGGGGTAAAATTTATATATTTTTGATTTTGTGATAGAGTATGGAAACAGGGGTTACGCAATGGATGATAAAGGACAATTAATAATTTATCAGGCAGAAGATGGCCAAACGCAAGTGAGCGTAAAAATGCATGATGAAACAATCTGGCTGACGCAGGATGCAATAGTTAAATTGTTTGATTCAAGTAAAGCCAATATTAGTGAACATATTTCACACATCTATGAAGAGGGTGAATTAGAAGAAATTTCAACTGTTCGGAATTTCCGAACAGTTCAGAAAGAAGGCAACAGAAATGTTTCACGTGAAATGCAATATTATAATTTGGACATGATTTTGTCTGTAGGGTATCGTGTAAAATCGAAAGTCGCAACGAAATTTCGTATCTGGGCAACAAAAAAAGGCGGCTCTACTAGCCGCCTTTTTTCATTGTATTTTGATTAGTGTAAATATCTTACAAATAAATATATTGAAGATAGCGTCAATGATATGAATGTTACGAGCGCGCCGTATTTCATAAATCTCATAAATGAAATCGGGTGGCCTTTTGAGGTCGCAGTTTCTGAAACGATTACGTTTGCAGCCGCGCCGATAATCGTAAGGTTTCCGCCGAGGCACGCACCCAGTGACAACGCCCACCATAGTGGCGAATGGCCGCCTTCATAAATCAAAGCGCCTGGGTTAGCAGGGTTGATGAGTTCTGAAATCAACGGTGCCATTGTTGCTGTATAAGGGATGTTGTCGATTATGCCGGAAAGTATTCCTGAACCCCAGAGGATTAGCATTGTCGCAACGTTAAGACTGCCCTGTGTAACTTCGATTAATTTGTTAGCGAGGAAGCTGATTCCGCCGTTTGCTTCAAATCCGCCGATAATAATGAATAAGCCGATGAAGAAGAAAATTGTCAGCCATTCAACGTCTTGATAAATTTCTTTTGGTTTTTCAAATAACAACAGGAATGACGCGCCTGCGACTGCGAATACATACGCAGGGATTCCGGTCAAATCGTGTGTTACGAAGCCAAGGATTACGAGTAACAAAGTTACAACTGAGCGAATCATAAGCCATTTGTCTGTGATTGTTTTTGAGTTGTCGATGTTTGCAACGTGTTCCATTTTTTTAGGGGTTGCTTTGAGTTGTTTTCTGAACATAAATGTCAAAACAGAAATACATACTATAAAAATTACTGTAATAATAGGTGCAAGTTCAACGATAAAGTCCATAAAGCTTAAACCTGCTTTAGCGCCGATAATAATGTTTGGCGGGTCACCGATTAAGGTTGCTGTGCCGCCGATGTTTGACGCTAAAACTTCTGTGATTAAGAACGGGATAGGGTCGATATCGAATTCTTTTGCAATAACGAATGTGATTGGCATCATTAAAACAACGGTTGTAACGTTATCCAAAAACGCAGACGCCACAGCAGTGAATGCCGCGAGTGTGAATAAAACGAGTTTCGGGTGTCCTTTAGTCATTTTCAAAAGCTCTAATGCCATCCATTTGAAGACACCGCTTCTGCTTGCGATGTGTACGAGTATCATCATACCGATAAGAAGGAAAATAACTTCAAACTCGATATAATCGAAGACACCGTGGACATATTCGCCTAAGCCGCTGTCAAAATGACCGTGGAAAGGCAAAAGTCCTAGTAATAAAGTCAAGGACGCACCCACAAGTGCAACAACGGATTTTTGGATTTTTTCAGACGCGATGAAAACGTACGCGATAATCAAAATCAATCCGGAGATAACCATTCCGTGACTTGAAATAAATTCTTGTAACATAAAAATCTCTCCATATTTCTACATGTTCATATATATTTATACCACAAACACGAGTCTGTCTTTAATTAAGTTATGTTAAATTTGTGTTAGTTTAGGGTTGCGGCGGTGTAAAAAAAGTTTTATACTACAAATGTAGTGAGTAAAAGTGTTAGATGAATTAGGATTGTTCCATTCATATAGAGTATTGAATTGTGTGATTATTTTTATACAATAGTTTTAAGGAATGTTAAATTCTTGTAAGAAATTAGCAAGAAAAATCCTTGAGCGGTTTTAGAAGGTAAAGTGTGGCAGGTGGAAATTTGACTAAAGAAATTGTGGAAGCACAAAAACTGAATAAGACTAAAAAAACTGTTGAAAAGCAGGCCACGAACCCGATTTCCGGAATCGGTAAGGCTCCGTCCGTCAAGTCTTCAGCGAAAAATGCGGCAGTTAAGGTTGAAAAACCTGCGTCGAAAGATGCTTCTAATCTTGTCGCTACAATCAATAATTTTAATGCTAATAAGTCACATAACAGACTTTATAGCGGCTATGCGAACAATCCTATTCAGGCTAATAACGTTGTACACGGCAATGAAATAGCGAATGCTGTTTGTCAGGCGCTTAAAAACAGAACGGATGTTTCAGAGCTATTTGTTGCGATTCATAATGCACTCGGAGATAAATTAAACTGTATTTATACCGGTTTCGGGCTTTTCCACGAAACCTCGAAATGCATTGATTTCAAATTATATTCAAAGGTTGGCGGCACTTATGCGTCAAAGATTTTCCAATCTGACGCGGAAAATCCTATTATGGAATGTTTTGTGACCGGAAAACCTATTATTTTGAAGGACAATAAATTTTTAAATATCCCGTATCTGAAAAATTCAGAAACAGTAATTTTGCCGCTGATGTCTATTGATAAGTGTCTTGGCATAATGCTTCTTGGCAGAAACGATTTGAAACAAAATCTGGATCTGGTAAGTTTTATTGCAAATTATTGCGGCCTGTTTATCCATAATTTTGAATTGCTGGAACAGGCGAATAAATACGCAAATACGGACACTTTGACAGGTTTGTACACACACCGCGGATTTCAGGAAATTCTTTCAGCAGAACTTGAAAAGGCGAAAACTACCAAAACTCCGCTTTCGATTATTATGTTTGACGTTAATAATATTTCCAAAATTAACCGTGAACTTGGCCACGCGAAAGGTGATGAGGTAATCAAACTTCTTGCAGAAAAAATTAAACAGAGCGCAAGAAATTCTGACATTGCAGGCCGCTACGGCGGTGACGAAATCGCGTTGATTCTGCCTAATACCAACACTGCAGACGCTAAATATCTGGCTGAGTACATTACATATTGTCTGTCATGTTGTTTTATAGACGACGTAGGGCCGGTTAAGGTTTCTGTCGGGGTTTCAAGCTATCCTGAATGCTCTGAAAATCAGGAAAAACTTTTGATTCTGGCGGAACAAGCTATGATTATTTCACAGGCAAAGGGTTATAAAGAAGGTATGTCAGCGATTATCAGTTCTTCTGACTTCAATTTCTGGGATGATGAGGCGCTGAACTCTTTTGCACAGGTTTTATCAAAACGCCATTCTCAACTGGGTATTAATTACGAAGACGAACTTGTTCAAAAGTTCAATACATCTGAAGTTAAATCCCAGAACCACCTTATTGAAATGGTTACATCTCTGACAGGTGCGATTGATGCGAAAGACCCTTATACAAAAGGTCACTCAACTTCTGTTTCACGTTATTCAGAGGCGCTTGCGCGTGCAATTAATCTTCCGGAAGACGAAGTTCAACGAATTGCACTTGGTGCACAGCTTCACGATGTGGGCAAAATCGGTATTCCGGAGAATGTTTTGAGAAAAACCGATAAACTTTCTGATGAAGAGTGGGAAATTATGAAACAGCACCCGACGATTGGTGCAGAAAAGGTTCTTGCGCCTAATCCGGGGCTTAGAGATTTGATTCCGATGGTAAAATATCACCACGAAAAAATCGACGGAACCGGTTACCCGATGGGGTTAAAAGGTAATGAAATCCCGTTAGAGGCAAGGATTATATCCGTAGCGGACGCGTATCACGCATTAGTCAGTGACAGACCATATCGTAAGGGAATGCCGCTTGAAAAAGCCTGCGCAATTTTAAAAGACGGTGCCGGTAAACATTGGGATGCGGATTTGGTGCGTCATTTTATCGCAATTGCACCATCACTTTCTACAAGCGTATAAGTTTACTATGTAATTAGACTATGTAAACTTTTGTAAATATGAGTTGTAAAGTGCCTGAAACCCTGTCATAATCCCTGATAGGATAGGATAGGATGGGCGGGGCAGTGTGCAAAAAATCTTTTCACTATGTTTTCATGTAGATAAGAAGGCATTAAACATATGAAAGGAGAAAAGATATGTGTGCAAGAATAGATGTTTTATCAACAGCGGGTGCGTTCGCAAGTAATTATATCAGACAAAATCCAAAAGCTACCGAAATGGAAGTTCTGCTTGCCGTTCGTGAACATTTACAGGATTTGAGAAAAGCAGGTGAAAAGGTTAGCGCAAAAGGTTTGGCGCAAGTAGCGCCAACTGTTCGTGAAATTTATACAGCAGAGCAGGCAAGGGCAAATCTTACTCCGGTTACAACCGCGCCGGTTCAAAAAGCGGCAAAGAGGTTTAACGCTAACGCTGCAGTTAACCACTATGAACAAATTCTCGGTATGGGCGACGGCGCACGTAAAAGATGGCATCAAAAGAATATGACAGACGCTAAAACAGCCTTTGCTACAGATGCATATTTAGACGTTTTAAGAAGGAATAATCCTGCCGAATATGAAAAAGAAGTTGCGCGCTTAAAAGCTGAAAATGAAGTGGTTTCAAATAATGCCGCTAAAAAAGAGGCAAATGCGGATTACCTGAGTTCAAAGAAGAAAAAAGCCGCTAAAAAATCTGCCGAAACCGCATCACATGCAGAACATAAACGTACGCGTATCAATAATTCAAAACCTGCGCGCGAAGCGCGCTGGATGACGGCAAACGGAAAAATGAAAACCGAAGGCCGTAAACTTTATCAAGCGATTAACAATCACGAAATAATCGCCGACGCCCCGTGGAAAAGTGCCGAAGAGTCCATGAAAGTATTTCTTGAAAATGGTAGGGTGCCTGAGATAACACCAGCTCAGGCAGAAACTGTCACGACAAAAGTTGAACGCACTGTTGCTAAAGCCGCAGAAACTACGGCAGAAACTGGCACGACAAAAGTTGAACGCACTGTTGCTAAAGCCGCAGAAACTACGGCAGAAACCGTCGCTGAATCAGCCGCAAACGCAGCGAAAAAAGCCGGTAAAGGCAAATGGGGCTGGATTGCCGCAGGTGTTGGCGTAGTAGCGGCCGCAATCGGCGGAAATTTTTACATGGATAAACAAAAAACCGAACAAGAAAAATTAAGTCTTTCTGCATAATGGAATAAATCTTTTTTTATCTATACAAAAAGGCGGCTTGCGTGCAAGCCGCCCTTCTTTTATAAGTCCTTTAAAACTCTGTCGATACAAGCGTCTTTTGAATACTGCCATTCGCGGTAAGTTATGCGTTTTACCGTAAAACCGCAGCGTTCCAGAATCGCCTGTTTTTTCATGTTTGTCATACGGGATTTTACGTTGTCCTCAACTCCGTCGATTTCAATAATTAATTTATTATCTACAACCAAATCCGCACTCAAACTTGCGATTTCGACTCCGGCCTGTACGTTATGGTCAAGTTTACGGATTTCTGAGGCGATTTCTTTTTCAAGTGCGTTTTTGTAAATGTTTTCGTCAAAATCGTCAGAAGCTGATAGTTTGAGTTTGTCCTGATATTGTTTCATAAACGAAATATAATGTCTGAAATGACCGTCAGGAAGTCCGGCAGGATCGCGCGAAACAAAGTTAATAACCTTATTTTTACCCCGCGTAATCGCGACGTTAAAGAGGTTTGATTTTTGCAGGAAGGTTATACTTTGTGTGAAGCTGTTGTCTGCAAATGCCCATGAAATAAGCATTATATCGCGTTCATCACCCTGAAATGTGTGCGCGGTACCGATTTCAATCCGGTGTTTGGCAATCATGTGGTCGGAAAGCACCTTGGAAACCGCGACTTTCAAAGCTTCAACCTGTGCGCGGAACGGTGAAATTAAACCGATAGTAACCGGTTTTTCAGGGTTGTTGCGTTCGTCCTCTACAACTATGTCGTAAAGCCGTTTTACGACGGCTTCGACTTCGGGCAGGTTGCGTGTTGCGTCAAAATCAACTTTGCCGTCCGGCACTTCAACAAGTTCAAGAACCGGTGTTTTATCAAAATCTTTGCGCATTATGCGGATTTTGCTGTTGTAAAATTCGCGGTTGGAAAAATCAATAATCGGCGGCAGGCAGCGGAAGTGTTCGTCGAGCATTACTGAGTTCATTGAGTAGTAGTCTGCAAGGTCGAACATGGAATTTGTTCTGAAACGCCAGATAAGCTGGTATTTTTCAGGGATTCCGTACTGGCTTAGGAACGATTGTTCTTTTGCTTTTTCGAGGAACGAAAGGTGTGGAAGCTGTTTGTCATCGCCAACTATTACAGCGCGTTTTGCACGGAAAAGTATCGGGAAACAGCTTGCAATGTCGCATTGTGAAGCTTCATCAATGATTGCAACGTCAAACATCCCCGGTTTTAGCGGCAGGGAATCCGAAACCGAATAAGTCGTAACGCACCAGCAAGGGAACGCGTCTAGCAGCGGCCGGAAGTCTTCTTCCGCAAGAATTGTGTCTTGAATACGTTTTCTGTTTGCGGTGAGCGCTTTTGCGTGAATTTTCAGCCGGCGTTTTTTGTTCTCATCATAAAGAAGCGATTTTAAGGATTCACGGCGCGTGTTTTTCAAAATGTTTATCGCAAGCGTTTTTTGTTCTGCTTTTTTCTTTTTAATGTGTGCGGTCAACTGGTGAAGGTTGCCGGTCTTTTGAATTTCCGCTTCAATTTTGCGTAACTGGAACAATAATGTTTCGAAATCCAGTTCTTCATTCAGGCGTGAAAGGTTTTCAAGGCTGACATCGAAATTTTTCATCTTTAACGTTTTTTTGAGTTTAAGTTCGCTGAAAAAGTTCAGGATTTTAGCGATTATGCCCATTTTTTCAAGGTTTTTCTCTAATGTTTTGGAGATAAGTTTTAGGGTTTCAATGTCGAGTTTTTTAAGCGAAGTTTTTATAAACTGCATTTTGCCGACGATTTCTTCTTGTTCTTCAACAATTAAGTTCTGGTCGTGCCATTCGCGCTCTAACTTGATAATTTTTTCGCACTTGCCCTCGATTTCTTTGATGTAATCAAGGTGGTCTTTCATATCGTCGACGGTTGCAAAGATACTGTCCTCAAGGTCTTCGTCAAGGATAGATTCGTCTGAAAGCAAGTTGTTTAACTCATCACTCAACATTCGTTGATAATTCTGCCGTCCTGCGCGAAGCGCCATGTATTTTGCGCCAAGGCTGTTAAGCCGGTCAGCAACGACGTCAACGGCTTTGTCCATACGGGAGGCCACAAGTACGGTTTTGCCGTTTGCAACAAGGTGTGAAACAAGGTTGACAATGGTTTGGGATTTGCCGGTTCCCGGAGGACCTTGAACCGCAACGAACTTGCTGTTGTCGATGTTTTTAATAACTTGTTCCTGTGAATCACTCAACGATAATGGCGTTACAGGGTAAAAATCAGTAATGTTTTTTATGTCTTGAAGCGGCACTGATTTTTCTTTTGACTGCGCGTATTCTTCGTTGATAATGCTCAGAGCTGTTTCGCGGTAAATCCCGCTCGGCTTTTCAGCGATTTGGGTCAGTTCGTGTAGAACGCCTGCTGTGACAGACGGACGTTTGGTTAAAATTATCGCGCTCTGATAGGTTATGGAAACCTTTTCAAGTTTAACGGAAGCTTTTTGATTATTTTCTTCCTCTTCGACAACATCATCGACATTGTCGGCAGTGATTTTTTCTTCAGTGTAAAATTCTTTTGCGGATTTTGTTATGTTATCTTCTTCTACATAATCATTGACGTTAGAAGTTATTTCTATTTCGGGAATGAGGGATTTGAGGGTTGTTAGGAAAATATCGAGTTTTTCCTGCGTAATAGGAAGGTCGGGAACCTCGTTTAAAATCCCTTCTAAAAGGATATCGACTTCATCCTCGTCGTCGTTTTTGCGCATGAGAGCGGCGAGTGCGCCGGTGTTCAGGGATAGAACTTCGTCCATCGGAAAACAATTAATATTAACGCCGTTGCGTTCTAGGCGGCAAGGCATATAAAGAAGCGGGGTTAAGAATTCGTTAGCTTTTTTTGATTTGGAGTTTTTACCGACCAAAAATAAGTAACCGTAAATCAGGTATTTATCGCGAGAACCGTGTTCAGATTGAAGCATAAGTTCTGTAAGCTTGGGGTCAGCGCCGTCAAGCGGGATGTATTCCTGAAATTTGGTAAAAAGTTGTTCTTCGCCTTTAAGAAAAATCCATTTATTATCCTTGTCACCTTTGAGGTTTCGGAAGGTTGAACTTTTAACTTCTTCGCGCACGCAGTCGTGAAGATACTGACTTAATTTTTTTATAAAACTGTTATTGAACGCAGAATTAATTGCTTTGGTGGCTTCTTGTAACATTTCTTTTTCTCTCCCCTTGTGTGTAGATTATATCAGAAAAACGCCCCACTTGCAAGGCTTTTGTCCATGATTTTGCCTACACGAAATTGCCGGCTTGCGAGGATTTGCAAAAACGCTAGAATAGAGAAAAAGGAGTTTTAAATGTTAGATATTATAAAAAATGCCGCGCGGTCAATACAACAAAACAAACAAGATTTGGATTCACTAGAATCATTGACGCAATTAAAGTTGTCAGTCGCTGAAAATTTATTGAACGGAAATTATGATGAGAATTATAAGCTATATGAAAAGTTAGGTCAGCTTGAACATTCATTGTATCGCTATAATGAATTTAATCGTGCAGGTTTAGCTGATGAAGCAAAACGTGAGGCTGAAAATTTTATGAATATTTCTCAAAGCCCTGACGGGGCGATTTTGTTAAAAGGTGGTATAAGTACCAGATATGTTTGGCATACAGAAGATGGAGCCTGTGATAAATGTCAAGCTTTAGATGGAGAAGTTTTTGAGACTCAAGAGGACATTCCTGCTAGGCTTCATCCAAATTGTAAGTGTCAAGCTGAGCGATTACCTGATGATAAGAAAAATGATGAACCATGTGATTGTTGGGGTATATTAGAAAATCTTGATAGTGCTATAAAGGAAGGTGAAAATTTATCAGCGGAAATAGAGGATTCTATTGCACAAATTCAAAATACGGCAAATGAGTATTCAATATTAAATTCTGAATATGCTCGGGCTTTAATAAATGATTTGATAAGCTTGGAACAGCCGTATATTACATTAATGCAAACTATTAGTAATTTTGTTACAAATTTCATAGAGATGAAAGATGCTGCTACGAAGTATGCAGATAAATATTTTCATGCGAAAGCAAATTGCGAGGCGGCTCAAAGTGGCATTCTAGGTGAAATTTTGGCTCAGGCGTTAAGTGATTTGAGGGAGTTTACTGATAGTTTTAGAAATATAAAAGAAAAACATTTATCTATTGAAGCCAGTTTGAAAGATATTGAAGAAGATCAAGAAGCTAATCGTGAAGGAAGGGATTTGGGCCATTGGCATCCATTAATTGACGCATATGATTTATTAAAACATAGGATTCCTAATGGTTTTCCCGAACGGTATAAAAAGAAATAATTTGTGATATAATTTCAATATGAAGTTTTTTGTTATTTTGATTTTTATAATCTTCCTTTTTGTGTCTTGTTGTTGTAGTGTGTGGCAATCTCTTGATAATTCTGATTTTTTTGAGATTGATTTCTGTCTTGATAGAGGTGGGTGTTGGGATTATACACGACATCAATGTGAAACAGTAGATCAAGGGTATTGCATTAGGACTCCTCAGGACTGTGAAACCGATTTTCATGGAGTTTGGGATGTTAAGCGGAATTATTGTATTTTAGATGAAGCGCGGAAATAGTTCGTTAATATTCGTTGCACAAATTTTGTTTTTCAATTACAATTAGCCTATGGATATGAAGAGAATTAAACTTGGAAATTTTGAAATCGGCGGGGATAAGCTTACTATCTTAGCCGGTCCGTGTGCGTTAGAATCTAAGCCTATGGCAGAAGAAGTCGCTGCAGGCTTAAAAGAAATTTGTCAGAAGCTTGACATTAACTATGTTTTTAAATCATCTTTTGATAAAGCAAATCGTTCCTCAATTACATCTTACAGAGGGCCGGGGATGGAAGATGGCTTGAAAACCCTTGCGGAAATTAAAGAAAAATTTAATCTGCCGATTGTAACAGATATCCATACGCCTGAGCAGGCAGAACCCACCGCTAAAGTCGCTGATATTTTGCAGATTCCGGCGTTTCTTTGCCGCCAGACGGATTTACTGGTTGCTGCCGCTAAAACAGGCAAAATCGTTAATATTAAAAAGGGTCAATTCCTCGCGCCGGAACAAATGAAGCCTTTAATTAAAAAAGTTGAAGATGCAGGTAATAATAATATTCTTGTGACAGACCGCGGTACAAGTTTTGGTTACAACAACCTTGTTGTAGATTTTCGCGGAATCCCGATTATGCAATCATTCGGTTATCCTGTTGTTTTTGACGCTACACACAGCGTCCAGCTTCCGGGGGCAAACGGTTTAAGTTCCGGCGGGGACAGAAGATTCGTTCCGGTACTGGCTAAAGCCGCCATGGCTGTCGGCGCAAATGTGTTATTCTTTGAAGTCCATCCTGACCCTGACAAAGCGCTTTGTGACGGGCCGAATATGGTTGCGCTTAAAGACGCGGAAGCATTGTTTAAACAATGCAAAGATATTTTTGAACTGGTTAAGGGGGCGTAGTCTTGCTTATTAAAACGTACGTTGCAGGGCCGGTTCAGGCAAATAATTATCTGGTTATCGATGAGGCGTCAAAAGAGGCAATTCTTATCGATTGCTCTGACTATGTGCCGGAAATCGTTAATTATGTGAGTGAAAATGACCTTACCGTGAAATATATTCTTCTGACTCACGGACACTTTGATCACGTTTTAGGCATAAACAGGATGAAAGAGGCGCTTAATGCAAAAGTTTATGTTCACGAGAGCGATAAAGAACAAGTTTTGCATACCCGCGAGGTTATGACGATGTTCGGTTTGCCGACGGCTGGCGTTGAAAACCCTGTAATTGACGGAACATTGCCGGCGGTTTTAACTCTTGGTGAGAACGAAATTAAAGTTATTGAAACTCCGGGGCACACTCCGGGCGGTGTATGTTATTTGATAGGTGATGATTTGTTTTCCGGTGATACACTTTTTCAGGGCACAATCGGAAGAACGGATTTGCCTGCGGGAAGCTTTTCGCAAATTCGTCACAGCGTTGTGGATGTGCTTTTTGCACTTGATGATAATATAAAAGTTTATCCCGGTCACGGGTCGCCGACGACAATTGCTTATGAAAAAAAGTTTAATGATATAATAAATTATTAATCGAGGTATAAAATGAAAGAACAATTAGAAAAAATATATGAAAGTGCTGTTGCGGAACTTGAAAAAGCCGCTTCAATCAACGATGTTGCGCAAATTCGCGACACATACCTGAGCCGTAAAGGACAATTAAACGAGATTAAAAAAGGGCTAAAAGATCTTTCAGACGAGGACAAAAAGGTTGTAGGTTCGCTTGCTAACCAGATTTCTCAAAAACTTGAAGAAGGTTTGCGCGCAAAGCACGAATTGTTCTACAAAAAAGAACTGGATGAAAAACTTGCAAAGGAAAGAATCGACGTAACGTTAACCGGTAAATATGTTCCACAGGGTCGTATTCACCCGATTACATCAACGATTAACGAGATTTCAGCGATATTCCAGACTCTTGGCTTCTCTGTTATTCCGGCGGAATTGTCACCGGAAGTTGAAACCGAATACTACAACTTTGACATGTTGAATGTGCCGAAAGACCATCCTGCACGTGACGTTCAGGATACTTTCTACACAACACTTGCTAAAAATGTTGTACTTAGAAGCCAGACATCCGGCGCTCAAATTCACGCTATGGAGGTCCAAAACCCGCCAATCCGTGTTATTGCACCGGGCAGAGTTTACAGAAACGAAAATATTAACGCTCGTAAAAATAATTTCTTCCACCAGATTGAAGGTCTTTATGTTGATAAAGACATTACTTTTGGAGATTTGAAAGGTGTTTTGAACGAATTTATCAGACTTTATTTTGGCGAAAGCAGACCAACCCGTTTCAGAAACAGCTTCTTCCCGTTCACGGAACCTTCAGCGGAAATTGATGTTCAATGTATAATGTGTCAGGGTAAAGGCTGTCGTATTTGTTCAGGAACCGGCTGGCTTGAGATTCTTGGCGCCGGCATGGTAGACCCGAATGTATTACGTGGCGTTGGAATCGATCCGGATGTATATTCAGGCTTCGCGTTCGGTATGGGGGTTGAACGTCTTGCGATGTTGAAATACGCAATCGACGATATACGCTTGTTCTTCAATAACGACGAGCGTTTCCTAAAACAATTTTAGGCTTTAAATTCTATAATAATATTAATAGGCTGCAAATGCAAAACCGCCTTTCGAGGCGGTTTTGCACATCTTGTCAATTATTGTGCGGAATCGGGATTTCGTCCCCGTATTCAAGCATAACCTGTAAAGTCACGCGGAGCTGTTTTTTATAGTTTTCGCGTGCTTTTTCTATTGTTGGGGCGCAAAATGTAAAACTCGGAATCTCTTCAATTTCTATATAATGATAGAGTTTCCCCTCGAAATCCAAATCTGTGCCCTCTATTAGAGTCCAATTAAGGTTCAAATAGTAGTCTAAATCTTTTTCTTGCACGTCGCTCATAAATCCTTAACCACCGAGTGAATTTTCTGTTAATGGCTGTGTAATCATAATCCCGTCACCGCCGAGTACTTCGACTTTTTCGTTGTCAATTAACAGGTAAACAGGCTTATTTGTATTGTATTTTGTTGTTTTTATAAGCTGGAATATTCTTTTATAAATGCTGTCAGTGCCGCCTCCGGTTTCAAAGTGTTTAGAAAGGTTTATGTAGACCCCGTCAGAAGCGTCGATGACGTTTAGTAATCTTGTGCCAACAGGGATTTCAGAATACACCCCGAGTTTTACTTCTTCAGGTTTTGGCCCGTCAATAAGCGCTGTTACCGCAAATTTTACGGGCGTTCCGTCAACAGTAGGGTCATATTTACGTTTTACTGCTTTATAAACTTCTTCACCGTTTTTGTTCTGGCCGATAAAAAATACGTTTACAAACTGTCCTTCCTGATTTTCATCCGGCGGCGTTTCTTCATGTGACGGGTCGATTACATCCGGCGGAAGCGGGGCTGGACGCATGCTTTTTACGGAAAATACGAATGCCGTTCCGATTAATATTGTTAGAATAATTAAGGTGATATTCAAACTTTTCTGGTTCATAAAGTCCTCACTTCCCGATGTTTATAAACGCTTTGAGGATAACTTTATCCTCGTTTATATAAACGTCTTTTACGTCTGCGTTTATTCTACTATTCTCTAAGATTTTAACAGAAAAATCAAGAGGGTTAACATAATTTAACGCGCCGCTCATTGTTAAGGCTTTTAAAATTGATGATTTGCCGCTGGATTCAAGAGTATCGACTGTTACGTCGTTGTTTTGAAAGTTTATGCCGGTCGTTACGCTAACGGATTGCTTTTTGGGTGAAAAAGGCGTACTGAAGGTTAAATCGTAGCGGATTTTGTTGTTTTTTATGTCGAATTTTATGTCGTCAATTTTTAAAAATCCCATCAGACTTTCGTTTATATCCCGCAGCATTTTTTTGTAATCTGTCGTGGTTGTGATTCTATTCAGGTCTGCAGAAGATAGTTCGAGTGTGAGGTTGGCGGGAAAGTCAGTTACGAACCGGTAGTGTGAATCTTCGGTTTTTTCTATCTGGTTAAATGTGCAAATTGAATTGATAGTTGCTTTTGATACAGAAATTTTGTCAATTTCAATGTTCTCACCGGTAGCTTTAACGCCTTTAAATTTCCCCTCTTTTAAATCTGCGGTGCTGAACGAGTCAATTTTTATATCGAAATCCCCTGTGATTTTTTTAGCAATCTGGGTTTCAAGATATTTTTCAAGGATTTTTGTGTGTATGAAATTGCTTCCTGATGCGCGGCTTGCAAATCTTGCCCAGCCTGATGTTAATTCGTAGGTGGTCGGACAAAGGTTCTCAGCCCAAACTGATTGTGCACAGAAAATCAATAATATTGTTAAAAACTTTTTCATAAAAACACTTTCTTTTGACTAATAACATTATCCTCGCTAAAACCTATTGCGCAAATGTTATTTTCTTTTGTCAAAAGTACAAATTTCCCGTTTTCAACTTTGTAGTTTTTGAGGGCAACGCCGTTTTGAATCTTTGCGATGTCGGATTCGTTGACTTCAATTTTTTCGTACGGAAGCACGTCAATCGGATTAATAAGATGGCTTTTTACATCGCCAAAAACGAGTTTTTGTAGAGGAATGGCGTTTTCAAGAGTGAATCTGCCTGCCTGTGTTCTTACAAGCGCACTTAAATGGGCGCCAGTGCCTAAAATTTTTCCAAGGTCGTAAGCGATTGAGCGAATATATGTGCCTTTGGAACATTTAACCGAAAGCACGGCACTCTGTGCGGATTCGTCAAATTCAATTAAATCCAGTTTTTCGATTGTCACCCTGCGCGGTTGGATTTCAACTTCTTCACCTTTGCGGGCGTATTCGTAAAGCTTTTTGCCGTTGACTTTTATTGCAGAATAAATCGGCGGCATTTGTTCGATTTCACCGCGGAAGTTTTCAAGTGCACTTTCAACTTCTTCGCGCTTAACTTTTTTGTCGAAGGTTTCCGTAACCTGTCCGTCGATGTCGTAGGTATCGGTGTTTGAGCCGAGTTGAACTGTTGCAAGATAGGCTTTATCGTCTTCAAGAAATTCGATAAGTCTTGTTGCCCTGCCTATACAAACAGGCAAAACCCCTTCCGCAAACGGGTCAAGAGTTCCGGTGTGGCCGATTTGGCGGATGTTTGTAAGTCTGCGTAATGTTGCAACAACATCGTGTGATGTCATTCCTTTGGGTTTATTAATATTGATGAACCCGAACAATTCTTACAGTTCCCCTCTTGAAATTTTATTGATTAAATCTGTTACGCGCGAACCCTTTTCAAAAGAATCCGTGTAGACGAATCTAAGTTCCGGTGTAAGTCTGAGGCGAATGCGTTTGCCGACTTCATAGCGGATTTTAGGGGTGCTTTTTTCGATAGTTTCTTTTGTTTTTTCGATTTGTTCTTCAGAACCCAAAACGCTGTATATAACTTTTGCAAAAGAGTTATCGTGCGCTACTTCGATGTCTACAATAGATACAACGCCTGCCAGACCTCTGATTTCGCGCTGCAAAATTTCAGAGATATCACGCATTAATTCTTTTCTTACACGTTCATTTCTTAGAGTCATTGTTGTCCCCTCATAAAACTATAAACTTGTACGCTCGATTTCTTCGGTAGTTGAAACCTGAATGATGTCACCGATTTGAAGGTCGTTGAATTTAGCGAATGAAATACCGCATTCAAAACCTTGAGCAACTTCTTTTACATCATCCTTGAAACGTTTAAGCTGGTCAATTACCCCTGTGAATATTTCTTTTCCGTCACGGATAAGAACAGCGTTTTTGCTTCTGATAATTTTACCCTCAGTAACGTAGCAGCCGGCAATTTTGGTTGTTTTGCCGATTGTGAAGATTTGGCGGATTTCTGCTTTACCGAGTTGAACCTCTTTGGTTTCCGGTTGAAGAAGTGAAAGCATTGTTTTTTCGATATCTTCGAGGATTTGATAAATGATATCGTATTTTTTAATTGTAACGCCTTCTTTTTCTGCTGCCGCAAGAGCGTTTGAATCTTCTTTTACGGTGAAGCCGAGAATTAGAGCACCGGAAGCTGATGCCAGCATTACGTCGGCTTCAGAAATGTCACCGACACCGACGTGAATGATTTTGGTTTTGATTAATTGAGATTCAAGCTGTGCGATTGCCTGTGAAACGGCTTCAGCGGAACCGTGTGTGTTCGCTTTGATGATTAAGTTCAATTGCGGAATATCGTCGTCGCCTGCAACGGCTTCACGGCGGATGTGTGCAGGAAGTGTTGCTTCAATACGTTTATCGCGTTCACGTTCTTTACGTTTGTCGATAATCGCTTTCATTTCTTTTTCGTTTTGAACAACTTCAAAGTAGTCGCCGGCTTGCGGAACTTCTGTCAAACCTAAGATTTCGACAGGGGTTGACGGTTCTGCTTTTTGGATACGTTCGCCGCTGTCTGAAAGCAGGGCACGAACACGGCCGCATGCTGTACCTACAACGATACAGTTACCAACTCTTAATGTTCCGTTTTGTACCAACAATGTTGCAACAGGGCCTTTACCTTTGTCTAAGTTTGCTTCAATTACAACGCCTGACGCTTCTGCTTTCGGGTTAGCTTTGAGTTCTTCCATATCCGCAACAAGCAGAATGTATTCAAGAAGTTCGTCGATACCGGTGCCTTGAAGTGCTGAAACTTTAACAGTAATAGTGTCGCCGCCCCATTC
Organism: uncultured Candidatus Melainabacteria bacterium; assembly: GCA_947090755.1. GTDB lineage: Bacteria > Cyanobacteriota > Vampirovibrionia > Gastranaerophilales > Gastranaerophilaceae > Gastranaerophilus. The sequence continues at coordinate 85,756 of CAMUPF010000002.1, read as the reverse complement.
TTCCGGTACAAGCCCGTGTTCTGTAAGCTGTTGTAAGATTTTATCAGGGTTAGCCCCCGGTTTGTCAATTTTGTTTACAGCAACGATAATCGGAATTTCAGCGGCTTTTGCGTGACTAATTGCTTCAATTGTTTGAGGCATGATACCGTCGTCTGCTGCAACGACAAGGATTGCAATATCAGTTGCTTTTGCACCGCGCGCACGCATTTCGGTAAACGCTTCGTGACCCGGAGTGTCAAGGAACACAACTTTTTTATCATCAACGAATACTGTGTAAGCACCGATGGATTGTGTGATACCGCCGACTTCGGTCGCGACGATTTTGTGTTTTGATGCGCGGATGCTGTCAAGAAGTGTTGTTTTACCGTGGTCAACGTGGCCCATAATTGATACAACCGGCGCACGTTTTTTGAGTAATTTTTTATCAACCTCTTCAAGCGCTTTTGATTTTTGTTCTTTTTGAAGTTCTTCTTCAATGAAGGCTTCTAAGTCTTCCTCAAGAACTTCGATTTCAAATTCTGTACAGATTTTTTTGATAACTTCAACATCAATAAGCTGATTCAACGTAGCCATGATTCCGTTAAGCATAAGGAATTTAACGATTTCAGCCGGTGTGCGTTGAATTTTGTCTGAAAGTTCGCTGATAGTCATTGCTTGAGTTACAACGAGTTGTGTAACGGCTTCGACGTTTTCTTCTCTTTGGGAACGTTTTTTATGGTGTTGCGCCGCTGCTTTTTCCAGTGAAATTCTTTCTTGTTCTTCTTTTTTGTTGTTGAAATCTTTAGTTTTCTTTTTATTTCCGGCAGGTTCAGGGCGTTTTCTGGCACCGGATTTGTTGTCGTACATTTCTTGCGGAATTATACGTCTTTCAATAGGTTTTTTATCGCCGGCGTTTTCAGGGCGTTGTTCTCTGGTTTGAGTAGAACGCTTGTCAAAAGGACGTGCGGGTCTGTCGCCTCTTTCTCCACGCGGTGGATATGGTCGTCCTTCGCGGTTGCCGTCACGGTTAAACTCTCTGTTACCGTCACGCGGCGGGAATCTTCTTTCGCCCTGTTGAGGACGTACCGGTCTGCGTTCAGGACGGCCGTCTTGAACCGTATTACCTGCTTCAGGGCGCGGTGCACGGCGAACAATTTCGAGTCTGTTAACAACCGGACGTGTTTTTACAACTTCAACACGCGGAGTTTCTTTTGCAGGTTCTTTTTTCTCTTCAACAGTTTTTTCAATTTTTTCTTCCGGCTGTTTTTCTTCAACCTCAACAGCTTTAGCTTTTTTTACGATGAACGCTTTAGGCTTTTTCGCAACCGGCTGTGAACCCTGATTCATAAACTCTTTCAGGCGTTTAATCTGGTCAGGTGTGATTGTGCTCGAATGAGTTTTGCCTGTGATAGACATCTGGCCGAGTTTTTCGATAATTTCTTTACTCGTCATGCCCAGTTCTTTGGCTAATTCATTAATTCTTATAGGTGATTCAAAACTCATTAATTATTTTTCCTTTCAAGTCCTCGGGGAGTGCTGTGCGCAAAGCCTTCTGGAGTTTATTTTTTTTAAATGCGGTTTCAATACAAGCAATATTATAGCAAAGATATGCAGATCTGCCAAATATTTTTGTATCGTGATTAATAAATACGTTGCCGTCGGAGGATTGTTTTGTGATTTTAATTAAGTCTTTAGTGTCTTTAATTTCCCCGCAGGCAACGCATTTTCTCTCAGTCATAATTTACCCTCATTAATTAACCTCTGCAAGTTTTTCGAGTTTAAGTTTTTGGTCGTACTCAATGAGGAGTTTCAACAGGTCGTCTAAATCTCCGTCGATAACAGTCCATACGTTAAGGTTCTGGTTAACGCGGTGGTCGGTAAGACGTCCTTGCGGGAAGTTGTAGGTGCGGATACGTTCGCTTCTGTCGCCGGAACCCACTTGAGAGCGGCGAAGGTCAGTGATTTCTTTCATCTGCTTTTGAACTTCCATGTCGTAAAGTTTTGCTTTAAGGATTTGTAGTGCGCGTTCTTTGTTTTGAAGCTGTGAGCGTTCTTCCGTACAGAAAATCATAATTCCTGTCGGTTTGTGGAATACTCTGGCTGCGGTTTCAACCTTGTTAACGTTTTGGCCGCCGGCGCCGCCTGAACGTGCTGTTGTGATTTCAATATCATTCATATTAAGTTCGACTTCAACGTCGTCGACTTCAGGCATAACCGCAACGGTTGCGGTTGAGGTGTGGACCCTGCCCTGTGATTCGGTTGCCGGAACCCTTTGAACACGGTGAACGCCTGATTCGTATTTCAGCTTAGAATAAACACTGTCGCCCTTAATGGAAACGATAACTTCTGAAAAGCCTCCGGCTTCGCATTCTGTTTTAGACAGAATTTGTGTTTGCCAGCCCTGTTTGTCTGCGAAGCGCAGGTACATTCTTAACAGGTCGCCTGCAAAAATGTTTGCTTCGTCACCGCCGGCTGAACCACGGATTTCTAACATAATATCTTTTTCATCCATAGGGTCGCGCGGTAAGAGAAGAACTTTCATTTTCTCTTCAAATTCAGGGATTTTTGCTTCATTTTCTTCCAGTTCTGATTTAAGAAATGCCTTCATTTCTTCATCAGTTTCACCGTGTAATAATTCTTTTGTTTCGGCTATGGTGTCGTTGGCTTTTTTCCAGGCGTAATATGTTTCAACGGTTTCTTCCATCGCTTTTCTTTGTTTCGAAAGGTCGCGGAAACGATTGTAATCCTGGATTACGGCAGGGTCGGAGAGGGTTTCGCCCAACTCAATGTATTTTTTTTCTATTTGTTCAATTTTTTCTAACATATCTTTCATACGTTTGATTGTAGCACAAAAAAAGCGTGGTGCAAGTATTGCGGAAAAAGAGGGGCGAAGCCAACGGCTTCGCCCTTATCTTTATTCATTGCGTTTTACCAATAAACCCAATTATGGCTGTCGACTCAGTCGACTATTCACCGAGGTTCAGTTGTGAGAACTGAACGATTTTGTTTTTGCCGCGTTTTTTAGCGTTGTAAAGCGCGTGTTCTGCGTATCGAATGATTGTGTTGGCATCTTCCTCGACGTTATCCATACAAGGGTATGTAGCGATTCCGCCGGAAATCGTAATCGGATGTCGTTCTTCTTCGCCCGCCGGGATAAATTCCATACGCTCGATATCGCGTCTAAAACGTTCCGCAAACAAGAACGCCTGTTCTTCTGAGGTGTTTGGAAGAAGTACCAAAAATTCCTCGTCGCCGTAACGGGTCAAAATATCTTCTTTTCTGATTAATTGTTTTAATTTTTCAGCGATAGATTTTAATAGGACATCGCCCCAGCTGTAGCCGTAAATGTCATTTACGACTTTAAAGAAGTCGATATCAAACAGCAGGCAGGAAAGTTTCAAGCCATAACGTTTTGTGTAAGAAATTTCTTGATCCAAACGTTCCTGCATATATTTTCTGTTGTGAAGCCCTGTCAATTCGTCGGTTGTTGAAACCTGGCGGATTTTAGACATAAGTTCGCGGATTCTGAGCATTGATTTAACTCTTATCAAAAGTTCGTTAGTATCAACCGGAGTCCTAATAAAGTCGTAAGCGAACGCGCGGACGATAGACGCTTTTTTAAACTCTTCACCGATGAATAAAATCGGGGTTTTGAATTTGACAAGCGCCAGGACATCAGGTAAATCCTTGATATTTTCCGCAATAATAAGGCTTGGGTTAAGTGTTTCGTATTCTTTTAATGTATAATCTTCTTCTACTCTAACGTTAGCGTCGTCGAGTTCTTTAGCAAGAAAATCAGCGAGTTGTGACTCTTTTCTTTGCGCATAAATGACTATATTTTTCATAAAAACCTCTCTTTGCGAACTATTCTAGCATATTTTTTTCGTATTGGCAATCATATATTGACATGAGGTGAAAAATGATAAATAATGATTATATAGAAAGTGAGGATAAAAAATTATGAAAAACCAAAAAGTATTGACATGTCAGGGGGGGGGGGGGGCGCTCCGTTAAGGCAGTATTTGCTTTTACCATGGCGGAGATATTATTATCTTTAACCATCATCGGCGTGGTCGCTGCGATAACGTTGCCATCGTTGACGGGTAACATTAACGAACGCACTTGGAACACTCAACGCAAAGCTTTATACGCCCGTTTTAGTCAGGCGATTGCGCTTATGCCTGCGTTGAACGGATATGGAACTTTAATCGAAGGCAATGAGTCAACCTCTGCGGTCGACACTGCGGCAGAAACCTTTGTTACTGAAGGCTTGGCAAAAGTTCTTAAAATAAATAATATTTGCGACTATGCCCATCTTACTGATTGCGGGATTCCTGATTCTGTTACTGCTATGAACGGTGATGTTCTTAGTTCTTTTACAACAGCATATAATACTTTGGTTGGTTTGAACCCGATTTTTAATAGCGCTAATAGTGATGCAACAGATGGCGCAATGAACTATTCCTATCAACAATTAGATACGAAGGCCGCTGCGTTTGAAACCCAAAACGGTGAATCTATAATCGTTTACTATAATCCGAACTGTGTTGCAGATATGAATGAAACAATTTATCACTATACGCAACCGAAAATGTGTGCAAATTTTGTTTATGACTTGAATGGAAATAAGGGGCCAAATACTGTTGGTAAAGATATAGGATTTATCACAGCGCTTTACCCGTCCGACCCAGTAGTTGTTGCGCCAATGCCATTGCAGGCAAATGCCGGTTCAAGTATATATACAGAAGCCGGTAGGCTTTGTCAAAAACAAGACGCGGAAAGCAGACTGCCAAATCGTGACGAATTGACAGCGATGTTCTATAATAAAACTCTTTTAGGTATGCCATCGAGTCTTTTTTGGTCGGCTTCGGTCATTTCTGCAGGAAGTACAGGAACAATATGGACACAAAATTTCATTGCTGGGCGTCGTTACCCTGCGGCGCGATCTGACATCAACTCTGTCCGATGTGTTAAACGTTAAAAAAGGAGCCGTTAGGCTCCTTTTTTTTTATACTGCAAATCTGAAGTGAACTAAGTCGCCGTCCTGGACCACGTAGTCCTTGCCTTCCAAACGTGTTACGCCTTTTTCCTTGCAGGCAACGTAGGAGCCAAGTTCTGCAAAATCTTTATACGGCGTGATTTCTGCACGAATGAACCCTTTTTCGAAGTCCGTGTGGATTACACCTGCGGCTTGAGGTGCTTTTGCACCTGCCGGAATAGTCCAGGCGTGAACCTCTTTTTCGCCGGCTGTGATGAAGGTGCGCAGGTTCAACAATGTGTAAACTGATTTAATCATTCTGTTGATACCGCTGTCTTCAACGCCAAGTTCTGCCAAATATTCTTTTGCCTCTTCCGGCCCGAGTTCTGCAAGTTCTTCTTCGATTCTAGCGGAAATTATAACCGTCTGTGCACCGTGTGATTTTGCGTATTCGGCCACTTGTTTTGTGTAATCGTTGCCGGTTTTGATGTCGGTTTCGGCAACGTTTGCGACATAAATCACAGGTTTTGTTGACATAAGGTTAAGCATTTTTGCCACCGGAATTTCGTCTTCTTCAAAGTGGTCGTTGATGTTGATAAATGTGCTTTCGTTGAGAAGTTCGGCAAGTTTATTCAAAACTTTTTCTTCTAATTTAGCGTCCTTGTCGCCGCTTTTTGCCTGTTTTGAGATACGTGCAAGACGTTTTTCAACTGAAGCAAGGTCTGCAAGTGCAAGTTCCGTGTTGATAGTTTCGATGTCGTCGAGCGGGTTAACTTTTCCGGCTACGTGGATGGTGTTTTCGTCGTCAAAACATCTTACTACCTGAATTATCGCGTCAACTTCGCGGATATTGTGTAAAAATTGGTTGCCCAAGCCTTCGCCTTTGCTTGCGCCTTTTACAAGCCCTGCGATGTCTACAAATTCAATCGCTGTCGGAATTATTTCCTGAGCTTTGCATAAATCTTTTAAAATTTCCAGTCTTTCGTCCGGAACGTTAACAACGCCGACGTTAGGCTCGATTGTACAAAACGGATAATTCGCGCTTTGTGCATTCTTGGCGCTCGTGAGCGCGTTAAATAACGTTGATTTCCCGACATTCGGAAGTCCTACTATACCTGTTCTTAACATTTATCTTTTTCCTTTATTCTTCCATATTTTCCACAGGGTTGTTCATAATCTGTATTCCGAACTTCATACGGAATAAATATTTTACTGTTTCGCCCTGAATTTCGTACATCATTTTGTTAAACAAATCGTACGCTTCTTTTTTGTATTCGATAAGCGGGTCTTTTTGACCGTATGCGCGAAGCCCGATGCTTTCGCGAACCATATCAATGTTGTGAAGGTGGTCAATCCATTTCGCGTCAATTGTCTTCAATAAGATATCGCGTTCAAGTCCGCGAACCATGTTTTCATCACTGAACGGTTGCTGCGGGATGAAATTAGGGTCATATTTTTCAAGTACGCTGTTGTAGAAGTTGATTAATGACGCTTCGTGAGTTTTGTATGCGTCAACGGCAAGGTCTTTTACTTTTTCGTAAATTGCGTCGAATTTTACGCCTTGAATATCTTTAACATCAAGTTGTGAAAGCTGCGGGATTGTTGAGTGGATTTCTTTTACCATTGTAACTAAATCGTCAAAGATGTATTCATCAGGTGTCATCCCCGGGGCTATGTAGCTGCGTAAAATCCTGTCGACTTCGCGTTCAATCATGTATTGAATATCTTCAGAAAGGTTCTGGCCGAAAAGAACTTTGCGGCGTTGTGCGTAGAATTTTTCACGCTGAATATTCATAACGTCGTCATATTCAAGGACGTGTTTTCTTATGTCGAAGTGGTAAGTTTCCACTTTCTTTTGTGCAGATTCAATTTGTTTTGTGATAAGCGGCGATTCAATTTCCATTGTTTCGTCGATGTTAAGCATATTCATAACGGCTGTAATTTTTTCTCCGCCGAATATTCTCATTAAGTTGTCTTCAAGCGATAAAAAGAATCTTGTTGAGCCGGGGTCGCCCTGACGTGCGGCACGCCCGCGTAACTGGTTGTCAATACGGCGTGATTCGTGGCGTTCTGTACCGATAACGTGCAGGCCGCCAAGTTCTACAACTTCTGCGTGTTCGGCTTCTGTGATTTTTCTTGCCTCATCAAGCGCAACATTTTTGAAGTTTTCGTAGTCCGGATGTTCCGGTGTAATACCTTTGCTATCGAGGTTTTCTTTTGCGAGGAATTCAGCGTTACCGCCGAGCAGGATATCTGTTCCGCGGCCTGCCATGTTTGTCGCGATGGTTACGGCACCTTTTCTGCCGGCCTGAGCGATAATATAAGCCTCACGTTCGTGCTGCTTAGCGTTCAACACGTTATGTTTTATACCGCGGCGTTTTAAGAGTTCTGATACAAATTCAGATTTTTCGATACTGATTGTACCTACAAGAACCGGTCTTCCGGTTTCGTGGACCGCTGCAATTTCTTCTACTGCCGCCAGATATTTTTGAAGTTCGTTTTTATAAATTTTATCCGCGTAATTTTTTCTTATGTCCGGCTTGTTTGTCGGGATTACCGTAACTTCAAGGTTGTAGATTTTGCCGAATTCCGCTTCTTCTGTCATTGCGGTACCAGTCATACCGGAAAGTTTCGGATAAAGTCTGAAAAGGTTCTGGTAAGTGATGCTTGCAAGCGTTTGGGTTTCGTCCTGAATTTTAACGCCTTCTTTTGCTTCTAACGCCTGATGTAAGCCTTCAGACCAGCGGCGGCCTTCCATAATACGGCCGGTAAACTCGTCTACGATTTGAACTTCGCCGTTTTTAACAACGTAGTCTGTGTCGCGAATATAAAGTTCTTTTGCCTTCAATGCTTGTAAAAGATGATGCGCGTACTGGGTTGAAACATCAAATAAATCGGTTACGCCCAGAAGTTCCTGTGCGTGGTCGATACCGTCCTCGGTGAGAATTACGTTTTTGTTCTTTTCATCAACCTCGTAATCCTTTGTTTTTTCAAGTTTTGGCGCAATTTCCGCCATCAAAAGATAGGTTTCTGCGGATTTTTCAAGTCGGCCGCTGATGATTAACGGAGTTCTTGCTTCATCAATTAAGATACTGTCGACTTCGTCGATAATCGCGTAGTTGTAAGGGCGTTGGACAAGCATTTCTTTGCTTTGCGCCATATTGTCGCGAAGATAATCAAACCCGAATTCGTTGTTTGTTCCATAAGTGATGTCGCAATTGTAAGCGTGGCGTTTTTCTTCGTATTCGTTAGGCCCGTGGGTGCCGGAAAGCACAACGCCAACGGTTAATCCTAAAAATTCATAAATTTTACCCATCCATTCGCTGTCACGTTTTGCAAGGTAATCGTTGACGGTTACAACGTGAACGCCTTTGCCTGTCAAAGCGTTAAGATATGCCGGAAGCGTCGCAACAAGGGTTTTACCTTCACCGGTTCTCATCTCTGTGATGTGACCGTTGTGTAAGAAGTAACCGCCTATTAACTGAACGTCAAAGTGGCGCATATTCAAGACACGTTTGCCGGCTTCTCTTACCGTCGCAAAAGCTTCGGGTAAAATTTTGTCTAATGTTTCTTTTTCCAACTTTCTGTCGGTCATAAAATCGTCAGATGTTTTACGGTTTGCTAAAATTTCTTTAAATTCTTGTGTTTTTGCGCGTAATTCATCGTCTGACATTTCTGCAAACTGTGGTTCAAGTGCGTTGATGTGTTCTATTATCCCTAATATATTTTTAACTTTGCGTTCGTTAGGATCGCCCAACAATTTCAATAGTAAACCTATCATTTTTCCTCTCCAATTGGTATCTGATAAATCTATAATAACACGGACATGGAAAAATATCACATTCCCCCGTTCTACAATATAAAAAAGGCGCGGGTTGTGACCCGCGCCTTGCAATATTTAAATTTGAATTAAACAAGTTCAAGAACTTCTTGTTTGTTTTTAGCAGCGATTTCAACGATAGATTTGATTGTTGCAATCATTGAAAGTTCTGAGTTTAATTTGTTTACGCAAGAACCAACGCCGATTGCGCTTGCGCCTGCTGCGAATGCGAACGGTGCTGTCGTTGAGTTGATGCCTGTTGCTGTCATAATAGCCATATCAACGTTTCTTGCAAGTTCAATTGTGTTTGACAATGTTAATTCTGCTCTGTTCATTAAGCCTCTTACACCATCAAGGTTTTCTTTAGATGTGTAGTGACCTTCTGTTTGGATAAGGTTGATTCCCATATATTCAAGTTCTCTGGCCAATTCAATTTGCTCAGCGATTGAGATTTCACCAGGGATTGTTACAGAGAAGAATACTCTGTTTTCGCCTAACAATGACAAAGTTTCTTTAACAAGGTTCATAACTTCATTTGCAGAGAAAGCCATGCCTTTTTTGTAAAGTGCGTCGAAGTTACCAAGTTCGATAGCGTCAGCGCCAAGTTCAACTGCTCTGGCAAGTTCAGATGGAACAACTGAAGATACGAACAATGGCAAATCTGTCATTTCTCTAACTTCAGAGATAATTTTTTCGTCTGCACAGATATCAATAGCGCTTGCGCCTGCGATTTGTGCTGATGAAACAACTTTTTTAATATTTTCGATATCAAAGTTATCAATACCTGCAATAACTTTTACCGCTCTTTTTTCGATTAAATGTTGTTTAAATAATTCGATTCTAGACATTTTTTACATTTCTCCTATTTAATGAAGTGTACTTTCAACACAAGTATACATTAAAACTTTAATAATTACAAGAATATATCTTTACAATATTACAATACCTATTTTTTCACATTATAGCACGGGTGAAAATGGATTTGTAAGAGGGCAAGAAAATGAGAAAATTTGTATTGTTTCTAATGAGTATATTAACGTTATCTACGGGGCTGGTCTTTGCCTATACGGCTGAGGAAGAGGTTTATATTTCGGTTTATGAGAATATAAACCCTGCGATTGTCACGATTGATGGTATAATTTCGGACGGTTTTACTGCCGGAACCGGATGTATAATTAATACGGACGGAACGATTTTGACGGGTTCGCATGTTGTTTCGCAGACGAAGGAACTTGAAGTTACGACTTATGACGGTAAAGTTTATAAGGCGAAAGTGCTTGCGAATATGGGGAAAAACAAGGATTTGGCTTTAATTAAAATTGAACCGAAGACAAGGTTGAAGACTGTGAAACTCGGAGATTCTGACGGGCTGAAAATCGGTCAGAGAGTGCTGACTATTGGTAATCCGTTTGGATTTTCGGGAACGCTGACGCAGGGTATAATTTCAAGGATAGATTATGCTAAAGGGAAAATCCAGACAGACGCGGCGATTAACCCGGGATGTTCCGGCGGGCCGTTGTTGAATACGTCCGGCGAAGTTATCGGGATTAACCAGTCTATTTATAACCCGGATAATAATATATCGAATATCGGAATCGGTTTTGCCATACCGATTAACGACGCGAAAAAATTTATTTCCAAACATAATGGTTAAAAGAGAGGCGCGGAGCAACGCTCCGCGCCTGTGGTATTATTTATAATTTTTGCCAACAGTGTTTGGCCCTTTGTTACCATTTAAGTCATAGATAAAGTTAGCACACATTTTTGGTTGAGAATAATACCATACTGTTTCCTGCATATCAATTTGACAATACGGATTGTAGTAAACGGCGATAGATTCCCCGTTCTGCGTTTCAAATGCAGCAGCGAAGGTATCAATGTCTTTTTGTGGGGTTGTGTAGTTTCTACCACCGTTAGAAGTACCGTCGTTTCACGTACCTGTGAACATTGAGTTCAATTCACTTAATTTAGTCAGCCAAGAATTAATTATACCTGCCATTGCGTCTGCAAACTGGTAGGTTCCGTAACCGTCAAGTGTTAAATTTTGTAAAGAAAATGCGTGTTGTTGAATTTGAGTTCGGTTTATATACTTTATATATATAAGACGAGAGAGAGTTATATTCCTTATTCCTATTTCCTAACAAAATTTTAGCCTCGCATTGCGAGGCCTTTTTTTGTAAAAGCCGTTATAATTCTATTGCTTTTAATTTTTTTAGGATTTTGTTTGTAATTTCCTGGATATATTCCTGACTTACAAGCCCGTTGATTACGGCGTCTGCTATCTGGTAAGTCGGGCGGATGTATTGCTGTGCGGTTTTATTTACGTCGGCAAATTGTAAATCAGCCGCTTCACCGGTCTTGCCACGGGATTCTGCACGTCTGTACCAGCGGTCTTTTAACACTTCAAGCGGGGTGAAAACGTATACTTTTACATCCATTACGTCGCGAACATTCTCGTTTAAGACATAAAGCCCTTCGGTTAAGATTACGCGGGCAGGTTTTTTTAGTTCGCTATTGAGTTTAGATTCGCAGGTCACGAAGTTGTATAGTGGTGAATAAATGTCTTTGCCGGCTTTTAGGTCAATAAGATGGCTTTTCATTAATTCAAGGTCTACAACATCAGGTGTGTCAAAGCTGAAACCTGTTTTAAAAAGTGCTTCGTAACTTCCTGCTTCTTTTAGTTCTTTAGAGGTGTCTTTGTAGTAATCATCACAGCGGATTACGGTATAAATCCCTTCGTTTTCGCTTTTAACGCAGGCTTTAATGGTGTTGTCAACGAAAACGGTTTTACCGGAGGCGCTTTCGCCGGTGATACCGATAAGAAATGTTTTTTTTCGTTCCTGAACTGCCATTCTGGCTATGTTCATAATCAAATTGTCTGAAATCTTCAAAAACAGCGGCTGTGGTTGTTTTGAATCTTCTTCAAGAATTTCTTTTAATGCGTCAACTATTTGTGCGATAACTTCCATATCTCTACGGCTTGAGTAATAGTCGTAGGTACTCATACCAAAATCTAATGCCATAATTACCTCTTATTCATGCATTATAGATTATAAAATATGAAAATTCTATATTTTGATAAATATTTGTAACAAAATGCTTAAAAAAGTTAAAGTTTTGAAAAAAGAGTGCCGATATTGGGAATGTTAGTAAATAGGAGTATAGATTATGTATTACGACGAGTTATTTGAAAAAGCTGTTGCACAGGCTAAAGAAGAAAATTTTGCAGATTTAAAAGCAGAAGTTGCAGGATTGCAACGAAATTTTGAAGCATTTTTGAACAAATTTTTTGCTTCAACAACACATAATGTGGAGAATGATTATCACGTTACTGCAATGTAATGGACAAAGGATTACGTTAAGAATTAGCTGAAATATGAAGAAGTACGCGCCAGCCTGAAGGCTGGCGCGTTGCTTATATGTGTTTAAATATTTTAGATTCAATTAATTCTTTTGAATAAATTTTTCCGTTAAGGTTAACGCCCGAACCTTTTCTAACTTCGCCTATTACTGTTGCAGCGGCCGGCGGTGTATCAACGGTTGCTATAATCTGGTAATCTTCGCCGCCAAAAAGAACGAGTTCCCGCCAGTCACTAAACATTTTGATTTCTTCATTAAAAGGGATTTTGGCAAAATCAACAGACATCTGAACGCCGCTGGCTTCTGAAATTTGCGAAAGCGCGTCCATAAGCCCGTCGGAGGTATCCATCATCGCGTAAGGCGTTTTTTGTGTAGTCGCAATTTTTACGGAAAATTCTCGCTGTGCAACGGGTTCAAGATGTGCTTTGATTAAGTTTTCAGGTGTGGGTTTGCCCCCAAGAAGCAGCTTTAGCCCTGCGCCGCTTGAACCGTGGGGGCCTGAAACAATAATTTTTTGGCCGATTTGAGCGTGGCCCCGCGAACTGATATTGCGGCCTGCAGTTTTGCCGATTGCGGTTGCAGAAATAAATATTTTATCTGCTGCAGTGATGTCACCGCCTACGATTTCAACTGTGCCGCAAGCGGATTTTAGGCCTTCATAGAACTCTTTTACAAAGTCTGAGTTTGTACCTTTAGGCAGTGAAAGTGCGACAGTCATATAAGCGGGTTCGGCGCCGCTTGCGCAGATGTCTGAAATGTTTACCATTGCGGTTTTCCGGCCTAATTGCCACGGGGTTATTTTATCGCGCAGAAAATGAACACCTTCGACAAGACTGTCCTGAGAAATTACTATACCTAAATCCTTTAAATATGCACAATCGTCGCCGATGTAGCAGGAATTTAGGGTTTCTTTTATTAGTTGTATGAAAACTTTTTCCATCATTTGAGTTCGTTTTTAATGATTGCGATAAATTCTTTAACGAGTTCTGCGTTCCATTTTTTGCCTGCGTCCTGTTTGATAACTTTAAGCGCGTCTTTTTCAGACATTTTGGCGCGGTACGGACGGGTTTCCGTGAGCGCAAAATATGAGTCGATAATCAGGATGATTTGAGAACTCATAGGAATTTCGTCTTTTGCAAGTTTGTTAGGATAACCGGTTCCGTCCCAGTTTTCGTGGTGTTTTTCAATTATCGGGATGATGTCCTGTACAACAGAAATCGGTTTCAGTATGTCGCGCGCCGCAATAATCGGATGTTCTTTGATGAATGTTTTTTCTTCTTCTGTTAAAGGCGCGGTTTTTTGCAGAATCTCTTGCGGAATCATCAAATTGCCGATATCGTACATAAGAATCGCGATTTTTAAATGGTCGATTTCTTCTTTTGATAAATCAAAGCGTTTAGCCAGTGAGGACGCTATTAAAACTTTCTTTTTGACAACACCTTCCTCGTGAAGCGGGTTGTAAAGTCTTGTCAGCATATCGGCGACAACGTAAAGGGTTTCTTTAGGTTGTGATTTCCGGTTTTGCTCGGTGTCTTTGAGTTTTTCGCAAAGTTCTTTGCTTACATTTTTTTCAACAGGAATATTGTGCTTGGACAAAATATCAATAAATGTATTGATAGCGATTTCCTGCCAGCTTGTTTCGGAGATTGGAGTGGCGAGTGTAACACGGTTTCTTCCGTTGCGTTTTGACTCATACATCGCCTGATCGGTCAGTTCCAGAAGTTCTTCGGCGTTGTCTGTGTGTTCAAAATATGTTGCGACGCCGATACTTGCTGTTATATGGCCGATTGTGTCAAGTTCTTGAGCCGCAAGGGTTTTTCTGATACGTTCAGCCGCGACAAGTGCGCCTTTAGAATCAACGCCCGGTAAGATTATATTAAACTCTTCACCGCCCATACGTGCTGCAATATCAATGGAACGAGCGTTATTTTTGATTACATCGGCAAGCGTTTTTATTGCTAAATCTCCAAATGCGTGTCCGTATTTATCGTTAATTTGTTTTAAGAAGTCTAAGTCAAGACCAATAATAGAAAACGGCTGTTTTTGGCGATTAGCACGCGTAACTTCTTTTTTTATGTATTCTTCAAAATAGCGGCGGTTGTATAGCCCTGTAAGCCCGTCGGTTACGGCCTGTTCTTTGACGGTTGAGAATAGGTGGGCAATTGTTATAGCCATTTCAATTTGTTTGCCGAAGATGCTTAAAAAATCTGTTTCAGAACTTGCGAGTTCTTCGCGTGAAGAAAAGACGACGAACCAGCCGAAATGCTTATTCATACAATTAAGCGGAATAATAATCATAGACTGGCAGTAATCTTTATCAAGAATCTGGCTTATCTGTTCATCAGTAATTGCAGGCATGATTTCTTGTAAAGTCTGACCGAGGTTCTGTGTTTGGGTGATTTCTCCAGAGCGCATAGCTTCTGCGTATATACCTACAGGTGAATAGTTTAAACGCAGGGTATAAAGCGGTGCATGGATTACGTTGTGAAGGTTTTCAATAGCAGTATCGTTTGACTGAGAAATGATTTTAATATAATCACCCTTTTCATCCTTCATTTTCTGCAAAATAGCACCGTGGACATAGCCAAATTCGTTGGAGATACTGTTAACAATATTATCAAGAACATTTTCGAGCGGTTTTGAGGACGTCATCATATCTATGATATGCTGGAGCGTAACCATTTTTTTATTAGCCATAGTCAGTTCTTTAGTCTGTTGTGCCAGCTCTTTTTCCAGCGCAATATTACGCTCGTATATCTCAATATAATCTTGTTTTTGATAATATACTGCGCTTTCAACTTCGTTTATTCGTTTTGTCAATTCTTTTATCTTACTAAAAAATGACATTCCGGTTCCTTTATTCTGTATTATTATACACTATATTTGAAATATATTCTAGTGGTATGGAAAAATTTTTATGTTATCATAAATGTTATGGCTGATGAAACTAAAAAAATACTTATATTAAGATTTGGTGCGCTGGGTGATATTGTGCATACAACGGTTATTGCGCAGGCGATTAAGGCCAAATATCCTCATTATGAGGTTCACTATTGCTGTGAATCAAGATATGTACACGTTTTGCAACATAATCCTGATATCGATAAAATTATTGAATTTGACCATAAGCGTAAAAAAGATTTTTCGTATAACCTTGAAATCGCGCTTAAGCTTCGTCACGAGCACTATGATGTTATTTTTAATCTTACGAATGCATTTAGAAATAACTTTATGACATTTATTGCAAACCCTAAAGAAAAATACGGTAAGGTTCCGCGCGGCCATAAGCATGTCGTTTATGCGTTTTTCCTTGCGGCTCAAAAAGCGTTTCCGAAGCTAAAACAACCAAAAAATCTTCGTCTTGGTCTTGATAGCGCAGCACTTGAAAAGATGAAATCCCGTGTATCTAACTTCGCGCACCCGTTGATAGTTTTTTCTCCGGGAGGCCAAACTGATAAAAACCGTCAGGGTAGAACCTGGCCTGCCAAATACTGGGTAGAATTCGGAAATCTTTTAAAACAAATTTACGGCGGAACAATATTGGTTTCCGGCTCGCCTGATGAAAAAGATTACCATAAAACAATAGCTGATAAGATTGACGGGGCAGTTTTGCTTTCCGGTGAACTTTCTATTGCAGAGAGTATGGCTCTGTTTTCTTTGTGTGACCTGTTTATCTCCGGAGATTCCGGCCCGTTACATATTGCTTCGGGTCTTGGCGTGAAAACTGTTGGTATTTACGGGTCAACGAACCCCGAAAATGTGAGCCCTTATGGACAAAACGGTTACGTCGTTGAGCCTATGATTGAATGTAAATATTGCTGGCAAAAAGAATGTGCTAAGTTAAAAGAAGGCCAAAAACACACCCCTTGTATGAAATCAATAAAACCGGCGCATGTTCTGAATTTGATTAATTCTAAAAAATTATTGTGAAACCATTATTTGATATCAATAATAAAAGGGCTGTCATAAAGACAGCCCTTTTATTATTAAATATATTTCCCTCTACCCACAAATCTGTTCAGCGATTTCGAAAGGTTTTTCTGAAACTTTCATTGTGTTTTTATTCAAAATACCGCGTTTTAATTCAGTAAACGTTGCATTTTGGCAGTGGAATTTCTTTTTCAAAAACTCATAAGAAATTTTTGGATCGCATTTGTCACCGCAAGTGAACAAGTCAACGGCCGCATAACCAAGTTCCGGCCAGGTGTGAATTGCTAAATGGCTTTCCGAAATAATTACAACACCCGATACGCCGTACGGGTTAAACATATGAAAACACTTTTGTACAATAGTCGCTCCGCACTCAAGTGCTGCGTCTACCATATATTTTTCTACTTTGTCAATGCTATTTAAAATGTTAGGGTCACATTCAAAAAATTCTGCCAGTACGTGTTGTCCTAAGTTTACTTCTTCAACACCGTCTTGTTCAAACGCTTGTAATGGTTGTCTTACGTCCAATTCATGAGCCTCCTATAAAAATGTTTTATACTACACAGTGCGGATAATTTTTCACGCTCTAATATATTACTATAAAAATCTAAAAAATGTAATTTTTACACGCTAAAAATAATATTTTTGTAAAAATTTTTTAAGAAGGCTGAAAGTGGCGGATTGACGGGCTTTTTAGAAGACAGGTTTATTAAGAATTGTTAAAAATAGGCTTTAAAAATAGCCTTGTTGGGTTTAAAATTCGGATATGAATAATAAAATTTTGGTGATAGATGACGATTTGGCTATAAATGAGTTGATTAAGGTTAACTTAGAACTTGCCGGTTATAAGGTTATACAGGCGTTTGACGGAGTGAAAGGGTTTGCGCTTGCAAAGCAGGAGTGCCCATGCCTTGTTGTGCTTGACGTTATGATGCCGGAAGTTGACGGGTTTACTGTTGCGCAGAGAATCCGTAAAAATCCGGAAACCGCAGAGGTTCCGATTTTAATGCTTACTGCGCTGTCACAGCTTAACGATAAGGTTAAAGGGTTTGATATCGGAGTTGATGATTACCTTGTGAAGCCTTTTGAAATGGAAGAACTTCTTGTTCGTGTTCGTGCTCTTTTGAAACGCACCGCGCAGATTCCAAAATCCGCTGCGACCCGTGAATTGCTAACGGTTGGCGAAATCACTTTAATGCCGGAAACTTATAGCGTTGAGATTAACGGTAAAGTCGCGAAGTTAACACCGATTGAGTTTGATGTGTTTAATTTGTTATTTCAGCACCACGGTGCAATGGTTTCGTCTGCACAGCTCTTGAAAGAAATCTGGGGTTACGCACCGGATGATGATGTTGAAACGATTCGTGTTCACATCCGTCATTTAAGAGCGAAACTTGACAAGATTTCGGAAGGCAAAAAGTACATCGAAACCATCTACGGCGGCGGCTATAAGTTGAATATTTAGCCCCTTGACTAATGTTGAAACATGCTGCATAATTAATGTATACAGAAAGTGAGGATTATATGAAAAAAGCTAGTGTATTAACTTATGCAGGGGGGGGGGGGGCCGGCTGAGCCGGTGCCATATATGCGTTCCGTGCTTGCGGACGACGTGAAAATTAACGCGAAGGGCGGAGTGCCGGCGTTCCGAGCATTCACGATGGCAGAGATTTTATTGTCATTGACAATAATTGGTGTTGTTGCGGCGATAACTTTGCCGTCGCTGACAGGTAACATTAACGAACGCACTTGGAACACGCAGAGAAAAGCGCTTTATGCGCGGTTTTCACAAGCAATCGCACTAATGCCGGCGCTCAACGGTTACGGAACGTTCACAGCCGCAACAGATTCTGCTTCCGCCGTTGACACGGCCACTGAAACCTTTGTAACAGAAGGCCTTTCTAAAGTTCTTAAAATTAACAATATTTGTGACAATGAACACCTTCCTGACTGTGGAATTCCGTCTTCGTATACAAATATCGCAGGAAGTACACGTGTTTGGCCTATGAAACTTAGTGAAATGAACCCGATGTTTACAAGTGCTTATGACGAAACTATTATCAACCCTCAAAAAGATATTGATACAAAAGCCGCAGCTTTTGAAACTGCGAACGGGGAATCTATAGCGGTATACTATAACCCTTCTTGTCAGCCGGATATGGGGGAAACTGGCTGGCATTACTCGCAACCTAAAATGTGTGTGAATTTTATTTATGATTTGAACGGTAATAAAGGCCCTAATACCGTCGGTAAAGATATTGGGTTCATTACGGCGCTTTATCCTACTGACCCTGTGATTGTCGCACCAATGCCATTAAACCGAAATACCTCAAGTATGTCACAACCGGAGGGCGCAAGCAAACTTTGTACACAGCAGGATGCTGAAAGTCGTTTGCCAAATAGGGATGAGTTGAGTGCGATGTTTTACAACCGTGAGTTCATCGGTAATATTACAAGCGGACTTTTATCAAGTTCTAAAATAAATCTTAGTTCGCATTGGGGGCAGAATTTTGACGCAGGGTCAAGATATCCGGCTGCCGCCTCGTATTATCATTCTATAAGATGTGTTAAACGTTAAAAAGCGCCCGATGGGCGCTTTTTTAATCTACTATTTGAATTCTGCCGTCGTCCTCGATTACGACAGGTTTGCCGTGGCGTTTGATGTTATCGCAGGTTAGTTTATCTTTGTCAAATTCGAATTTTTCGTCTACTTCATCGATTTTGTTTGGAATAAGTTTATCGCCGCCGCTTGCAAAGAAATCGTCGGTTGCAACTGTATAAGTTTTATTCGGGTCAGGATTGTTTACGTCGATTTCGTGTTTGCCGCCTTGTTTGTCGATGAATGTTGCGTTAAGAACTTCGCCTTTTCGGTTCATTGTGTATTCAAGGCCTGACGGCATTACGATACTTGGCTTAAAGCCCGGATTAATCAGTGATTTTGCACCGTTTTTGAGTGCGTTAACGACTTCTTCTTCAGTAAGTTTCATTTTAACCATACGGTTTTTTAACGGAACTACTTCAAAAACTTTTCGTTCTGTAAGTTTGCCTTCATCAAAGTGGCCGCGGATATTGCCGGCGTTAATGAGGGCTAGGTCTGTGTCGAACTCTTCACGGCAGGCGTCCATAATGAAGAACGCGTGCGGGTTCGGGTCAACAAGTCTGTGTTCCGGTGCCGGTGCTGATTTTTCTACGTAACCGACTTCTGTTGCTTTGCCGATTATTCCGTCGAAGATTTTTTCCAAAATAGGGTTGCGTTTGAACTGGTTAGATTTTTGAACATTATTTTGTGCTTTTTGGATAATTCCGTTTTCGTCAAATTCAAGGTTTAAAATGCCGAATTGCTCGCCGTCTTTGCCGGCTTGTGTAATGATTACCGGTTCACCGGTTTTTGAAGTGAATAAGTTTTCGTTATTTTTGATGTCTTTAATCAATTCGTGAGTGTGAGCACCAAGGATTACGTCAACGCCGGAGGTGTTTTTAGCAAGATTTTTATCAAACTCAAGACCGCAGTGTGAAAGAACTATAATTTTGTTGATTCCGTCGGCTTTTAATTTGTCAGCTTCTGCCTGAACAGCTTTTACGGAATCCTCTTTAGAATAAGGAATAATGGTTTTTCTTGATTCGTTTTCGCGGATTCTTTCGTGTAAATCCGGCGGGATAAGTCCGATAATTCCATATTTGTTCCCGTTAATTTCGTGTACAAAAGATTTTGTGATTTTGCCGTTGAGCGGATTGTCGGAACCTTTAATATCAAGGTTAGCGCCCATAATTTTGTAGCTTGCGCCTTTGTTTATTTCTGCGATTTGTGCCGGTTCTGCGTCAAATTCGTGGTTGCCGATTGCAGTGCCAAGAACGCCCATAACGTTCAAGAAGGCGTTAGAGATTTTTAGAAGTTTAATATTGGCCCCTGCTGAAATATCGCCTGCGCCAAGAGCAAAAACATCCTGACCGTCGTGGTTTTGTTTGTCAAAACTTTGTTTTGCGTTGTAAATACGGCTCATATTCGCCATATTACCGTGCAGGTCGTTTACGTAGAAAATACTTGCGTTAGTATTTTTCTTTTGCGTTGGCTGCTGGGTATTTTGCCCCCTGAAATTATATGGATTTATTGAATGTATCATGTCTAAATAACCTTCTGTTAAACTACATAAAACACCTAAAAAAATAAATTGCCATAAGGTAAAGAAAAGTTTACAAATTTAATTATTCAACCCACTCAAATGATTTTACAAAGTTTTCGCCGTTGATGTCGCCGTTAATGATTACGCGGAAAAATTTATAAATGTTATTGATATCGTTTGCGTTTGGAATCTTTGCGATTTCAGTAGCGAATTCACTGTTACTGTCTTTTTTAACACCCGGAATGGTTTTTAAAAGTGTGTTTAGGGAAAGGTTTTTGACTTTATTAATCACGGTCGTTACGTCTTTTGAAAGGCTTCCGAAAATCGTAAAATCGGCCACGGCACTGCTCAGATTATATTTACCGTTGATGTAAAGGTTGAGGTCTTTGCCGCTGGAATAAATATTTATTTCATCCGCAACGCCGTCTTTCATTGTAAAATCGCCGGAAATTGTTTTGAATTCGCCGGATTTAAGCGGTGATAACAGGTCAATAAGTCCGTTGATAGTAAGGCCGGTAAGCCCGTTACTGATAAGGTTGCCGGCTTTAAGAAGGTATTCCAGCGAACCAAGTTTTGGCATTTTACCGTCCTGAATTTCAAAGTTGCCGTTACCGCTTAAGGTTGCAAGGCAGGTTTTGTCATTTTTAGCGTCGCAGGAAATTGAAATTTTTCCGTTTGCAAGACCGTATAACTGGCCTTTGATTTTGAATAAGGTTTCAGCCATTTGGGCAGCGTTTGCTTTATTCAGTGTTAGGTCAAGGTAAAGCTTATCATTGCTGTAATTGTGTGTAATGTTACCGGTTACGGTTCCTTCTGCAAGGTCAAAGTTAAAGTTTTTGAGTTTCAGAATTTTATCGCGTCCGATTTCAAGAGTACTGATGTAATTATCCGCGATAATTTTGTCGATAAGTATTTTATCGGCGGATATTTTGGCATTATTAACGATAAAGTTTGTGTAATCTAACGGTTGTATAACGCTTGAAGTTGAATGCATTTTGAAATTAGATTCTTCGATATGCTTAATTTTGTCAAGGATTTTGTTGACGTCAAGCTGTGCCACATGGATATTCATATTATCGACCTGAAGCGGGAGTGAAAGGTCGTTTTTAAGCGCCGCTGCAAGTTGGATTTTGTTCGTCACAAGGTCGCCTTTAGAAAGGATATTAATAGCTTTAGGGGTGAAGTCAAAATTTATGTTATTAATATTGGTTTCAAAAAGCGGAATATTTATGTCCATAACGTTAAGTTTACCAAGAACCTGCGGTTTAACTGAGTTACCGTTGAGCGTCAGGTCGGAGGTGAATACACCTTCTTTCATGAACGGCTTGCGGAAGATTATGTTGAAGATTTTTGCGTCAACCGGCATTTTAGATTTGATTTTCAGGTTGTTAAATTTGATAAGGTTATCCGTAGAGTATGCCATTCCGCCCGAAATATTCAACAATGGCACGATATTTTCGTTTTTGTCCAGAGAAAGAACAAGTTTATCATAGTTAAAGTTGTTGATTTTTAGTTCGCTGCCATGAAGTGTCAGGTTTGAGGTAAGTTTTACGGCATTTGCGTTGTCACCCAGTGTTGCGCCCATGTAGTAAATCGAAGAGTCCTTGTTTAGAAGGAGGTCGGATTTTATATTGGTATTCTGTGCGGTGCCTGAAATTTCGGCATCCATTTTTATATCGCCTTTGATTTTTATCGGATAGAGCGCATTTTTGTTGAAGCAGCTGTTGACGAATTCCTGATTTGGCTTTGTGTTAAGCCAGAAATGATAAGACGGGAGTTTCTTGTCAACCAGCGAAATTCTGCCGTTTAGAAGTACCGGCATGTCAAAGAATCTGGCGTTTATACCGTCAGTTAAAAGCTGGTCGTTACGAATTCTTAGTTTTCCGCTTAGGATTTCGTGGGTCCGGTGGTTTTCCTGAATTTTTATTCCCTGTAATGTGCAGTTAGCGGTAGTATTGTTGCTTTGTGTTACCGCGTTAATATTTATTTTTCCGCTCAGATTTTCAAGCGTTGAAGTGAGCGATTTTAGTTCGGGAATATTTTTAAGCGTGTTTATATTGATAAGATTAAGGTCGAAATCTTTAAGCACCAGAGCGCCGGAAAGGGACTGTTTATCTGTTAAAATGTTTGAAACTGTTGCGTTTGTGTCCAGTTGAAGGTCTTTTGTCTTAATTTTTATCGGGCTGAATTTAAGCGTGCCGTTTGTAAGTTCGTAATTAGATTTTTTGAACGCAGGGTTGTCTGATAGAACGGTTCCGTAAACTTCAAGATTTTGCGGCTGAATATTTTCAATCGGGCCCTTGTATTTGGCGGTAAAGTTAGTGTTTATCGCCGGAATAAGGTTCATAATTTCGTTAGATTTTATAAGGGTTAGAATAGTTTTCTGCAAATCTATCGGAAGTGTTGAAATCCCGTCGATGAGTCTGAAATCTTTTGTTTTTACAAGAAGATTAGCGTCTGTGTCTTTGATTTTCCCTTCAATTGTAATTTTTGACATGTTTATTAGCGCATAAAGATTCATGAGAAGGTCTTTGTTGTCAATTTCAATATTGCCAAAAATGTTGGAAATAGCCTGCGGAACGCCTTTTGGCTTAATTGTTACAGCGTTCAGGCCGATTTTGCCTTTTGAAAAAATGTTTTTGTTAAATTCGATTTCATTAATATCTTTTATTGTTCCGAAGATATTCAGGTCTAAATCCCCTATTCCCTTGATATTTTCAATCTGCTCAAAGTAGTTGTTCAAATCGGCAAGAAGAGTGTTGCCTTTGATATCAGCCAGAAGTTTGGTCAGATTTTGGTTCTTAGTGTTTGCAAAGAAATTGAAAACGCCTTGAAGAGTGCAGGTGCCGGTAACGCTTACAGGATTAGAATTAAGCGTTGCGGAGGTGGTTTTGAATAAAGTATCTGTGTCGTTGAAGGTAAGTTCTCCGGCTCCGTTTTTTATTACTAAATTTGGCATATCGTTAAACGAAACCTTGGCGTTTTTGAATTTAAACGCTCCGGTAATATGCGGGTCCGCGACATTTCCGTTTACATTTATGTCAATATTTCCTGTGCCGAGGATTTTCATCAAAGGAACGGGGCCAAAATCGATTTTAATTATTTCCTGTAACGGGTTGAGGACTGTTTGTGCGGTTTCAAGGTCAATATTCGGGGTGGATTTTACGTTTAAAGTACATCTTTTTTCATCATAAAGATCGAAAACGCCGTTTGCCCATACGCGCTCTTTAGGGGCTGTCGGAACATTTGTTTCAAGCGTCATTTTGTCACGTTTGAAAACGAGTTTAATGGTTGCTTTTCCGGCGTTTTTAATCGGTTTTACCATGTACGCGTCAGTAATTAGAATACTTCCGTTAAGAAGCGGTCTGACAGCTTTGCCGGTGACGTCAAGGTGTGCAAGTGCGTTTCCGTCGAAGTAATGTTTTTTGAGCGCGATGAAATTAAGTTCCGGCATTAAGTCTTTTTCAGGCGGAAGAAGTCGGATTAATTCCTGTGCATTTGTTTTGTCCATTGAAATTGAAAGGTTAAGATCCGGATTTTTCTTGTCCTTTATGTTAACGCTGCCGAGAATTGAGGCTTTGATTAAATCCGAAGTGATTTTGAAATTGTTTATTAAAATTTTGTCATCATCTGTTGATAAAATGGTCTTTATTTCAATGGGTTTGGTGTGAGATATCGGATTATCTTTGTCTTTGAACTTCAAATAAAGTCCGTCGCTTAACATTCTTATACTGATTAGTTCGTTGATATCTTTGTTAATATTTAAGTCTATTTTGCCCTGTAGAGTTTCAATTTCAGGGTTTAGTGTGTGAACGGATTTTGAAAAAGGCATTAAGTTTAGATTGTTAATATTTGCCCTGATTTCGCTTTTGTGGAGGTTTTCAGGCGAAAGCGGAAGTCTAAGGTCTGTGCGCAGATTTGCATAGCCGGCTCCGTCTTTCCCTTCACAATGGAGATTCGCAGCAAGTTTTATTCTTTTTGTCGGGTTGAATTTATCTATTACGATATCATTGCCGCTGATTTTAATGTCTTCTATAAGTTTCTGGTTTTTTAAATCCAGCGCAAGATTATGTATTTTAAAATTACGCAGGCGTGTATGCTTGATTAAGTCAATGATTTTCGGGCTGAGAAGTTTTTCGCTGTAATCTTCATCAAGAGCAATGTTAATCTCATCCGCCTCAAAGTTTCTAACGGAAACCTTGCCTGTCAGAAGCGAAAGCCAGTTGATTTTTGTATTGATATTTTGGATTTTTACAAATTCATCTTCTTTTTTTAACGTTACACCTGCGGCTTTGAACCTTATTACCGGCGCGAGAGCGGTTCTGACTTTATAATCATTCAGGGTAAGGCTGAAACCTGAGGTTTTTAAAATTTCGGATTCGAGTTTGGTTCTTACAAAATCTCCGCTCAAAAATTGTGGAAGCAGTACAAAGTAAAACCCGCTCCACAGCGTTAATATCCCCAGTGTTATTAATGATATTTTGCCTGCTTTATTCATTCCTATCATTATACCTTCAAAAATATTATATGGAAAGTATATTAATATTTAGTATAGATTTTCCGGTGAAAATTATCCATTATCAGGATTATTTTTGCTTAGTCCGACGGGATAATAGGGATATGAGATTACTGACTTACACAAAATATTTATGGCGAAAAATAAAGTTTTACGACAAACTGGCGTTTAAGACTAATTCTTTTCTGCAAAATCCGTTTGAGGACAAGGAAAAGTCTATTACTGTTGTTTGGATTGATGACGGTGATAATAACATTTTTTACAAATTGTAGGTTTTATGTTAAGATGGGGCGGAAGAGAGGAGAAAACAGGGATGGAGCTTAATAAATATATAGAACACACCCTTTTAAAACAGGATGCGGTTAAGGCTGATTTTGAAAAATTGTTCAAAGAAGCAGTCGAAAATAGATTTTTCGGTGTTTGCGTTAATCCTGAGTATGTGGAGATGGCGGCTAAAAGGCTAAATGGTACAGGGGTAAAGGTCGTGACGGTGGTAGGTTTCCCGCTTGGTGCGACAAGGGTCGAAGTCAAAGCGTTTGAAGCGGCTCAAGCCATCAGCGACGGCGCGGATGAAGTCGATATGGTAATTAATGTTACGGATTTGAAAAACGGTGAGTTTGATAAGATTATTGCCGAAATCAGCGCAATAAAATGCGTATGTGAAGACCATGTTTTAAAAGTTATTCTTGAAACAGATTTGTTGAACGGTTTGGAAATAAAGACCGCCTGTGAACTTTGCGTTAAGGGCGGGGCGGATTTTGTAAAAACTTCAACGGGTTTTGTTAAAGGCGGAGTTGGCGCAAAAGTTGAGGATGTAAAGCTTATGTACGAAACAGTCGCGCCTCACGGATTGGGGGTAAAAGCCTCAGGCGGAATCAAAACGAGATATTCTGCGCAGGCATTGATTGAAGCAGGGGCAACACGTCTGGGCACAAGTTCCGGAGTTGCGATTGTTTCTTAGTAAACGCCTTTAATCACAGCGATTGTTTCTTCAATTTCTTTTTGAAGATATGAAAGCTGTTCATCAATATTTACGGAATTATAAATTTTTCCATCTGCGCCGTACGCCATGTATGGCGCATTTTTTACTGCTTCGGCGCGCAGGTTTGAAACGGTTTGGACATGCAAATCTGTTTCGAGAATTTTTTGGAACGAAACAAAGTAAAATTCCGGTTTGTCCTGATATTTATCACGTAAATATTCGATATTTTTAGTGAAAAAATAGGTGGTAGCAATAAATCTCTGTACATCCGCTTCATTTTCTATTAAGTCATAAATCTTTTCCAGAGTAGGTAAAAGGTCATTTATATCGTTTATGTACTGCGTATTTTTATCTGCTTTGAGGATAATGTTTACGAACGCCGGATTATCGCGCGGAGTGGGCTTGACCTGATTCGCAGAACTGAAGTTTTTTGTTGCTTCGTACTGCGGTGTGGTTTTGGCAGGCTCGGGTTCGCCAAATTGTTTGCCCAGTTCCGGCAAATCTCCAACGTAACCTTTGCTCCTGTCTATTATGGGTTTGCCCGCAAGCGCGCTTTCAGCCGCCAGAAGTATTATTAACAATAAAAGTGCTGACTTCTTCATACATTTTATTATAATGATTTTTTAATTAAAAGGCAAGTTATGGCTCATCCGGCGTGCATTTAAAATTTAACGGGTGATGTTTTGTGTGCTTCGGACAAACTTCGCAGGCATTTTTTGCGTCATTTTTGCCAAAAGTATTCATATAAGGGTCTTTAGGGCAAGCCTTCCGGTTAAGCCGGCAGTATTTTATGTCACGCTTTGTAAGTTTTACGATTTCTTTGTATTTTGTTTTCTGGGTAGAGCATAGGATTTTATAGAACTCTTTGTCATATTTTTTAAAGATTCTATGCATATCTTTCCAAGCTTTTTTTGTTACTTTTTCCTGCTTTTTAAACTCTTTTGATTTATATGAGGTTTTTGCTAACTGTAAAAGCTTTTTGCGTTCACATTGGAAATTTTCGGTGTATGGCTTCATTTCCGCCTTGCGCCGGAGTTCTATTTCATCTTTTATCTTTTGTTGTTCGGCAGAAAGACCAAGGACGTTGTACAATGTATTTTTCTGCGCTCTGATTTTTTCAATCAATTGCGAACACTTGTATTCAGTATCAAAATCGTACTGTTTTTTGTTGGAGCAGCATTCTGCCGCGAACGTTGTGCCGGACGCTAATAAAAACATTAAAAATAAAATTAAAACTCTCTTCATACTGTTATAATACATGAAAAACTTTAAATATTCAAATATTTATTGTAATATTAACTTATGGAAGAAATAGGATTACGACATCTTGCATATCTGGGCGACGCGGTTTGGGAATTGTTTGTGCGCGAACGAACTATAATCCTGACGCCTAACGCCGGAGTTTTACACAAGATTACAACGGACAGAGTAAAGGCCGCGTTTCAGGCTGAATTGCTCGCGGAACTTGATGAACAACTGAGCGAAGAAGAAAAAGAAATTGCGCGTCGCGGCCGAAATCTTCCTATCCCTGTAGGCCGCCGTTCAAATCAGGCGGAATACAGGCAGGCAACCGCGTTTGAAACTTTAATCGGCTGGTGGTATCATTACGATAAAAATCGTTTAGAAAGTGTTTTACAAATCTTAGAAAATCGTATAAAATAAATGCGTCGAGGTGGGAAATGGATGATTTTCAAAAAAGAATTTTAATAGTTGATGACGATGATGAAATCAGGGAACTTTTAGAGTTTGACGTTGCTCAGAGCGGGTATTTTGTTGATGTGGCAAAAGACGGGCTGGAAGGGCTTAATAAGGCGCTGAATAATACCTATGATTTGATTCTGTTAGACGTTATGATGCCGAAAATGAACGGCTATGATGTTTGTAAAACAATCCGTCAGGCAAAACTTGCCATTCCTATCCTTATGCTGACTGCTAAAGGTACTATTTATGATAAAACAGAAGGTTTCGACTGCGGGGCGGATGATTACCTCGTAAAACCTTTTGATATTCAGGAAGTTTTACTACGCATTCGCGTACTTTTGCGCAGAAATCAGATTCATGAAAAAGACAATTCGCTCTCAAACGAAGTGACTAAAATTGGTGATATTCAAATTCTTCCGGATACTCTTGAAGCCATTATTATTAATAAAAAGGTTAAACTTACTCCGACAGAGTTTGAAATCCTTTATTGTTTAATGCAGCATTTCAACAATCCGGTAACCCTTGCTACTCTGCTTGATGAGGTCTGGGGCTACGATAGCAACGAGGATGTCAGAATGTTAAGGGTTCACGTCGGCGGTTTGAGAAACAAAATCGAAATTGATACGAAAAAGCCTAAATATCTTCATACTGTCACCAATGTAGGTTACAAATTAACACCTTTTACGGGAGAGTAAGCCGTGAAAAGAAAACTCGCAAACCTTAGACGCAGATTTCGTAAATTTTTTCATTTTAAACGACTAAAAATAGTTGAACAAAATGTGATTGTACTGCTTGTTGCGGTTATTATACCGATGACAATCGGCGGTGTCGTAATTAGTAATATTAACCAGAAAGTTGTACGTGCTCAATTACGTCAGAATGCTTCCTTAATCGCAGGAATGGTTTCTACTGAAATTGATTTCTTTACCAATTCGGTTCTTAAAAACCTTGAACAGATTAAAACGGCGCTTTCCTATATGAAAACTAAGGAAGAACAGTATATTTATCTGGATTCGATTTCCGGCATGGCGTTCGGACGTGAAAAACTTGACATTGTTTATTCAAAATACGAAGTGGATGTTCTGAAGAATAAAAATAAGAAAGAAGGCCGTTCAACGATTTATCTTCAAATGGATAACGGTCGTTATCTTGTTGCGACTTATAATCTTGATGATTTGGATGATGAACTTTTTAAAGCTCTTAATGATGATAAGCGTCAGATTTACGTTCTTGGTACCGATTTAAACCTTATTGCCAGCCATAATTTTGATGGCGCGGTTTTTGAGGAATCCTTTAATCTTCTACCTAAAAACAAAGCAATTTCAAGGTATGAAACGCCTGTTGTTTACGGGAAAATCAAAAATGAACCGCTCGTTTATATTAAAAAACGTTCTCCGGAAATTACGATTATTGTTAATACGCCTAAAAGTCTTACCGACCAGACGATTTATCAAAGCAGGCTCAAAATTATTTCAATGGTTTTACTTGTCGCTATCGCAATAATCGGACTTGGCGGCCTGCATTCTTATTCTCTTTATATGAACATAAGGCAGTTGTTTAAAGGCATTATGGCAGTTGCAAAAGGTAACTATAAACGTCAGATTCGTTTGATTACAAGCGCTTTTACGCCTTATGAAATGGTGTTCCTCGCATCTGAGTTTAACAAAATGGCCGGCCAGCTTCAAAATACTTATCTTAAATTGGATGAAACAAACAAAGAACTTAACAGTATGAACGAGTTTCGAAAAAACCTTATCGATACCGTAAGCCACGAATTGCGCACGCCGCTTACAAGTATTCAGGGTTATACGTCACGTCTTTTGAGACAGGATATTGTTATTGATGAGGAGATGAAACTTAAATCTTTACGCATTATCAAAGAGCAGACAGAGCGTCTAAAACATTTGATTGAGGATTTACTCACTGTTCCGGATATCGAACAGTTTAGACTCAGAACCGCTATTGATAAAGTCTGGCTTCAGGATATTATGGAAAATGCCAGAACTTTAGTGAAAACTAAGGATAGAAATGATATTATAATCAATATGGCAGATAATTTTCCGCAGGTATCGGCTGATAAAGAACGGCTTGTTCAGGTTTTTGTCAACCTTTTTGAAAACGCTGTTAAGTATTCTGAGCCTTATACATCAATTGTTGTTGAAGGCCTTATTGAGAATGATGTTCCTACAATCCGCGTAAGAAACAAATGTGAGGTTATTCCGCAGGATAAACTTGAACAGTTGTTTGAAAAATTTATACGTCTTGATGATAATACAACCAGAACTACCCGTGGCACGGGTTTAGGCTTGTTTATAGTGAAAGCGCTGGTTGACGCAATGGATGCGGAAATCGCACTGGCTTCCGATGAAGAGTGGGGCTTTACCGTTGAGATTAAGTTTAAGCTTCCACAGCAGGCAGAGGTGTTGAATGCAGCGCGTTCTTGATATTGTTGCAGCCCTGCAAAGTTCAGAGATTCCGGTTGCTGCTATTATTGTAAAGGGCGGCAAAGTAATTGCAAATGCGCATAATACAAAGGAAAGCGTTAATGATGTTACTGCGCACGCAGAAATCCTTGCTATCCGTGCAGCGGAAGAGAAACTTGGCAGCTGGCGGCTTGACGGGTGTGAGCTTTATGTCAACCTTGAACCTTGCCCTATGTGTGCTTGGGCGATAATTCAGGCGCGAATAAGTACGGTTTATTTCGGTTCGTTTGATAAAAACTACGGGGCGCTTGGCTCTGTAATTGATTTGCGCAAACTCCTTAATTCCGGTCTCAAAGTTTATGGCGGGATTATGGAGGATGAATGTAATAAAATATTAGAAGATTATTTTGCCGGATTGAGAGGGAAAAATGCTTAAAACTGACTTGGATATAAAAACGTTGATGGATGAATTGGCGTTGCGTTATGAAACAGAGGAGTTTATCAAGGATGATCCGGTTCAATTCCCTCACCACTATAAAAAGGCCGAGGATGTTGAAATCGCAGGATTTATTGCGTCAATTTTTGCCTACGGAAACCGTAAGGCTTTTATCGGGAAACTTAATCAATTGTTTGCGATGATGCCTGATGGGCCTTATCAGTATATTATGGCCGGCAAGTTTGAATTAAACGGATTCAACTACCGTTTTATGAAAGAAGAGGATATCGTTGCGGTTTTGGAGGCCTTGCATAGGCTTTATCTTGAAGACGGCGGGCTTGCGGGACTTTTTAGCCGCGCAGTACAAACAGAAGATTTAATGCAGTATGTAACCGATTATTTTTATGAAAATGCCGGCGAAAAAGCCGGTGACGGTTTTTATTTTGCTATCCCGAACCCTGCAAAAGGCGGTGCGATGAAGCGTATGTGGATGTATTTACGGTGGATGGTCAGAAAGTCTGTGGTTGATTTGGGCGTATGGAAATTCATGTCCCCTGCAGATTTACGGATTCCGATGGATGTGCATGTAGCGAGAATATCACGGGAACTGGGGATTCTAAAACGCAACGCTAATGATAAAAAATCTGTTGAGGAATTAACCGCTTTTTTGCGAACACTTGACCCTCAGGACCCGATAAAATACGATTTCGCGCTTTTTGGCTATGGTGTAAATAATAAATAGCAAAAAAATTTATGCGCGGTTTTAACATGAACAATTCACTAAAATAGGAGTTGTTATGCGCATATCTTGTATTCAAACTAATAATCTTTTATATAATTCACGTCAAGGTTTTCGTGTATCTAAACAGTCTGGCGACGGCATTTCTGATAGTCATAATTATGCCGTTGCCCCTGCGGGTTTTCGTTATGGCGCGAGTATTCATTTCGGCGAATTTTTCGACCCTAATAGAACTGTTCCGCATATAGATTATGAAGAATATATGTGCATGCAACCAGCGGCAAAAAAAAGAATGCGTTTAAGATATAAAAATTTTGATAAAAATTTGAATGTTGGAGAACTTTTTGACTCTAAAGATACAAGAATGCCTCTTCAACATGAAACTTTAATGGATGAATTTATTAAAACATCTAAAATATATTCTAAATATAAAGACCAGCCGATAATTTGTCTTGGCCGGAGTCCGAAATGGTTTCTTAATGCATCATTGTGGACAGAAGGCGGTATAAATGATTATAAATTTGTGGCATTTTCAGGCTTCTGGCACCGCCCTGATTACAGGGAAGGGATGGTCAGGATAGAAAGTGTTGCGCCGACTGAGAAAGAAGAAATTGCCTACAGAAAATATTTAAAACGGATAAAGGCCGATCCTCAAACAATAGTTGATAATATGGAAAAAACAGGCAAAAAGACGGTTATAACTGATTATATTTGCAGTGGCAAGGGTGCGTGCTCATTTCTGGATGTAATGGGCCGTTACGCAGATGAACTCGGAATCCTTGAGAAATTTTCAAAAGCTATACAGATAGTTGGTATAGGCTCAATGGATTATATGGAGGTATTGAATCCGTATGCGGACACATATTCAGAACCGCGTGTTCCAATGCCGAAGATTTTGCAGCCATACAGCGATAACATCAGGCAGGAATTTTATGATATGCACTATGGTATGTTCCGTGAAATGCTCTTGAACCAGAACACAAATGAATGCCGTTCGACATATTACCCGCACGGTATGTGGCCGATTTATAATCCGAGTCGCTTTAAAACTGGTTTGATTAAAGACCCTAAAAAATTAAAAGCAATGATAGCGGAATCAAAAGGACCTAAAAAGATTATGTCGCACTTTACGCCTACGATGTTCGACTTTAGAAACCTTCTGAACTTCAGAATCCTTGACGGTCTGAATGCCCGCGGACTTCTAAAAGCGGTTCACCATTCAAAAGTTTAGTGTCCGAGAAATTCTCGCGATAAGGAACGTGAGCGAGAATTTTGAGTGGCGTTTTAGACAGCACTCTGCCGAACAAACGATTGAGTATCGTTTGTGAGAGGTACGCGGATTGGCAAACCGCGTTTGCCAAACAGGCGGCGAAGTACTGCTTTTAAAAAAGCCCCGATTCTTTTATATCGGAGCTTATAAATTATTTATTCATTTAATAACTTTTCTGCAAGTTTTGATTCAACCTGACCGTTGAGGGTTTTGTTGATTTTTTGAAGTTTCTTCGCGATGATTTCCATGTTTTCTGTCCAGACAAAGTTATCCGTCACGTATTGTTCGGCTCTGGCAAAATCGCCGTCGATTTGAATTCTGACGATTTCGGAGAGCATTTCTTTGGCGATTGGAACAACTTTGTCAATATTTACGTGGATTTTGCCGTCCGCTGTAAGGTCATAAGCGCCGCGTTCTGCAAAGTATTTGTTTTGCATTACGGTTCTTACGCGGTGCGCTTGACTCAGGGTTGGTTTAGATTTCAGGAAGTTATCAGCGATTGTTGTTACGATAATTTGTTTGCGCTGTTCTTCCGTGTACATCCCGAGTTCTGTCAACAGGTCAACGAACGCTAAAGAACCCATATCCGCTTTGTTTTCTTCTATTATGTTTCGGTATTTGCCGAGTTTTTCGCTGCCTTCGCGCGGGCCGAGAGAGTGTGCGTTTTCGTGGCCGATTGTGAACCAGTGGTCTGCCTCGTCAAGGTAGAATTGGTGTTGGTCTTTGTCGAGGATTTCGTCAAGTCTTTCCTGCAATTTTTTCATATCAGAGATAAATCTGATTTGACGGTGATAAACATTTCTTCTGCCGCCGCCGATTGTGAGTGAGAGTTTGTCGTCGTTCGGAAGGTTTTCGGCTAAGGTTATGCCGCCGCGAAACTCTCCGACATCGCCGGTTACGGCAACTAAGTCAACGTCGACCATTGTTTGTTTGGCGTCGCCTGATGTTGAAATGTTTTGGGTGTATTCGTTGTTGTAAGGCATATTTTGCGCTAAGGTCGGAAGGTATTGTTTGATGGCCATTAATGCTTCAGTGCCTTTTTTATTGACTATTCCGACGCGTCCGCCGAGGAAATCTTTTGGAATCGGTGAAATTCCGTGTGCTTTTAATTTTTCGCTGAGTTCTGCGTTTTCAACGATTGTGCCTGTCATTTCGTCTTCGTAGTTTTCTCGGGTGATGGTAAATTCAAGAGGCGTGTCTTGAAGTGTTGCCCATTTTTTGTCGGCGTAAGCATCAAGCATAGGGTCTGCTTTTCTTAATGCTGCGGCTTGAAGTTTAAGGTATTCGTTGAAGTCTGCGTTTGTTGAAGTTTCAGCGGCTTTTTCAAGTTCATCGGCCATAAGCGCAAAATCTTGCGCCCACTTATCAATGTAATCAATTCCGATAAGGTTCACGCCGTCGCGCTCGACTACTGAGCGCTGGGTTAAAATCTTTCTAACCGCTTCAACTTCGCCGCTATCAAGCATTCTTGATAATATTGAGTGGAATTCTTCTTTTGAAAGGTCATTTGGATAAACGCCTTTTCCAGCCTTTGTTTCAATGCCTTTTGCAAGGTTGATAATTGTTGACATGTTGTCTATTGCATTGATGCCTTTTTGTGCGTCAAAAAGAATCTTTGTTAATTTTGCCTGTCTGTTGCCTTTTTTAATTTCACGTTCTAAAAACGCTTTAAACTCAAGGTTTTCGTGGCAGTCAATCTGCATATTGATTTTTTCTAGAATATAAGCGGCTTTAACAAGGTGTTTAAGCGCCTCTTTGTCACCGTCAGCGAGTTCTAAATACTCCTTAGCGTCAGGCGTTAACATTTTTTTTGTAACCAAATAATCCTTGTGGGTACGTTTTTCGAGTTCCTCCACAGGTAAGTTAAATTCAAACTCTCTCATTATTGCTCCTTTATTCACTAATTATTTCGTATAAAGTCGAAGACTCCTGAACGCTTACGTTGCCGGTTGGAACTACCAGAACGCGGACTTCAAGTGCGCGGTTTGCGTATTCAATCCGGATAATGTCGCCAGCTTTTAATTGTTTTGCTGGTTTTGCGCTGTTTCCGTTCACAAAGACCCGTCCTGTGTCGGAAACCTCATTTGCCACTGTCCGGCGTTTAATCAGTCTTGATACTTTTAAAAACTTGTCTAATCTCATAATACATATTTTATCACACAATAAAATTTTATGCTATAATAAATCTAACGGAGATTTTATGCGCAAAATTTTATCAATAATATTTATGCTTGTTTCGTTTTTAACCTGTTCGCAGGCAGCGTTTGCAAAGAGTAAGACGGTAAAGTTTGTTCAGGTTACGGATGTTCATTATTTTTATGGAAATGATGACGTCGACGCGCGTATGAAATCACTCGCAAAAGAAATAAATAAAATAGACGGCGTGGATTTTGTTGTCTTTACCGGTGATAATATAGATTCACCTGATGCAAAGGCATTGCACGGTTTTCTACACTATGCAGGCAAGATTAAAGCCCCGACGTATTTTGTAATCGGAAACCACGATGTTTCTAAAAATTCTAAGGTTGATAAAGCTAAATACCTTGATATAATTCGTTCCCATAACTGGTTTTATCCTGCGTGGAAGCCTAATTATGTGTTTAAGAAAAACGGAATTGTTTTTGTGATTGTTGACGGTGCAAAGCAGGTTATTCCGGGGCCTAACGGCTACTATAAGAAAGATACCCTTGAATGGGTTGATAAAGTTTTAACTAAAAACAGCAAGCATCCTGTAATAATTTTACAGCACTTCCCGCTTGTGGAACCGCGGAAAATGAATTCACACAAAACCTACAAGGCTGATGAATACCTTGAGATTTTAGATAAGCACGAAAATGTTGTTGCAGTTGTTGCAGGCCACTACCATACTAATGGGGAGGAAATGCGTAATGGTGTTTATCATGTTGCGACCCCTGCATTTGCTGAGGAACCTCACTATTATAAAGTCATTGAAGTTGTAAGTTCTAAGAATTTTCTACCTATGGTATTCACCCAGTTGCGGGAATTTGACCTGTAAGAACTTGCATTTGTTGGATTTATATATATAATTATTATGATAGAGGAAATTTGAATGATAGATATAAGCGAGATATTAATTAACTGGGTTATTATTGCGGTGTTACTGCTTTTGAACGGTTATTTTGTCGCAGCGGAATTTGCTTTTGTTAAAGTCCGAAAAACAAGAATGGAAGAGTTGAATGAAGAAGGAAACTTCGACGCTAAACTTGCGCTGGAAACTCTTAAGGATTTAGACGAATTTATTGCTGCGGTTCAGGTTGGTGTCACGGTTGCAAGTATCGGCATTGGTTGGGTCGGCGAACCTACTATTGCAAAAATGCTTGTTCCGGTATTTGATATACTTCCGCAAGGCGTTCAAACAGTTGCAGCACATACGATTTCAACTGTCGTTGTGTTCCTTGTAATTACCTTCCTGCATGTATTAATCGGTGAACAGGTGCCTAAATGCCTTGCGCTTCAGTATCCTGAAAAAATTTCGCTCGGAACCGCTAAATCTATGCGTGCAATGATTTGGATTTGCAAACCGTTTGTATGGTTATTGACAAAAACAGGTTCGCTTATACTTAAAATATTTAAAATTGACCATGTTAAAGCAGGCGGGCTCGTACACTCTATGGAAGAAATTGATATGCTGATTAACGACAGTTATGACGGCGGTATGCTTAACGAAACAGAAAAAGATATGCTTCATAATGTCGTTAAATTTTCTGATTTGACTGCAAAGCAGGTAATGGTTCCACGTACGGATATGGCTTGTATTTCAAGCGATATGTCTATGAATGAAGTTTATCAGTTCGCGGCTGAAAACCAGTATACCCGTTATCCGGTGTACGAACAGGATAATATTGACCATATTCTCGGGTTCATCCATGTAAAAGATTTATACGCTAATTCGATTGAAGAATCTGAAGTTTCTATGGAAAAGCTTATCCGTCCGATATTGCTTGTACCGGAAACGATTACAATGGATAATCTTGTGCTTGAATTCAAAAAACGTAAAGCGCAAATTGCTATCGTTGTCGACGAATTCGGCGGAACATCCGGTCTTATTACCCTTGAGGACTTACTGGAAGAAATTTTCGGTGATGTTCAGGATGAATTTGATGAAGAAGAAGAGTTTGAAATTAAAAAAGTCGGTGAGGATACCTTCCTCGTTGACGCTATGATGCGCCTTGATGATTTCTGCGAGTATTTTGAACTTAAAGACAAGGATATTGAAGATTACGATGAGGACATCGACACAGTTGCAGGTCTGGTCGTAAAACTTCTGGGCCGTATCGCAGAAGAAGGCGACAGAGCAGAATTCAATGACCTGTTGTTTATCGTAAAAGAAACAGACGGCGCACGTATCGCGATGCTCGTTGTGAAAAGAATTAAAAAAGAAGAAGTTGAAGAGTAAATTTTAACTGTCATCCTGAACTTGATTCAGGATCTGACCTGCATGAAATTCTTTCCCGCAAAAAAAACCTGACTTGCGTCAGGTGTAAAATTGTAGGGGAAAATTAAATTGGGAAAAAATATATTGGGAAAATGAGTTCTGTCCTCAGTTTGCCGGCTCCCGCCGCCAAATCCGGACATTGACTCCTGCTAACGCAGGGGGAAATCTTTACTAGAGTAAATTTAGCCGTTCTCTATTTGCCATTGCGATGAAATTCATCTGGGCAAATAATACCTCCGACCTATCTACAAATGGCTGGGCTGCTGATTCAGATGTTGTAACCTGATTGCTATACATCTCTTTCAATTTGTCATCAATACTATTCAAATTCTTTAAAGCCATTTGCTTTACCTCTCTCTCATTAACGTTGGGTATATATATAAAGTATATATCACCGGTCGGATTTCACAAAAGGCTTTCTTTGTTACATTTCGTTACAAAGGGGTGAAAAAGGCAATTTTCACACGGAAATTACGTTTATTTATATGAAGGTTTATTGTATTGGTAATAGGTATGATTAATACTACAGAAATAAAATATAGAAATAATGTGCCGTTTAGCGCTCAATCTGTACCGCTTTCTCAGGGCGGACAACAGGTTTATGCACCTGCTATGCAAGGTGTACAGGACTCTTATGTGTCTAAAAGAGCACAAAAACTTAACTATGACTGGGTTGTTTTTCCGGCAGGTTTAGCCGCATGGCTCGGTATCTGCAAAGGAATGGACCATTTTAACAATAAATTATGTAATAAAGAATATATGGAAACTCCGTTCGGAAAGTTGGGTGCGTGGGGCGATAGAGTCAGCAACGCATATACAAACAGTTCGTTCGCCAACTCCGAAGCCGGTAAGGGGCTGCATAGTTTTTTGAGCAACTCTAAAAAGTTTATCAAGGAAAAAATTATTGCTAAAAATAAAGTGTTGACTGCTATTGCAACAACACCGACTACCCCTGAAAATAAAATGGTTATTACTCAGGCAAAAGGTTTGCTTGGCTGGCATAACGCCGAAATCGATACATTGCTTCCTTCTTTCCTTGAAAAATCAGAAGTTGCAGACCAACTTGAACGTTATGGTATGAAAAAAGATGCCATTAAAAAACTTAAAGACACACTTAAAGGCAAGAAAAAAGCTGAAAGATTGGCATTACTTGAAGCAGAAGAATTTAAACTTTTCGGTGTTACTGACGCTGATTCATTGAAAGCCGCTAAGATTAAAGCTTTAGGCTTTAATGATGTTGCACAATATGAAAGAATCGCAGCAGGAAACAAATTCCTTGAGCATTCAGATGAAATCTTTAAAGCGTTAAAAAATGCTGATCCGAATATGAAAATCAACAGATGTGTCGGAGAAGGTAAATTGGGCCGCTTGAGAAAACTTTTATTCCGCCGTGATGTAACCTTCAAAGAACTCGCGAATAAGTATGAATTAATTTTGAAAAACCCTCATAAAACAGCGCTTGGCCGCGGGCTTTCTAAAAGTTTAGGCTGGGTTTTAGAAGGTATGACAAACAGATTCGCCGGTGGTAAAATGGTTGCTATTATGCAGGCCGGAATTCTTGCGCAAGCACTTGTTTCAACCTTGAAAGCTGACGGGGTTAAGGATAAGGCTCAAACATTTATTGAACATAACGTAAACGACTTTTCATTCGTTTTTGCGGCTCCTCTTGCGATTATGATGATGCATAGAGCCGGCGGTATGAAATATGCCGGCATGACACCTGATCAGGTCGCTAATTTTAGAGCGGAACTTGAAGCGTTCAACGCTAAAGCAAAATCCGGCGGCTTCGCTTCTAAGGCTGAATACAAAGCCGCTAAAAAACAATTAACTGACCTGCTTCAAGGTAATACTAAAAACGGCTTCTTTACAAAAATGTTTAAGAAAATCGGTCAATTAGTAAACATTGGTAACGAAAAAATTCATCCATATATCAAAAAGGGCAGTAATTTCAATTTCGCAAGAAAACTCGGTTACTGGTCTAAGAACGCAGCGGGTTATCCTTTAAGATTCGGTCTT
Source organism: uncultured Candidatus Melainabacteria bacterium (assembly GCA_947090755.1). Lineage (GTDB taxonomy): Bacteria > Cyanobacteriota > Vampirovibrionia > Gastranaerophilales > Gastranaerophilaceae > Gastranaerophilus. The sequence continues at coordinate 47,029 of CAMUPF010000002.1, read as the reverse complement.
GCAATGTTTGCATTAATGCCGTTTGTTGCAACAACCGTAACCAAAGCTTCCAATTTGATTTTTGGTAAACCAAAACATTCGGTCCTTGACGATGAGGAAGAAGAAACAAAAGCAGTAAGCTCTGAAAATGTAAATGCACAACTTGCAAGATTAAGGCAGGACGCACTTCAAAGGCAACAAGCGATTGCGCAACATCAGCAAAATGTTCAGGCAAACGCAAATGCGCCTAAAATGGATATGCTTAAACGTTATAAACAATCTCAAAACGGTAATACCCAACAATCAGAACAACCTAAAAGACAGGAACCGGTAAGAACCTATATCCCGTCACCGGTTGGCGTTCAAACTCAATTGCCGAATATTGACCCTGCAAATGACGCAATGCAACGTTCAATCAACGCAGAGCAAGAAGCCTTAAAAATCCTTGCAATGCACTAATAATATACTTATTAATATTGAAACATTATTTTAATGTTATAAATCTAAGGTTATCTTAATCCTTTACTAATACATTCCAATTATATTTCTGACTTCTCCTACGACTTCCTGAATTTTTTTACGGGCTCTTGCGCTTCCGGTTTGGATTATTTCGCGGACAAGTTCAGGGTGTTCTTCGTAATAGCGACGGCGTTCACGGATTGGAGCAAAGCGTTCGTTAATTACTTTGGCAAGTTCGCGTTTGCATTGTGCGCAACCGCGCTCTGCTGCGCGGCATTCTTTATCTGTGAGCGCAATTTGTTCTTCTGTTCCGAAAATTTGCCAGTATTTGAATGCTACAAGGCAGTTTTCAGGGTTGCCTAAATCGTCTTTTCTTACGCGGTTTGTGTCCGTTATTGCAGTCATAATTTTCTTGGTCGTAACTTCTTCTGTATCAGAAATTTTGATGTCATTGTTGAAAGATTTACCCATTTTGTTTCCGTCAAGACCGCAGATTAAAGAACATTTATTCAAAAGAGGGGTTGGTTCGTTGAAGAAATCCGTTTTATAAATATTGTTAAATCTTCTTGCGATATCACGTGTGATTTCGATGTGTGCAACCTGATCGATTCCGACGGGAACCTTTTGTGCATTAAGCGCCATAATGTCAGCACTCATAAGAACAGGATATCCCATCAGACCGTAACTGATTTGTGAGTTTAAGCCTTCTTCGCCTTTTGAATGAAGAATTTTTGCCATATCTTTTAAGGTCGGGTCGCGCTCCACCCAGTTTTGAGGTGTAATCATACTTAAGTATACATTTAATTCTGCGATTTCAGGAATAAGTGATTGTACGTAAATGGTTGATTTTTCAGGGTCTATGCCTGAGGCTAACCAGTCGATTACAACGTCATTAACGTCCTGTTTTAAATTTTCTGTTTTATCGTATTTCGTTGTTAGAGCATGCCAGTCCGCAACAAAAAAGTAGCTTTCATACTGGTCTTGTAATTTTACCCAGTTATCAATAACCCCCAGATAATGGCCGAGGTGTAATTTTCCGGTAGATCTCATACCTGATACGATAATTTCTTTCATATTGCATTCCTTTCTAACAAGTTCAATATATCAGAAAAAAATAAAAAGTTCAAAAATTTGCATAATGGTTGAAAATCTGGTATAATTTGTAACATGAGAATACTAGGAATTGATCCGGGGATGGCTATAGTTGGTTACGGCGTTTTGGATGTTGACGGTTCAGATGTCAAACTCGTGTCATCCGGTTCAATCCGGACGGAAAAAGGCGCGAGAGAATCCGCAAGACTTCTGGAAATTTGTAATGATATGGAAGTTATTGTGAATAAGTTCAAGCCGGATGTTGCCGCGATTGAAAAATTGTTTTTTTTCAGAAACCGCACAACCGTAATGCCTGTTGCGCATGCAAGGGGAGTGATTTTGACGGTTCTGGAAAAATTCGGGGTTCCTATTTTCGAATACACGCCTATGGAGGTAAAACAGGTCCTGACCGGATATGGAAGGGCTGATAAAAAAGAGGTTGAAAGAATGGTGAAAATTTCTCTTGCCGCCGAAAATTTACCAAAATTAGACGATACGATTGATGCAATTGCGATTGCAATATGTCATACTCGTAATATATAGTGAGGAACGTATGAATTTCAGTGATGATTTTGAAGATAGTTTGAATAAATTGATAAAATGGCTGACGATAGTTTCGCTTATTGCTATCGTAATCTGGTGTCTTATAAGTCTTGTGCGTTTTGTAATGCCAAAAGAGGAGAAGAAGACACCGGCAAATACCGAAATGATTAACGAAGATTTTATCAATAACGATTCCGGTGACGAGGCAGTTCGCGAACTTTTGGATTTGAACGACAGCACGGCCGATGGTGATGTTTCAATTATGCTTAATGAGGAAGAGGTTAAAACTGAAACTGCCGGCAATCATGCATTTACCGTTAATGTTAAGGAAATGCCTGAAAATTTATATTTTGCCACGATGAAAAATGATGAAATTCAGTTGAGAAAACGTCAGATAATTAACCAGAAAGTTGGAGAAAATTACATTGACAGCGTGCTTTCTTACGGTACCCTTGAACGCTGGAATCCTGAAACGTTTCCGTTAAAAGTTTATATCCAAAAAAATCCGGAAGTTCCTGCTTCCCATATAAATGAGTTGAAAAATGCGTTTGTTAAATGGCAGGATACGACCGGCGGGTTCATTGCTTTTGCGTTCGTGGACAGCCCAGAGAAGGCTAATATAGTTTGTACTTATCCGGCAGATTTTTACCGTACCTGCGATAGTAATCAGTCATCTTTGACTTCAAAACAATATTTCTCTTATGACCAAACCGGAAAAATTACCAAATCTAATATTGAATTAACATACAAGGATTGTAACGGAGAGGTTTACGCAGAAGACCTCGTTTATGCATTTGCATTACGTGAAATTGGCCATTCGTTGGGCCTTCGCGGACACAGCGGAAAATTTCAGGATAAAATTCTCTACTATCCGGCACCGAACAAAAACGAAAGCGTAAGACCTGAAATTAATGTTGCTGATGTTAATACTTTAAAACTTATTTATTCAGTATTACCGGATAAAACAAATCAAGAGTTTTCTGAAGAACAGTTAAGAAAACTTATTCGTCCTGAAGAAGTTTGGGGTGACACTTTTGAACGTACACCAACCTCAGAAAAAGCGATTTTGTATAATATCGAACGCTCTCCGGATGTTCCGGCATTGCATATCGCGCTTGCGAATTATTACAGTGAACATGAGAAATACGACGAAGCGCTGGCTGTTTATTCAAGAAGTATAGTTCTGTTAAATGACGCGGAATTTAAGGCTAAAGTTTATGCGCGTGTGGGTGACACATATAGTTCTCAGCAAAGATATCTGGAGGCAATTGAGGCTTATAAACTTTCACTTAAAACTTTAAATAAAAAACAAAGTATTTTTAGCGTATATTTTAACCTTGGTTTTATATATTATCAACAGGGTAAATACGCCGATGCGTTACAGGCTTATCAAAAAGCTATCCAGTTTGTAGAATCAAAAGAAACTTTTTACAGACTTCTTATGAACCTTACGGGGGTTTATGTGAAGGTTGGCAATAATACAGATGCACAAAAATGCGCCGATAAAGCATATTCCTTGTCAAAAAATAAAGATAGTCAGTATCTTGTTGCTTATACAAGATTCTTGAATGAAGATTATGCCGGAGCGCAAGGATTTATGGAGCAATCCGTAGAGGAATTCGGCGGGCTTATGGATTATTCGCTTCTGGCACAAATTTATTATAAGACCCAACAATTTACGAAATTACAAGAGTTGGCACAGGAAGCAAAAGAAAAATATCCGAATAATCCGCCGTTTACATTTGAATAGGACTTGAAATGAATAAACTTACAGTAAGAAATATAATTATTTTGAGTGCACTTTTAGGGGTGGTTCTTGCATTTGTGTCGTTGATTCCGGTTGTTGTTAAGTTAGCGGTTTTTATTCTTATGACCTGCGCGTGCCTGCCTGTTATAATCCTTTTGCGAAAATACGGGTTTGATACGATGACTAGTGTTAAGGAAAGTCTTATCACAGGTGCATTGAGCGGTTTTATTTCTTATATGGCATTTTCTTTAGTGTTTCTGCCGCTTGTGTTTGTCATAAGTTACTTTTTCCCTATCGGCTATCTTGGGGGATTCGTGCTGATTCTGCATAACATTACTGTCGGCCTGCTTGTTATGTTTACAATTTTTATTTCATCAGTAAGTGTCATTTTTAATGCATTTTCTTCTCTTTTGTATTACTATGTGATAAGTAGTTTTACAGGAGAGAAAAATGACGGAATTTAATTCAAAAATAAAAACGATTGAATGGGTTGATACTTATTCAAAAATGGTAGATCAGACTGTTATCCCGCACGAGTTTAAGTATGTGAATATAACAACGGGCGAGGATATGTTTCAGGCTATAAGAACAATGATAGTCCGCGGCGCGCCGGCTATCGGAATCGCAGGTGCTCACGGCGTAATTTTGTTCGCGCAGGAACTGGCACAAAAAGGTCTTTCACGTGATGAGTTCGTGGCGGAACTGTTGAAAAAAGCTGATTATATGGCAACTTCACGCCCTACTGCGGTTAACCTGATGTGGGCGGTTAAAAAACAAAAAGAAGTTATTAGCAATTCAACAAAGGATGTCGCAGGCATAATTGAGGAATTAAAAGTTAATGCGATTCAGATGGAAAACGATGACATTGCGATAAATAAAAAAATCGGCGATTATGGCGCGGAGGTTGTTCCGAAAGGCGCAACGATTTTAACCCATTGTAACGCAGGTGCTCTCGCAACCGTTGGTTATGGAACGGCTCTGGGGGTTGTTCGTTCTGCTTATGCAAAAGACAATACGGTTCAGGTCTTTGCGGATGAAACAAGACCGCGTCAGCAGGGCGCAAGGATTACCACATTCGAACTCACAATGGATGGAATCCCGACGACTTTGATTACAGACGGAATGTGTTCATATTTTATGAAAAAAGGTATGATTGATATGGTAGTTGTAGGCGCGGATAGAATAGCTGCAAACGGCGACGCTGCAAATAAAATCGGCACTTACACAGTTGCGATTGCGGCAAAATATCATAATGTACCGTTTTACGTGGCGGCTCCGCTTTCCACAATTGACACATCAATTGCAAGCGGCGACGAGATTGTAATAGAAGAGCGCGACAGAGAAGAAGTTACGCATATTAACGGAAAAATCATCTGCGCAAAAGAGGTTAATGTTATTAATCCTGGCTTCGACGTGACACCGCACGAATTGATTGCCGGAATCATAACTGAAAAAGGTATTTTGCGGCCTGATTACAAAAAATCTATCGCAGAAGCGTTTAAAGTTTAACATAGGGCTTGACAAGCGCTTTAAAATAGTAAATAATATACGTATAGGGATGAGCCCTTAAAGACTAAACCATAGTTTAAGGACTCACTTCATACCCTATGAGTTTAATGTTCTAAAAAGATTTCCAGTAGTTCTAGGACTGGAAATCTTTTTTTGTACACTTTGCATAAAAGGTACAAAAATTTTTCAAACCTTAATCTCAATTTAACCACCTCCTTTACTGACCGATTTCTTCATATAATCGCGTGTGTCAGAGGAAGTGTAGGTACTTACCCGTATTGCAAGTATACTATAAGTTTATGAAAATTACAATTATTTGTTGAATCTGTTGCCAACGGCTTGTTTTTGTTGTGCGGCTTTGTCCATAATACCTTGAGTTCTTGCGTTTTGTTTGAATTTTTTCTTTTTCTTCTGGTCTTGTTGCTGGTTACCGTTGTCTTGACCCGCGCCGGAAGTGGTGAGTTGACCGGCTACTGCAATACCTTGAGAACCGAGTTGCATAGCGGCGTTTCCTAATTGAGAAACAGGAGCGGCGCAACCGACGACAGAAGCTGCTGCACCAACGATTGAAGCAATACCGCCGAGTATGTTGCCGTTAGCGATATCAGCGCCGGCGCTTGTAGCGGCGCCGGCCGCGGTCACAATTGTACCGATAGTTTGTAAAGTAGCACCGGTTGCAACTAAGCTAGTACCGCTTGCAATCTGCGCAGTACCGGTGATTATCTGTGCAGATCCGGCTGAAATTTGGGCACTGCCTGAACTTATATTAGCACTACCGGTTGCGATATTTGAAGTACCGGTTGCGATATTTGAAGTACCGGTTGCGATTTGTGTTCCTCCCGTGGCAATCATCGCTGTTCCGGTTGCGACTAAGCTTGAACCATTAACAACCATAGTCGTACCGCCTGCTACTAATGCAGCGCCGGCAGCTGCTGTAAATGGGTTTGATAACATAGGAGTTCCGGTTGAAATCATTGTCGTACCTGATGAAATCATACTTGTACCGGACGTTACCTGACCTGTACCGGTTGTTATTTGAGTCGTTCCGGCGGTTACTTGTGCGGTACCGGTTGTAACCATTGTAGTACCCGTAGTAACTTGCACTGTGCCTGTTGTGACTTGTGTAAGACCTGCTGTCATCTGTGATGTACCTGCGGTGACCTGAGCAGTACCGGCTGAAACTTGTGCAGTACCGCATTTTTCAACAATCATACCGGCTGTCGTTGTCAAGCTGCCAATGCCTTGAACATAGCCTGCATATTGTTTGATTTTAGCGATACGTTCTTGTTTTTCCTGTGCTAAACGTTGTTTTCTTGCATTTTCTGCTTGAATGCGTGCTTCTTCTGCAATTCTTTGCATAGCATTGTTGTTAGCGCGAATATACATATCGCGCAACCGTGCTTGTTTATGAAATGCTTGTGCTCTGAGAGCTTCTGCACTTTGCCTTAAACCTTGTACTTTATCGTTGCCGCCGTCCATTGAATTGATATCAAATGGTTTTTCAGTAGTTCTGTTTGCTGTAATGATTTGTTTTTCATCTTGTTGTGGGGCTGTATTGCCGGCAGGGTTTGCACTTGTGGTTTTATTTTGTTGTTTCTTTTGCGCTGCTTTTTTCTTGTTTTGTGCATTCTTCAATGCCATAATGCTTGCGCCGTTACCTTGATTGTTATTTTCTTGTGGCTGCGTGGAAGTCGTGTTTGAACCTGCAAGTGCACTGCCGGAAGCAAGGCTGTCACTTTGTGCAACGAAACCTACAAAAGATGGTTGTTTTTCTTTGTCAGAAGAATATTCAATTTTGTCAGAGCCTTCCGGCGCAGTTTCCGGTTGTGTCGTTTGTGCAGGAGCTTTTTTAGGAGCCTGAGCGTTGGATTGCTTTTTGGCTTTTTTAATATCTGCTTCAATTTTTGCATTTTCAGCTTTTTCCGCCGGAGTTTCTTTTTCTTCTGCCGGTTTTTGCGGTTGTTTTTTAGGTGCCTTTTTAGGTTGCTGAACCGGTTGTGGTTGAGGCTGCTGTGCCGGCTGAGCATTATCTTCGGCAAGCTTATTACTTTCTTGTTGGATTTGGTTTTCAATATCTTTGAGTTTAGCATCATCTTGTTGCAACTCATTATTAATTATGCCCATTTCCGTAACAATTGCCTGGTTTTCAGAAAGAGCTTCTGCACTTGCTTTTTGTAAGTCGTTGGCTTCTTGTTCCGCTTCTGTTGCTAATTGTGTAACTTCTTCTGAAATTACAGCGGTTTCTGCTAAATCTTCTGTTGTTTTTTCTGCTGAACCATTGGCTTCATCGGTATTACTTTTTTTAGCTTCTTCTTCACCTTGTTTGCCGCTTTGTACACCTTTTTTGTCTTCAAGCTTAGCTTCTTTGTCGCTTTTTTTAGCCTGTTTATCAGTCTTTTTTAATTTTTTATCATTTTTCTTTAATTTTTTATCTGTTTTCTTCGCGATTTTTTCATTTTTTTCGTTTTCGTTTTCAGCATTTTCTTGTTCATCTTCTGCATCGCCTACCGCGTCACCGGAATCTTCAGGTGTAACTTCTTTGTCTTCTTCTTTTCCTGCTTTCTTGTCATCAGGTTGTTCTGTTTCTTTAGCTTCTTCGGCTTCTTTATCCTGTTCAAGTTGTTCTTCGACTGCGGCGTTGACGTCTGTTTCAAAGCCTTTTACAATAGCCGCTGATTCGTCGGTTTTTTCATTGGAAGCCGCAACGCTGTCGCTTGCAACCGAATTTACAGCCATTGTTACACCGCTGTTGACTGTTAATGCTAATCCTGAACCTAATAAACTTCCGCCAAGCGCGGTATCTTCTTTGCCAAGTTTGATTAATTTACGGCCGAGCATAATTGAAACCGGATTCATCCAGTTCATTAGAAGCATTGTGCCTGTTGCGATTTCGCCTGCACCTATATTTGTTCTTTCCATTCCGGTCGCAGAACCTTGGGCACCGAGTTCTAAACCTGTGTTAGATTCGGTGTTGCTGTTTTGGATATCTTGTGAGAACTGTGCGTTTTTAGCTTTATCTTGTTGGAAATCGTTGTTGTATTGATCGAAGATAGTTTCTTTTTCTTTTTTATCTTCTTCAAGTTCTTGAGTACCTTCTGCGATTTGTTCGGTTTGGCCTTGTGCTTCAAGTTCAGAACTTGCGGTACCGGCGTTGTTTTTCGCCTCTGCTTCTTTGTCACGTTTTGCGCGCGCAACAGCGATTGCTTCCTCTGTGATTTGAGGAATTTGCGGTTCAAGTTCTTTTGTTTTCTTAACGTTTTCGATACCGAGTGCGGTTGATGTTTTACCGTCAGCTTTTATAACCGGTTTGATTTGAGAAAGTTTTTCGTTTTGAAGATTCATTTCTTCAATCAATTGTTGTTCTTTGGTACGTGGGTCTTCTTCGACGGGTTCTTCGGGTTCGCTGTTTTCGTCGGTTTCTTCTGTGGTTTCAGTTTCGCCTTCAGGATTTTCTACGTTTTCTTCTACCGGTTGTTCTGTTGTCGCGTCTTCAACGACTTCTTCGCCTTCAACCGGCTCTTCTTCTTCTGATTCAGATGAAACTTCTTCTGTGCCAACGCCTTTTGGTTTTGTAACTGTTTTGAGTTCTGGAACATCAATACTTGGGTCGTTAGTGAGCGGTTCGACTTTATGTGACGGGTCGTTGATGTCGAATTTTGCAGTATCTGCAACGTCGTCCATAAGAAGTTGGACTTCATTAATCACATCATTAACATCTTCTGCAAAGAACTGGGTGTTGGTACCTATTGTTGTAGCGATTTCAGAGAATCGTTTTACACCGCCGAATCCGTCTATACCAAGAACACCGGCAATTCCCATTGCTATCATTCCGCCAAAGATTCCGGTTCTTTTGTGTGTTTTTTCAAACTCGGAAAGTTCTTTTGCTACTTCAACGGTTTGTTCTCCAAAGTCGAAGGTCGTGTCGGCTTTGCCGGTTACAAATGTCAATCTTTCACCGATTTTGGTGAAGTTTTTAGTTGCGGAGTCAATGGCTTTTTGATATTTTTTGTCTTCTGCGCCAAATTCGTCTTTTAATTCTTCAAATCTTGCTTGTTCTTCGGCAGATAATTCTTCGCCGCCTTCAACTTTTGATTTTAAGTCTTTCCATTCTTTTGCCAAATCTTTAATTTTTATCAATGCGTCGGCTCTTTGAGTTTCAGCCTCAACTCTGGCACTTTCCATTTCTCTTTCAATAGGTGCGATTTCGTCAAGGTAGGCTTCAAGTTCATCTTCTTGCTCAATACATTTAGACGCGAAGATTCTGGTGATTGTTTTGATGTTAAGTTTAGGATTTTGTTTTAACGCTTTGTATAATTCCTGTGCGTCATTAGTGTCTTCGGCGGTATCGGTTGTTTCACCCTGAGGGTTCTTTTCTGCCATAGAGTAAGCCCAGCTTAAGACTTCATCAGGAATAACCGTTCCGTTGTTTGCCATACCGATAATTTCTTCGTAACTATATCCGAAGAAGTCGCTTGATTCGTCATCTGTGTAGTAAATATTTGCGTTTGATTCTATGCGTGCGCTTAAAGCTTTAAAACGCGCCATTTTTTGATTATAAATCTTTTCTTCATCAGAACCGGCTTCAAAATCAAATTTTGGTTCGGAATAACCATCAAAATAGTTCACGTCTTCGTCTTTGAATTCGTCAAAAAGATCGTAGAAGTTGTTTTTTCTGTTTTCTATTATAGCTTTTACTCTTGCATCAATAGACATAAAACATTCCTTTGCCAAAGTTTCCTTAGTCTTTTTGTCGGAAAAATACGGGTAAATCTTTAGTTTGGGGTGGCTTTTGTTACAAAAGTTAATATAAAAACCCCGAAGGGCAATTTTTTTGTAAAATACTTTTTATAAAATGTATAAGAGGTAACGATGAGAGAAAATTCTGATGAAAAGAATCTGATTTTAATTAAGGGCGTTGAGCCTGAAAAAACTGTGCGTTCTCAAAATGTTACATCTCCTATCAGAAAGAAGTTGTTGGATTTCAGTAAGGAAAAGGCAATGGATAAATTCAGAATTATGGATTTATTCGGCAAAGATTAATTATGTATGAAGTTAAAAAGCGTGTTTACCCGTCGCTTTCCAAAAATCAGAAGGCGGCGTTGTGTAATTATTTGAAGGCATTTGTCAAAAAGATGCCCGAATTCGGGCCGGATGAATTATGGCAGAAATTTTACGATGATGAAAAGTATTATCTTGAGATGAACGCTTCACGCTTTGAGTTTTTATGTGATATTATTGATGAAGAGAATTTTTATAACGATACGATGTTGTTCATTCGTGAATGCAGGAAATATTTTGATTATAAAAAATCTCAGGAACCGATTTTGCAGGCACAAAAGGCTTTTGAAAAACAAAAAAGAGAGTTTTTGAAAGAATTAAAGATGAAGTCTGAAAAGCCTACTAAAAAACAGCTTTATTACTATGACGCGTTGTGTAAAAAGTATAAAATTGAAAAAGATAACGTTGAAGAGTTGTCAAGGTTTGATTTAAAAGAGAGAATTTCAAGGATAATAGATGAGCATACAGCGGATTACAAAAATATTGATTGATGGCGGAATTGAGCCAAATGAGGCGCGTGTTGAGGCGGAACTTTTACTGGAACATTTTTGCAATTATGATTCAAAAAAAGAGATTATGGGTGTGGAACTTTCTGCCGATAATTTATCGTTTGTAGAAGAGAAGGCGCACGAAAGAGTTGAAACGCGCAGGCCGATTCAACATATTATCGGACTTGCGGACTTTATGGGTGAAAAGTTTATTGTTAACGAACATACACTTATTCCGCGTGACGAAACGGAATTCCTTGTCCGTGAAACCGTAAGGATTATCAAGGAAAATGATTTAAAACAGGCAATCGAAATCGGTGCGGGTTCCGGCTGTGTTTCGTGTATGGTTGCAAAGCTGGCAAATATTCCTGTAATCGGGGTTGATATTTCAAACGAGGCGCTGCATATTGCGCTTGATAACGCTACGAAACACAACCTTTTCAACAGGGCAATTTTCAGAAAATCGGATATTTATTCTAATGTTCGCGAACGTGAAAAATTTGACATTATCATTTCAAATCCGCCCTATATTCCTGTGAATGAAAAAGGTTCGCTCCAAAAGGAAGTCGAATTTGACCCTGAAATAGCGCTTTTTGCGCCTGATGAAGCGGGTGTTGAATTTTATAAACGGATTATTGAGGGCGCACACAGGCTATTCGTTAACCGCGGGTTTGTTGTTTTTGAACTCGGTATTAATCAGGCACCGCTTGTTGAAAGACTTTTTGTTGAGAACGGTTTTGTAAATATAAAAATAACAAAAGATTTAGCAGGTATAGAACGTGTGATTAGCGCTGAGTTGCGCATTTCGGAAGGTTAAACCAGAATTTATTTTTGTTGGAAGCCATAGGCTCGTAGTGTATTGACCCACCGTGAAGTTCCACAATTTTTTTGCAAATGTACAGACCTAAGCCGGTATTGACGGTTTTGGTGCTGCGGTTATACTGTACAAATTTTTCAAAAATATCTTCCTTTAAATTTTTAGTGCGTTCTTTATCACTCTGGTTAATAATTTCTATGATAAAATCGTGTTCTGTTTCTTTCAACTCGATTGTGATGGTGGTTTTTGGCAGCGAATACTGATTTGCATTGGTTAAGAGGTTGTTGATAGTTCTTTTGATTTCGATGTAATCAACATTGCAGATGGTTTCACGTAATTTGTTTTTGAACATAATTTTCTGTTCTTTGTCCTGCGTAAGGTAGTGAATTTCTTCTATACATTTTCTGATAATACTTTCAAGCGGGTAAGGTTCAAGTTGGAGGATTATATTGTTATTTTCGCTTTTGTATTTAAAAAGTAGATTTTCGACAAGTGTTTTCATATATTTAGATGCGCTTAACATATCGCAAATAATTTCGTGTTCTAAAGCGTTGGCGGATTTGTTTTTTAATAGTAGTTCTAAGGCGCAAATTTCAGCGTTAATAGGGGTTTTTAAATCGTGCGTAACCATAGCGAGAAATGTTTCTCTGGTTTCTTCTAACGCGTCTTGAAGGGATTTACTCTTTAGAATATTGTATATTTGAGATTGAACAACGCTAACATTAAACGGTTTTTCGATATAAGCAATAGAGCCTAAATCGTATCCTTTTATTTTGTTTTCGGCGTCAGAGAGCGCGGAAATGAAAATAATCGGTGTATTGTGGTTAAGCGAACTGTTTTTTATGATTTTAGCGGCGTCGAAACCTGAGATTTCCGGAATCATAATGTCAAGAAGCAGAAGGTCGTATTTTATTTCTGCGGCACTTGCGATTGCATCCTGCGGTTTTAAAAAACTGTGAATATCAAGGTTTAAAGGCTCCAGAGTTTCTTCAAGGAGTTCGATGTTCAAAATATTATCATCAAGGATTAGAATCTGCTTATTTTTTAGAAATTCCTCGTTAAATTTTGCATCAATTTTGCTCTGATTTGGTTTTTGTTTGAAATATTCGTGTAATGTTTCAGGCTGAACGGGAAACGGCAGAATGTTTTGTATTCCGCAGGAATTGGCGGCGAAAATGTCTTTTCGTGTAATATTTTCTGAAGTAAGCCATAAATCCAGATGAGGATGTACTTTAGCCAGCTTTTTGATTAGTGCGAGGTCTTTAAAATTAGTTTTAATAATGCATAACTTCTTATTTTTTAATAACTGATTATTGTTGAAATCAGCGATATTCTCGATGTAGAGAACTTTGTCGTTGTCGACTTCTTTTAATAAATTGTTCATATAACAATTATTATTACATATTTTTCTATAAAGCAATTAGCCGACTTGGCTAATTTTTTGAAATAAATGATATCCTTTATAAATAAAAATGAACCCGCTGGCAAGCCCGCGGCCTCCTAAAAGGCGTTGTGAGCGCCACAGGATCTAACATAAGGAGAAACTTTAGTTCCGTCAGAGCGTGTGTAACCTGAAACGCTGTAACTACCGGAACATTGGGAATTTTGTTTGGGTTGTTCTTGAGTGCCAAATTCCATAACAGAAGCGAAGATGTCGTCTTCAACGAAATGGTAAAATTCCGGCGGAATGCTTTGAATATCTTGTGCGGAGAGTCTTTCTTTTCTCCATTTGTTTTTGAATTTATGGTCTTTTTGCTTGTAAACAGCGGGCGTTACTGCATCTTCGCAATCCCCAAATCCCTTAAGTCTGTGCTGGTCAAGTCTGTTAAGCGGGCCTTTGCGGATTTCAGAATATTCGCATTCGACAATGAAATCTTGCCCGATAGTGCTGCCCATTTTGGAAATAGGGTCAGCGGGACTTCTGAAATTGTAAATGTTATTCATATTTTGCGGGTCAGCATTTTTTATAACCGGTACAAATGGGTTGAATGTGTAAGCGGCTTTAATACCGGGGATAGCAGATTTAACATAAATGGCTTCAGAGCCGCCTTCGGAGTGTCCGATTACGGTGATTTTTTCCGCAGAAATGTTGTAATCTCGCATTAAATCGTCGACAAATTTTTTGGCCTGAGTAAATTGTGGCGGAGTTAGATGTAGCCCCATTTGAATGTCAGTGTAAAGGTCGTTAGGTGATTTAATATCGGTTCCTGCAAAAGCAATAACGACTTCATCTGCATTATAGAATGCCACGGCTTTAAAGTTACTGCCAAACGTTTTTGGGGCACTATTACCTTCTAATACATAATAGCCTTTTTTTGTAAAATTTTTGTTATCGTAAGCCTCCTCAAAGTTTTTGCAGAGTTCTAAGTAATCGTTGGCTTTAGTTTTGTTGACACGGCTAGTGTGCTCAATAGATTTTTCCATTGTTTTCCTCCTTAAGTTAAAAGTGTAAATCTTGTTTTTTAAGCTATTTATATTTTTTAAATGAGTGGTTTAGAATTAGTTCTTTATTAAAGCAAAACCCCAGCTCGGTGGTTTGGGGAATATATATCCATTTTTAGTCGGAATGCGTTTAGGGGAATTAATAGGACCATGTTTTTTATCTAATTTCCATACTATTTTTGTACCGTGGTATCTTATACCGTCAAGCGGGAAGTAATATAGTGTTATACGTATGCAGATTCCATCGTGTATAAATTCTTTAGGGAAAGGTTTAGTATGGATTTCGTTTTCAATAAAGTTTCTGATACGGTCATGAAATTCGTCCCTATATTTAAAATGCACTTTTCTTCTGATAGGATGTGCATAACGGTCGTATGAAAAATACACCTGACTGGTATCCATGGAGTGGTGTTTTTTGTCTAAATCTTCCGTTTCAACATATTGCCCGTCGATAAGCGTATAGACTTTAGATAAATGTGTTTGTAAAAGATAGCTTTCAATAACTCCATCCTTATTAAGGTCTAAAGTAGCACTAGCCTCCCAACATTCGAACTTAAGCGGCCAACATTTAAATTTGTAATTTTTGTATGCAATTTTAGTGGCTTCGTATAACTCCATAACATAGTTGTCGTAAATGGCGATTTTTTCTTCTGACATAGGTCTAGTATAATCAAAGATGTTTAAGCTATCGTTTTCGACTGCGAGACTAGAGTTTCCCGTTGTCATGAAAATAAGGATTGTCAAAAATAACGCAAAAAACTTATTCAAAATACCTCCCGGATAATTTTCTTGATTATACAAATATTTTGAATGTTGTGTCAAGTCGTCAAAGGTGTGTAGGCAAATATGCGGACAAGTAATTTTGAAATAAAAAAGGCTCCTTGTATCAAGGAGCCTTTGAAATTTATTTTTGTTGTTCGATTTTAACGACGCCGTTTTCGTTAACGAACTGAACTTTCGGAGCCGGAACCGGCTGAGCCGCCCGTTGCTCAAGACGCTGTTGGCGTTCTTCAAGCTTTTTAGCGCGTTCCTGTCTGACCTGTTTTCTTTCTTTAAAGTTCTGAACATTGTCATAGTCACCGCTTTGCGTGTACTGCAGGTGTTGAATCTGCTGCATTTGTGTCGTGTTAAAGGAAGATGTTTCCGGAAACGCGTTTGCAACCGCAGCGCATAAAATAACGGCCATAAAAGTTAAAGCAATCTTTTTCATAATAACCCTCCAAATATAATCTCTGTAATTATTTTAACATATATTTTCAAAAATCAAAAGATGGGAGCCGCCGAATATTGCGAAAAGTAACGCAAAATTTAGTTTAAGCCGGATAAAGAGAAATTTTCGCCGAGCGTTTCGCGAACTTCAGCCATCAAAACATCAAACGGAATATCTAACGCTTCGGAAATTTTCCAGTAGGTAGCCAGTGCAGGCTCTTTACAAGAAGCGTTTTCTATATCATACCAAGTACTTCGCGATAGAGAACACTCATTGGCGAGGGCAAACATAGATTTGTTCTGGCTTTTTCTATGCTTCTTTATAATTTTACCAATCGTTTCGAAAAGTAATTTTCTTCTAAGTTGTTCTTCACTCTCTTGCATATATTTCATGTTAGTGGTAATTATATTTTGTACGTTCTCAAACGAGGACATTCTAAAGAAAGGGGAAATAAATGAATATTGTATCCATGGATAATGCAGATTTAGAAAACAGATTTATTGAGTTTAGAGTACATTACGTATCAGTCGTAACGATGATAGCTATTTTACGCAGTGCTATCGGCAACGAGGCTGATCCAATCGAACCAAAAGACATTGAAACAACTATAGAAATGTTGTACGAAATGTTGGAGGGGCGCGTTGACATGTTTGATAAACTTATTAATGATTTCCAACAAAAATGCTGTAAAGGAAATAGTGCGACTGAATAATTTTGGGACGCTTTAAAAAATTATTACCGCAATTATTGCAAAAATTATAAGCGGGATATTGTAGTGCAAAAAAGTCGGAATGCAAGTATCCCAGATGTGGTTATGCTGGCCGTCGACATTTAACCCTGATGTCGGGCCAAGTGTTGTGTCAGAAGCCGGAGAGCCCGCGTCGCCGAGTGCCGCTGCCGCCGCAAGTACTATTACGGTCGCCGGAAGGCTGAAACCAAGCTTTAAACAAATCGGTACAAATAAAACTGCCAGAATCGGGATGGTTCCGAAAGAAGTGCCTATTCCGATTGTTATAAACAAACCTATTAATAACATTAATGCTGCGGCCAGAACTTTACTGGTCATAAACGGCAAAACTGCGTTTACGAAAGTATCTATTCCGCCGGTTGCTTTTAATACTGCCGCAAACCCCGCCGCAACAAGCATTACAAATGCAACGTAGCCCATCAGGCCAATACCTTCGTTGATAACTTTATCCATTTTTTGATAATTAATCGCCCCTGTACCGAAGATTATGCCTAACCCCACTAAAGCACCGAGGGGAAGGGATTTCGTCCACAACTGCACCAGAAATGTTGCGCCGGCCGCCGCAAGTATAAGGTAGTGTTCTTTTTTGATTTTTATATCGTCGCGTGTGATTCTTTCGCTTGAAAACGGAATATCTGAATATTCACGCGGCTTGCGGTAGGAAATAAAAAGTGCATAAGCAAAGCCGACAAGCATTGCCAGACCCAGAAACCACGTGGATTTCCAGATTTCACTTTTGGCAATTTCCATACCGTTCTGGGTGAGATTGTCGGCAAGTAGTCCTTGAAATATCAAGCCGAAACCTGTTGGAATCGCGATATACGGTGCTTTTAACCCGAATGCCAGCGCGCAGGCAACGGCGCGGCGGTCAAGTTTAAGCGCGTTCATCGTTTTGATTAACGGCGGGATGATTATGGGAATAAAGGCAATGTGAACGGGAATAAGGTTTTGTGAAAATATTGCCATACAGGTTAGAATCCCGATTAAAATATAAATATTCCCTTTGATAACCGTAGAGATTTTTTTAGAAAGAACACTTTCGAGTCCTGAATGTGTCATTGTAGCGGCGAAAGCTCCCAGAAGAATGTAACTCAAAGCGGTTTCAGAATTGGCTCCCATGCCTGAAATAAAGTCGTCCATAATTTCGGTTAAAGGCATTTTTGCGCACAGACCGGCGACGATTGAGGAAATAAAAATTGCCAGCAAAACATTTACTCTGCGAACGCAAAGAATACAAAGTGTTATGACAGATATTACAACAGGATTGAAAATTATTTCCATAAATATTAATTTATCATAAAAAACTGGTATCTCAAACTATTTTTTTGTATTATAATTAATGTATTAGGGATTTTGAGGATTTTATTTTGAATAAGAAGAAGTATCATTTTATAGCAATCGGTGGGATTGGAATGAGCGGCCTCGCTAAGTATTTGTTGGAAAACGGCTATGAGGTTTCCGGCTCGGACATCGCCGATAGCAAGTATGTTGAAAAATTACGTAAGTTAGGCGCAAAGGTTTTTATCGGCCACGACGAAAAAAATCTGCCTTCCGATTGTGTTGTTGTTGCAAGTACCGCGGTTAGAGAAGACAATCCGGAATTACAAAAAGCGCGTGTTTTAAATCTGCCGGTTTTCCACCGCTCGGATTTACTGGCTGAGATTTCACGAAGCGAGAAATGTTTTATAGGGTTTTCCGGTACACATGGTAAAACTACAACCAGCGGGCTTTGTTCGTATGTTCTGGAAAAAGGCGGGCTGGAACCGTCATTTGTTGACGGTGGAATCGTTCCGGAGTTGAATACTAATGCCCAATGTAAAAATGGTACGCATTTTGTGGCAGAACTTGATGAAAGCGACGGCACGATTGTTAAGTATTCGCCGAATGTGCTTGTCGTTAACAATCTGGAGGCTGACCACCTCGATTTTTATAAAGGCGGGCTGCCGGATGTGCTTGCGACTTTCCAAAAATTTATTTGTTCTTTAAAGAAGGATGCCAGAATCCTTTTGAATGTTGATGATTCAGGGGTTCAGCAGTTGCGTGGCAGGGTTTACGGCGATATTTATACCTATGCGCTGGAAAATGACGCGGATTTCGTCGCAAACAATGTTAATTTTGGCGTGGATTTTACGACATTTGACGTTTATTATAAAAACGAATTTATTTCTGAATTTAAAATAATATTGAAGGGGCGTCATAATGTTTATAATTCACTGGCGGTTATCGCGGCGCTTTATCTGACCGGTGTTGATGTCGCTGCACTCAAAGAGTATTTCGCAGCCTTTACCGGCATGGGAAGACGTTTCCAGTTTACCGGCAAGTTGAACAGCGTTAATGTGGAACTTTATGATGATTATGCGCACCATCCGACTGAAATCAACGCAACGCTTGACGCAGCAAAATCCTTTAATGAACGTCGTGTAATCGCTGTGTTTCAACCGCACAGATATACAAGGCTGCAAAGCCTCTGGAACGATTTCCAGAATGTTTTGAAATCTTGTGAAAATGTAATCGTAACAGATGTTTATGCGGCGTCTGAGGATAAAATTGAGGGCGTTTCCGGCGAAAAATTTGCTGAGCAGCTGGGCGCAAAATACATTGGCGGTGATATGAAAAATGTCGCAAAAGAACTGTTCCCGATGTTAAAAGACGGAGATGTTGTAATCGGGCTTGGCGCAGGTACTATTACAAATCTTGGCAAAGAACTTCTGGCGCTTGATGGGGAGATTGTTAAAGTTGGTAATTAGTTTTGAAGAAAATTTTGATATAAAGAAACTTACCAGTTTTAAGATTGGCGGCAAAATTGCGCGGGTTTATTTTCCCGAAAACGAGGCTCAATTCGTTGAGATTATGGAAAAAGAACCGCAGGCGGTGGTTTTGGGTAATATTTCCAATGTTTTGATTTCATCAGAAGGCTATTCCGGCGCAGTTGTTTTGACCTCAAAAATGAATAATATTACAATTGATGGTGTTCGTGTAACTGCGGATTGCGGCGTTAAAGGCCAGAAACTGGCTCAGACCGTAGCAAAAGCCGGACTTGCGGGGTTGGAGTTTATGATAGGGTTCCCCGGCGCTGTTGGCGGTGAAGTCTTTATGAATGCGTCCGCCAACGGGCAGGCTATATCGGATAGCTTTGTCAGGGCCCGTTGTTACTGCCCTGAACGCGGTGTCTTTGAACTTTCAAAAGAGGAGATGAAATTTGGCTACCGCTCATCCGTTTGTCAGGAGCAGGATGTTAAAATTTTGGGCGCAGAGTTTGAACTTGAAGCAATGGATTCTCAAAAAGTAGAGGCAAGAATGGCCGCGTGTCTTGAATTCCGCCGTTGCCATCAGCCGCTTTTGAGTCTGCCCAACTGTGGAAGTATTTTTAAAAACCCTCTGGGAAATTCCGCGGGTAAACTTCTTGACGATTGCGGCGTAAAAGGTTTAACGCAGGGCGGGGTAAAGGTTTGGGAAAACCACGCTAACTTTATCGTTAATCACAACAGTGGTTCGTCGCTGGATGTTCTGGAGTTAATGGCCAAAATGCACCGCGCAGTTGAGGAAAAATTTGGAATAAAACTTGAGCCTGAAATAATATTTTTAGGCGGTAATAATAAAAGAGAGGAAGAATTATGCAAAATGTTATATCAAAAGACGCAAAAATAGCCGTTCTTTGTGGCGGAATGTCGTCTGAACGCGAGGTTTCAATGCGTTCGGGCAAGGGTTGTTTTGACGCGCTTAAACGTTTGGGGTTTAAAAACGCCGAACTGGTGGTCGTCGATGAGAATATCGCGCAAACATTAAAAGAAGGTAAGTTTGATATAGCATATAACGCGCTTCACGGAAAATACGGCGAAGATGGCTGTATTCAAGGGATTCTTGAAATCCTTAAAATTCCTTATACAGGATGCGGTGTTATGGCAAGTGCAGTTTGTATGAACAAGGAATACACAAAAAGAATGCTGGCGGCCTGTGGCGAAATTCCGTTAATAAAATCCGTCTTTGTACGCAAAGGCGATGATGTTTTTGAAATGACGAAAGACCTAAAATACCCGCTTATCACAAAACCTGTTTGCGAAGGTTCCAGTTTTGGTATGACAAAAGTTAACAAAAAAGAAGAACTGGCAGCGGCTTACGCGGAGGCAAGTAAATTCAATAATGATGTGTTAATCGAGGAATATCTGGTGGGAATCGGCACGACCGTGGGTGTTCTTGAACGTGACGGCGTTCCGTTTGCGACCGAAATTCTTGAACTTCGTCCGAAAAACGAGTGGTATGATTACGAGGCCAAATATACAAAAGGAATGACCGAATTCATTTTGCCGGCTGAATTATCTGAAGAAATGACAGCCCGTGTCAAAGCGCTGGCGGTAAAAGCTTATGAAACAGTAGGTTGCAGCGGTGTTTCAAGAGTTGACTTTTTGATAGTTGACGATATCCCTTATATTCTTGAAATCAATACAAGCCCCGGAATGACCGAAACGAGTGATCTTCCGGCACAGTCTGATGTTATGGGAATTGATTACGATAACCTTGTGTTACTCATTTTGAAAAGTGCAGGATTAAATAAATAATGGACGAAGAAATTCAGGAGTTTGACATAGAAAATCACGAGCGCGAAGCGAAAAAACGCTTGCGGCAAAGACGCGTGAGAGGAAAACAAAACAGTTTGAAGCATATTCATACTTTTTGCCGTTTTCTTTTGAGTTCGCTCTTGCTTGTTGGTGTGTACTATTTTGTGAAGCTTCCACAGCTATATATTTCTCAGGAGGCTTTTACAAATTCTGATTCCGAGGTTATAAAGCTTGTGAATAATGAAATAGTACCTGACGAAAAAATTTATAAGCTTTTGAGCGGTTTTCAGGTTGACGGCTGGCCAATTTTTGCGCAGAAAACGGATGAGTTGAAAAATTTGCTTAAAACTTTACCGCCTGTAGAGGATGTTTATATAAGACGATATGCGTTTCCGGCGCGTATGGATTTTATTTTTAGAGAGCGGATTCCTGTGATTTCCGTAATCCCGGACGTTAATAGCTGTCCGTATGCATACTTCACGCAGGACGGAACCCTCGTTGGAAAAGAATATGCTCCGTATATCGCTGAGTTTCATACTCTTAATGTTCTGGCAACAGGTTATCAAAATGATGTTTACCATAACTGGAAAAAAGACGATGTCGACGAACTTTTACGGTTTGCCAGATATGTCGAAAATTGTTCTAAAGAAAATGTTGAATATATTGATTTCAGGAATCCGGATGATATATTTGTAAAAATTTCCTCATTAAAAATTCGTCTGGGAAAACTGGATGCAAGTGCGTTTGAACGGGTTCAACGTCTTACTGCTATCCTGCCTGAGATTAAATTGATGGATGTAAAAATTAAGTATCTTGATTTAAGATGGAAAGATCCTTATTTAAAATTGGAGTAAAATTATGGATATTACGGTTGTTCAAAGCAGATTGAAAGTCGCGGATTTCGCGTTTAATCTTAAAAGTGTTTTAGATAAATTGGAAAAGGTTAAGACAGATGTAGTTGTTTTTCCTCAGTATGATCTGGTCAATAGCGGCGGTAAAGATTTGATTCTTGACGAGAGAGCCGGCAAGCGCGAAGGGGATTTTTACGAAAAAATTGCCGCACGTGTAGGCGAAAAATATGTTTTTATCGGCGATGTTTTGATTCATAGCGGTGAATTCGTCGAGCCTGATGAATCAGGTATGTATGATATAAATGGTAAAAAAGTTTATGTTTCTGATACCTTTGAGGATGATATTGAATGCGACATGTATATTCTTGCGCATAATCGTTACTATGCAATGAATACGTTAGAGGATTTTATAGCAAGCGTTGATAACCATTGCGATTTTATATTCGTAAACGGTGTAGGTATGGCCGATCAAAATATTTTCTGCGGCGGAAGTTTTGCTAAAAGTTCAAGTAATGAACTTGTTTTTCACGCACCTTTGTGTGAAGAATGTATTGCAAAAATTGATTTTTCAAAACAGGCTGTTCCTGTTTTTGAACCTGTCGAGCAGCAGATAATTAAGGTTACGACATTTGCACTGCGCGAATACTGTGAAAATACGGGTTTTAAAAAGATAATTCTCGGACTTTCCGGTGGAATTGACAGTGCTCTCACTGCGGCGTTAGCGGTTATGGCACTGGGAAAAGAAAATGTTTTCGGGGTTTTAATGCCGAGTATGTTTTCATCTCAGGGAAGTATTGATGATTCGCTTGCGCTTGCTAAAAATCTTGGAATTAAAACAGTAACTCATCCGATTACACCGCTGTTTGATGAATTCATAGCAGATATCGCAAAGATTCGAAAACAGGATCTTGCGGAAGAAAACTTACAGGCAAGACTTCGCGGGCTGATTTTGATGTTTTATTCAAATCGTGAAAATTATTTGCTGCTTTCAACCGGCAATAAATCTGAAGCGGCAATGGGTTATGGAACACTATACGGGGATTTATGCGGCGGTTTGAATCTGATTGCAGACCTTACGAAAACGAATGTTTATAAGGTTTCTAACTATATTAATCGCAACGGTGTTGTTATTCCTGTTGAGATTATTGAGAAAGCGCCGTCAGCCGAGCTTCGTCCTAACCAGAAGGATCAGGATAGCTTGCCGGAATACGCAGTACTGGACGATATCATCGAAATGTATTTAGAACAAAATCTTTCTATTGATGAAATCGGTAAAAAATACGACAGAAATCTTGTTAAAGATACAGTCAGAAGAATTTATCGTGCACAATTCAAACGAAAACAATGTTGTCTGGGCGTCAGATTGACAGAAAGATCGTTTTTAAGCGGAATAAAAATTCCGATAGTACAGGGGTTGTATTAAAAAACAGTGCGCAGCCCGACGGGCTGCGCACTCAAATAAAAAAGAGGGCTTATGCCCTCTTTTTTATTTTATAACCTCTAAAAGTCTTTCCCAGACTTCGTCGATTGAACCGTTTGCGTTGATTGTTCTTAAAACACCTTTGTTTTTGTAGAAGTCAATTAACGGTGCGGTTTCTCGGAAGTAGGTTTCAAAACGCGCTTTTGCGATTTCTTCAGTATCGTCTTTTCGCTGCGTTAATGCCCCGCCGCATTTGTCGCAAACGCCTTCTACTTTTGTCGGGTGGAATTTTACGTTATAAATCTCACCGCAAACAGAGCAAGAACGGCGGTTTACGATTCTTGAAATTAAGATATCCTGATCAAGGTCAAAATAAATCGCTCTGAAATCTACCGCGTCAGTGCCGTTGATTTCTTTTTGCATAACTTCAAGCATTTCAGCCTGTTCCATGCTTCTCGGATATCCGTCAAGGATGTAACCGTTTGCGCAATCGCTTTGAGAAAGTCTGTCTTTGATGATAGATGCAACAAGTTCTACCGGAACTAAATTGCCTTTATCAATGAAAGATTTAGCGACGATTCCGTTTGGCGTTTGTGCTTTAATTTCTGCTCTTAACAATGAACCTGTGTCAATGTGAGGCAAGTTCAGATAGTCAGCCAGTTTGGAGGTTTGTGTTCCTTTTCCGCAAGCCGGCGGGCCTAAAAAGATTAACTGTTTTCTCATTGTGTTCCCCTTTGTCATGTCATTTAATCGGGTAATGATGTCTTGTTCTGTGTGTTCTTTTACTGACATTTTTTGTTGCCTTCTTTCTAAATCAGTTCTTCGCCACCTGCCAACCACACTCCCGTGTGGATTCACCGTGGCTTCGCTGTCTGTTATGTGTCTATATTTGTCGCGTAAACTGCGTTTGCTTCG
The DNA here is from genome assembly GCA_947090755.1 of uncultured Candidatus Melainabacteria bacterium. Lineage (GTDB taxonomy): Bacteria > Cyanobacteriota > Vampirovibrionia > Gastranaerophilales > Gastranaerophilaceae > Gastranaerophilus. The sequence goes on along the minus strand of CAMUPF010000002.1, from coordinate 23,195 downwards.
ATGAAGTTACGACGCGGATCAACTTTGTCACCCATGAGAATGTCAAATAACTGGTCGCAAAGCATTGCGTCTTCGATATTAACTTTCAAGAGGGTTCTTGTTGCCGGATCCATTGTTGTTTCCCAGAGTTGTTGCGGCATCATTTCGCCTAACCCTTTGAAACGTTGGATTGTCAAGCCTTTTTGGCCTCTGTCGTCGATGAATTTTTGTAATTTTTCAAATGATTGAATTTCTACTTCACCGGTATCACTTTCTAGCGTTAAACTTTGTTCTTCTTCGATTAAGAAGTCACGGATTAACGGATATGCTGTTTTCAAACGTTTGTATTCAGGGCTCTTGATGATATTTGCGTTCATCAGAACATGTTCTTCTTCGTTCAAGTTTAATTGCATAAAGTATTTTGCGTTTTCGTTGTTGTATTTCAACACTACATTGTAGCTGGCTGCTTCTGCAATATTGTAGTTTTCAGCGTGGTCTTTGAGGTAGTGGTTGATGTATTCAACGATATCGTTCATTCTTGATTGGTCTTCAAAATCTTCGATGGTAATATTTGAACGAACGAGCGCTCTTAGGAATACTGCAGGGAAGAGGTTTAGAATCGGGTTATTGTATGCATTGTAGTATGTAGACATATTTTTAACCAGTTCTAATAATTCGTCGCCTGTTTTAACTTTGGTTTTGTTTTTGTCTGAAAGACTTAGGGATTTAATACCGCGTTCTTTCAACATAACGTCCAGCGCACGTTCATCGTAGAGGTATTCAGCGGTTTTGCCAGTTGAAACCTTGAATAACGGCGGCTGTGCAATGTAAACGTGACCGCGTTCGATTAGAGGTTTTGCGTATCTAAAGAAGAATGTCAAAAGAAGCGTTCTGATGTGCGCGCCGTCGACATCCGCATCGGTCATGATGATAATTTTGTGGTAACGAAGTTTTTCAAGGTTGATTTCGTCCTCGTTGCGGCTGATGTTGATACCGAACGCCTGAACCATTGATTGAATTTCGTTGTTGCCATAGATTTTGTCTAAACGTGCTTTTTCAACGTTCAAGATTTTACCGCGAAGCGGAAGAATTGCCTGAAACATTCTGTTTCTGCCCTGTTTAGCGGAACCGCCGGCGGAATCTCCCTCAACGATGTAGATTTCGCATTTTTCAGGTTCGCGGTTGGAACAGTCAGCAAGTTTACCCGGAAGCGTTGAACTTTCAAGAACGGATTTTCTTCTTGTAAGTTCTCTTGCTTTTCTAGCAGCTTCACGTGCGCGTTGTGCTTGAAGCGTTTTTTCTATGATAATTTTAGCGATTTTAGGGTTAAATTCAAGCCATTCCTGTAATTTGTCGCGGACTGCGTCCTGTGTTGCGCCCATTGCTTCCTGATTTCCAAGTTTTTCTTTTGTTTGGCCTTCAAATTCAGGGTTTGAAATTTTAACAGAAACGATTGCGGTTAAACCTTCTCTGACGTCTTCACCGGTGAGGTTTTGGTCAGAGTCTTTAAGAATATTGTTTTTACGCGCATAGTCGTTGAATACACGTGTAATCGCGTTTCTGAAACCGGTTAAGTGGGTTCCGCCGGAGTGTGTGTTGATGTTGTTAGCAAAAGACAATACGCTTTCGTTGTATGCGTCTGTATATTGCATTGCAACTTCAATTTGCATGCCGTCAACAACTTTATCTAAGTAAATTGGTTTTTCATGAAGAACAGTTTTGTTTTTGTTCAAGAATTCAACATAGCTTCCGATACCGCCAACAAAGTGGAAAATTTCTTCTTCGCCGTTTGAGCCGTTAACGAAAATAATTTTTAAGCCTTTGTTTAAGAACGCCATTTCGCGAAGACGGTTAGCGATAACGTCTTTGTCGATTTCGGTTGTTTCAGTAAAGATTTCAGGGTCAGGCCAGAAAGTTGTTTTTGTACCGGTTTTGTCTGTGTCGCCGATAATTTCGACTTGAGTAACCGGTTCACCTCTCATGTATTCCTGACGATAGATGTGGCCTTGACGTGAAACTTCAACGATATATTTTTCAGAAAGCGCGTTAACAACGGAAGCACCAACGCCGTGAAGACCGCCTGAAACTTTGTAGCCGCCGTCACCGAATTTACCGCCTGCGTGAAGAACCGTGTGAACGATTTCGAGCGCGGATTTGCCGGATTCAGGTTTAATATCAACAGGGATTCCGCGGCCATTGTCCTGAACGGTAACGCTGTTATCTTTGTTGATTGTAACGATAATATCAGTACAGTAACCTGCTAAAGATTCGTCGATAGAGTTGTCGACAATTTCATAAATACAGTGGTGTAAACCGCGTTGTGAAGTTGAACCGATGTACATCCCAGGACGCATACGAACAGCTTCCAAACCTTCAAGAACACGGATGCTGCTAGCACCGTAGTTTGTTGTTGTTTTGGTTTCAATTTCTTCTATTTCTTGAGCTGGTGCATTTGCAACAACTCCTCCCGCTTCTTTTTCCATGATGTCTTGATTGCTTTCTGACATGTAAATTCTCCCTAATTCTATATACCTAAATTGTAGCATAAACAAGAGATTTGGGCCAATTTTTACAAAGAAATGTTACACTTTTAAGGAGTTAATCGCTGATTTTATGTCGGCGGATTTGTAGATGTAGCTGCCTGCAACAAGTGAGTCTGCACCGAAATCTCTGCAAATCCGCCCTGTATCTGCATTGATTCCGCCGTCTACCTGAATAATTAGTGTGGACGGCGCATTTTTACGGATTACTTTAATCTTTTCTGCGCAATCTTCCATAAACTTCTGACCGCCAAACCCCGGTTCTACAGTCATTACTAACAATAAATTAACTTCATTTAAAAACGGCAGGATTTTTCCCGGTGCTGTTTTGGGCTTGATGGATAAACCCGCTTTTATACCAAAACTTTTGATTAAACGAATCAGGTTCAAAACCTCCTCGTCGCTTTTCATTGCTTCGTAGTGGAATGTGAGAATATTAGCGCCGGCTTTGATGAAATCTCGGGCGTATTTTTCGGGATTATCTATCATTAAATGAACATCAAGCGGAACGCTCGCTATACGCTTAAGAGCGGCTGTAACAGGGATTCCGATTGTAATATTGGGTACAAAATGACCGTCCATAACGTCAACATGAATCCAGTCAGCGCCGTTTTCTTCAACACGTTTTATGTCGCGTTCAAGATTTGCAAAATCCGCTGATAATATCGACGGTGAAATAATCATTGACCTTCTCCTACATTGAACTTTTTACACGCTTCTGTGGCGGCGTTTTGTTCCGCTTCTTTTTTGGTTGAACCGGTTCCGATGCCGCAGACTTCGTCGTTAAATGAAACCTGCACCGTAAAGCTTTTTTTATGCGCCGGCCCGCTTTCTTCAAGAATCGTGTAAACCGGAAGTTTTTTGTTTATGCCCTGAGTGTATTCCTGCAGCAAGGCTTTTGCATTAAAGTTTATGTAATGTTCGTTAACGTCTTCAATGTAAGGTTTTAGAACTTTTTTGAGAAATTTACGCAGCTGTTTGAGCCTGCCTTCAAGATAGAATGCTCCGAGTAACGCTTCAAATGCGCATGCACAAACGGTGTCGTTTCGGGTTAATCCTTGTTTTTTATCGTGTTTTGATACGATTAAAAGTTCTTGCAGATTAAAAGATTTAAAAATTTTGGCAAGCGTCATGTCAGAAACAACTATTGAGCGAATCTTTGAAAGTTTACCTTCTGGAAATTCAGGATACATTTCAAACAGAATGTCAGAAGTGAGAAGTTTTAACACAGAATCGCCGAGGAATTCGAGGCGTTCATAGCTTTCTGTGGCTTCAAGACCGTTTTCCTGAGTGTAAGACGGGTGCGTAAGCGCGCGCTTGAAAAGTTCAATGTCGCCAAGTTTTATTCCATAAATTTTTTCTAATCTTTGCATAGGTGAATTATAGCATAAAATAGTTGACATGTTTAGAAACATGGTTAATAATAATTATAGAAAGTGAGGATAATATGAAAAAAGATAGTGTATCAATTTGTGCAGGGGGGGGGGGGGCCTCTCTTAACAGGCTTCACTATGGCGGAGATACTTCTGTCATTAACAATAATCGGCGTAGTGGCAGCGATAACGCTTCCAGCACTCACCGGTAATATTAACGAGCGGACGTGGAACACGCAGAGAAAAGCGCTCTATGCGCGAATGAGTCAGGCAATAGTTTTAATGCCTGCGTTGAATGGTTACGGAACGTTAACAGAAGACGAAAACCATAGTGTTACTGCCGATACAGCGGCCGAAACCTTCATAACGGAAGGTTTATCAAAGGTGCTTAAAATTAACAATATTTGTGATTCTGAGCATATTGAAGATTGCGGAATTGTTGCAAAATTAACAACTATAAACGGTTCAATTATTGATACTCCTACAACATTGAAGGATTTGAATGTAAATTTGGTTTCTGTAAGCTGGGCTTATGCTAATGGTACCTTTGCACAGAGTTATTCGGCGATAAATACAAAGGTTGCCGCATTTGAAACAGCCAATGGTGAAAGCATTATCGCATATTATAACCCAAAATGTCAGTCGTATATGGGTGAATTTGAGTATATTATCTGGCCAAAGCTCTGTGTAAATTTTGTATATGATTTGAATGGTAATAAAGGGCCAAATACAATGGGCAAAGATATAGGCGTAATTAGTGTTTTCTACCCTGTTGACAGTTCCGTTGTATTACTTCAGGAGATGAAAACTAATGGAAACGGCACATGGTCTCAAGCAGTTGAATCTTGTCGTAACCTTGGTGATGAGTATAGATTACCAAATAATGATGAACTGGCTGCGTATATAATAAATAAAAAATTAATTCGTAATGTGTATACGTCATGGTCGTCAACAATGTATTCAGGCGGAAGACCATATTATATGTGGGATATCGGCTTTTTGCAAACTTTCGGAAGTAAGACTGCCGGTTCAGCAAGCGCAAATTGTATTAAACGTTAAATAAAAAAAGCCGCCCCCAAAGGCGGCCTTTTTTTAAAACAGATTTTTGAAAAATTCTATAATGGCGGGCATTGCGCTGTCGTTCATTATTACCCATTTTGTAAAGTAGAACATCGCCGGAATTGTGAAAATAAAGCTGTCCGCTCTATCTAAAAAACCGCCGTGGCCCGGAAGGCTGTTGCCGGAATCCTTTACTCCGGCGTCGCGTTTGATTAGTGATTCGCACAGGTCACCGATTTGAGCGCAAATCGTACAGATTAAGCCGGCAAACGCAGCTAAGTACCATTCAACGCCGATTGTCAGACCTACAATTGTTGCGCCTATCATCGCACATATAATTCCGCCGATTGAGCCTTCGATGGTTTTATTCGGGCTGACTATAGGTGCAAGTTTATGTTTGCCGAATTTTGTTCCCACATAATAACAGCCTGTGTCAGTAAGCAAGATTGATGTAAACATCAGAATTACAAACCCTAAACCGCTGTCGTATGTGTTTGAGTGCAAATCCCTGAGAAAAATCAGGTGCAACGGAAACCAGCCGCAATATACGAACCCTAAAATTGTCGTTGCGACATTCGCGATATATGGCTGGCGTCCGCGGAATAATATCCACAAGAAAGCCGCCATTGAGCATGCCGTAAGCGCAATTGATACTAAATCAAACTGTTTAAAATATGCAATCACCGCAAAGAAAATTTCTGAAGCGATGATGATTTTTAAACTCGGGTAGAAACCTTTGTGCTCAAGGATTTTTACGTACTCGCGTGAGGCAAGGCACATAAATCCAAGGATTAACAAGGCCAGCCAGATTCCGCCCCAGATGATTGAGTATAATACTATAAGACCTAAAATAAAGCCTGTAAGCATTCTAGTCGCGTTTTTATTTAATCCTAAATCCATTATACGGTTAAAACCTCTTTTTCTTTTGCCGCAACTTCGGTGTCAATAATACCGGTATATTTGTCTGTTAATTTTTGGATTTTGTCTTGAGTGTCTTTAACCAAATCTTCAGGAAGGTTTTCTTCTTTTTCGATTTTTTTCAAATCATCGGTCATATCACGTCTTGCGTTACGGATTGCAACTTTAGTATCTTCGCCGATTTTTTTAACTTCTTTAACTGTTTCGCGGCGTCTTTCTTCTGTCATAGGCGGGAAGTTTAATCTAATGCAAACGCCGTCACTGTTTGGAGTAATACCGATTTCAGATTTGATAATCGCTTTTTCAATGTCTTTAAGGATAGATTTGTCATAAGGTGAAATTACGAGAGTTGTACCGTCTTGAACAGTTACCTGTGACATTTGGCGAAGTTGTGTAGGCACGCCGTAGTAGTCAACGAGAACTCTGTCTAGGATTAACGGATTAGCGCGGTTTGAACGAACTGCTGCAAATTCGCGGTGGAGCTGTGTAATAGCTTTTTCCATTTTTTCTTCACCGAATAAAAATAATTCATCTAATGCTTCTGACATATTTACCTCTTTCTTATCGCCGCGTTAGCGGTTGTAATATATATTAATGTACGTAAGTTCCGATTTTTTCGTTGTTAAGAATTTTTGTTAACCCGTTTTCAAGGTCGAAGTCAAATACAACAATCGGGATATGGTTTTGTTTGCAAAGCGCACAGGCTGCTGTATCCATAACTTTAAGTTCGTTTTTGATGATTTCATCATAAGACATTTCTTCAATCTTTTTAGCGTCAGGGTTTGTGCGCGGGTCGTCTGTGTAAACGCCGTCGACGCCATTTTTTGCCATGAGCATGGCCTGAGCGTTAATTTCAGACGCCCTAAGTGCTGAGGCGGTGTCTGTTGTGAAGAACGGATTGCCTGTTCCTGCCGCGAATATTACCACACGGTCTTTTTCAAGGTGGCGGATTGCGCGGTGGCGGATGTAAGGTTCTGCAATCTGGTTCATTGCAATGGCTGTTTGTACACGGCATGGAACTTTTAATTGGTTAAGCGCGCTTTGCAGAGCTATGGCGTTCATAACAGTCGCCAGCATTCCGACATAATCGCCCGACGCCTGATCCATCCCTAATTTTGCACTGTTTTTCATACCGCGGAAAATGTTTCCCCCGCCGACAACAACGGCTATTTCAACGCCTAAATCGCGTGCTTTTTTGATTTCTTCCGCAATCTTTTGAACAGGTTTTTGATCAATGCCGAACTGCTGTTCGCCAAGTAATGCTTCGCCGCTTATTTTTAATAAAATTCTTTTATACTTTAGTTCCATTATGCCTCTCCTAAATACCCCTTTCCTTTATGTTATACAAAAACATTCATATTGTAAAGAAAAGGTTTAAATTTTGTAACTATATAACAGGATAACTTGCAAAGAACATGTTTATGTGTTTTCATATTTCATGTTAAGAGAGAGTATAAGGGGTTATTGGTATGGATAAAAAATTAATCAGAAAAGCTCTGAAAGCTTTGGGCAAGAAGAACTTTGTTGTTATTATGCATAACGGAAGTTTTCCTGCCGCAGCGGGTGAAAATACAGGTTTTGGTACTATAAATTCTAATGCAGGACGCGAGTTTATCGAATATTCAGCAGGACTTTTTGACGCTATTCAACTCGGGCCTGCCGGTAAAACTAAAAGCTGTGATTCATCACCTTATACAGGCACAATTTTCTCGGCAAACCCGCTCTTCATTGACCTGAAAGCTTTGACGACAAAGGCGTGGGAAAATCTTTTATCAGAAGCAACTTACAACGAAATTGTTGAGAATAATCCTAATAAAGACAAAAACAGAACCGCTTATTCATACATTTACAGACAACAAAATATTGCGCTGAATGAAGTCTGGAACAACTATAAGTCTAAGCATTCTAAAAAAATGGAAAAAGAATTTGAAAAATTCAAAAAAGAAAACGCGTACTGGCTTGATAAAGACGCTCTTTATGAAGCGCTTACAATTGAAAACGGAAACGATTACTGGCCAAGCTGGACCAACGAAACCGACAAAAATCTTTTGAATCCGAAATCTTACGAAGAAAAAATGGCTTTCGGCAAACGTATTGATGAAATTGAAAACAAATACGCTGATGAAATCGACGAATATAAATTTATTCAATTTATATGTGCAAAACAGAACGAAGAAACATTGAAGTTTGCACTTGATAATAAGGTTAAAATGATTGCCGACAGACAGGTTGCATTCTCAGACCGTGACACTTGGGCGTATCAATCCTTGTTCCTTGACGGCTGGTGCTTAGGCTGCCCGCCGGATTACTTCTCAAAAGACGGTCAAGGCTGGGGCTTCCCTGTGATGAACCCTGAAAAACTTTACAAAGCAGACGGTTCACTGGATGAGGGCGGAATTTTGATGAAAAATCTTTTCCGCAAAATGTTCAAAGAAAACCCTGGTGGTGTTAGAATTGACCACATTGTAGGACTTATTGACCCGTGGGTTTATAAAGCGGGCAAAAAACCTATGATTGAACAAGGCGCAGGAAGACTCTATTCATCACCTGAACATCCTGAACTTTCAAAATACGCGATTCCGTCACTTGAGGATTTGGATATGGAACTTGAGGCCGATAAAGAAAAACGCGTTAAAACTTTATCTAAACAGCAAATTAAGTTATACGGCCGCTTAATCGAGAAAATTGTTATCGCTGCGGCGGAAGAAGAAGGACTTGATAAAAATTCAATCGTGTGCGAAGACCTTGGAACCTTGACAAATCCTGTTGCATCAGTAATGAAAGAGTATAAACTTCAAGGTATGAAACTTACACAGTTCACAGAGCCTGATAAAGAAAATGACCCGTACCGTTGCTGCAATATCGACGAGAAATGCTGGGCAATGGTCGGAACCCACGACAATCAACCTGTGAAAATGTGGGCGGACTCACTTGTAAACACTCACGAAGGATATCTTCACGTGAAAAATCTTGTCGAAGATTTGTTCGCTGAATGTGAAAACAAAGACGATATTATCGTTAGAATGACTCAGGACGCAAACTTCCTCACAGAAACCAAACTCGTTGAAATGTTCGCGTCAAAAGCTCAAAACATTCAAATTTTCTTTACCGATTATTTCAATGTTTATGATGTTTACAACCGTCCGGGAACTTCCGGTGATCAAAACTGGAGTTTAAGACTTCCTGACAATTACAAAGAACTTCAGCCAATTAATTTGGCAAAGATTCTAAAACGCGCAATAATCGCAAGAGGCCACGAGTTCGCAGAAAAGAACGAAAAACTTATTAAAGAGTTAGAAGAAATATGCTAAAAAAAATCCTTTTATTAATATTCTTGTTTTGCGCAGTTCCGGCGATTGCGGACGATAAGCCCGTCAGAGTCGAAACCGATGCAAAACTTGAATATAATAAAGGTATTGATTTCTATAACTCCGGCCAATTTGACAACGCGGTTGACTGCTTTAGAAAAGCGATTGACCTAGAACCCGATTATATAGACGCTTATTACAATTTAGGCATGACTTTTGATTACCTTAAACAATATGAAGCCTCTGTTTCAATGTTTAAGGAGTTGTTGGCGCGTAAACCCGATGATTATTCTGCGGCCTACCGTGCGGCCGTCGTAAGTTATAAAATGAACCTGCCCGAACAGGCTAAAGAGTTCCTTGCAAAACTTCCGTCCAGCAGTCCGTTTTATTATAAAGGGCAAGAACTTGCCCGCCAGCTTGGCACTGATATTCAAACAATAAAAGCTTCGCAGCCGGTTGAAGATGAAACCTCCGCCGAACCCCAAAAACCAAAGGGAACTTTTGCCGGAAACTTTTATTATGAAGACCTTCCGAGCCCGACCGGAATCGTTGTTGATAATGTTGGATATCTGTATGTCGCAGACTTTTCAGATAATTTGATTTTTAGAATAACTCCGACAGGCGAAAAACTTGTTTATCTTAAGAACCCGAAAATCAACGGGCCAATCGGGCTTGCAATGGATGATGGCGGAAACCTTTATATCGCAAACTATAACAACAATTCAGTTCTGAAACTTTCATCCTCACACGAACTTACAACTTTAATCGAAAATATTGAAAAACCGTACTATTTATACGTAAGCGGCGGCTACCTATTTATTTCATCACAGGGTAATAATACCGTTGTGCGTTACAAAATTTAGGCTTTCTTTTCGTCTTCTTTAACTAAACCGACAGCCTTTAAAATAGGGTGAATAGCTTTTGTAGCTGTAAGCGGTGCGATTACGGCTAAGCCCAGAACTGTTCCGATAAGAGAACTTGTCTCGATTACACCGTTTGCAAGATGTTCGCTCTTTTCTGTGATGTTGTTACGGCTGAAAGTGTCACCATTTTTTGAAAGTTCTTTAAGCTTTTTAACTTTTCCGGCTTCGTCAAGTTTAAGGTATGATTTGAACTTATCAGGACTTTTGAAAGCTTTGAATACAGCTTCATCATTGAATTTTTTTGCCGCAAGTTTATAAGCGCCGTTTTTGAAAATCGGAATAATTACCAGCATATACATTGCAAGGCTTATCGCTTGATATAAAAACTCTTTTGAAGCAGAGAATTTTTTTGTATGCTGGTCGATGTCGTTGTCGAGTAAAATTGCCCCCGGACGTGCAACCGCGTTTAAACCGGTTTTGATACCCATTTGAGCGGCTGTACCCTGAGTCGCGTTAAAGAATGTTTGGTTTGCTACGATACTTGAAATTCCTGCCATATTACACCCTCATTCCTGTATTTGTAAATCCGGCCAGATTAACTTTATTAATCGGATATGCAGGATTTTGTTGCGTAACCGGCGTTTTGACGGGTTCGATTTCTATTGTTTGCGATGTCACGTCTAATTTGTTTTCAGCAGGCTTTTCGTCACCTTTGTTTTTGTCAGCGTAAATTTTATCCATAAACGGTTTAACCGCCATTGAACAGAGCCCCGGAATTACAACCAGCGCTGCAGTCCATGTTCCTAAAGTTTGCAGGTTGTGTTTTGCCATTTTAGCCTTGTTAGGGTCTTTTATTAAATTGCTTGCTTTAGCAGCCAGAATCGGCAGTGCAAGGTAAGTCGGCGCCGCAATAAGTTCGGTAAGCCCTTCTCTTAACGCTGTATATTTTTTAGTTTCGTCCGGAGTTTTTTTATCCATCATCGTGAATAACGGACGAAAAATAAGTTCCGCAGACGCAACTGCGACAGTTGGCCAGTACGGTTTAATATTTTTACCTACATATTCGAGGTTATTTCTGAGTGACATTTTATATTTAATCCTTTGATTAGTCTGGTTAAAAATCCCTACGCAGTATTCTAAACCAAAAGAAAAATTTTTTTGCTAGTTTTGTTGTAAAAGTTTACATTTTTGTCCGAGAAATTCTCGCGATAAGGAACGTGAGCGAGAATTTCGAGTGGCGTTTTAGACAGCGCAGCCGCGGATTGGCAAACCGCGTTTGCCAATCCGCGTTTGCCAAACAGGCGGCGGAGAACTGCTTTTAAGCCTTGACTAAATTAGAAACATGTTATATAATGTTTAAAGAAAGGATGTACGTATGAAAAATAGACTATTAACATGGACAGGGGGGGGGGGGGCCTCTCTTAACAGGCTTTACTATGGCGGAAATATTATTGTCGTTAACAATAATCGGCGTGGTTGCGGCGATAACTTTACCGTCTTTGACGGGTAATATTAACGAACGCACGTGGAACACACAGCGAAAAGCGCTTTATGCAAGATTTTCACAGGCAATAGCCCTAATGCCCGCGTTGAATGGTTATGGAACACTGACCGAGGGCAACGATTCAACATCTGCGGTGGATACGGCGGCTGAAACCTTTGTCACGGAAGGGCTTTCAAAAGTCCTTAAAATAAACAACATTTGCGACAATGACCATTTGGCTGATTGCGGCATTGCTTCACAAATAACTACTATGAACGCAAGTGTGATTTCGTTTCCTACAACTATGGAAGAATTGAATCCGTATATGGTAGGTGCGCGCTCAACGGGAACCGATTCGATGTCTTTGCTTAATACAAAAGCCGCGGCATTTGAAACACAGAATGGAGAAAGTATTGCGGTATTTTATAACCCAAATTGTATCGGTAGTTTAAGCGAGATGCCGCTGGGCGGTGATGGCGGATATTATTCACAGCCAAAAGTTTGTGCAAATTTTGTGTACGATTTGAACGGCAATAAAGGTCCGAATACCGTCGGCAAGGATATCGGGGTTATTACTGCGATGTATCCTAGTGATGTAAAAGTCGCGGCGCCATATCCGGCAACCAGAACATTGGGTTCTTATCCGTGGACATCAGCGTCAAAAGCTTGTTCAAATTTTGACGGTGAATATCGACTTGCAAATGTTGAGGAGCTGGTTTCAATGTTTGTTAATATGAATTTGTTTAGTATTAACCCTGAATCCGACTACGGAGGCTACTGGTCTTCTTCTCCGGTAAATGCTTATGCTGCATGGTTTATGCAAGTAGCCGGCGCGTATACAGGGCAGATTGACGACCGGCAGAAAACCAGTAATGCTTTTGTCCGTTGTGTAAAACGATAAAGTTAGGCGGCTTAATGCTTCTTAATGTTATTTGTAAAAATTTTATGTTTGTAGTATTGTGGATTCGGATACACTGGTTCGATAGGCATAACCCTAGTTTTTACAAAGTAAAAATGGAACGGTGTTTCCCGTAGTACAATACAAAAACATAAAGGAGAAAAACGATGCCGGTAGCATCTATGATTGAACTTTTAGAAGCTGGTGTACACTTCGGTCACCAAACACAAAGATGGAACCCTAAAATGAAACCGTATATTTACGGTGCCAGAAATGGTATTTATGTAATTGATTTGCGCAAAACTACTGATTTGCTCGACGCGGCATACAATGTAGTTAGAGATTACGCAGCAAGAGGCAAAAATGTTTTATTTGTCGGTACAAAAAAACAAGCCGCTGACGTTGTCGCTGAAGAAGCTAACAGAGCTGGCGCTTATTATATTAACAGAAGATGGTTAGGCGGTATGCTTACTAACTTTGAAACTATCCGTTCACGCGTTAACAAACTTAGAGAATTGGAAGATTTCATCGCTTCCGGTCATATCGAAAAATTACCTAAAAAAGAAATCGCTCAAATCAACAGACAAGTTGCTAAATTGAGCAAAACTCTTGGCGGTATTAAAGAAATGAGAGGATTACCTGACATTATCTTTATCGTTGATCAGGCTAAAGAAGAAATCGCTATTAAAGAAGCTAACAAATTGAACATCCCTGTAATCTGCCTGGCTGATACAAACGCTAATCCTGAAGGTATTGATTACATTATCCCTGGTAATGACGATGCAATCCGTTCAGTAAAATTAATCGTTTCCAGATTGGCTGACGCTGTATTGGAAGGTAAACAATTGAAAGAAAACAACGCAACAGCAACTGCTAAGATTGAAAAAATCGAAGCTGCTGATGCCGGTGTTGAAGCATAAGCCAAATTTATTGAAGTTGGGCTTTTTATAGGCCCAACTTTTAAAAAAATTAATATAGGAGAGAATTTACAATGAATATTACAGCTACAATGGTAAAAGAACTTCGCGATTTGACAGGCGCAGGCATGATGGATGCTAAAAAAGCACTTGTTGAAACCGATGGTGATATGGAAAAAGCAATGGAAGTTTTGCGCCAGAAAGGTATCGCTTCTGCTGATAAGAAAATGGGCAGAATCGCGGCTGAAGGTGTAGTCGCTTCTTATATCTCTGATTCAGTCGGCGCATTGATTGAGTTGAACTGCGAAACTGATTTCGTTGCTAAAAACGAAGAATTTAAAGAATTGGCTAACTGCCTTGCTCAAGCTGTTGCTGAATCTAACCCTGCTGATGTTGATTCTTTCTTGGCGTCTGTTTGCCCTAAATGCGGTAAAGCTATTTCAGACGTTATTAAAGAAAAAATCGCTTCTATCGGTGAAAAAATCACTTTCAGAAGATTTGTCAGAGTTGAAGGTTCAACTGCTTCTTACATTCACAACGGTAAAATCGGTGTTCTTTTAGAAACTGATAAAAAAGACGAAGAATTGATGAAAGATGTTTGCTTACACATCACTTCTTCTGCTCCTCAATTTGTTTCAAGAGCAGATATTCCTCAAGCTGTTATCGATGAAGAAACAAGAATCGAAATGGGTAAAGAAGATTTGCAAAAGAAACCTGAAGCAATCAGAGGAAAAATCGTTGAAGGCCGTGTTAACAAACTTATGGCTGAAAGATGCCTTCTTGAACAACCGTTTGTTAAAAACCCTGACGTAACTGTCGGTCAGTTGGTTGAAGGCAAAATGACAATCAAAGGTTTCACAAGATTCGTTCTTGGTGAAGGTCTTGAAAAACGTCAAGAAAACTTCGCTGATGAAGTTATGAACCAGATTAAAGGTTAATAATGCGTTAGCGTCAGGAGCATAAAGATAGGGCGGCTCCAATTTGGGGCCGCTTTTTTGTTTTAAAAAAGGATTAGGGAAAATGCAAGTTTCAGAAATTAATAATAACTCCGGAAGAATTACGTTTGCCGCAAAGATGTCAAAAATTAAACCCTCTAAGGCGCAGGACGCTGTGATTTATATAAAGGGCGAATTATCAAGTCAGGTTAATACGATTGTTGATGTTGTGAATAAAATGCACACAGCGTTGAGAAAATTAACCGTGCAGAAAAATAACCCTGAAGCACAGAATCTTCTGGAAGGTTTGCGCGTAAGCCACGGAGTTGGAGAAGTCTTTGAAACTAAGGCACAAGGTTTTGTTCTCGCATCAGGTGAAAATAAAAATTTGATAATATCCTCACACGGACATAATGCATTACGGATTAGAGAACAAAATGCTAAAACAGGCGCGATTGAAAACAGCCTTTATATCAACGATAAGAGAATTGCAAAAACTGATACAAGGGGCGATGTTCCTGAAAAAATCGAATATTTAAAGCAAAATGAAGTAAATTTGCCCCAATTTGAAACAGGTTTGCAAGAAAGAATGGATGATATTGATTTTTCTTTGTTAAAATTAAGACGCGAACTTGCAAAGCCTGAGATTCAGGCGGAAATATGCAAGGTTGACGAAACTATGTCAATGCCTGTACAAGTTGTAAAACCGGTAAGTTCTGCACCCGTAAAAGTCGAAACTGTTGCTAAACCTGTGGTTACAAGAGAACAATATCAAGACCGCAGAGCCCCGATTTCGCCTTCCAGAATCTCTATCGTTGAAGCCCGTCTTAAAAATACATCGGACTCCGCACCGACCATATCTAAACCGGCCCCAAAAGTTACGGTTCAAAAACCGGAACCTGACGTAAAACTAAAAAGAACCCGTGGTTCTTCAATGCGCGTTCTTTCCGATGAAGATATGAATCTGGTAAATGACGTTAAAAAAGCCTTTAATCAAGTATACAAAACGCTTGACTCGCAGCCTTTAAGTGTGAATACACGTTCTTTAATTAAAAACGGATATGACAAAATTGATAAAGGTCTTGCAGGTTCAAAGAGGCTTACATTTGTGGGAATTGGTCCGAATGGTGCAAATGCCGGCGTCAATTTTGCAACTTTTCAAGGTTATGAATTTATGCAGATTCGCTTGACTGATAAGTCCGGCAAAGTTCAGGATTTAATCGTGAATAGTCAGGGGAAAGTTACTGCAACTTCGGTTGCATTCAAAGATAAACTTGCACTTGCGATGAAAAGTAGAACGTATACACGTGAAGAAATTGATAAATTAGATTTTATACCTATGCTTCAACGTTTGAAAAAAGAACTTGGTGAATATACCCAATATATTGAAGCAAGGCTTAACAAGACGTCTGAGTGGAAAGACCGTCAGTTTCAACCGGAAAACATTGGTTCTCTGGCGGGCGAAAAAGAGTTGATAAACTCTCTTTATGAAGGTTTTAGTAAGTATAAAGAAACATTCAGGCAGGTTCAGTTCCACAAACGCGCGCAGTTGCTTTCTGAAATAGGATTTGAAACAAAACGCGGTAATCCTTCAATTATAATGCGGGGTGTAGGTGAAAATTCCGAGAATATACATCTTAGTTTCCCCATGTTTGTAGGAAAACGCGCGGCTAAAATCCAACTGTTGGGTGAAAATGACAGTGTTAAACAGGTGTTTTATATTTTAGATGATAAACTTGTAAGATTCGACGCTGACGATATTCATTCTGCGGTTCGTGATGACAGGAAGTTGCGCTTTTACTCTGAGGAAGAAATAGAGCGTTTGGGTGTTAAAAAATATCTTTCTGTGATAAACGAACACTTGCAAAAAGCCAATGAAACCGTTGAAAGTTATAAAGCAGGTAAAAGAGGTTTAAAATCTGAAAAGCCTGCTGCTGTTAAGAGTTCGGAAGTCGCAGAATCTGTTAAACCTCAAAAAACTGAAAAACAACCACGCATTAACAATAACGATGTATTATTGCAAATGCAGACGCAAATCGACCAGCTGCGTTTAGAATTAAATCAGGGGTTAAAATTCTTGATGGCTGATATTATCGGCGATTTGAGTAAATATTTTAGAGAATTTGAGGAAAGTTCCAACAAAAAAATAAATGAATTGCAGGAAAAATTGAATCAGTTATTAACTAAGAAATAATGTAAAGGCGTTCCGACAGGAACGCCTTTTTTACAAGTTTGTAAAAAATTTGATTTTTCTTATCCTCTTGCTAACATAATTATATGAAGAGCAGGATTTTGTATTTTGGTCAGGATTTTGAGAAGCAGGGACGATTGGAGCGGATTTTTTCGCTTTGTGATGTTGTTGCGTATTCTGATTCTTCTTATGTAATTGATTTGTTGAATGTCGAACCGCCTGATATAATTATTGCGGATTCCGATTTTGCTGAAACCAAAAAATTTGTCAAAAATATAAAATCGCTTTTTGAAAATACATTTGTCGTTGCTTTTTTGTCAGATAAAACGGACAAAGAGCTTCTGAAATATTCAAACGGTATTATTACAACGGATTTTTCGGATGAAGTTATAGCCGCAACGATTGAAATCTGTCTTCGCAACAAAAAATCTCAGGAAAATTTATATCATACTAACAAAAATTTAGCGTCCAGTCTTTACCGTGAAAAGGTTTTGTATGACACAAGTTCTAAATTTGCGGGAACTCTGGATAACGAAAAACTTATTGATATTATGATTGAAGGGATGGATAAAGCGTTAAGTTTTTCGCTTACCTGCACGCTCTCCTTTTGCAACCCGAAGGAACCGGTTTTGATTCTAAATTCGCTATATGAAATCTCTGATGAGTTGTTGAGTGCGATTAAACTTCGGACAATTCTTAATTATAAAACCCTTTTTGAAGGCAAAAATATTCCTTACGAAGTTGAGGCCGACACATTAAAAGTTATTAAAAAGGTTAAAAATCCATCCAGCCGTTTTAATTTTATGCTTTTTCAATATGATAATATGCTGGCTTCAATCAGTCAGGGGGAAGAATTTTACGGATGTGTGGAAATTTTTAAGGAAGTTCAGTTTACGACGGATGATTCTACCTGTTTTCAAACAATAGCGCGTCAGGTTTCCTTGCCGTTACAGAGCGCGACACTTTATCGTGAAATCAAAGAAACAAATGTTAAACTCGAGCGCTTAGAAAAAATAAAATCAGACTTTATTTCGATAGTTTCTCACGAATTAAGAACTCCTCTTACCTCTATTAAGAATGCTGTTGATATCGTATTAAGCGGCAAGGCCGGTGAGTTACCGGTTAATGTAAATAAGTTTCTTTCGATGGCGAAGCGTAATATTGGCTGTCTTGCGGAAATCATTAATGATTTGCTTGATATTTCTAAGATTGAAGCCGGAAAGATGGATTTCAATTTTGAACCGTTGGATATAAATTCAGTTATTGAAAATGTCCGTGCTTCACTTACAGGCCTTGCTAGAGAAAAAGATTTGGCGCTTGAGGCTGATTGCGCATTGAACTTGCCACAGATTAACGGTGATGCAAAACGTCTGGAACAGGTTTTGACAAATTTAGTTTCAAACGCGATTAAGTTTACTGAAAACGGTAAGGGGATTACGATAAAATCATGTCTTTGCAGCGCCGCTGATATTGATAAAAATAATGCGTTTAAGGCTGAATTGGAAAAGCTTTCAGGCGATTATATTTTAGTTTCGGTTAAAGACGAAGGAATCGGAATCGCCGAAAATGATATTTTGCGTGCGTTTGATAAGTTTGCGCAGATTGAGAATTCACTTTCCCGTAAAGTTGGAGGAACAGGTTTGGGGCTTCCGATTGCAAAACAATTACTGGAAAAACATAATGGTATGATATGGTGTGAAAGTGAAGTCGGCAAAGGTTCAGAGTTTATTTTTGCCCTGCCACTGCAATAATAAACGCTTGCCCTTTTTGGTTAATTATGATATCCTTTGATTATTATAGGAGGGAATTATGGCAAGATTAATAAGACCAACATGGGCTATCAGATGTGTTCAGTCCGGCTGCAAAACTTTATTTGAAGTTGCGCAACTTGAAAACGGAAAACAGCAGGAAGTTGTTTGTCCTAATTGCGGTGAGCACTATGTTTATCCGATTTATGACAATGATGAAGAAAACAAAAACTAATGTTTAACAACACTGATAAACGATATAATCAGTTTAGTGCGTTTTTAAAGCAAAAATTCGGCTTCAAGGTTTATAAAATAACTCTTGATGCCGGTTTTTCATGTCCGAATCGTGACGGAACGATTTCATCAGGCGGCTGTATTTTTTGCGATGAAGGCGGAAGCTTTTCGCAGGCGCATTCCAACCTTTTGACTATTGAGGAACAGGTGGAAACGGGTATTAAAACTTTATCCGAGCGCTTTAAGGCTGAAAAATTTATGTCATACTTTCAGGCTTATACAAATACTTATAAACCGGTTGCAGAATTGGAAAAGATTTATAATTCTGCGCTAAAAAACGACAAAATTGTCGGACTTTCTATCGGCACCCGCCCTGATTGCGTTGATGATGAAAAATTAGACCTGATTGCGGGCTACAAAGATGATTATTATACGTGGGTTGAATACGGGCTGCAATCCATACACGACAAAACTTTACGCCGTATAAACCGCGGGCATGATTTTGAGTGTTTTCTCAGGGCCTATGAAAAAACAAAAGAACGCGGAATTAATGTTTGCGTGCATGTGATTTTCGGGCTATGGGAAACACATGAGGAGATTTTGCAAACCGCCCAAAAACTTGCAGAACTAAAGGTTGACGGCGTGAAAATTCACATGCTCTGTGCGCTTGAAAATACAAAATTAGCCCGAATTTACGAAGAAAAAGCTATTGATTTTATGAGTGAAAGAGAGTATATTGAAACCGTGTGTGACTTTCTGGAATATTTACCGCCGGAAACAACAATTCACAGGCTTGCGGGAAACGGTTTGAAGAAAAATTTAATCGCTCCGCGCTGGTTAGGTAAAAAGTTAGATTGCCTTAACCAGATTGACCGCGAACTTTTGGCACGCAATACTTTTCAAGGTTTTAGATATAAGGAGATTGATAAATGTGTGACGTTATAACTATTGGCAGCGCGACGATGGATGTTTTTGTCCAGTGTGAAGATGCAAATATTGTTTCTGTTCAAAGCAAAGATAAAAAATCCGAATTTATGAGTTATCCTTATGGTGCTAAAGTTGAAATCTCTGATTTTGATTCTCAAGTTGGCGGCGGCGGTGTTAATACTGCTATGAATTTTGCAAACCTCGGGTTTAATACAGGCGCAATATTCAAAATTGGCGACGATATTTATTCAAAAGGTATTTTACACTACTTTGAAGATAAAAATGTTGATTTATCAAATATCGTTCAGGATAAAAAGGTTAGCACCGGCTTTTCTATTATTCTGGTAAGTTTTCAGGGTGATAGAACCGTTCTTGCACACCGCGGAGCAAACGCAGCGATAAAGAAGCATGACATTAATTTTGACGCAATCAAGAATGCAAAACTTCTTTATATTGCGCCTATTAACGGTGATAGCAGTAAAATTCTTGACGATATCGTAAAATTTGCGGCTGAACATAATGTTTATGTCTGTTTTAATGCCGGTTCATCAAGTATTAAAAAAGGTTTTAAATACCTTGAAAAGATTTTGAATTTTGCTCATATTGTCGTAATGAACAAAGAAGAAGCCTCAATGGCAACTCAAATTCAGGTTCGCCCTGATACAAAGGACGTTAAGTATTCAAATGAAGTAATTCACCCTGATGTTAAAGCAATGTTGAAGAAACTTTGTGTAAATCATTATCAGATTGTAGTTATAACGGATGGCGGCAAGGGCGCTTATGCTTACGACGGTAAAAATTATTTTTATTGCCCTGTCTTTGACGGACCGGTGGTTTCGACACTCGGAGCGGGTGATGCGTTTGCCTCTACATTGTGCGCAAGTTTAAAGCGTACAGGAAACGATATAGGTAAATCGCTCATGTACGCTTCAGTGAATTCTGCAGGTGTTGTTTCAGCCTTCGGCGCAACTCAGGGCCTTCTGACTTTTGAGCAAATCGAAGAAAAACTCAAAGAAACACCGGATTATAAATATACAATAGTAAATGATTAAGCCATAGGAACTGTGATTAAATATTTATCACCGTCACGTTTTTTAGTGATTTTGTTGAAATCAACATCTTTTGAAAACGCATAGCTCTGGCTTACAGCAAGTGCGCGTGAACCGTTTTTCTGGTTTCTTTCATTAGTCGCGTGAACCGTTAAAATGTTGTCATCGGTTGAAATGCTTACATTCTTTTCATCATTGTTGAAAGGTTTGAGGTTTACAGTGATAACGTAAGCGTCAGAATTTTCGTCAATTTGAATGTAACTTTCAAGTTGTCTTTCGGTTCTCAAATCTCTTTGAACCATATTTTGCATTGCGCGATCTTCTTTCATCATCATTCTTTCCATTCTTTTCATCTGATGAACAGGATCGAGCATTCTTTTCATGTGCCAGTCAGTGACAACATAAAATGCTAAAAAGGAACCAAGTAAAACGGATAAAGCCGTTAAAAGGTGTGAAAGCCACGGATGTCTGTGCGCGAAGCACTCGTGGTGATGGTCGTGGTGGTCATAATGTGTAGTGTTGTGTTCTTCGTAGTAATCGTTGTTTTCGTTCATGCGAAACTCCTTTCTTGATATAGTATAAGTACTATTGCAAAGAAAGGAGTTAAAATCTATTAGATAGTGGATTAATTATTTATTATCCTCCCAGAGTAGAGAAGCCTTTTTCAACGCCTTTACTAATCATCTGTTTAACTGTGTCGTATTCAGTTGTGAGCGCGGAAAGTTCAGCGTCAACCATTTGCATATCAATATTTAATTCTTCTTCTTTGGCACTGAGTTTTAATTGTTTAGTTTTGTATTCGGCTTCAGCGCGTGTAATAGCGTCCTGATCGGCGACCTCTGCGATGAAGTTGTTTCTGGTGTAAGGTGCCTGATAAAAATTACCATCGCTTGAAAGAACGGAAGTAAATAATGTTCCGTTTTCCAACATGTTTTTAAGGTTTTCGGGTTCTGAAACCAGAGTGTTTTCAGTCCATCCGTTTGCACAAATCTGGTTGAACATCTGTGCATAGTAGTCGAGCATAAGTTGCGTTTCATTGTCTAAACCGAGTGCTTCCGGATTTTTGATGAAGTAATAATATCCCGGATCTTGCGTGATATAGAATGAATTTTCAGTCTTTTTCTCGTCTGTTGTTTCAACTTTATAGCCGGAGCTAAAGCCTTCAACAGCTTTTTCAAAGTATGTCAAAGTTCCTTTCATAAGGTTAGAAAGTGAAATTTGATAACTATCGCCATTTTTAATTAGGCAGGTGTGTTTGCTTGCCGGATCTTCGGTGTTAAACGCTTTTGCTGCATCAAAATTGATAGCCTGATGGGTTGTGCTGTCCCATTTCATACCGGCAAGTTTGCAAACTTGATCCATTGCGTAATCAATGTAGTCCATATCAACGGAATTTTTATTGATGGCTAAAAAGTCTGTCATTATTCCGTAAATATTTTGCATGAATAAACCAAGCGCTTCACCCATGTGAGTATCGTCAGTACTTTTTAAAGTGACTTCTTTATTAAGCAAATCCGCCATGTTGAATTTCGGATCAGAAACTGAAGTGTCATTTTTTAATGTTGGATTATTTTTAATATATTCTCCGAATTGAATCTTTTTGGTTGGGTCTGCCGGATCCGTAGTGTTGAAGTTTAATATATCAGCAATTTTTTTTATTTGATTATAGGCGTCATCATTCAGGTCGCCTCTTGCATGCCTTTCTTCAACGTCATTTCTGTATTTTGAAGTTGGATCTGTAATTTTGTTAATATAGCTTTTCATTGTGGCAAGGTTCATTGAATTAGTCGTGAATTTTTCTGTAACATTGCCGCCTAAGCCATTTTGAGGATTATAATTATTGCTAGGTTGACTAGGGTCTCCCAGTGCAAGAATCATTTTGTCAAGATTATTCTGGCTGAGAATACCGCCTTTATTCAAAGCTTTTAAGAAGTTTTGGAAGTTCATATTGTTTCTTGTTGAACCGCCAAGCTGCATTTCGGCAAAACTTTTACTTTCAACAGGATTGCCGGTTATGTCGAATTTTTGATAAGCAATCACATCTTTAATTGCATTGGCAAATTGACTGTCAAGGACAATCTGGTTTTTGTTGTTAGTCAATAGTTGCGGGGAATATCCGTTTAATAATGACGGCTGCATTAAAAGTTCGTAAGTAACATCATAAACAGACCCGTCAGTGATGTATTCGGAATCCCATACTAACTTAGTGGCATCAAGGCTTCTTTGATAATCTTCACTAATTTGAGTAAGCTGATTTGTAATAGAGAGTTTTTCCTGTGCGATTTGCATAGAACGAAGTTCGCAAGAATTTTTTCTTGCGGTAATCCCTAGAAATCTGGCTTGTGAAGCAGCTAAGCCCATAGTTTTGTGCCTTTCCTAAATTTTAGTAACAACTTAATTCTATTAACTTGATATCTATATCGGCATTTTAGAAAAAATCTTTAGGGCATGTAACGAAAATTGTCGATTCGAAACACTTAAAAGCCTTTTATAGCAATAGTTCTCGTTGATTGTAAATATAATTTAACAAAACGAAAAATTATTGTTGACTTTAAAAATTGTTTGTGAAATAATCATACCTGTGAGCGATAAATAAAGCTCACAGCCGAAAATTCACTTTTAAAGATAGTAAGAGTTAAGACACGAAAAGTTGTTTACCCTGAGGTGAGATTGGAAGTCAAAAGACAAAAGATTGAGCAGCAGGTTTGAATGGACGGTCAGTACGTTGACAAAAGAATAGAGAAGACGAAGAAATGAAACAATCTTGTTAATT
>CAMUPF010000001.1 GCA_947090755.1 uncultured Candidatus Melainabacteria bacterium | reverse complement strand
TAGTGCCGGCGCGGCCTCACGTGAGTGAGGACGGCAGGGCACGAAACTGGACGATACCGCCGTTGCGACCAGAGCGCGAGCGTCGGGAGCGGACAAATCGCGCAAGTGTTGATAACACTTGCAAGGGATTTGACAGGCGGGAGAACCAACGTTGCGCATTCACGATGGCAGAAATCCTGTTATCCCTAACAATAATCGGCGTAGTCGCTGCGATAACTTTACCGTCGCTAACGGGCAACATTAACGAGCGCACTTGGAATACGCAAAGGAAAGCTTTGTACGCGCGAATGAGTCAGGCAATAGCACTTATGCCTGCGTTGAACGGCTATGGAACCTTAACTGCAGGTAACGAATCAACTTCTGCCGTCGATACTGCCGCCGAAACCTTTGTAACCGAAGGTCTGTCTAAAGTTCTAAAAATAAACAACATTTGTGACTCTGACCACCTTGAGGATTGCGGCATTGCTAATCAATTAACTAATTTAGCGGGAAGTACAATTTCAACTTTCCCAAAAACTCTCGTGGAGTTAAATAGTATGTTTAATGGTACGGCCTGCGACGGAGCTTATTCTTATTCGCAGCTTGATACTAAAGCTGCCGCATTTGAAACTCAAAATGGCGAAAGTATCGTCGTTTATTATAATCCTAACTGCGTAAGTGATTTGGATTCGACCAGTACTTTTTATACGCAGGGCAAAATGTGCGCTAATTTTATTTATGACCTGAACGGCAATAAAGGCCCTAATACTGTCGGTAAAGATATCGGGTTTATGACTGCGTTTTATCCAGCTGATTCAATTGTAGTCGCACCGGTGCCTTTGATGACAAATGCCGGTTCTGCGAAACAAAAAGACGCAGGGGCGTTTTGTCAAAAACAGGATTCCGAAAGCCGGTTGCCTAATCGTGAAGAGGCGATTTCTATGTTTTATAATAAAAATCTTGTTGGTTTAACGACAGGAAATTTATGGACAAGTTCTGTAATTTCCGTTGAAAACGCCTGGATGCAAGGACTTGACTCTGGCTATAGCTGGTCTCGAGAGCGAAGTCAATCAAATCCCGTTCGCTGTGTAAAACGATAAAAAGCGCCCTAAAGGGCGCTCTTTTTATGAAAAATGATACAGGAACGCACGGGTTCTGTTATAAGAGGCGGTTGACCCCGCCTAATCCAGGTTAACCGGTTCGCGCTGGATTTTTTCTATTGCTTCGCGGGCAGTGAATACAAGCCAATCCGGTACATTTGAAATCGTTGTAAACTGTCTTAAAACATCAACAACGCGTTTAAACGAACGCACTAAATCGCCCTCACTGATTTCCATCTGGCCGATTATTGTTTCCCATTCGGCCCCTTCAACCCAGAGTTCTATAAGTGATGAGAAATAAGGGTTAATATAAAGCGGCGCTTCAATAAGGTGTTTACCCTGAAGTTTTTCCAGTCTGCGTTTAATGTTACGTATTGCATTGAGTGATTTCCTGACAGGTTCTGAGAACGGCAGGAATGGGAAATCCCCGCGGAGTTCTTCTGTTGTAATCGCGCAAACGACAGCCGCAAGTTGGGATGGCGTCAGGTTCTCAAGCGCGTTTGAGAACAGTATTTCCGCTAAGAAAAGTTCGTTTTCGCTTCTGATTTGTGATGTCGTAATCCCGTGTTCTGTCGGGTAATCGTCCACAAGGTAGCCGACTTCTGTAAGCGCGTTTCTATGTGATAAAAATTTGTTCCAGAAAATATCGCGCTGACGCTCGATTTCTTTTTCAAGCTTGCGTTTGTGCATACTAAGCCGCGAAATTACTTCGATATTTTTTGAATGTTTTTTGAATAATTTACATCTGTCACAGCAGAAAGTGTGCATTTTTTCAAGATTTTTCTTGTTTTCGTGTGAGAATTGAACGATTTCTTCGGAAATTTTTCGTTTTTTAGCGTTTTCCTGTCTGATAATTTTTTTGTAGGTGTCTTTGTTTTGGATGTAAAGCGCTTTGATATTGAGGTATTCGCGCAGAGTGTCGTCGTTTTTGGAGTAAGGACATTCGATTACTCGTTCTTCAAGCTGTGCGTCGTATTGTTCGTTTAGTTTTAAGAGCGGGAACAGGCGCGAACCTGATGAGAAATAACCAAAACTTTTCATGATAAGTTCTTTGGCTTCATCAAGTGAAAATCTTTGTAAAAGGTTCAGAACCATAGAGTAACTTGGTGAGAAGCGGCTTTCTAACGGGTTTGCGTCGCTCAAAACGAGTTCTGCAACTTCTTCCGGCGTCTGGAAATAGCTTCCGACGACCGTAACGTAGCCTACTTCATCCATTCCGCGGCGTCCTGCACGGCCTGACATTTGTAGAAATTCGCTTGCTGTAAGCATTCTGTGGCCGGAGTCTGTGCGTTTACTTACCGAACTTATGACAGTTGAGCGCGCCGGCATATTAATCCCCGCCGCAAGCGTTTCTGTTGCGAAAACAACTTTTATCAAACCTTTTTGGAATAGTTTTTCCACAAGGTTTTTCCATGATGGCAAAAGTCCTGCATGGTGCGACGCGACGCCCTGATAGAGATATTCAAGATGTTTATTGTTGTAAAGATACGGGTTTTCGGCGATGTATTCGTCAACAAACTGGCGGATTTGCGCGCGCTCTGCGTTTGTTACAAGGTCTAAGTATGCGCATTTTTCCATTTGTTCGTCGCATTTTTTTCGCGAGAACGTAAAGTAAATCGCAGGAAGCATGTCTTGTTCATGCAGGTTTCGTACAATTTCTTTTACGTGGTTTTTCTGCTCTTTAACCCTTCCGTGGCGGCCGAACGGTCGTTTTTCCGGCTTGATTTTTGAATTCAACTGGCCGCTCGGGGTGAGGAGCGGAAGCAGCCTTGTCGGCTGAGAACTGTCAAAATAGAAGAATTTCAGCGGAACCGGACGGAAATCGGTGTCAACAAGTTCTGTTTTTGAGTGTACTGAGTTAATCCATTCGGTGAGTTCGTCGGCGTTTGCAACAGTTGCTGAAAGCGCGACGATTTGGATGTTTGTCGGGCAGTAAATAATACTTTCTTCCCAGACGGTTCCGCGTTGTTCGTCGTTCATATAGTGAACTTCGTCGAGAATTACATATTTTACGTCTTTTAAATTATCCGCAACTGCGCCGAGATTTGTGCCATAGAGCATGTTTCTGAAAACTTCCGTTGTCATAACAACTATTTGTGCACCGCGGTTGATTGATGTATCGCCTGTCAGAAGCCCTACCTTCTCCGAACCGTATTTTTCTGAAAAGTCGTAATATTTCTGATTTGAAAGTGCTTTCAGGGGAGTTGTGTAAAAAACGCGTGTGTTATTTTTAAGCGCTTCGTGAATTGCGTGTTGTGCAATAACGGTCTTACCGGCACCGGTCGGTGCGCAAACTACAACGCTTTTGCCTTCTGTTATAAAATTGCAGGCTTCTTTTTGAAAGTCATCCAGTTCAAAGGGAAATTCGTACATCATACTCCTCGTCTATTCTATTATTAGGATAACATGTCCGTATGGTTTTATCAATATTTAACAAAAGTTTACATATTAGTCAGGCGCTGATATTCAAGGGGATTTTGTATGATTTTTAATAATTGCCCGCCTGTGTAAACTTGATTTCTTTCATGCTTTGAATTACCATGTCAATAAGGTTAACGTTTTGTTATACTTTATTGGGTTTTATCCCGTCAAGCAATGTACAAGATTGAGGGTTATTATTTTGAAGATTAAAAGAATGATTACGATAATGGGCTTAGCGCTTATTTTGGCTTGCGGTCAGGCAAATGCCGCAACTGTTGAAGAGGTTAAAGCAACAATTGTTAATCAAGCAATGGAACTTGGCATTGATCCTGCGCTTGCACTCAGTATTGCTAAAGTTGAATCTAATTTCAGAATGGAAGCAAGAAGTGCGGCGGGTGCTGTCGGGGTATTCCAGTTAATGCCGACAACCGCAAGGAAAATCGGGATTAATCCGTACTCAATGACTGACAATATTAAGGGCGGTTTAAAATATTATCTGATGATGTACAGAATGTTCGGCTCTGTTGAACTTGCGCTTGCTGCGTACAATGCAGGCCCCGGAAACGTAAAAAAATACAATGCGGTTCCGCCGTTTGGTGAAACAAAAAGATTTGTACAGAAAATTATGGCATTACAAAATGTACATAAAAACGATCCGGCAGTCCTGCAGGCAATGGCACCGAAACCGGTTATGGAATCTAAGCCTCCGGTCGAGGAATCTGAAAATACAGCTGCTGAAAATCCGCAACAGCCCGTTATTGATTTAGACCGTCAAAAAGCTTCCTCTGTAATTATTGAAACAATTATGCAGGAAATTACCGCTATATAATTATGAATATTTGCCTGTTTTGCGGAACATTTAATCCTATTCATAATGCTCATCTGAGAATGGCAGAACATGTTTTGCGCAAATTCGGGTTCGAAAAAATTATTTTCATACCATCCTTTCTTCCGCCTCATAAAGGGGCGGATTCTGCATTTCATCGTCTTGAAATGGTGAAGCGTGCCCTTGCCGGCCGTAAAGGGTTTGAGGTTTCAGATATTGAGTTTAAACTTGGTGAAACCTCTTATACTTATTTTACTGTTTTAGAACTTCAAAAACTACTTGGCACTACTGAAAAGTTTAATTTTATTATTGGAACCGACGCGTTTGAAAAAATTGAAAGCTGGTATGAGGCGGATAAATTAAAAAATCTTTTGAAGTTTATTGTTTCCCGTCGCGAGGATGATTGTGATTTGTCACGGTTCGATTATTTAAAAGAAAAAGGTTATGATTTTGACTTTACAAACCTTGCTTTTTATGATATTTCATCAACAGAGTTAAGAGAAAGAGTCGCGGGCGGTGAAGATATTTCAGGGCTTGTCCCGCCGGCAGTTGAGGAGTATATAATTGAAAACGGCTTGTATAGAAGAAATTAAGGATTGGTTGAGAGAAAATTTGACCGCGGAAAAATACGTTCATTCACTTGGAACGGCAGAGGCGGCGCGTGAAATCGCTAAGATTTGCGGCGGTGACATAGAAAAAGCATATTTCGCAGGCTTAATCCACGATTGCGCGAAAAGTCTGCCGCTGGATGAAATGCTTTTGCTTATAAAAGAGTTCGGCATTGAACTTGAATGCGGCGAAGAGAATAATGTTAAAATTCTACACGCGCCGGCAGGTGCTGCGCTTGCCGCAAAGATTTTTGGCGTTGATGATGAGGAGGTTTTATCAGCAATCCGCTGGCATACTTTAGGGCAGGTTGAAATGTCACAGCTTGAAAAAATTATTTTTCTGGCCGACAAAATTGAGCCTGAAACGCGCGGCCGTGAATGTTATCTTAATCGGATTAAAACCGTTTCAGAGCCTTGCGGTTTAGAAAGAAATATTTTGGACTGCTATTCTTATACAATAAAAAGCTTGGTTGACCGTAAACTTGTAATCTGTCAAAAGACGATAGAAATTTACAATCATCTGTTAAAAAAGTGTACAATTTAGTTTTTTTATGCTAAAATCTGCTGTAAAGGAGCAAATTTTTTGATGAGAATACTGGAGATAAAAAATAGTTTAGTTAAAATTTCTTATGATGTTGAAGATGATTTAGCACTTGCGGGTTTTGCGATTATTGAGGATTCTAATACTCCTTATGTTGCGCAGGTCGTTAATTTAAAAGCCGAAAACGGTAATAATTATGCGGTATTAAAGCTTTTGTTTACATTTAATACCGAGGGCGTTTTAAAAGCATATAACGGAACAATTCCGTCGCTTAACGCTGAAATCACTAAGCTTCCGCCGGAAGAACTTATTAACATTCTGCCGAACGATAATCCGGTTTATCTCGGGCTTATTGCACAACAAGACGCTTCTTTCAAGCTTGATGCTTCCGTTCTTGAATCTAATCTTCTGATTTGCTCAAATAATGTCGACAATACAAGTAAAATTTTAAGCAATATTTTGCCGCAAATGGTTCAATTAGGTAAAAAGGTTGTTCTGCTTGATGTAAACGGCGACTTTTCATCCGATGAGAATTTTATTTTTGGTAGAAATTTTAAACTGCCTTTGAATCCTAAATTCCTTGATTTTATTTTTGAAAACGACTTAGAAGGTGTAGAACCTGTAAGTAAAGCCGTTATTCAGGATATTTTCAGAGAAGTTCAAGGATATATGGAAACCCTCCCGCAGGGGTATTTGCCGATTGATATGTTTATCAATGTTGTCCAAGACCAGTATCAGGAAACCGGTATTCCGGAACTCGTACTTTTAAAAAATAAATTGATTAAATATCAGGAAAACAATGTTTTTGCGGCCGGAAACGACGATGTGACTATGTTTAGAAATAAAGTCGCTCACTCTGATTCTTTGATTGTTGATATTTCAGATGTTGATGTTAAACTGCAAAAACTTTTAATCCCTTATATTTTTGATTGTATTTCTACTGTTAATGACGACACTTTCGTTCTTTTAACAATGAATAATGATGTCGCTGATAAGAGATTACTCAGAAAGACTCTTGAATTCAAAAATATTTATTCAACAATTATTTGTCCGCACGAGTTCAAATATCTGCCGGATTTGAAACAAATTATTCAAAACTTAATTCTTTTTGCACCGCAAACTTTACAGCATGATTTCGCAAGTTATAATACCTTCCTGTCAAAACTTAATACGGATGAGTTTGTAGTTTACGGCCCTGCGACACAAAGTATTCCGTTTGTTGTTCAGGTTAAGCCTTATGAAGAACTTGTCGAATCGGATAAAAATTTAACAGAAGCGGAAACTGAACCCCAGGTCCAATCACAGGAAGAGGAATCTAATCCGTTTGAGGAAAGTGCAGTTGAGGAATCCGATAATGTTGAATACATTGCGCCTTCTGTAATAGAAGTTGAACCGGAAGAGCCGGAAGAATTAGCCGAACAGCCGGCTGTTGATGTAATGACGGAAGAAAGCGCAGGTGATGATTCTGACTTACAGCCCTTTCAAGACAGCGAGGCCGTCATTTTTGACGCTGACGAAACTTCTTCATTTGAACAAGAAGCACTTAATGATAGAGAAGTTGTGGAAGAGCAGGTAGCGCGTGATGTAGACGCGGCTTTATATAAAAAATTTGAGGAAGAATCTTTAGATACAGAGAATGAAGTCGATCCGGAGGTTCTTTTAAGCGATGATTCTGCGGCGGAACTTTCTGACAGCGATTTGGATTTTATTCAGTCTATGCCGTTAGAGGACGATTCGCAGGAAGTCTATTCGGCCGATGAATTTGCCGGAGAAGATTTTTCACAGTTAGAGCAGCCCGCTGAATTAGAGGCAAGTATTCTCGATGAAGGCGCGATTGAGGAACTTGATGTTGATAATACCGATGTTTTTGTTGACGAAGAAGAATCCGCAAGCGATGATTCGCAAATGGTGCCGATTTATACGCCTGAAGAAGTTCAGCCGGCAGAT
Organism: uncultured Candidatus Melainabacteria bacterium; assembly: GCA_947090755.1. GTDB lineage: Bacteria > Cyanobacteriota > Vampirovibrionia > Gastranaerophilales > Gastranaerophilaceae > Gastranaerophilus. Next base: position 156,123 of record CAMUPF010000001.1, on the reverse strand, counting down.
GATACGCCTAAGTTTGAATCCGGTGATGTTGTTTCGCATCCGAAATACGGTCAGGGCGTCGTAGAAAAAATGATTAATTACGGCAACAAAACTTTATGCTCAATAAGCTTTGTCAATATTGGCAGACGCTTATTAGACCCGAATCTTTCAGAATTAAAACTGGTAAGCCGTGATGGCGTTAAAGTAGGTTAATATAAAAAAGGGTTGATATTGAATCAACCCTTTTTATTAACTTCTTAAATTTGCGGCACCTTTCAGGTAGACGTACTGCGGAACAAAGTATTCTTCGCAATTTAGGACTATCAAAATCCTGATACATTTTTCGATTGCGCCGTCAATTTTAGCCTCATTAAAGCAAAGAAGCGCCACATCCGTCCATCCGCGGTCAATTCTTGCAAATTTTGCCGGAAATGCTGCAGTTAAATCCTGTGTCAGGGTGAAAATAACATGCGAAATCATTGCTCTGTCAATATTGTTTTTTTCAACGATTTCGTCAAGAAGTTTTAGTGTTCCCGCCTGAATTGCTTCTGCGGTGTTTTCTTCAACTGTAATTGCTCCGCGTATCCCTTTTGTAATCATTTGTACTCCTAATGTTTTAAACCGTTATACCAGTCGCGTGCAAGCATTTCGCCCTTACCCTCAGGTTTAACTTTTATCAGTAAAAGACTGCCTTTTCCGCAGGCAACTTCGATACCATCTTTAGTGGCGTTAATAAATTCGCCTGCTTTGCCGTTTCCGTTACGAACTTTTGTTTCTAAAACTTTGATAATTTTGTCGTTGTGCATAAAGTAAGCGCAAGGAAATTTATAGATTCCGCGAATAAGATTGTGAATCGTTTGCGAGTCTTTTGTCCAGTCAATAAGGCATTCTTCCTTGTCCAGTTTGTTTGCAAAGCAAACGCCCTCTTCGCACTGCTTTTCAGGTTTAATTGTGCTTTCAACAAGTCCGATAAGCGTTTTTTCAAGTAATTCCGGCGATTTTTCGCTTATTGTTTCAAAAAGATCAACACAGGTTGTTGTATCACAAATTTCAATGAGTTCGCGCAGACAAACATCCCCGCAGTCAAGCCCGAGTTCTGTAATCATTGTACATATACCGGTTTCGCTATCGCCGTTTATAATCGCGCGTTGGATAGGGTTGGCACCGCGGTATTTGGGCAATAATGACGCGTGAAGATTGATTGTTTCGTATTTTGGAATATCAAGAACTTCTTGTGATAAAATCTGGCCGAAGGCAAAAGTTACAAAGAAATCCGGCGCCAGTTCTTTTAAGGCTGCAATAGTTTCTTCGGATTTTCTGATTGATTTTGGCTGGAATACCGGTAAGTTTTTTGATAACGCAAATTCTTTAATCGGCGACATTGTAAGTTTATGACCACGTCCTGCCGGTTTGTCGGGCTGAGTAACTACGGCCAGAACATTAATTTTGTCTGAATTATACAGGTATTCAAGTGATTTTAGCGCGATTTTAGGTGTACCGAAAAAAACTATATTTATCATTATTATTCCTTAATTAACTTGTCCTGTTGAATTTTAGGAAGATTGTGCTTCGCAAGTTCCTGTTCTGTCTGGTTTACATCAGCGCACCTGTCAATGAATAAAACTCCGTCAAGATGGTCAAATTCATGCTGAATTGCACGTGCAAGAAGTGAACCGTCTTTGCCTTCCATTACAAAGCTTCTACCTTTAATGTCAGTAGCTTTGACCATAACGTATTCGGCTCTGTTGACGTCAGAATATACTTCCGGAAAACTTAAACAGCCTTCTTGTGTACAAATTGAGCCTGATTTTTTTATGATTTTCGGATTAATGAAAACAAGCGGATTCAAAGGTTCATTTTCATTGCTTACGTCAATAACAAAAATCCTCAGATTTTCGCCGATTTGCGGTGCCGCAAGGCCAACGCCGTTTGCGCTGTACATTGTTTCAAGCATATCGTGTACTAAATCCTGAATTTTTTTTGATACTTTAAAAACTTCTTTTGACGGCTGTCTTAATGTTTCTTCGCCGTATTTTAAAATTCTTCTTATGGCCATATTTTCTACCTCTTTTAAAATTATACAACAAAAATTATAACTTTAACATATTGCATTTCCATTGATAATAGGTTAATATAATTCAAGGGTAAGTTTATGAAAAAACTGGTTTTAGTCTTAATACTTTGTTTTGCGGGAGCCGGAAACATTGTTCTGGCTGATTATAGTACCGCGCACAACACGGCGGTTCCATCCGGAATGTATCGAATCAGACCTGATTTTAGCCCTGTTATTCCGCCGGTTGAGCACGCTCAAAAAACAACCAATCCTCCTTTGCTGCCATTGCCGCAGTCTGCCAACGGAAGAGTTTTTGTTGGTGCAAGAATTAACCCTCACTATCAAGCCGATTGCAAAAATCCGAGCGGATTTTATGACTCATATTATTGTGGAACGCACCATGTTCCGGGTGCTGTAAGATTTAGTCTGCCACGTGCAGGCGTAACGTTTGCGTTTTAGACCGGTTGGCCTGACGCTTCTTTTTCTTTTATTTAAGCATTACCATAAGTACGGAAATATCTGCAGGTTTAACCCCGCCGATACGTGAGGCTTGTGCCAAATCTTTTGGTCTTATTTTTGCAAGTTTTTGTTTAGTTTCTGTTGAAATATGTTCAATTTTTGAGTAATCGAGGTTTTCAGGGATGATGTATTTTTCAAGTTTAGAGGATTGTTCAACCTGAAACTCCTGACGTTTTAGGTACCCGTCGTATTTAACAAGGATTTCTACCTGTTCACAAACATCATCACTTAAATCTGCAGGAGCGCATTCCAGTTCTTTTAATGTTTTGTATGTTATGTTAGGACGTTTAAGGAGTTCAGCGGCTTTTACCCCTCTATCAATACTTTCTGAGTATTTTGCAAGAATCGCGTTGTTTTCGTCTGACGGAGAGATTTTTGCCTCTTTAATACGTTCCATTTCATTTGCGATTGCTTGCTGTTTGTTTTGATATATCCGGTATTGTGCGTCGTCAACAAGCCCGATTCTGTATCCGATTTCCGTAAGTCGTTCGTCTGCGTTATCCTGTCTTAGTAAAAGCCTGTATTCAGAACGCGAAGTCAGCATTCTATATGGCTCGTCAATATCTTTTGTGACCAAATCATCAATGAGCGTTCCCAGATATGAAGAGCTTCTCGAAAGTTCCAGCATTTCACGTCCGCTAATGTAATTGAAAGCGTTTATGCCGGCGATTAAACCTTGCGCTGCGGCTTCCTCGTATCCGCTGGTTCCGTTAATCTGTCCGCCGAAGAAAAGTCCCTGAACATTTTTAGACATAAGAGAATGCGTTGTTTGAATAGCCGGAACATAATCGTATTCAACCGCATAAGCAGGTTTTATTACATGAGCGTTTTCCAGCCCCGGTAATGTCCGGAGCATTTTAACCTGAACATCTGCCGGTAGGCTGCTCGAGAAGCCTTGGATGTAAACTTCATAAGTTCCGAGTCCTTCAGGTTCGATAAATATGTGGTGTGAAGGATTTTCGCTAAATCGAACGATTTTATCCTCAATTGACGGACAATAACGCGGCCCTACTCCTTTTATTAAGCCTTGATACATAGGAGATTTATCAAGATTTGCCTTGATAATTTCGTGTGTTAATTCATTGGTGCGCGTAAGATAGCACGGAACCTGTTTTCTAATCGGACGGTTCGGTTTAAATGAAAAATGTGTAATTACCTCATCACCCGGCTGAATAATCATTTTTGAATAGTCAATTGTTCTGGAATCAACCCTTGGCGGGGTTCCGGTTTTAAGCTTTTTGGTAATAATCCCGTGTCTATTTAATGATTCAGAAAGCCCCAGAGCAGGTGCCTCGCCCAGACGGCCGGCAGGATAATCTTTAAGTCCGACAAAAATTCTTCCGTTAAGCGATGTACCTGTCGTAAGGACAATCGCACGGCATTTGTATTCGATACCAAACTCATCAACGGCACCTGTAATCCTTCCGTTTTCAACGATAATTCCCGAAATACATGCCTGACGTAAATTGATATTAGAGTTTGACTCTATGATGTTTCGCATATAAGTCATGTATTCTTTTTTATCAGATTGCGCTCTCAACGCTCTTACCGCAGGGCCTTTAGAAGAATTTAAAACCTTCATTTGAATATAAGTAGCGTCGGTAACTTCTCCCATGACTCCGCCCAACGCGTCGATTTCACGAACCAGTGTTGATTTTGCAGGTCCGCCTACTGCCGGATTACAAGGCATTAACGCAATATTATCAATGTTGAGCGTTGCAAAAAGAACTTTTGCGCCGAGTTTTGCACACGCAATTGCTGCTTCACAACCTGCGTGGCCCGCCCCTACTACTATTATGTCATATTCATTATTCAGGTAATTCATAACTTCATTATATTTCAAAATTATCGGGAAACAAGCGATAATTTTTCACCGCAGACATTATTTATCTTTTCTCTGTATAAATTTTTTGCGCCTAAGTTTTGATACTGCGGATTGTAGAGAAATTTTCTGCCTTTGAATGAAATGTTTTCGGCTTTTACTTTAGGGTCGTGATAAAGAATCATCGTGTTGCCTTTGATTTCAATCGGGGCTTCTTTATAATGGCCGTCTGCGTCTTTAACACGGTGTTTAATACAGTATCTGTTAAAATCATTTTTCTCAACAACATATATGTCATTCATATCGCCGGTATTGTCCGCATCGAAAAATATAGTTTTCAACGGCAAGCCTGCCGGAAGTCCGACGTTGAGTGCAAGATTTTTTTCTTCGGCCTGCGACAAATCTATTTCATCAAGTTCCACTTTGTTTGGAATATGTTCATCTGTTGGTTGGTGTTGTGATTCGGTTCCGCTGGTATTTAAAAGTGAAATGGCCATATAACCTGCGGTGTTTTCACGCAGGATTGATGTAACCATTGTTTGTTCGGAGCCGTTATAAGTTCCCAATTGCGGTTTGAGGGTGAAAATCGCACCATCGTTAAGGGCTTGAAGTTCGTTTCTTTTTCTTGTATGCATTATACCGCGTAATTTATTGTTGTATTCTGTGATAAACGGGCGTTTTTCAGGACTGTGTCTGTCTGCCCATTCATTGTGGATATACGAACGGTTTTGCAGGGTAATATTTTGGGTTTCATATTCAAAACCTGTTGAGCCCAAATCATCGCCGGAATATAACGTAGGATTCCCCGGCAGAGCGACAAGGAATTCCATCATCGCACAGTATTTTTGATATGCCGGTTTCATTATTCTTTCAAATGTTTTTTCTGAAATCATTTTGAATTCTTTGTCAGTGATTTCACATCCGGCATTACGCGCGTTTTCAAGTGCTAAATCTATTGCTGTATCAATTGGTTTTACGCCAAAGGTGTGCATTTCGTATTCAGTGCCGTCATATTGACCGTTTGCGATTTCCGTAAGCGAATCTCTGAGTCCTTCTTTAATAACTTCGCCTCTTTCCTGCGTAATGATTTCTTTGTCCATCAAATTATCAATTTCGGCGTAGAATCCTTTTTGCAGCGCGCTTACCATCGCTAAATCTTTTGAACTTACCCTGTCAAAGTTGAAATCGCCTGTAGGTTCAGACTCGTAATCTCCCGTTAAAAGTTTTATTGCCTCTGCGCGATGTTTGTTTTGTGTCCAGTTGTTGGATAGTCCGTGGAACATATCTGTATCAAGAGCAAGTGCGTGAAGCGCACGCGTATTGTCGTGGTTATTCAAAAATGTGTAGGAGTACATTAACGCTTGAAGCGGTGCTGAACGTACAAATGCCGGTTCGTTCTTAACCATTACGTTAAAGAGCATTTTGTCTAAGTAAAAATCAAGATTTTTTGAAGATTGGCCGTTATTAAATCTTTTTGCAAAAATTTCCGGCATTGGACTGAAGAAAAAGTCATAGTTTGCAATAGTTGTAAGATTTGAATCGGTCAAAAACTTGCCGATTAAATTAGTACTGTCAGGGTATCTTTTAGAATTTGCTGCACCAAATTCTTCGTATAAATCCATCATATCAGTAAGTTCTGCCGTAAGATATGCAGAAGGGTTTTCCTTCAAAACGTCACGCGAAAATTTTTCCCAGAATGAAGTTATGTGGCCGAAAGTAGTATCGAAATCGGTTTCGCCGTCGTTTTTCAGCGAATCGATATCCGCAATATCTTTTGCCGCGTCAATACGCCAGTCCAAGCCGGACTGGGTTCTGTCAACAATAGCCTCTGCAAGCCTGAAACTTTCGGCGGTCGTGCCTTTGATTTTTTTCTTTAACGCGTCTGCAAGCGCTTCTTTGTCGCTTTCGGTGATATTATTAAGTCCGGTTTTTACACGTCTGATAAGTTGTCTTGCCTCATCCTCAGGAGAAATCGAATGAGTAATGCCAATGTCTTTGAGTGTAATTTTTTTGAGCCTGTCGTAATCATACGAAATATCACCGTTGTCATTTGTTTGAAAACGCGGTGTGTCACAGAGTGATTTGATTACAGCAAATTTTAAAATTTCCTCTGCCAGAATCGGTACTACGAAGTTCCCGTATTCGGTATTTTCGCCGTCGTGGTGAATTTTTTGAGATTCAGGGCGTTCTTTGTCGTCATTAAGCCGGTTTATAATATCGGCCGCAAAATCGGTTAATGCTCCGTGGGCGCTGAACCCTCCGTCTGTAAACAGAGCATTGGTTTCGTTATAAACTTTCAGGTATTTGTCCTGAACATGCGGGTTGCCGATTTTATTAAGATAAAAGCGGTCGTGTGTAATATATTCGTCTTCAACAGGAGAATAAAGCTCCGGAATCCCGATGTAATCTTCTCGGCATGAACGTTTTGAAATGTAAGGTGTTGCAAAAACCGCTGAAATATCGTCACCAAATTCAAGTGAATCCAGTGGAACATTCATCATTGCACGTGCAATTTGATTCCTAAAATTATCAGTATTCTGGTTGCCTTTTAATTCATATTTGCCGTTAAGAATATTTTTAACCGTATTTTCGTTGAGATTAGTCTTAACGCGTTCAGGCAGCGCTCCTGATTTAACTTTTTTCAGAATAGTTTTGTAAGTTTCTTTCGGGTCTTCTGCATCAATATTTTTAAGATTTTGTGCTGCATAAAGATTCATTATATCTTTTGTTTTCTTAGTCCAGTAATGCGCAGAGGTTATGACATAATCTTTTGCTTCGTTGGAGGCATATTCCAGTTTTTTAACCTCTTCTTTCTGGTTCGCTCCGGGTTTTAGCGATAAAATATTATCCATTTCCGCATTTGAAAGGAAATAGTGAATTTTGGTAATATCAGAATTCGCGTTCCAGGTGTCAACATTACCCTCTATTTTTTCATCAAGGGAAAGGTTAGAAAACTGCGCAACATACTTGGTACCGAAACCGCTGTATAAATCGATTTTAGCCGATAAGTTTTTGTTATATTCGTTCAAAAGTTGAACATTCTTGTCGTATTCTTGCGGGTCAATTGCAAAGCGGTAAGGGATTACTGTGTCGTGGTGGGTGTTTTTGGAAAGCGGTTTGTCATAGAAATTTTTATCATAGGACTTTATTGGCTCTTGAGGGCCAAGTTTGTCCGCGTTTAACAGATCTTTGTCATAAGTTTCAAAATAAGTAGGTTTATTTTCGTTGTACTCTTCGTTTTCAATTCTGACATACATGCCTTTTTCATCTTTTTGATAGAAGAATTGAGGGTTTACGATTCTGTGGGAGAGAAAATCGGTATTTTGTGTAAATACACCAAATAAAACCTCATTGTTCGGATCCATTCTAAACCAGTTGAAGAAAGGGGACTGTTCTTTCCATTTTAAAGCGTGGTGGAAGTGGATACCTTCCAGCCCTTCGTTTACAAATGCACCGTCAGAAACAAGTGATTTACCCTGTGCAAATAGTTTGCGTGTTAAGGAGGTGTAATTGTTTATATTTCCCAGAGAGAGCGCCATTTGCATGCAGTTTTTGTTCCAGTATGCGTGGTGGGATCTGGAATCATCTGTAAACAAAGGCAAGCTTACGATTCTGTCGTACGGTTCGAATGCTCCGGAATCAAGTTTCTTTTCCATACCGGCGAGTGAACCGCCCATTTTGTTTGAAAAAAGTCTTATGTTATGTTTAAGTTCGTCGTAATTTTCGTTTGTAATGATATCATTGTCGGAGTCATAAACCCACTTAGGGTCGACGTTATCAGGCATTGCAAGAAGCATTGCACCGCCGCGGCTGATGTCAGAAGCGGGCACGTGAAGGTTGTAAATGTTTTCGTCATATAAATCGCTTCTGTCTTCGCGTTCATCAAGTAAAGAACCTGCGTCAACACCGTACTGACGTGTTGCGCCTGTTCTTTTATCGACTAATTTATAGTGGTAGGCGAAAGGCTCGTCTTCCATAACACCGAATTCTGCGTGAATATTTATCCGGTTTTTGCCCGGATATAATTTTCTGCCCTCTTCGGAACCGTCGTTTTTTAAATCTGTGTATTTGTCGCCGGTAAGGAAATAATTCCCTGTTTTTAAATCGCGGTCAACTACGGCAATTTCAAGATAACAGTCTGTGGTTGCAGGGTCAAACGGAAACGAAAATTCACCTGTGCGTGTGCCCTCATCATTTTTGCAGGCTTTGTAACCTTTAAAAACCTGTTTGGAATTATAGTTTGCAGAATCGAAATTTATCTTCACGCAGATGCCTCCACCACACAATTATATTAATAGGCTCAAGAAATATTTTTGCCTTTTTTAGCCTGTTTTGGACTATTTTTTTACAAATCTTAAAATTATTCTATAATTTTTCCGCCAAAAACTTCGAGTGCCATGTTTACGGTATCAGAGTGCATGTAATACTCTTCGGAACGTGCACTGTAAGAACTCAGCTTCGTATCTTTGGCTTCTTCAAGTTCCTCTTCGCTTACTTCTTCGGTTTGCGGTTTTTCAGCAGGTATGTTTTTTTCATCTTTAACCGGTTCAGGCTTAGGTGCCGGTTCAGGTTTTTGAACAGGCTGTTTTGGTGGTTCCGGTGTGCTTAGCCTGGGAGACACCGTTGGTTCGCCGGCTTTTGGAAGTCTAACGGTAAGCGTAACTTCTTTGTTATACATTGTGTTAATCGCGTTTTGCAAAACATCACGCTTAGAACCGTCGGTAAATTGTTTTAAGAAAATTTCATTTTTAACAGCAAGAACGACATGCTCATCGGAAATTTCAACCGGATTAGCCCATTGTTTTAAAAGCGCTCTTGTAGGCGCGCTGGAAATATTTTGCAGTAATTGTCCCCATAATGAACCAATATCATTACCGGCAGGCGCAACGGACGGCTGAACAACGGTTTCTTCTTTTGCAGGTGTTGACTGAGGCGTTGGTTTTGACACCGGTTCAGGCGCTGTTTGGAAGTATGCTTTTGGTTGGGGGGCGGGTTTAACCGGCGCAGGTATTGTTGCTTGTGCCGGTTGCGGCGTTCCTGATTCCAAACGCGTTAATCTTTCCTGTAATTGTGCTAACGTAGTATTTTGTGTCAAATTCGCAAGGTCAATCACTGCGACTTCAAGCCAGAGTTTTGGATTGTTAGTCGTTTTCAATTCTTTTATATAATCACAACATTTATTTACAAGTGAAATAATCTGGTGTGCCTCTAGCGGCTGTGCCTGTTTAGCAAGCGCTTCTATCTGCAGGTCGTTAAGTTGTGAAAGTTCTATTGCTATTTCTTTTGAACAGGTTTTAACAACCAGAAGATTTCTGAAATAATCAAGCAGGTTCGTCAATATTTGAACGGGTTCGTTGCCGGAATTGTAGACTTTTTCAAGAATTTCGATGGCTTCGTTGGGTTTTGATTCAACGATTTTCTGTGAAAACTTATTCAAAAGGTCAAAGGAAAGCCGGCCAAGAAGATTGTCGATTTCTGCGGTAGTAATTTCGCCGCCAAGAACACTCAATTGTTCTAAAAGTGCAATACTGTCACGCATTCCGCCCGCTGAGTTTTTTGCGATTGAAATAAGCGCGTCGTCTGTGATATTAATGTTTTCCTTATCAGAAATCATTCTCAGGTGGTTTACGATATCATCGGTTGTAATTCTTCTGAAATCATATCGCTGACAGCGGCTTTTGATGGTATCAAGAACTTTATGAACCTCGGTTGTTGCAAGAATGAAGATGACGTTTTTCGGCGGTTCTTCAAGCGTTTTCAAAAGTGCGTTAAAAGCAGTTGTTGAAAGCATGTGAACTTCGTCGATAATATAAATTTTGTAACGGCTGTTAACCGGTGCATACATTACGCGCTCTAAAATGTGCTGAGCGTCCTCAACTGAACGGTTGCTTGCCGCGTCGATTTCTATAACGTCCATAGGCGTAGAATTCGTAATATCAATACAGTTTGCGCACTTGCCGCAAGGATGTACTGTCGGCCCCTCAACGCAGTTTAATGATTTAGCAAAAATTCTGGCGGTTGAAGTCTTACCGGTTCCGCGCGGGCCGGTAAAAAGATACGCGTGCGAAATCTTATTCGTCGTAATTGCGTTGGTTAAAGCTTTTTTAATATGTTCCTGTCCGACAACTTCTTCTAATTGCTGCGGACGATATTTTCTGTACAAAGGCATATAATTCATGATAATATCATTATAGCAAAAAGTTTTACGGAAGGGCAAAATTGTGAATATTGTTAAACCAAAAAAGTTACAAAAAGGCGATTGTATTGGAATAATCGCTCCATGCGGCCAATTTAAGGCGGCGGACAGGCTTGAAAAAGGTGTAGAATTTTTGGAAAATGCAGGATTTCGCACAAAAGTGAGCGATAAACTTTTTGGAATTTGCCGCTATCTAGCCGGAACCGACGAGGAGCGCGCGGGTGAGATAGAAAAATTTCTTGCAGATGAAGAGGTTGATGGCATAATCTGCGCACGCGGCGGTTATGGGGCGATTAGACTTATTGATAAAATAAATTATGATGTTATTCGTGCAAATCCGAAAGTTTTCTGTGGATTTTCGGATGTGACAGCGCTTTCTGCGATGTTTTTAAAGCGTGCCGGACTTGTAACCTATTCAGCCCCGATGATTAACGGTGATTTTGGAAACGGTATTTCTGATTTTACGTGGGAAAGTTTTCAACGTGCAGTGATGGATGATGAACCGCTGGCCTTTGAGGGAGAAATTCTGCGCGATGGCTGTGCGGCCGGTCAATCGTTTGGCGGAAATCTTGCAACACTTGTATCGCTTTGCGGGGTGGATTTTTTGCCTGACGAAGATTTTATTTTGTTTATTGAGGACTTGAACGAACCGGCGTACAAAATCGACCGGATGGTTACGCAATTACGTAATATTGAAAAATTTCGACAAAATCTGAAAGGCGTTGTACTCGGCGAATTTTCCGACTGCGACCATCCGGAATTCCTCGACGAAATTTTCGCAGAATTTGACGTGCCAACGGTTAAAGGTTTAAAAATTACGCATTGCCATGACAAAATTACTGTTCCAATCGGTGTTCCGGCGCGAATTGAGAACGGAAATTTTTATTTAACCTCGTAGGTATAATTCGGAGCGTGCTCGGCATTGTATTCCTCAATTTCATCTTCTGAATGGAGTTTTAAACCAAAAACGTCGCCGGTATTTATCTCTATTTCTTCGCCCTTACTTGCGTATGAAAGAACTGAATGTTCGTATACATTTTCTACTGCTGATGAAATTCTGTTGCCTGCGCCGTTTTCAGATTTTACGGCACCCTCGACCGCATGATAGCCCATGCTTAAACCCTCGACAAAATGGTTTCCAACGCTTAATGCTGCGCTTTTGGCCATTTCTTTTTTATCAAGATTTAACGGCGCTACGTATTTTGCGATATTGTTTTCTTTAACTTTTACTGTGCGTCCGCTTCCATCGGTTACGGTTTTTATCTGGTATTTAAAACTTGCGTTGCGTTTCAGGCGTTTCGGGTCTTTAATATCTGTTAAACAGCCGGTTAAAATATCACCCTCGTTAATTTTGATTTTTTTTGTAATTTGGAGTTCGCCAAGTGATTTTACCTGAATTTGTGAAGGCGGGTTCTGGGTTGAAAACGGAGTAATCGCTTCGACTTTAAGTGTTTCTGCAAAAGCGGCTGTTCCTATTAAAAGTGATGCTGCTAATACAAATAATTTTCTCATTTACCCTCTCCTTTCTCCAGTAGTGGTTTTAAATATTTGCCGGTATAGGATTTTGAACACTTCACGACTTCTTCCGGTGTGCCTGCGGCAACAATTTGACCGCCTGCATTTCCGCCTTCAGGACCAAGGTCTATGATGTGGTCTGCAACCTTAATCAGGTCTAAATTGTGTTCAATAATCAAAATAGTGTTGCCCTGATCCGCAAGTTTTTGCAGAATTTTAATCAATTTATCCAAATCGTACCAGTGCAAGCCGACAGACGGTTCATCAAGCAGGTAAAGGGTTTTACCTGTTGCGCGTTTGTTAAGTTCTGAGGCAAGCTTAATCCGCTGAGCCTCACCGCCTGAGAGTGTCGTTGCATTCTGACCGAGTTTTATATAATCCAAACCCACATCGTTCAGGGTTTGAAGTTTATTTTTAATCGCCGGAATGTTCTCGAAGAATTCGAGCGCTTCTTTTACGCTCATTTCAAGAACGTCAGAAATCGTTTTACCTTTGTATTTAACTTCAAGTGTTTCGTTGTTGTAGCGCTTGCCTTTGCACACGTCGCATTTTACGTAAACGTCTGACAGAAAGTTCATTTCAATTTTGATAACGCCGTCGCCTTTGCACGCCTCACAGCGCCCGCCTTTAACGTTAAAACTGAACCGTCCTGCCTTGTAGCCGCGGGCTTTTGCCTCGTTTGTTTTTGTGAACAAATCTCTAATCGGGCCGAAAACATCCGTATAAGTCGCAGGGTTGGAACGCGGGGTTCTGCCGATTGGCGACTGGTCGATGTCGATAATTTTATCAATGTTTTCAAAACCAGTAATTTCATCGACCCCTTGCGGTTTAGGTTTGTCTTTGCGCAGTTTGTAAATTGCGTATTCGTAAATTAAATCCTGCATTAAAGAGGATTTGCCCGAACCCGAAACACCTGTTAAGCAAACTATTTTGCCAAGCGGAATTTCAACATCAATATTTTTAAGATTGTTTATGTGCGCGTTTTTAACGACAAGTGAATTCCCGTTGCTTTCGCGGCGTTTTTTAGGTACCGGAATAAATTTCTCGCCTGAAAGATACTTGCCGGTCAGCGAACCTTTTGCGGCAATAATGTCTTCAACGGAGCCCTGAGCGATAATTTTACCGCCGTTAACGCCGGCTTTTGGCCCGATATCGACTATATAATCAGCCTGACGTATAGTGTCTTCATCGTGTTCAACGACAATAAGCGTGTTGCCGAGGTTCCTGAGGCGCACAAGAGTGTTAATCAGTCTGTCGTTATCGCGCTGGTGCAACCCGATTGAAGGTTCGTCGAGTACGTATAAAACACCTGATAAGCCACTTCCGATTTGTGTCGCAAGTCTGATACGCTGAGCCTCTCCGCCTGAAAGCGTTCCTGCCATACGCGCAAGATTTAAGTAACTCAAACCTACGTCTTTTAAGAACTTTAAGCGTGCGCTTATTTCATCCAGAATCTGTTTTGCAATCTGCATTTTAAAGTCGTTTAATTCAAGATACAGGTCAGAAATAAAATCATAGGCTTCGTCAATCGGCAAAAGTGTAAACTCATAAATATTTTTGCCGTTAACCGTAACCGCAAGTGCAAACGGGTTTAAACGTGCACCGTGGCAAGCCGGACAAGGTTTGGTAATCATGTATTTCTCAAAATCCTCGCGTGCAGAACTATCCATTGAATCCTGATATCTTTTTTCGTAATAAGGTATTACGCCGATAAAGCGGTGGTATTGCGTATGGTAGCGCTTTGTTCCAAATTTTTTAACATGAAACGCCACTATATCAGGCCCGCCGTATAAAATAATATCCTGCTGGTCTGCGGGAAGTTTTTCAAACGGTACGTCCATATCAATTCCGTAGTGTGAACATACAGAATTTAAAACATCCTCATAATATGTGTTAGATGTTCTGGCCCACGGATAAATCGCTCCGTCGTGAAGGGATTTTGTCCTGTCCGGAACGATTAAATTAGGGTCAAAAAGATAGTCAAAACCGATTCCGCCGCATCTAGGACAAGCGCCGTAAGGCGCGTTAAACGAGAAAATTCTCGGTGCAAGTTCTTCAAAACTGATATTACATTTAGGACATGCCAGTTTTTCGGAAAAAATCTTTTCTTCGCCGCCGATAATGTCTACAATCAAAACTCCATCGGCCTTTTGTAATGCAATTTGTGCGCTGTCTGCGATACGGGAACGCGCGCTTTCTTTGACAACGATTCTGTCAACAACAACGCTTATGTCGTGCTTTTTAGTTTTTGCAATCTTTATTTCGTCCTCGTCAAGGTTATAAACCTCATCATCAACTTTTACGCGGACAAAACCCTCTTGACGTAATTCTTCAAATACATTTTGAAACTCACCTTTTTTACCTCTTGCTACCGGCGCTAAAATCTGAATTTTAGTGCCCTCTTCAAGTTTTAAAATAGAAGCGACAATTTCATCAATGGTCTGCGGCTTAATAACTTCGCCGCATTCCGGACAGTGCGGAACGCCTACGCGGGCGTATAAAAGTCTTAAATAGTCATAAATTTCGGTGACTGTACCGACCGTTGAGCGCGGGTTGTTGCTGGTTGATTTCTGGTCAATAGAAATCGCCGGTGAAAGTCCGTCTATTGATTCGACATTCGGTTTGTCCATCTGACCCAAAAATTGGCGTGCATAAGTTGAAAGACTTTCTATATAACGTCTTTGTCCTTCTGCAAAAATAGTATCAAACGCGAGCGAACTTTTGCCCGAACCGGAAACTCCGGTAAAAACTACAAGTTGGTCTTTCGGGATTTCAAGTGAAACATCTTTTAAGTTATGCTCTTTTGCACCTTTTACAACAATCTTATCTCTCATAACAAGATTATGTCACAAAAAATATTATTGGCAAATTATGCTGCTTTATTTTGTTTAGCTGTATGTTTGTTACGCAATTCTTCAACCCAGCTTGCAAGAGGTGTCGCTGCGATTGGAACCGCAAGTCGGAAGATGATGCCGATAATCGCCATTTTCTTCAAGATTCCCATACCGCTTACAAGGCCGTCGATATTTGTCGGAAGAACTAATTTCTTTTGTTTCGCAAACTCAAGTGCTTTTAACGGTTTAACTTTTTTCAGTTCTTCTTTAGTCGCATTATTTGCTTTTAAGTTTTTAATTTTATCTGTGACTGCTTTTTGTGCAGCTTTATAATCAGCGGCGAAGTTTTTGTCGTCGGCTCTTGCGCCTATAAATCTTGCCGTAACTCTTTCCCACCAGCTGTTAAGCTTAGCGTCGATTAAGTATGATAATGTCGTTGAAATCGCAAATGTTAAGCCTTGATTTATTGCAAGGACTTTTTTCTTATCATCTTCAAGGTTTTCGTTGCTTAATGTTCTTTGCATGTAAACCCCGCTGATAACAGCAGATGTTACAGTCGCAACGTGGTTGAATAAGAATTCTGAATCTTTATATTTATCAGAAGCATTTTGAAGTTTAGATGAATTTAAAAGCGGAGCGGTAAAGTGTTTAGCGATAAAGTCGGTAAATCTATCATAAAGTCCGCCGGATTTATTAGAGCCTTTAGCTGCATTGACTACTGTTTCTACAGCTGCTTCCGGAAGTTTGCCGCGGAAATTCACGTTTTTTGCTTCCGATTTGCTGGCTGTTGCAAAATCTTTTATATCTTTGCCGCCTTTAAGAGCGTTGAAATCATTTGCTTCAACCGGTTTATTTTTCGGGGTTTTAGAAAGTCCGAATACATATTTAAGAATAAGCGGGATTAATGCGATGGTCAACATTGCTCTTGGAATACAAATTCCCCATTCCGGAATATTTTTCATCAATGTGTTCATTGTATTCATTTGTTTTTTGTCTAAATTTTTTATTGATAAGCAGTTGAATTTTTCCGGATTAGCTTTTGCTTTTTTCAAGGCGTCATCAAGCGGTTTAGTAAGCACCATTGTCACCCCGAAACCTAAGAAGCCTGATGAAACGGCTTGAGCGGCTGAATAAATTTTGTCTTTTTTATCTTTCATCCCCGGAATCGCCATTGTTAATGTCGGGCGAACCATGCCTGCGGTTACGAGTGCTACCAGAGCATTGGCTGTCTGGTTATGGTCGTTTGCATATTCAAGGAAATTAGAAAATTTGTCGCTTCCGAAAAATTTATCTAATCTGCTTCCTTTAAAACTTAAAGCGGCAGCCTCACTCGTACTCGTAAAGCTGCCGCTATTAATAACCTCGTTTTTATCTCTTGTCGTTACACCACTCTTACACTCTGCGTCATAAATCGCACTCTTTTTGTGCTTGAGCAGTCCCTTCGAACTCTCATGTAAGTAAGGGTTGTTTGTATAATTCATCGAGTTAATTATCATTTTCACACCAAAATTTTGTATCTGTACATTTATTTTAAAACAAAGGAAAATATTTTTTGTCATTTAGTTAAGAATTTTTTACATTTGTTTATTTTATGACAAGAACGTCGCAAGAAACGTTGTCGCAGATACGTTTTCCGGTTTGGTCAGAGAATAATTTACTTTTCTTTTCTTCGTGTTTATGGTCGATTATTACTAAATCTATTTTGTTAGCGTTTGTGTAATTTATTATTTCCTGCGCCGGAATCCCTGTTATTATTACACTTTTTTCTGCATGAAGCCCCATGCTTTCAAGAATTTCTTCCAAATTTTTTACAATATTATATGCATATTTTTTCTGTTCCTGTTCAATTTTCAGATACCAGTTTGTGTCTAATGTCCCTTCAAGAAATAAAAGATTCGGGCTTTCATTAACAATACAAATATGTATTTCTTTGTTCTGAAGGTTTAATTTTTCAAGTTCAGTGCGAAAATGTTCCGGTGAATTGTTTTTATCACTGATAGCAAGAAGTACTTTTTGAGCGTCGTTTCTGTGCTTTGAAACGTAAATTGACACAGGGGAGCCTGTTAAAATATCAAAAGAAACAGAGCCGAGCCATTTTTGCAGGCCTTTTTTGCCGTGTGAACCAAGAAGTACGATATCGTATTCCCCTTTGTCCAGTTCATCAAGAATTAAATCCGTAACCCCGCCGCACATTTTAATGGTTTTCCCCAGATTAAGCCCTGTCTTTTTAAGTTCTTCTTCCGTGAATTTTAATATATTATCAGCCATATTAGAGCAGGAAGTGTTAAAATCCGAGTGCTCGACATCAATGTCTTCCGGCAAAAAATTCCAGTCGATAACACAAATAGCGTCAATTGCTTCGCGTTTTGACCAGTTTGAAAAATTATATATTGCGTTGAAGCTTATTTTTGAGCCGTCAGTACAAAATAGTGCTTTCATTTCTTAATCTCCTTTTACCTGACTCATTTTAAAATATGTTAAGGATTTTTAAATTACCCGCTCAACTATTTTTTTTCTGTTATAATTGAAGAGGTTAGTAGGATGAGTTTTGTAAAATGCCCGCTGAAAATAAAGTTAATCTTAAAGAATATAAAGAATTAATAGAAACAATTGCCAAGGTTGAATTTCAGAAGTTTTCTTCATTCAGACTGATTGAACTTCCTGAACTGGTAAACATCGGCAATCACACTTTGTACATTCTTTTGAAGAACCATTCAAAAGAACAGTTTAATAATACTTATCTTGCAACTGCAATAAAATGGGCGATAAGAAACGAAGTACGCCGCCGTTATAAATGGTATACTCTTAAAAACAGCCGCAAAAATATTTCTGACGAAGAGGGCGAAACTAACGTACGCGAAGAAGTTTACAAAACTATTCTATCTATTGAAGAAATGCAGGAGGCCGAAGTTCCTACACAAATCAAGGCTCTTGATAATACCCCTGAAGAAAATATAGAACTGCTTGAATTGAAACGTGAAATTATGGAATCAATGAAGAAATTATCGCCGCGTGAGCGCGAATTGATTGAGTGCAAGTTCTTCCAGAATAAAAAATTAAAAGAGATTTCAGAAGAATTTGACATTTCTCAGTCGAGAATATCGCGAATTATTCAGGCCGGATTGGACAAGATTAAAAAGGATTTGAAAAAACAGGGGATTTTATGAAGACTGTATTTGAGAAAAGCAACGGGGTTTCAGGTGTATCTTTAACGGATGAGGGGATTGATTTAGGGTTTATGAAGGGCGTAGATTTGCGCGAAGGCAAGATTGGGCTTCCGCAGATGAGCGAACTTGAAGTTTTACGCCATTATAAAGAACTTTCCGACCAAAACTTCTGCATTGAAAAAGGTTTTTATCCGCTGGGTTCGTGCACAATGAAATATAATCCGAAGGTTAACGAACTTCTGGCAAATCTTGACGGATTTAGTAATCTTCACCCGCTTGCAGCCGATGAGGATTGTCAGGGTGCGTTAGAGTTAATGTATAAATTACAGGAAAAACTCAAAAAAGTGACCGGTATGAACGCCGTTACATTACAGCCTGCGGCCGGTGCGCACGGCGAAATGACCGGTATGATGATTATCAAAAAATATTTTGAACATATCGGTGAAAATCGTACCAAAGTTATTATTCCGGATTCTGCGCACGGAACTAATCCTGCAAGCGCTTTTATGTGCGGGTTTGAAATCCTTTCTGTTAAATCAAACGATAAAGGTCAGGTTGATATCGACGCGCTCAAAGAACTTTTAACGCCTGAAGTTGCGGCGATTATGATGACAAACCCGAATACGCTCGGGATTTTTGAAGAAAATGTTCTTGAAATTTCTAAACTTATGCACGATAACGGCTCACTTCTTTATTATGACGGAGCAAATTTTAATGCAATTATGGGGCATTCCAACCCTGCATTGATGGGTTTTGACGTTGTACACTTAAACTTGCATAAAACTTTTGCAACTCCTCACGGCGGCGGCGGCCCCGGAGCCGGCCCGGTTTGTGTCGTTGAAAAGTTAAAAGATTTTCTTCCGGCACCGGTTATTGAATTTGATGGCGAAAAATATTATAGAAATTATAACATTCCGCATACAATCGGACAGGTTAAAGCATTTTACGGGAACTTTGGCGTTCTTGTAAGGGCGTATGCGTATATTCTTATGATGGGCGAAAATCTTAAAAAAGCCAGCGAAAATGCCGTACTTAACGCTAATTACATTAAAGAAAAGTTAAAAGGTGAGTACAAACTCCCTTATGATGTTCCTTGTATGCACGAATTTGTGCTGTCAGGCGACAGACAAAAAGAAGAAAACGGCGTTTCTACTTTGAATATCGCCAAACGTATTATGGAAAACAATATTCACCCGCCGACAATTTACTTCCCGCTAATCGTTCATGAGGCTATTATGATTGAGCCGACAGAAACCGAAAATAAAGAACGTTTAGATGAGTTAATCGACGTTATGTTGAAGATTGCGCAGGAAGCAAAAACTAACCCTGAAAGAGTGCTTTCTGCACCTTTGACTACACCTGTTACCAAGATTGACGAAACTCTTGCGGCTAGAAAACCGGACTTAAAATTTAACCAAGAAGGCTAGAAATATGAAAGAACAAAAGAAAATAAAAGTAGCATTCCCTCACATGGGTAATATTTATATCGCATGGTCTGCAATTCTTAATAAAATAGGAATAGAAGCCTATGTACCGCCTTATACAAGTAAGAAAACACTTTCACTGGGCACAAAACATTCACCGGAAGCAATTTGTCTGCCGTATAAATTGATATTAGGTAATTTTATCGAAGCAATTGAGGGCGGAACGGATTATGTTGCGATGATTACATCACCGGGGATTTGCCGTCTGGGCGAATATGGCGGATGTATCGACAGCGCTTTGAAAGATATGGGATATGAAACAAAATACATTGAAATGCGCCTTTATGACGGAATAAAAGGGATGTATGATTTTTTAAAACGTGTTACCGGTAAAAACGATCCTGTTCTTTTTCTCCGTGGTATAAATCTTGGTATAAGAAAGGTTTTTGCGCTTGACCGCCTTGATGCAAGACTTTCATATATGCGTGCGAGAGAAGTAAAATTCGGCGATGCTGAAAAACTTTACAACCGTGCGTTAAAATTAATCAAAGACGCAATGTCTACGCGGGCACTAAAAAAAGCTGAAAAAGAAGCTTTAGAAATTATGAATCAGTGTCAGATTGATGAAAAACGCGAAGTTTTAAGAGTTGATTTGACCGGTGAAATTTATATTGTTTGCGACGCGTTTTCTAACCAGAATATTATGCGTGAACTTGGCAAAATGGGGGTTGAAGTCAGAAAAAGTTTGACGGTCGGAAGTTTCCTGCGTGACGCTATTATTCCGAAAGCCTTCAAAAAAGAAGAAACCCACCTTGAACGTGCTGAAAAGCTTGCCAAACCTTATCTTATGCGTGATATCGGCGGTGATGCGTTAGAGTGTGTTTCTGACGTTGTTTATGCTGAACAGCGCGGAATCGACGGAATTATTCACGTTTCACCGTTCACCTGCATGCCGGAAATTATGTCACAAAATATCTTTCCTGCAATGCGTGAAGACTGTGATATTCCGATTTTGCCGTTGATTATGGACGAACAGACCGGAAAAGCCGGTTATATAACCCGTCTTGAGGCATTCGTTGACTTAATGCGCCGTAAAAAAAGAAAATTAGCCATGGCTAATCAGAAATAAGTTTAATGTTTTTTTACAGGTGTGATGTAGGATAATTTTATGGGTAAGATTTTAAAAGAAACATTTAATATTTTAAATAGAAATTTATGGCTGTTATTTTTATTTATGACAGTAAGCTATGTCGGTTTGATATATTTTGGCATAATCCGCTCTGCGGCAAACAGCGTACCGGAACTGGCAATTGGTGTCGTAACCCTTTTATTTATTGCGGTTGCAGGTGTTGCCGGTTTTTTTCATACAATGCGCTCAACTGTCGATTCAGCCTATAGTAATGAAGATATTTCCAACTTTGATTTATTAAAGACCTTCCCCAAAGGTGTTTCTGCCTACTTTTTCCCTGCACTGGGGCTAATATTGATTTATCTGTTAATAACGTTTCTGATGTTTAATCTTGCCATTGTAATCGGCAAAAACCTTATCGGAATGTTTTCGTTTTCACCTGAAGATTTAACTAAGGCGTTTAATTCGGTTGAAACGCTCGTTGAATTCCAGAAAAATATTTCGCCTGAGGATTTGGCAAAGTTGTCAAAATGGCATTTGCTTTATATGGTGGTTACCTCAATAATGACATATTTGTTGATTTTCTGGCTGCCTGAAACCTTTTACAATACAAAAAATCCGCTCTTATCACTGTTCAGGGCTGTAAAAAAAGTTTTGTTAAACCCGCTTAAAACGCTTCAACTTTTTGTTATTATAATCCTGATAAATGTTGCGGTATCACTAGTTATGGCGCTTTTGCTGCCGTTTCCGATTTTAATGTTTCTTGTTTATTTTGTATATTTTTACGGATTGTTATATGTATTTATGCTGATTTTTAATGTTTACAGAGAAAAATTTGTAATCCGTGAGGTTACGGCGGAATTGGTGGAAGAAGAAACAGAGGATGACGCACAGGACGAATAAAAAAGTTATAGCCGTAGTGGGTGCAACAGCGAGCGGCAAAACCGCTTATGCCATTGAACTTGCTAAAAAATTGGGCGGAGAGGTTATTTCTGCAGATTCTCGGCTTGTGTATAAGGGTTTTGATATTGGTACTGCCAAACCAACGATGGAAGAGCGAGCGGGCGTTGTGCATCATCTGATTGATATCGTTGAACCCGAAGTTGATTATTCTGTCGGCTTATGGACAAAAGAAGCCGGGCGGCTTATTGAGGAGATACATTCGGTCGGTAAAATACCGATAATTGCAGGTGGTACCGGACTGTATTTCAGGGTATTGCTTGAAAACTATGATTTGCCGGACGTAAAACCTAATTACGGATTGCGTGAAGAACTTCGTCTGCTGGATTCGCGCCATTTGCACGAACGCCTGAGGCTTCGTGACCCCGAGACCGCTGAAAAAATTGATTCTAATGATAAAAAGAAAATTATCCGCGCAATTGAAATCGTTGAAACTCTTAATCTGCCAATGAGTGAGGCGCGCGGCGTAAAAGCTTCTCCGGTTTATGATGTTGAATGGCATGGCCGCAACTTTCCGCGTGAAGAACTTTACGAACGAATCAACAAACGCGTGGATTTGATGATTGATGCCGGTCTTATAGAAGAAACCCGAAGACTTCTGGAAAAGCATGGGCGTATTCCAAATCTTATTGATACTATAGGTTATCACGAAATTACGGCGTATCTTGACGGAGAACTTGATTTGAAGTCCGCCTGTGATATTTTGAAACAAAATACCAGACGATACGCAAAACGACAATTAACCTGGTTTAGGAAAAACACTGATATTATCTGGAATATTTACCCTGAAACAAAATAAGCGTAATTTTTACAATATATTACAATTCGGCAGTAAAAAACGCAATTTTTCACGTGTTTGAACTTATAATATTTGCATGCATTTATCAAACGCTAAAATTTTTAATACCCATAGTTTGGAGGCCGGCGTATTTTTATTGATGGGCGGCGCAAAAACCGTGCAGGATTACAGAAGTGTGGGCGAAGATTATAAACAAAGAATTCTTTTAAACGATGTTGTTGTTTTAGGAGCTTCATCCGCTGCAATGCTCGGGTATAGAGCGCTTAGCCGGAATAAAACCATCAGAACTAAATTTTTTCAGCCGGTTGTTGAGTGTTTCCATAAGAAGTTTGAAAAATTTCATAAATCAAATTTTTCGCAAAAACATCTGTCAGGCAGGTTTGATAACCTATACCACCCGCTGCATAAGTCACTGGAGCTTTCTAAATTGATTATTGGCACCTGTATTTCGAATGTTTTAATGGTTGCCTCAGGCTTGTTCGGGGCTATCGCGGGGGATTACGCTTTGACTAAGACCGGTTTAGGAGTGCATAAGTTTAAGGAGATTATGGAGGAAGAAAAATCCTTGAAACCAAAGCCGGTTAAAAAGGTTGAAAGTCTTATGAAAACGGGAGTAGATACTGTTTTTAATAAAGATGTCCGCCGCGAAATGCAGTCAAGAGTTACTGATTTACCGCTGTTTAACCTTATGACAACATCTTTTATCGGATTAGAGGGCTTGAAAATTACGGATGACGAAAAATATTCAAAACAGGTTAAAAACGCGTCAAAATATCTTCTCGTAAATTCACTTGTTCCGCTGTTTTTCCTGTCATTAAGTTCTGCGTTGACTAAGAAATTGAAAAATATTTACAGATTCCCTATAATGTTTGCTTCGCTCGTTGCAGGAACTTTTGCAGTTAAAAAAGGACTTGATAATAATGTAAAGAAGAATTAATTCTTTAACATGTTGAAATCTTTGTTAATATCCTGTAAACTAATAAAATGATATAACAATGGGAGTTTGTATGAAAAAAAGCTGGAAAGATTTTCTTGTCCGAATCAGTGAGTTTTCGGGCGTACTTGTTGGGCTTATAATTCTGTTTTTCGTAGTAACAATAAGTGTTTTTGCGTATTTATTTATGCCGAATGTTGATTATGCTTTTGATGGAGCCTACGGTGCTGGTGCCTATGCAAAAGGCGGCCGCGGCGGTCAGGTTTATCATGTTACAACACTTGAAGACAGTTATAACCGCGGAACTCTGCGGCATGCTCTTACGCAAAAGGGAGCGCGGACAATCGTTTTTGATGTCGCGGGTATAATTGATTTAAAATCTCCATTAATAGTAAAAAACGGATTTGTAACAGTTGCCGGCCAGACTGCGCCGGGGGATGGAATTTGTATCAAAGGCGATTCAGTAATTTTCCAGTGTAATCATGTTGTATTGAGATATTTGCGCTTTAGATTTGGCGTGAAGGATAAACTGGCTTCTCTTGTTATTAAAAATCAAAATAATATCATTATTGACCACTGTTCGTTATCGTGGGGAAACCCTAGCAACCTTGATTTCTTTGATAATTCGGAATCAACAATTCAATGGTCGATTATCGGTGAATCTTTGGGGGCTTATGGTGCAAGAATCGGCGGATATGATATAAGTGTTCACCATAATTATTTCGTTAACAATACGCTCGGTAACCCTTATTTCTGGCAGGAAAAAATGAATTCCATGGATGACGTTGTTATTGATTTTAGAAATAACGTACTTTATAACTGGGGTCAGCAATCTGTCCACGGCGTACATCTTGGCTTGTATAACCTCGTAAACAATTATTATAAATTTGGTTCTTCAACAATAATTCCTGCCAGATTTCAAATTGTAGATACGGGCAGTAAGAATGAAACTCCGGGAAGGGTATTTGTTTCTAATAATTTTGTATTTTTAAATCCGCTAAATACAAACGATAACGTTATGGGCGTTTATCCTAATATTATGTACCTCGTAGAATCCAAGAATTCTATGGTTTCTCCGAGAGAATTCCCACACGAACTTATTTATACTCATAGTGTTCAACGTGCTAAAGATAAGGTTTTGAAATACGCAGGAGCCTCATTAAAACGTGACATCATTGACACTAATATGGTTGAAACGGTTAATGTCGCTGAAATGGAACATACTTCCTTCCGTAATAACCCCGAAATGTATCCTAAATATACTTCCGGCGGTGAAATCGTTATGACTGATGTTGACAGTGACGGGCTTCCTGACTACTGGGAAATAGAACACGGATTAGATCCGACAAATGTATACGACGGCAGAAAAATCAGTTTGAAAAATCATAAATATACAAACCTTGAGATGTATTTAAACACTCTTGTAGAACCTATTACCCGTGCGCAGTACCGTGGACATAATCTTAATTTATCCTCTTACTGGCTGTTTATAAGAAAACTTGTTGGTAAATACAGAAATAACTAGACATAAAAAACGCCGGCGTTTAAACCGGCGTTTTTTATATTCTGAAAATTAAACTCTTGTCGGCATTCTTCCGCAGGATTTATCTTCGTCGCAGAACCCGAGGCGCTGGCATTTAGGAACCAGATAAGGTTTAAGCCATGGTTCTTCTTTAATAAGTTCGTCACACATCATTTTTACCATGGTGCGAATTTCGTATTGAGCGCGAGTGCAAAGGCGCAGGTTTGCGATATGAATCATTTCTCTAAGGTTCAAACTGCAAACGAGTGAACTTGCAGCCGCATTAGGGAGTACAAAACGTGCATCTTCTGCCGGAATTCCCGCATCTACAAATTCTTGATATTTATTAGAGATTTCGCTCATAAACTGTTGAAATTTTTCCTTTAATTCCGGATTTTTTTCGATTGTCGGCGGGATAATATAATCAAATTCCCCTTTTTCTTTTACATATCGTTGAGATTTTTGTGAGAAAGACATGTGTCTATGGCGTACAAGCTGGTGAGTGCAGGCACGCGAAACATTAGAAATCGCAAACGAAATCTGTATATGTTCAATCGTTGAATAGTGGCCGGAAGAAATTACGCGCTCAATAAGTTTAAGCATTTTTTCTTCATCATCCGTTGAATTATAAATATTTATCGGATAATCTGCGCTATAGCAGGTTCTGCACGCCGTATAAACTGTTTTAAGCATGTTCGCAGGCTTTGAAATAAGATTAACTACAGGTTTGTTGTTTTCGTTTGTCATTTTCACACTCCCTTTTCAATTTATTATAATATACGATATTCTATTTGCAACTTGTTTAATTTTTGTTTATAATTCACTTATGTATAAATTTTTCGGGAAATATGTGCCTTATTTGTTTCTGGTGCCTGCTCTTGTGTTGTTGGGAATCTTTTTCTTTATTCCTTTTGTGCAGACTCTGGGGTTAAGTTTTTATGATTATTCCGAAAACCTCTACAATCCTGTATTCGCGGGATTGGGAAATTACTTCACGGTTTTCAAAGACCCTGTATTTATAAAAGTGTTGTTAAATACTTTTGTCTTTCTTGTTGTTGTCGTGCCGTTTTTGACTATTTTTCCGTTGTTTCTTGCAATTCTGGTTAATCAGAAACTACGCGGGATGAAATTATACAAAGTTTTAATTTATTTGCCGGTAGTTGTTTCTATTGTTGTATGTGCGATTGCGTTCAAGTGGATTTATGCGGAACACGGCATTTTTAATTATTTTCTGTCAGTATTCGGGCTGAATCCTGTCGGCTGGCTGACAGATACTCGATATTCACTTTTCTCCGTGGCTCTGGTTACAATCTGGAAGGGTATCGGGTATTATATGGTAATTTACCTTGCAGCATTAATGAGCGTACCGGAAGAGCTTTATGAGGCATGTGAAATTGATGGTGCGAATTCGTGGCAAAAACATTTAACCGTAACGGTGCCGCATTTAATTCCGACAATTGCACTTGTATCAACTATCAGTGCGATTTCTGCGATGAAAGTTTTTGCTGAAATTTATGTTATGACAAAAGGCGGCCCGCTAAACTCTTCTAAAACAATCGTTTATTATATTTATGAACGTGCGTTTGAAAATTTGGATTTAGGTATGGCCTCTGCAATGGCCGTAATTCTTCTGGTTATTGTTTTAATACTGTCGGCGATAAATATTTTTTGTTTTGAAAGGGATAAGTACAGAATATGAAAATAAAACCGGTACTCTCGCATATTTTATTAATAACGGTATCTATTTTGTCCGTTTTCCCTTTTCTGTGGCTTATTTCGACTTCTCTGAAAGGCGGTGCTGAAAATATTTTTGCTTATCCGCCTAATTTTATTCCGCAGGATTTTACACTCGAAAATTATACCGGTGTCTGGGCAAAAGTTGATTTCTTAAAATATTTCTTTAATAGTGCGGTTGTTGCGTTTTTTACGGTGATTTTAAACCTTTTATTTTCGTCTATGGCCGCTTACCCGCTTGCAAGAATGGAGTTTAAGGGCAAAAGAATTGCGTTTTTTGCGATTCTTGCCACGATTATGATACCGTTTCAGGCGGTAATGCTGCCGGTATATCTGATTATTTTAAATTTAAATCTGATAGATACCGCCGGTCCGATTCAGGGATATCTTGGATTAATACTGCCGTTCGCGGTCAGTGCGTTTGGAATTTTCCTTATGCGGCAAGCGTTTCTTTCTATCCCGAAAGAAATGGAAGAAGCGGCAATTATTGACGGATGTAATTCAATACAAATTTTCTTTAAAGTTCTTTTACCGATGGTTAAACCCACACTTGCAATTCTTGCGATATTTACATTTATAGGTTCGTGGGGTGAATTTCTCTGGCCCAGTATTGTACTCAGTGAGGAAAAAATGTTTACATTGCCTGTCGGTATAAACAACTTACAGGGAATTTTCAGTTCAAACTGGCGCTATATTGCAGCAGGTTCAGTTATTTCAATTATTCCGATAATTGTATTCTTTCTTTCTTTACAACGTTACTTCATAACCGGCCAGAACGAAGGTGCGGTTAAAGGTTAATTGTATATTAGCCAACCGGCCTATTTTTGTTTAACAAACTTAATGAATTAATTGACAATATATCCTTTTTATAGTTTACTCAGGATATAATCTACTAAACTGATAGTATTAGGGGACTGGAATATCTATGAGAGTTTATGCTGTTCACAGTGCAACGGGCACTAATTATGCCGTGCAAAAATCGCCTGTGAAAAAATTTGAAAATCAAAAAACTGATTCTTTTGAAAAAAGTACACCTGCCATACCGCAGATAAATTTCGGGTCGTATCGTATTCATATTATTGATGGCGGGGCGCACGGAGAAGTTATGGAGCATTTTGCGCGTGCGATTGTGCGTTCTGTTGACGATGTCGTTGATGTTATTATGCACAAAGCTGAAACTAATCCGCGATATTCAGGAATGAAACAGATGAAAAGCATAAAGGAAAAACTTACCTTTCTGAATGAAGGCGGCGGTGCAAAAGCAGGTGATTATGTTGCGGTTCCGTGTTCTGCACAGGTACAGTTGAATCTTCTGTCTGATTTGATGGAACTTAAACCGCAATCTATTACGCCGATTAGCGTTAAACATAAGAAACAACAAATTTTAGAATTCCTTAAAAATCTTTCCGGCTGGAAAATGACATCAATGGATCCCAATGGTCAGGGGATGGAACATGTTTACGGTGTTATCCAGCAAATCAATGAACTTATCAAAAAAGGTGTAAATGTTTACCTTCCGGCGGGGCATCCTATAGAAGGAGCACTAAAAGCCGTTGCTGCTTCACATAACGGAAAAGACGCTTTATACGAACATATTTATACCGGCGGTAAGAAAAACGGTTTTAGAATATCCCTTTTTAAAGATGAACTTTTAAAGGATAATATTTATAAATTTAATCTTCTTGCGCTGTCTGATGCACATGTTGTCAATGTTAAAGACCTGAGCGGCCGCAATAACCATGTCTTTGCTGCTTATGATGCCTGTGTAAACGACGGAGCAAGAGGCGTTTTTAATTTTTATCCCGTAAGAAATAAAGAAGGCGAAATTCTTGGCTACAGCTTTACGGATAAAAAGACTGTTCAATATCCAGTTGAAGAATACCTTGCAAATGATGAGTTTGCGAATATTGCTAAATTTGTCGGTAAACCCCTTGGTGAATGCACAGCAGATGGCAGTATTACTCACATGATGAAAAATATGATAAAGTGGGATGAGCCCCACCCTAGTTTCCCTGATGTTCTTTATCCGGTACAATTGATTTATTCTGCGCCGCGTTTGAAAGCCGAAAAACTTCTTGAAAAGGGTCGCTATGTTGATAAAAGTGAACAGCTTTTCTTTGATGTCAATGATTGCTCTGAGGTAATATTTAGAAAATGCGACTGTGAAGGCTCAGGCCGCCCGAGTGTTATCCCGATGTGGGGAAGTTGTTTTGCGACTATTAATGCGATTAAGCGTGATATAGCCGCACACTTTAAGCAAAACAAAGTTCAGAAGTTTGATCACGAGATATTATCGCAAATAGGTGAGGTTATCAACAAAGGTTATGACGCGTTTTATGATAAGCAGTATAAAGCGGCTGAATTCTTTTTTAATAAAACAATAAAATTGGCCAGAGATTATGATGAAAGGAAGGAAGCTTTAGATTTAAGTTTAAACGCACATAGATATCTGTTAGATGTATTGCTTAAACAGAACAAAACCCGTGAAGCTGAAGGCGTTGCAAACGGTTACATTAATACCCAGTGCAAATCGCTATTGTATGAATTCAGGCAGGCAAAAAATATTAAACAGCTAAACGATATGCATTTTGCGCATTACTGGGAATTCCCTGAACACGAAGTTAAATTTTTCAAAGATAAAATTGACACATTAGCGTCAACATTTAAAACGGTCGCAGCACTTTGCAGAAAAAAAGGAAACGAGAGAGCCTCAGAGGTTTCTGAATGGGCTGCAGGGGTGATTTCTAAGTACTACGCCTGGCAGGCTGATCCGGTAATTTCAAGAAGAGCGAGTGGAAGCATAAGTATGGGGGACATTTTTGATGCATATAACGGCAATTAAAAACATAAGTTTTGGAATAAATATTATTGATATGCACACGCATATAGGCGGCCACCAGAATGCCTCTTACACAAAGAACGATTTGGATGTCTTTGTGAGAAATCCTCTGCCTAATGACGATGTTGTTGAAAAAATGATTGTGTCTGACATGGACAGTTTCAAGGGCGAACATACAACAGAATATGCGGGCAATAAAGCGGCTCTAAATGCGTTAAAGAACGATAATGCATATTCTTTAATGGCCGGCTGCTCCCCTAAAAATGGTAATGTTCAGGAAATTGAAAAATTATTCACAGAATTTCCGAATGATTTTGTCGGTTTAAAATTCCATCCGAATGACCAGAAACTTGCACCTACGCATCAGAAATATCAGCCTTATTTTGAATTCGCACAGAGAAACAACCTCCCGTGCCTTTTCCATACACAGGTTCCTTTTGATAGTTCCAAAGGCGGCGCACTCTTTAGGCTTCCCGATGGCTCAATTGATAAAAGTAAGTTAAATCCTTTTAGTGAGCCGGAGATTATCTATCAGGCCGCAAAAAAATACAAAGATACACCTTTCATAATGGCACACCTTGGTTCGGGCTGGAACGAATCTCATGACCGCGCAATTGATGTCCTTGTTGAATCTGTTCGCAAAGGTGACGCAAATCTATACGCAGATATTTCATGGGTTGATATTGATTCAAAACCTCCGGTAAACGGCCATTCGCCCAAAGACCATATCGTTAAAGTAATTAAAAAACTTAAAGGTATCGGTGATTCTGACTGGAACAAGGGTGATCAGTCATTTAGAATAATGTTTGGTACAGACGCGCCGATTTCACGCTTCAAGGGCGATTCCGCGGTTGAAAAGTACACAAAATTTGTTGAGGATATCAAAGCCGCAATCCGCGCAGATGTTGATTTAGCCAAAGACGCTGATAAAATTATTGAAGATATTTTTTATAACAACGCCAAAAAATTATTTTACCCCGCTAAGGCCGCTGACGCTGCTCAATCAGCCGCGAAAGCCGCTGAAAAATCTGGCGGCAATACCGGTAAAATTGTAGCGGGCGTAATTTTGGGCGCGCTTGCTATAATCGGCGGCGGTGCGTATATTTCTAAGCAAAAAAATAATAACGAAAAGAATTTGTAAAGAAATATATACTTAATATATAAATAATACGCAATTTTTCTATAACCCTTGTTTTTATAAATATATACAACGACTGTAATATATTTATGAGAAAAGGAGTAGAAATGGCAAGAATCTTGATTTCAATGCCCGAAGACTTTCTAAACAAAATTGATTTAGTCGCAGATGATGAAAATCGTTCAAGAAGTGAATTGATTAGAGAGGCACTGAGAGTTTACATTCAAAAGCAGCAGAAAGCGAACCTCTCAAATGCACAGCGTGACGCTGATTTGCTGGAAAGTTTGATGTAAAAATGTTTGAAAACGGCTCCTTCGGGGGCCGTTTTAGTGTATAAAAAATCCCGCCTTTTGAGCGGGATTTTTGTTTATTCTTGGATTTCACCTTGATATTCTTTGCCTGTAAGTTCTTTGTATTTGTCGCGGGCTTGTTTTTCGTTGAATTTACCGGGAACAATGTTGCCGTCACAGTCAAATACTCTATATTCAGTTGTACCCGGAACATTAACAACTTGAGGTTTACCTCCCGGTGCATTGCCTAATCCGTTGCCTTTTCCGGTAGGTCTTTTATGTCTTGGAATTTCATACTCAGCTTTTCTTGAAGCTATTACTGTTCCGTCAGGTAATGTTAATTCGAGAGGTAACATTACGTTCAATGGCGGGTTAGGTTTTTTGCTTGTATAACCGTTTCTTCTTTGAATTGCTTTGTAGATGTCTTTGATAGAGTATTTTTTTGTATCGAAGTTGTAAGCATTTACAAAATCGTACCAGTATGAAAGTTCATTTGTTTCTTTATAATATGATTTAGCATATTTAACGTCTTCCGGTTTGTCTTCACCATCAGTTGTTACTTTTTTCAAATCAGCCTTGCAAGTTTCATCGTCATCATCACATGCGCCTTCACCTTCTTCAAGTGTAACATCGCCTTGAATATCGGTTACATCTTTGCCTCTGAAGATGTTTTGTTCTGAGATTGTCGCTGCTGTGATACCTTCAGCTTTTCTATCTCTGGCACCTGCCGGATCGACAAGACCGTTGTTAAAGATAGTTGCAAGAACACTGCTTAAAATTGCGTTACGAACAGCAACATCTCTAAAGTTTGCAATGACTTCGCTTCGTGCTTCTGCAATACTTACGCCATCAACAAATACTGTGTATTTAGATGGATCTGCAGAGTCAGCAGTGATTGTGATTACATCTTTGAGTTCTTTAATATCGTGGATATTGTGGTTTGTCATATAAGCGATTAACGGACCGGAAATTATGCCAACAAGAGCTTTAGCAAGGTTGATTTTCAATGTATGGTCTTTTTGCGCGTCATAACCGGCGTATTTTACTGCTTTTGTCATATCACCTTTACTTAAACCTGTTGTGATAGAACCCGGTTTACGTTCAGATGTTGTAAGAGTGTTATCACCTTGTAAGTGGGTT
This sequence comes from uncultured Candidatus Melainabacteria bacterium, assembly GCA_947090755.1. Lineage (GTDB taxonomy): Bacteria > Cyanobacteriota > Vampirovibrionia > Gastranaerophilales > Gastranaerophilaceae > Gastranaerophilus. The sequence goes on along the minus strand of CAMUPF010000001.1, from coordinate 124,129 downwards.
TCAGCCCATTCGTGGTATTTAGTATTGCTAAATTTTCCGTTTTCATCATAGAATCTGTTTTTATGTGCTTCAACATATTTTCTGACGTCTTTGTCTTTAATATATTCAACAGATTTTTTCAGAATTTCTTCATCCTCAGCCGGAACAGGTCTGCCGGCTTTCTTATAAAGTTTAATACGGTTTTTAGCTGCTTTTTGTTCGTATTCAAGTATTTTTTTAGCGTTTTCATATTCAGCTTTATCCATATAAACGACTCTGTTTTCTGCTCTGAGTCCTGCTTTAGCGTCGTTCATAGCGTATTTAGCAAGTTTATTCGCTGCTTTTTTATCATAAGTTCCGGATGCCATAAATTCATTGGCAACAGTTTCTTTGTAAACTTTTTCCGCTGCTTTTCTTGTACCTTTATCATAGTGGTTTAGGTTTGATTCCGCGAAATCTTTTCTTTCGATTGATTTATCGCTTGCGGCATACTCAGTTGTATAGAAGTGACCCGGATGGTTTTCTTTAAATTCTTCAAACTGTTCATCGCTCAAATAACCTAAACTTGCGCTTGATGTAGGAACTGTTGTACGTTTGAATAGAATAATATCATTTTGTCTTTCGTTGTGATATTGATATGAACAGGTTAGTTTGCCATTAGCGTCTTTCTTATATGTAAAAATAGCACCTGTTTTTTTGTCTGTGATAGGATTTGTTGTTAAATCGATTCCTACTTCACTCATTTGTTGTTGAATTTCTTTTGCACGTGCACGCAAAGCTGCATCGTCAATTCTAACGTTTCCGCCCATCTTAATTTCCCTTTCGTGTATAAATTTTCCTCTATACCACTATAAAGAAAATTGTGTTTTTAAAATTGCTTTTTGCATTTGTTTTTATTAAGAAATGTTACAGAATTTGTAATTATTGAATATATAACTTATGGTGGAACTTTATATAATTAGAGAGTTAGAGGGCTATATTATGTCAGATAATATGAAAATAAGAAGCATAGACGAACTACGTGAGGCACAATCGGCTGCGGCTGCAAATGGTTCGAGTATTCCCAATTATAATGATTGGCAAAATATAATGTCTGAATTAGAAGAACAGGGGATTAAATCCACCGGAAGCTACGAGGGCGATATGGCGCTTCGTAATGAAATGCAGACAAAAGTTATGGACGCGTTTGAGGAATACCAAAAAGTTGCCGAAAAAGAGGCTGATAAACAAAAAGACGAAAAGGTTGGTGCTACCGAAAATATCACTAAATTAACGGACTCAGACAGCGACCAGAACCTCAAGGCAACCTTTGCAAATGCAACCAGTTCAACTATTGCGGCTGACTATATGAAGTATTTTCATCAGTTGTAGCGCGGTTCGGGCAGGAGAGCATTTTAATTCTTGTCAGCGGCCAGAAACGGAATGTTGCACGTCCGATGAATTGTTTTTCATCCAGAGTGCCCCAGAAACGTCCGTCGTATGAGAATGCACGGTTATCACCCATCATCATATATTGATGTTCAGGGATTACAAACGGACCGCAATTTACACGCGGATCTTCACATGGCGTGAATTCAAATTTACTCTTTATATAAGGTTCTTCAAGCGGACGGTCATTTATAAAAACAGTATATGCGCCGGTTTTGTCGCGTTTAATCTGGAATTTTTCCCCCGGAAGACCGATTACACGTTTAATATATGCAACATCTTTGCAGAAGAAACCTGTGAGGCGTTTGAACAATAGTACCGGTGAATTTTTTAATTCAATAAACGGAGGGTAAAACACCATAATATCTCCGCGTTGAGGCGTTTTAAAAAATCTTGAATACCTTTCAACGATGATTCTATCTCCCTCTTTTAGAGTCGGACGCATTGAACCGGATGGAATCCAGCGGACTTCTGCGATGAAAAAGCGCACTAAGATTACTGCAATTACAACAAAAATAACAGTATCAATCGTTTCTTTTAACCCGCTTTTAAATTGTTCGGATTTAAAATATTGTTTAATTTTCTCAATCATTTCTATACAACTCCACTATTTCCATTAACGCGGCTGAATATTTGTTTCGCGGCAGGTCTTTTAGTGAATAGGCCGCTCTATCAAGGTATTGGTTTAATAATTCTTTTGTTCTGGCATGTGCTTCCGGCGTTATTTGTATCCCGCCAGAAAAAATTACAGGGGCAGTATAAACACCGTTTTTAATATCTTCATCGATATCATTTAAATCATTTTTAATCTGGAAAGCAATACCAAAATTTAAACCAAAGTCGTGACCAAGTGCCAGCCTGAATAATCCGGCGGTTTTCTGAACGGTTTTATGCAGGTATTGCTCTACTGTCGGAATTTCAAACCGCGTAAAATACTGGTTAATTTCGCCTTGTGCCATTTCAGAAAAAGTTTCTAAAAACTCTTTCACCACTTCCGGCCTATCAGCGATTTTTTTCAGGGCAACACTCAGAATATAATCGCCGGTTAAAACTCCTATTTTATCGCCAAATTGAGAATTTAGTGTCGGAAGTCCGCGCCGCTTATCACTCAAATCAATCACATCATCGTGTATAAGAGAAGCCGTGTGAGCCAGTTCCACTGCCGCTTGGGCAGCAAATTGTTCGTCTGAAGGTACAAAACCCTTCGCACGAATAAATAAAAACGCCAGAGCCGGTCTAATACGTTTAGCAGGCGCCAGAAAGAGTTTTTCAAGCGAGTCATCAGGAAAGTTTAAACTTTCCAAAATCTCTCTTTCTAAACGCTCTATATCCCCTTTTACAACAGATATAATTTCCTGATAAGTTCTCATAGAGCAATTATAGCATAAAAAAATAGGACGGTAATTATCTTACCGCCCTATAATAAATTGTTATCGTAATGTTGCCCTGCTTGTCACGCTCACGCGTGCCGACACCGGCTGATGCTCACTATTCTAATATCCAGCCGTTGGTTAAATCAACCTTAATAGGGCTGAAGGTTTTGATAAATACAGTGCTGTCAGGTGCTACTGAAAGTTTTTCACCTTTGAATACGGCTCTGACAAATTTCATAAACCAGTTTCTGTCTTTTTTAATATCAGAATACCCTTTAAGTTTAACCGTCTGGTCGTTAACAGTTGTAATTAATGCGTTATCAAGGTAAAGAACGCCGTTTTTTATAAACCATCTGCCTTTTACAACGTCCAAAAGCTGACCTTTAACATAAGCGCCTTCCTGAATTAAAATATAATTTTCTTCTGTAACACAGTTTTGTGCAATTTTAGCGGTGTAAATATCACCGATTTCAGAGGTTTGTGAACTCATATAACCTGTTACATTAACCGGTAAGTAAGTTCCAGCCGGAATTGTTGCGATAACGCCATCGACTTTTACGTTTGGAATAGCATAACCTTCGCCTGTTTTCTTTTTCATCGCAAACGCTAATTTGGCGTTAGGGTTAGATTTTGCCTGTTCTTTCATATTGTAAAGAATCACAGCACATTCTGCACGGGTAGCAGCTCTGTTTGCTTCAATTCTTGCTTGCGCCATTGTCGGTTGAACAACGATAAGTTCAAAAATTTCTGCCTTACCGTAGTTGATAATCGCTTCTTCTGTCAGAGTGTTCATATCAACATATTTTCTGGCAAGAATTTCTCTTGCTTTTGCATAGCTGATATCTCTATCAGAAAGTGCATTTGTTGCAACCATAATCGCTTCTGCTCTTGAAACAGGATCCTCCGGTCTAAATGAATCGTCTTTTGCAGAAATTAAATCGAAAAATAGTGCTTTTTGAATAAAATCATAAGCCCAGAAATCAGTATCGATATCTGTAAAAGTTACAGGCTGTGCAACCTGTGCATGTTCCTGCCCGAGTGCTCTGATTGCCATAGCCGCGAATTCTGCACGCGTTACAAGTTCATCAGGCTGGAACGTTCCGTCCGGATATCCGACCAGAACACCCTGTTCGGAAAGTTCGTTAATCTCTTTTGCTGCCCAGTAGTTAGATTCAACGTCGGGGTAAGCGAATGCCGCATTAAACATCATTGTTAATGTTAAAAATGCTCCCAATAAGAATTTTTTCATTATTACTCCTCTCATAAATTTATAACTCGTAGTCATTAATAATTAATATTTGCATTTCACCCGGTTCAAGGTTCAAAGTAAGTTTGCCGTTTTCAATAAGCGGCGGTTCTGTAATTTTTACAGGTACAGATATTTTTTCTTCGTCAAATTTAGGAACCTTTACATCTCCTCTGATATGAGAATTAAAGTTAAGATTGCCAATTGTAAGGATTGTTGTTCTGTTATAAGACGTAGCGTAAGCAAAGATATCAGGATGTGAGGTTTTGAGAATATGGAATGTTCCGGCGTTCAAATGAGTTGTAAAATATCTTTTAAACTGTGTAGACATAACATATTCACTGATAAGAATCTGGTTATTTGCCCCCGGTCTTCTTGAGTAGTTAAAAATATCTATTTTGCCTCTGTTAACAAAATATTGCATATCATCAGTTTCTGACTGTTCGGCTTTTTTATTGCCCCAGGAGTAAACGAAGTTGTCACCACTCTGGTTACCGTCAAGTGTAAAAGTGTTAATAGGAAGCGTAGCGTTCAACCAGAATTGCATAATCGTATATGCCATACCTTTAGAAAGAGTAGGGCTTAAATCATCATGGGTTGCAAATGCACCGATTACGGCTTTTTTATCTGTTCTTTTCTTAAGATTCGTCATCATTGATGAGAGTTTTGTCGTGAACTCTTTTGCTCCGGAAATATTTTTAAAGTCCCCGAAAAATCCGTAATATCCGTCAAATCCTGCATCTAAAAGTTTATCAGTAGAAGTGTTTACCGTGGTATTAATAACGTTAACGCCGCTGTCTGAAGCCTGTGCCAGCCACAGCATTTGAGAATCGAATTTTCTGGAGTATGAAATCAAATCCTTCCAGAAACTAGCCGGTTTAATAGACGGAACACTGGCCCTGATTCCGTCAACTTCAAGTTCGAGCATTAAATCTACAAAATCTTTATAAAGTGCAAAAACTTCTTTGTTATAAGCTTCTTCTGTGCCCGCGTTAAAGAGTCTAACATCTGTCCAGATGTCCGGAACAATCGCCTGACCGTTTTTATCTTTAGCAAAGAGTTCAGGGCGTTTCATATAAAAGTCGTATGCACCGCATGCCGGCAGATCAACCATAACTCTAATATTTCTGTTATGTGCCTCTTTTATGAATTTTTTAGCCTGTTCAACATCGCTTAAAACAGTGTCCTTGCTTACAAGCTGCGGATTAAGTTTAGAAAAATCAGAAATTGCATAAAGTGAGCCCGCTGTTCCTAATGCTTTAATTTTACCAATCTTGTTAATAGGCATTAACAAAAGTGTATTTACACCGTAAGTTGCCATTGTATCGAGTCTTGAAATTCCGTTCAGAAATGTTCCCGGTTCGTCGCCTTCGGATTTTTTTATTAAGCCGTCGCCGTCAGTATCCTGCGCATTGAAACTTCTGGGATTTATTTCCATAATTATTGCCGAATTATTCAAAAAACGGGTTCTTAAATCATTTATCCAGACTCTGTCGGCAAATGCAGAGTTTACAGTAAATAATAAACCTAGTAATAAAGCTGCTGTCTTTTTCATACACTTCTCCCTTTATAACCCCAATATAACCCAAAATATCCAATAAGGCAAATTATTAAGGCAGGTTAAAAATAACCCGCCTTAACAAATTTATTCATGTGAAATAACGTTTGCCCAGAGTCCGTGAATATTACAATTTTCGCGTGCAATATAGTCACCCAGTCCCTCTTTAACAAGGACTTTCGGTTCTTCGCCGGGTTCTAAATAATGAAGAACTGAAGTTTTACCGTCTTCGGATATAGTTTCGATAAACTGAATGTAATGTTCCGGTATCATCGGGTGAGGCTGTGAACCGACACGAACTTCCTCTTTGCCTTCTTCGTTATAGAATTGTACCGGAAGATGCGCTTCGCCCTTCATTTCTTCTTCAGTATGTGCGGTTAAAAGATTCATTGGCTGCCCGCAGCAAACAAGTTCACCGGCACCGGCAATGATTACTTCTACAATATTTCCGCAAATTTCGCATTTGTAAAGTTCTAATTTTTCTGTCATAAAAACCTCCTGTCTAATTTTTATTCACCGGCGGGAATTTAGCAATCAACGAATGTACATAAACTATTGATTATTTAAATTTAATTAATATAATATTACTGCTATATAGATAACAGGAGAACCCCGAATAATGATTATTGTAATGGAAAAGAGCGCGACGGAAGAAAATATTAATAAAGTTTGTGAAAGATTAGTCGAGTACGGTTTCAGAATACAGGTTAACCGCGGCGAAATTATTACTGTAATCGAGGCCTTTGGTGATAAAACAGGTGTTTCACAAGACCGTATCGCAGCGCTTCCGGGGGTAAAAGAAATTAAGGTTATCAGAGAACCTTTCAGACTTGCATGCCGTGACAGAAACCCTGAAGATACTGTTATTACATTCAAAAACGGTGTTAAAATCGGTGGTAGTGAAAAAGCTGCATTCGTCGGCCCATGCTCTGTTGAAGATTATGACGGACTTTTAGAAGTTGCAGTTGCGGCTAAAGAAATGCAGTGCGAATTCCTTCGCGGCGGCGCGTTCAAACCGAGAACTTCACCTTATGACTTTCAGGGATACGAAGAAAAAGCATTAAAATATCTGAAACGTGCAAGCGAAGAAACCGGTCTTTTAACTGTTACAGAGGTTATGGATGCGGATGATATTCCGATGATTTCGCAATATGTTGATGTTTTGCAGGTAGGCGCAAGAAACATGCAGAACTTTAAACTCCTCACTGCGGTTGGTAAATCAGGGATTCCTGTAATCCTGAAAAGAGGGCTGTGCAGTACCATTACAGAATTCTTGCTTGCTGCCGAATACATTATGTACAATGGTAACCCTAATGTAATCCTTTGTGAGCGCGGAATCAGAAGCTTTGATAACAAATATACCCGTAACGTTGTTGATATTGCGGCAATTCCGGTTATCAAAAAGCTATCTCACCTGCCAATTATTTTAGACCCGAGCCACGCGACAGGTCAGAGATATTTAATCGAACCGATTTCAAAAGCAGGACTTGTTGTCGGCGCTGACGGTCTGATGATTGAGGTCCACCACAATCCTGAAATTGCGCTCTCTGACGGTAAACAAAGCCTTTCAATCCCTGAATTCAAAGAAATTATGGCGCGTTTAAACACAATCAACGGCCGCCTCGCATACGAAAAAGATTGTTTATCGGCAAACGTTAAGTAACAAAAGTTAATACTTTTTATTTTAAATAGCAATCCATACATAATTATCAACTTTATATCTGTACAAGACAGTTTAATGGGAAAAATATTATGGGGATTAATGGTGTCATGAAAATTGTGAATGGCTTGTCGCGTTCACGACAAGGCATGGAAAAACAAGTCATTGCGCTCTGCCAGACTCTTGCTAAAAATCCAACGCGGATTAAATCTACGCGTTTACCATATAGCCGGAAAAGGTCAATCCTCTCTCGGAATGACTATCCTTGAAGGTAACAGACCTGTAAGCGCAGTTGTTTTTTCTACGGATTCTACCCGTGGAGCTAAGCCTATTTTACAGATACGTTACAAAATGTTAACACCTGACACCGCAGAAAAAGTTTTATCCGGTAGTATGACAATTAACCCGAACACTGCCTGTGATGATTTTATTCATGCAGTTTCAAAACGTAAAGGGGTTCACTCGCTTGAGCACCTTGAAGATGGCGTTCATTTCACGCAGACATTTAACCCGAATGCCGCAAGCAGGCATAATTTAGAAATGCCGACCACCGAAGAATTTACCGATATGACCGAACATATTGGCAAACAACTAAAAGTTATTAATAGCGAATATTTAACACTAGTCACACCTAAAAAAGTTAAGCCCAAAGCAAGGATAGCAAGAACAAGGGCGGCTAAAAAGCCTCAAGCATCAGGCACGAAACCTGTAAAAGGCCCTGTTTCTTTTTCTGAAGAAGCTAAAAGAATAATTGCATTTGAAGGCCGCACGAGTGTGGAAAGTGCCCAAAAGGCAAAAAATCTTTTAATGAAACGTATGGGCTATGATCCTAATTTAATTACTTTAAAAGGCAAAGACCTTACAAATTCGAATGGATATGCATATTTTGATGCAATAACCGGAGAAATAGTAGTTGATTCGGCTATGGCCGGTAAAGCTACTCATTTCGATGTCGCAGATGTTCTAGTTCACGAACTGCAACATATGGACGATTTTGTTAAAGTTTGCAAGAAAATGGGAATTGATGAATTTGAAAAACTTATGATGAAACTGTCCAACGGTGACACTTTTAATAGAGCTTTTTATGAAAAAGCGATTCAACAGGCTGATATTACCGGCTTTGACGCGAAACCCTTTATTAACGAGATAAAAAACAGACATAAACTTATATCAAGAAATTTGACGGATGAATATGCCAGGTTTATGGAAAAATATGAATATACAACAAGTCCGATGGAAATTAAAGCGCGCAACGCAGAAAGAAGGCTGATTAAAGAGCTGGTGGCTGACGACGTAAAGATAAAAGGTATAATGCCGTTAAGTAGTTATGGTGCGACTCCTAATGAGTATTTAATAGATATGATGCCAAAGGTAGAAAGTAAGCTTTCCAAATATCCGCTTGCAAAAAGAAATGATATATTTAATAAAGCGCACGAACAAGCACTTATGGAACAAGACCCTGAATTTGCAGCACTTCTCAAAAAACTTAAGACAGAAGGTCTTAATGCTAAAGAGTCTACCAGATATAATGAATTGAATAAATTTGAAAAAGGGTTTCATGTGCAATTGTTAAATAGAATAATTGAATTGCTATAACAATCGCCCTGCAAGGTTAGACAAATCGCTTAATTTAATATTAACGCAGCTACGTTAATATGCCATTAAGAGGTATTGTCATGCAAAAATTATCTTACAAAAAAATGCCCGTTCAGGAGCTGATAACGCTCTCTCAGCAAGATGATTTTAAAGCGCTTGAGGAACTTATCCGGCGTGAACAAAAAAATATTTATACCACTCTGATGTACCTTTCAGGCAATAAAGATAATGTTTATGATTTAACTCAGGAAACTCTTTTTAAAATCGCAAAAAATATTAAATCTCTGGCAAATCCCAAAAATTTTAAAAGTTGGAGTAATCAGATTGCAACGAATGTTTTTTATGATGATTTAAGAAAAAATAAAAAGGATTACGAGCTTATATCTTTGGAGGATGACGAAAACAGCAGCGTCTTTGCCGCAATTAAAAACTTTTTTGTTGATAAAAAGTGTAAGCCGCCGGAGATTTGTCTTTCATCAGAACTGGATAAAATTATAAAATATGAAATTTTAAATTTGCCCGAATCCTTCAGGGTTGTGATAATTCTGAGAGAACTTGAAGGGCTTTCTTATGAAGAAATTGCTCTTGCCACAAACAGCAATATCGGAACTGTAAAATCACGGATTTCACGTGCCAGAAATAAGTTACAAGAAAATCTGAAAGCATATTTGTGAGGGAGGAAATTATGCATAAAAAAATCACATGTAAACAGGTTCAGGCTATTCTGCCTTTTTATTTAAAAGGGCGTGTTAATCCTGCGCTTACTGAAATTATCGAGGAACATCTTTCCACCTGTAAACACTGTAAAGAATTGTATTTAAAGGCATTTGAAGAGTGCGACGATTTAATTTTTATTGACGCTGATATTGAATCTCCGGCGGAGGAATCGCAGGAAAGATTCGCGACAAAGGAATACGCGGACTTCAAGCGTAAACTTTCCGCCTATCTTGATAGCGAACTTGAAGACAACGAGAATATCCGTATTAAAAAAATGACTATATCAAATCCGCTTGCAAGAAAGGATTTAGAGGATATGTATCAATTTAAACGTCTGCTTCATTCTTCTTTTGCACGCACAAAAGAGCGCTGCAAACACGATTTCTCCAAAATAATTTTAAAAAAACTTGATACGGAAAATATTTCTCAGGCTGACTATTTTATGCGGATTGCAACAATACTTTTATTCCTGTCTGCCGTGCTTTCGATAAGTTTTTTTACGCAGGTTTAAATGCGCATTCCTGAGTTTTTCATATAGGTGTTCATTGATACGGAATGGAACGGTTTCATTTGTGCCTGATTTCGCTTAAAGAGGTGCTCATTCATACTTTTTTGGCGTTCAGCAGCGTATTCGTTACGCAAAATCGGGGTTACAATGTTGCACGACAAAACGGAACCTGCCGTACTTGCAAGAACGTCTACGCCATTTTTAAAAGATGTAAAATCTTCCTTGATTTCCGCAAAGTTTTCGGTCTTTTTAATATTAAAATCAACCTTGCCTATTTTAGCGTTTAATTTATTCTTTTCAAGATAATTTTTTATTGTTTTGTTGGCAATTTTACCATTCAAAACCGCTTTAGAACAAAGGTTTTTAACGGAAGATGTTAAAATATAAAAGGATAAAATATTAATTAATCCGTCGCCGATTTCCTGAGGAATGAGGAATGTTTTTTGTTCCGGTGCGATTTTGTCGTTTGTAATAATTGCCATGACCTGTGCGGCAGAGGATAAAATCCAGCCTGCTGTACCGGTATGCACAAGCATTTTACCGGGGTTCTCGCCATAGTTTTTATATAAATTAGATTTAAGTGTGGAGAATGCTTTTTCTAAATTCATTTAGCACCTCCGTTTTTTTTATTATCTATTGCTCTGGCATTCAGTTTATTTGTAAGGAATTTAGTTAACGGAGCGTCGATAAGGAAGTTGGTAAATAGCATTACACCGAGTGATATATAAGTACCCAGTGAATTTTGATACTGCTTAAATTCATCAGTATCAATTTTAGTGACATCTTTAGGTGTGAAGAAGGAACGCCATTTGGCAACACCATCTTTAGGAAGCTGCGAGCAGGCTCTTATCGCTTTAATAGAACCTTTTCTTACGGCATAACCCGTTACGGTACCTGCAATAATTTTGGCAATTGTACGGCAGACTGCAACACGTCTTGTATCTTCATCAATTCGTCGGTTGTGAAAGTCAATAAACGGCTGTGACATAAGGGCAGTGGCGCCGAGGATTAAACGGTTTTCGGCGGAGGAAATCTCTCTTCCTGCGGTCTTGTAGAGTTTATCGGCTTTTTCGCCCGCAACATAGCGCGGCATTATGTTGTAAAATGCCTGCTGCACTCTATTTGTGGTATTTTTAATCGCGCTTATTGCCATATCTACACACCCGTTAAGGTAACGTATTTCAAGCCGCGAAATTGCCTAAATATCGTACATTGTTAAGAAATATTTAGACTAATCCTTCTTTTAAGGCTTTAACAGCGGCCTGTGTTCTGTCATCGACTACGAGTTTTTGTATTATATTACAAACATGGGCTTTGGCGGTGTGTTCGGATATTGTTAAAGCTACGGCAATTTGCTGATTAGATTTTCCGTCGACAACAAGTTTTAAAACTTCATATTCGCGCTGGGTAAGATTTGCATGCTGGGCGCGGAAGGTTGCGCGTGACATTTTGCGTGCAGGAATTACGCCGCTGTTCTTTTCGCGAAGAATAGGAACAATTTTCGGATCAAGCCACATCGCACCTTCATCAACGGTTTTTATAATCATTTCAAGAACATCTGTATTTACGTCTTTCATTACATAAGCTCTTGCACCCGCGTGAAGCGAGGAGAATACTTCTTCTTCAGAAAGGTGCGAAGTCAACATTATAATTTTGCAATCCTGATTATATTCAATAAGTTTTTTAGCGGTTTCAATTCCGTTGGAATCAGGAAGTCCGATATCCATAAGAATTACGTCAGGTTTGAGCTGTTTGTACTTTTCGACTGCCTCTTTGGCCGTTGTTGCTTCATAAATGGTATCAATACTTTTATGTTCCTCCAGTAAAGATTTCAGGCCGATTCTCATTAATTTCTGGTCCTCTACAAGAAGAACTTTTAACGTTTTAGTTTCCATATTTCTCTCCTTTTATTCTATATTTAAAACCTACGGGCTTATAATTAATCCTTTTTATAGGAATTATTAGCGGTAATATTACGCGGAGAAATATTTGTTTACAAATCAGGTTTATAATTAAATTTCTAAAAAGTTTTCGTGCTAAAATTGGAATATGAAAGCAGTTATGTATTACGGGCCTGAGAATATCAGGTATGAAGAGGTTGAAACACCAAGCCCTAAAGCGGGTGAAATTCTGGTTAAAGTTATGTCAGCATTAACATGCGGCACGGATGTAAAAACATACCGCCGGGGCCATCCTGTATTGATAAAGAAAATACCGTCAGGTTTCGGACACGAGTTTTCCGGAATTGTTGAAGCCGTCGGGGAAGGTGTTACTAAATTTAAGGCCGGTGACAGGGTGGTTTCGGCCAATTCAGCACCATGCGGTGAGTGTTTTTACTGCCAGAAAGAACAATTTAATCTTTGTGAAAATCTGGATTTATTAAACGGCGCATACGCACAATACATAATTGTACCTAAAAGAATTGTTGATAAAAATACTCTGCTTTTGCCGGACGGTCTGAGTTTTGATAAGGCAGTTTTCTCGGAACCCCTTGCAAATGTTGTTCACGGTGTTGAGAGAACCGGAATTAAAGCAGGCGACACCGTCGGGATTTTAGGCTTAGGGCCGATTGGTTTAATGTTTGCAAGACTTGCAAAACTTAAGGGCGCAAGAGTTTATGCTGCGGCAAGAAACCCGTTAAAACTTCAAAAAGCACTGGATTTTGCAGGTGTTGACGGTGTAATAGATTTAAAAAACTGCGAGGATATTTGTCAGGCCTTCAAGCAGTCGGCAAATGCGCCGCAGGGCTTAGATGTTATGATTGAATGTATAGGCCTTCCGCAAATGTGGGAAACGGCTTTTGCCTGTGTTAGAAAAGGCGGAACAGTTCATTTCTTTGGCGGTTGTAAGGGTGGTGAAAAAGTGTCACTTGATACCGCGAAAATGCACTATGGCGACGTAAATATTTTAAGTGTTTTTCATTACACGCCTAAATATTTCCGCCAATCATTATCACTTATTGCCTCCGGCCAAATCGATGTGGAACAATTAGTAACGTCTACCATCGGGCTTGAAGATGTTGAATACGCCCTAAAAGAACACATAAAAGGCGAAGCGATTAAATTTTTAGTAAAACCGTGGGAATAACACAAGAGGCCCGCGTATTGCGAACCTCTTTCAAATCTCTTCTTCTTATCTAACTCAGTCGGCCTATTTAACTGCGAATAACCCTGCCTGAATACCTGCCTGAGAATTTATCATTCTCACGGCTTCTAACGCCTTTGCTCTGCGGCGTTTTGCTCCTCTTAATATATATTTAACGCTAATGCGTTCGTTTCCGGTTGCTGTAATTTTTTTCATCTAAGATACTCCTAATGACTTTTCGTATTATTAATGTCGGCGTTTTATCCGGAAACTTTAGCCATTGTAACGATTTGTTAATATGTGTTTTCAAAAAAGCAATTCTTTAGAAATAAATAACTTTATAAGTATATATAGAGTATAGAAAAGATATTTATCATGGAGGATAATTATGGCAGAAGTCGGAGCAATAGGCGGAGTAGGACAAACAGAATCTTTATGGGCTAAAGCCGAAACCAGAAGAAAACAGCCGGTAGAAGAACAAGCTTCAGGCGGTATGACAGCAAGCTTTGCACCGAACGGCGCAAATTTCTTAGATACTGTTAAATCAACTTTTGGTACATCAGGTAACAACTGCGCAGGTATTTAATAAAAAAACATTTTGTGTTAAGATATCTTTGCTATGATTTTAGTAATTGATATCGGAAACAGTAATATAACATTTGGATTATGTGACGGCGACGAACCGGTTAAAAGGTTCAGGGCACCGTCACATATTTGTGATTTAAGAGTTATAGAAGAAAATACGGCCGGCTGTCAGATTGAGGGTGCTATTGTGGCGTCAGTTGTGACCGGTTTGGACTATGAATACAAAACTGCGCTGGATAAGAAATTCGGTATTGATACGCTGGTTTTGACGCCTGAAACACCGTTGAATCTTGATATAAAACTTGATAACCCGTTAGAAGTGGGGGCTGACAGAATTGCAAATGCAATGGGGGTTTTGGATAAATTCGGAGAAAACGCAATCGTTGTTGACTTCGGAACGGCTACAACTTTTGAAGTTGTGACTAAAAAACGTGAGTTTATCGGCGGTTTGATTACTACAGGTTTGCATTTACAATTAAACGCACTTAGCGCTAAAACAAGCAAGTTGCCGAAAATAGAGCTTTATCCGCCCAAACACGCTGTTGCAACAAATACAGTTGATGCGATTTTATCAGGGATTGTGCTTGGAAACGCGTGCATGATTGACGGAATGATTAAAAAATTCAAAGAAGAACTTGCGCCGGAAGAATATATTGTTGTTGCGACCGGCGGATTTGCAAGCTTTATTGAAGGCTATATGAAGGGAAGTTTTGATTATATCCTGCCTGATTTAACGCTTGAAGGGCTGTTGGGAATTTATAAATATTGCAATAACAAAAACTTTGCGCTAAAATCAGACCATGGCATTGGTTAGGCAGATATTAAAACAAACGGTTACATACAAGTTATTCAAAAGTATTCTCGTTAACCTTATTGACTTTATGGAGGTTATGGGACATATTACAACCTGTACCGTTGAGTTTTTTAAGTCACTTTTTAAAGGTGAACTAGATAGAAAAGAATTGATTACGCAATGCGAACGATTCGGGATAAGTTCTTTGCCTATTACGCTTTCGATTGTTGGCATGACGTGTGTCATTATTGTGTCACAAATTGCGCAGGAAATGGTTAAGCAGGGCGGCGGAAACTTCGTCGGCGCGCTCGTAGCCGTTTTAATTGTGCGTGAACTTGGCGTTATTATGTCAGGTTTTGCAATAATTTCAATGATAGGCTCATCAATGGCCTCAGAACTTGCAACAATGAGAGTTACAGAGCAAATTGACGCGTTACAGACATTAAAAGTTAACCCGTTTGGTTATCTTTTTGCGCCGCGTGTGATGGCCGGAATGCTTATGATGCCGCTGGTTGTGATTATTTCATCGTTATTTGGAATTCTTGCCGGTGCTTTAACATCGGATTTGGCCGCAGGTTTAAGTTATCGCGTTTATTTTGACTCGATATGGATAGGAATTTTTGCAAAAGACCTGTTTGTTTGTCTTGCAAAAGCTATTTGTTTTGGGGGTGTAATCGCGCTTATAAGCTGTACTTTCGGGTATTACGCCAGCGGCGGGGCAAAAGGTGTTGGTATTGCAACGACCCGTGCTGTTGTGTGGTCGTTCGTTGCAATTGTTATAATTGATATGTTATTTGCGATTGCGTTCTTTTTTTAAGGTATAATAAATTTTATGAGTATAGAAGTTAAAAATTTAGTAAAAGCGTTCGGAGAGAAGAAAGTCATTGACGATGTTTCGTTTAAGGTTAATGACGGCGAAATCCTTGCAATTGTCGGGTTCAGCGGCTCGGGTAAAAGTACTATTTTGAAGCTTATCTCTAACCTTGTTGAAAAGGATAGCGGCGAAATTATTACTTCCGGCGGTGATATTGCGTTCGTATTTCAGTATTCTGCGCTATTTGACTCACTGACAGTTTACGATAATATTGCTTTTGCGCTTCACGAACGCAAAGATTTACGAAAAAAATACTCAGAAAAAGAGATTCGCGAAATCGTGAATGAAAAATTGGCACTTGTCGGGCTTAAAGGTATTGAGAACCTTTATCCGGCAGAACTTTCAGGCGGTATGCAAAAACGTGTAAGCTTTGCACGTGCAATCGTGACAGAACCCAAAGTAATTCTTTACGACGAACCAACGGCCGGCTTAGACCCGATTGCGTCCACACTGATTGAGGATTATATTTTGCGCTTGCGTAACGAAACCGGCGCAACGTCAATCGTTGTAACCCACCAGATGTCAACTATACAAAGAACGGCAGATAAGGTTATAATGTTGTACGACGGTAAAATCGTTTTCTCCGGAACCCCTGAGGAACTTTGCCGCTTGGATAATGAATACACTAAACAATTCGTAACGGCCTCAATCGACGGCCCTATGAAGATTATTGAAAAATAAGGAATAGAAAAATGAATTTGGAAGAAAAAGTTTTTAATAAAGAAATTATGTCACTTGACACTTATATTATGTTTAAATTGAAAGAGATTACTAACAGACTTGCGCCGGAACTTACTGCGCGCGGAAGAAAACCGATTTCGCTTTCAATGGGCGCACCGACCGCCAATCCGCCGGCTTATGTAATTGATAAATTAAAAGATTATTTAGACAAGCCCGGAATCCACACATATTCTATTCCGAAAGGTGAAAAACCTTTCCGCGACGCGGTTTCTGTATGGATGAAAAGACGTTTCGGAGTTGAAATGGATGCTGAAAAAGAAATTTTTTCACTAATCGGCTCAAAAGAAGGTATCGCAAACTTAATCAGATTTGCGACAACACCAAAGGAAGATGAATTTGAAAAAGACATAATTCTTTGTCCGGACCCTTGTTACGCCTCATACTGGCAATTTATTAAGTGTTCCGGTGCAAAGGGGTATCCTATTCCGCTCACTCCTGAAAACAACTATATGCCGGACTTGAATGAGGTTATGGCAAATCTTGTACGCGACGGCTACGACAAAAACAAGGTTAAAATGGTTCTGATGAACTATCCTAACAATCCGCTCGGGGTAAGCGCTACACGTGAATACGTTCAATCTGTGGTTGACTTCTGCCGCAAAGAAAATATTTTACTTGTATCAGACCTTGCGTATTCAGAATTGTATTTTCGTGAAGAAGAAAAGCCGTTCAGTGTCTTTGAACTTGAAGGCGCTCGAGATATCGCAGTAGAATTTTTCTCACTTTCCAAACCATACGGTTTGACAGGCTGGAGATTAGGCTGGATTTGCGGCAATGCTGATATTGTTCAACGTTTTGGCAAAGGTAAGTCAACACTTGATAACGGCATATTTAAAGCGCTTCAATTTGCCTGCGCTGACCTTATGAACTCGCAGGAAGGCGATGATTTTATTGTTGAAGGCAACAAAAATTACGAGAAGAAACAGGCAATTATGGTCAAAGGGCTGAAAGAACTTGGCTGGCCGATAGATGAAACAAAAGTTCCGCACACAACATTCTACCTGTGGCTTCCGGTGCCGAAAAGATACGACAATGCCTTTGCCTTCTGTCAGGAATTACTGGAAAAATCCGGAATCGTTGTAGTTCCGGGCAACGCGTTCGGCGCACACGGAGAAGGGTATTTCAGACTTTCATTCGTATGCTCTGACGAGGAATTACAGGAAGTTATTGACAGAATGAAAGCGGATGGATTCAAATATTAATAAAACTTTACACAAAAAGCAATAAATTAATGCACCTGACGTTTATATTTATAGTGTAAAAGTTAGGTGCATTTTTATGAGTGTTGATATTCAAAAACAGTTAGATTTACGTCCGTACAGCGACAAAAACGTTGTATCAAAGCCGGCTGTGCATACGCAAAATGCGACGCAACAGCCTTTAGATGAAGAAAAATCTAACGCGGCAAAATGGATGGTGGGTTTAACCGCAAGTGCCGCTATTGCTATTGGGGGACTTTATGCAGCAAAACACGGACATTTAGGCAAAACTGCCGAAAAATGGGCGAAGAAAATTTTCGGCGAGAGCGCCAAAGATGTTAAAACTAAAGCCTCCGAAGCCGCTTCAAGCGCAGCAGACAATGCCGCACTAACATTTGTAACATCAGCGTTTGTGCGCGGTAAAATTAAAAATCCTAAAATAAAGTTAAATGACTTCGTTCAAGAACTGGAAAAAGCAAATTTACCGTTCAGAAAATTGGAAATTACCATTCCAACACCTAAAACAAGTATCAAACTTGCTTCCGCCGAGGGCGTAGCACCTTGGTCCTTCAGGTTTGACAAAGACGGAGTTCTTACATCTATCAGAAAGCAGCTTGCAGAGGGAAAAGATACTGTCTACAGGTTCAAAGATGAAGTTCTCACAAGCGTAGAACATAAATTCTCTAAAACATTCAGCCATATAATTGAATTAAATCCGCAGGGTAAATTAGAGCGTCAAGTTTACAAGTTTGAATTAGAAGGCGGTAAAAAGGTTGATTTTGAGCCGCCAAAATTTGAACGCACTATTCCGGTGAAAGAAAAAGTTGAACGTACAAAAACTGAACTGCTGGCAAAAATTTCGCAACATGTATCCAAAGAAGAAGCCGCGGCTTACGTGAAACTTCTTGACGATAACGCTGCTGTCAACCCAACTGAAATCATTCAAAATGTCATAAAATACAACAGCAAGTTAAAAACTTATCAAATTAACAAGCCTGAGCATATCACGATTGCAGCCAAAAAGGTTAGCGAATGTTCTTATGATGAACTCGTTAAGATTTTAAAAGAAATTGCTCCGGAAAAAGCCGGCAGGCTCGGCGTACTACAAGACCCGTTCCGCAGCAGGGCTGAGGAACAAAAAACCTTACTGCATTTGCTTGAACGTGTAACCGGCAGGTCAACATTAAACGAAAACACAACCATTATAGACATATTAGACGATTTGGCTAAATAGTTTACATAACTTATTCTAAAAATATAAAAATCCTTATTTTTATGTTACAATTCTTGCAAAAGACAAAGAGAATTATAACATTTTAAATTAAGGAGAACTTATTTATGACAGAAAAAAGAGTTTGGCTTTTCCGCGAAGGTGACGCGTCAATGAGAAACCTTCTTGGAGGAAAAGGTGCTAACTTAGCCGAAATGACTAATTTAGGCCTGCCGGTTCCACCGGGATTGACTATCACAACCGAAACCTGTATGAATTACATCAACAACGGTAACAAAATGCCGGAAGGTTTGATGGATGAAGTTAAAGCAGCGTTGAAAGATGTTGAACAACAAGCAGGTAAAAAATTCGGCGACGCTACTAACCCGCTTTTAGTTTCTGTTCGTTCTGGCGCAAGACTTTCTATGCCGGGTATGATGGAAACCATCCTTAACCTCGGTTTGAACGACGAAACCGTTGAAGCTATGGTTAAATTGACTAACAACCCTAGATTCTGTTATGACTCATATAGAAGATTTTTGACTATGTTCGGCTCTGTTGCCTGGGAAATGGACAGACAAAAATACTTCGAATCAGAAGTAGAAAAAGTTAAACAACGTGAAGGCGTTAAAGAAGATACAGAAGTTTCTGCAGAAGGCTGGAAATCTTTAATCCCTGTTTATAAAGCTGTTATTAAAGAAGTTACAGGTAAAGAATTCCCTCAGGATCCTTACGTTCAATTGCAAGAAGCTATCGAAGCTGTATTCCGCTCCTGGAACATTCCGCGTGCTATCGCGTACAGAAATATGAACAAAATCGACCACAACTTCGGTACTGCGGTTAACGTTCAAACAATGGTATTCGGTAATATGGGTGACGACTGTGCAACAGGCGTTTCATTTACACGTAACCCTGACACCGGCGAAAATAAATTCTACGGTGAATACCTAACAAACGCTCAAGGTGAAGACGTTGTTGCAGGTATCAGAACTCCAAAACCTATCGCAATGCTTGAAACTGAAATGCCTGAACTTTACAAGCAATACGTTGATATTGCGAAAAAACTTGAACTTGGTTACAAAGATGTTCAAGATATGGAATTCACAATCGAACGCGGTAAATTATGGATTCTCCAAACACGTAACGGTAAAAGAACTGCGGCTGCGGCTGTCAGAATCGCCGTTGAAATGTGCAAAGAAGGAATTATTACACGCGAACGCGCTATTCAACTGGTTGATCCTTATGCTGTATACCAAATCTTGCTTCCTTGCTTTGACAAAAAAGCAGCAGCAGACGCTCACATTATTGCAAAAGGTGTAAACGCCTCTCCTGGGGCTGCTGTTGGTAAAATCGTATTTGATACTGAAGAAGCTGCAGAACGCGGAAACGCAGGCGAAAAAGTTATTCTTGTTCGTATTGAAACCTGCCCTGATGATATTCACGGTATGGCTGCAGCACAAGGTGTTTTAACTCTCCGCGGCGGCGCAACTTCCCACGCAGCAGTTGTTGCTAAAGGTATGGGTAAACCTTGCGTTTCAGGTTGCGAAGACTTGAAAATTGATTTAGAAAACGGAACTTTGACAGGTTTTGACGGTGCTGTTTACCACAAAGACGACATTATTTCATTAGACGGCGGAACTGGTGTTGTTATGGCCGGTGCTGTTAAACTCGCAGAAGCTCAAATTGATGATAATTTCACAACCTTCTTCAAATGGGTTAACGAAATTAAAACTCTTACAATCGAGGCTAACGCTGATACTCCTAAAGACGTTGAAAACGCTCTTAAATTCGGCGCAGAAGGTGTTGGACTTTGCCGTACAGAACACATGTTTATGGATCCTGACAGACTTCCTTGGGTTCAAAAAATGATTATTGCAGGAACACCGGAAGCACGTCGTGAAGCTTTAGACAAACTTCTTCCTATGCAATACTCTGACTTCTACGCAATGTTCAAGGCATTAGGCGAACTTCCTATGACAGTTCGCTTGTTAGACCCGCCTCTTCACGAATTCCTTCCTTCAAAAGAAGACTTAATTGCTGAAGTCGCAACATTAAAAGCAAAAGGTCAAGACTACAAAGAAAAAGAAGAACTTTTACATGTCGTTGAAGGTCTTTCAGAATCTAACCCTATGATGGGCTTGAGAGGCTGCCGTTTAGGCTTAACTTATCCTGAAATCAACGAAATGCAAGTTCGTGCAATTTTTGAAGCTGCCTGCGACTTGAAAAAAGAAGGATTAAATGTAAAACCTTACATTATGATTCCTCTTATCGGCCACGTTAACGAACTTAAAGTTGCTAAAGAAATTCTTGAACGCGTTGCAGAAATCGTAATGCTTGAAAAAGGCGTTAAAGTTGATTACAAATTCGGTACAATGATTGAAATTCCACGTGCAGCATTAACAGCTGATAAAATTGCTGAATACGCAGAATTCTTCTCATTCGGTACAAACGACTTGACCCAAATGACATTCGGTTACTCACGTGACGACGCGGAAGGTAAATTCCTTAAACGCTATGTAGAACAAAAAATCTTACCTGCTAACCCGTTTGAAACACTTGATGTTGACGGCGTTGGCCAACTGGTAGAAATGTCAATGGAAAAAGGTAAGAAAGTTAACCCTAAATTATTGGGCGGCGTTTGCGGCGAACACGGCGGCGATCCTGATTCAGTTAAATTCTGCCACAGAATTGGCTTGAATTACGTTTCTTGCTCACCGTTCAGAATTCCGCAAGCAAGCTTAGCGGCTGCACAAGCGGTTGTTGAGGGTAAATAACCTTAATAAATAAATTCTAAGGCCTGACTTTAAAAAGTCAGGCCTTTTTACTAGCAAAAAAATATATTCAGTGTTTTTAACAAATCCATCATGATAACCCCGATTCAGTATAGTAACACAGGATATAGTAATTACACACCGTTAAAGGTTAAAAATTGCAATGCTTATAACTATGCCCGAACTGTGCGGGGGGGGGGGGGGCCTCTAAGGACTTCATTTATAAACTTTGCCGGAATTAAATCCGGTGATGTTTTTATTAAAAAAGCTTTGGCGGCAAGCAGTGATGAACGATTTAGCGCTTTATTAAGCAGTATTGATTCAAAAATCAAAGACCAACTGCTCACATTTACACCACAAAATCTTGACACTGCTATAAAAAATGTATTAAAAGCTGTTCCGGACGCTACCGAATCACAGGTTTTAACTGTAATGCAAAGACTTACGCAGTGGGCTAATTATCGCTGTCTGCCTT
This sequence comes from uncultured Candidatus Melainabacteria bacterium, assembly GCA_947090755.1. Taxonomy (GTDB): domain Bacteria; phylum Cyanobacteriota; class Vampirovibrionia; order Gastranaerophilales; family Gastranaerophilaceae; genus Gastranaerophilus. Next base: position 102,332 of record CAMUPF010000001.1, on the reverse strand, counting down.
TCTTAGAAGGTAAATTAAACAACCTCGCGGTAGCAAAAATTGATGGTAAAACTCCTGTAAACAGGTGTTTTAATTACTTAAGCCAAGAAAAAAGACTCATAGAACTAGGTAGGAATTCACAAAATACTGCCTGTATTGTGACTGCCGGAGAATTGAACCGAATCTTAGAAAACAAGCCTTCTGCAAATATGTTTATAAATCTTGAAGGTTTTGATGACGGCGTCAACCTGTTTTCTGACGATAAAAAATTGGAAGAGTGTACGATAAATACATTGTTAAAAGTTAAAAAATTAATACTAAAAAAGCCTGATAAAACATTTAACAAGGCCTTATTCTCGGTGTTAAACGGCAGAATAAGGGAACAAATGAAGGATTACGGATATAAAGTAAAAACTATTCAAAATATTAATCCCCCAACACGTGAAAGTATTTTATCGCAAATGTCACCCTATTCACCATCTTCACCGCAAGATATTCGTAAAACAATTGAAGCTATCGGGAAATTTTATACTGAGGATGAGAAATCATATACAGAATTAGTTACCAATATCGCGGATTACTTTAACAGTAGGCTATATATCTATACCAAACAAAGGTTAATTGAAAACATAAACTTAATGAAAGCCAAAATTGATAAATATATAACCAAACATAAAATACCGCCAGATAATGTTTTTTATATTATTCCCGATGAACTTGGAAAAAATAAAAGCTACTGCCTGATAACTGAAATGTTTGCACGTCAACATGGGATTCTTCCGGGTAAAATCCATAATATTAATAGTATGGTTGATTTGAATAATTATCCGGAGAAAACTGCTTTTGTATTACTGGATGATTTCGCGGGCAGCGGTGATTCTCTGGCAAATGCCGGAAATTATCATTTTGATAGATTTCTTCTTAAAACTAAAAGGCATATTTTATTTTGCCCATTAACAGCCTTTAAAGCTGGAATCGAGAACCTGCAAGCTGCAATTGAAATTGCCAGACGCGAAAAGTTTGACCATATTTTGACAATAGATAACAGTATACAATCAACCATTGATAGAAGCAATATAAAATTTGAAAATTACTTTCTATTTGATGAAGTTGGTCAACAGGCATTTGGCTTTGAGGGATATAGAGGCGAATACAATTATTTTTCCGGCTGTACTGTTTTTCCGTACATGTCACCCGATAACAACTCCGATTTAGCTTCATTTATGAGCCGTCTTTTCCTGCCAAGTCCTCTAGGTATTAAGCAAATACACATGGATTTCTATAAAATTCTTTACCAGTTTCAAAAAGATTAAAGTTTTTTCACCATGCTCCCGATAATAAATTTGTGATTAGGAGATGTGTGATATGAACGATTTAGATTTAAAAAAAGAGATTCAAAATCTCGTTGAAAACAAAGACAATTTTAATGTTGCAGATGACTGTTATTGCGCGCTTATGAAACAAATTTTCTTATCAAAATCAACACTGAATTAGCCAACCGGCCCGCAGTCGGAGCAATAGAAAACACCTTTAATTTCTTTTAATCTTCCGGTATGAAGATAGTAATTATAGGGGGCGTTGCAGCAGGTGCTAAGGCTGCAGCTAAAGCCAGAAGACTCTCACAGGACGCAGAAATTATAGTTTACACCGACGACACTCATGTTTCGTATTCTTCGTGTGGTTTACCATATTATATTGCAGGAAACTTTGAAGACTACAGAATGCTTCTGGTGCGTTCTCCTGAAGAATTCGAAGAACAAGGAATCAAAATAAGGCTCAGGCATAAAGCCTTGAAAATTGTGCCTGATACAAAGCAGGTTCTAATTCATAATATGAACGATAATAATGTTGAGCTTGTTAATTATGACAAACTTATTATTGCTACAGGCGCAAGACCCTTTATACCGCCAATAAAAAATACTGAATTACCTAATATTTTTACGGTAAGAAAAATTGAAGACGGCATAAGAATAAAGGCAAAGGCTATTACATCAAAAAAAGTTTTAATAGTGGGCGGCGGTTATATAGGGATGGAACTTCTTGAATCCTTTGTAATGCGGAATTTAAAGGTCACACTTGTTGAAAATTCACCGCATATTATGCCCATGCTTGATCCGGAAATCAGCGAAATGATTTATGAACAACTAACCTCTGTTTGCGAAAATCGTTTTGAAATTATTCGCGGTGAATCTGTTGTCGAATTTTGCGGCGATGAAAACGGCGTAACGTGTGTTGTTTTATCTTCAGGTCAGATGATTGATACGGATTTTGTGATTCTTGCAACAGGGATACGGCCTAATGTTGAAATAGCCTACGATGCAGGAATAGAACTCGGTATCACCAAGGCAATCAAAGTCAACAAACGCATGGAAACAAATATTAAGGATATTTATGCCTGCGGGGATTGTGTTGAAGAAAATCTTGTAATTAACGATTCGCCCGCATGGATTCCGCTGGGCTCAAATGCTAACAAAGAAGGCCGCTGCGCAGCAATTAATGCTTGCGGAGAATTCGACGAATTTAACGGTGTCCTTGCCTCGGCTGTTACAAGATGTTTAGATTTAACCATTTCTATGACAGGGTTAACAGAAAGCGGTGCCCGTAATAGCGGTATAGACCCTATTTCAGTAACTGTTACCAAGTTTGACAAAGTAGGTTATATGCCTGATGTAAATAATATTACACTCAAACTTATCGCGGATAAAAAGACCGGCAGACTTATTGGAGGACAGGCCATAGGCGCAGGTGACGCTGATAAAAGGATTAATACCCTTACATCGGCACTTTTAAGTAAAATGACGGTTGAAGAATTCTGTCAGAATGATTTAACCTACGCACCGCCCTATTCCCCAACAATTGACCCGCTCCTGAACGCTGCTGAAATTCTTCGCTCTAAACTTAAGAAATTAAATTCTTAATATACTTTGCAACGGCTTCACCCATAGAAAAACATGACTGTTGAACCCGCAAAGCCGCCTGAGCCTTGAAATCAGCAGACAGACACCGGCCGGCTACAAAAAGATTGTTGATGTCACGGGCCATCAAACTTTCTATCGGAAGCTGATAATACCCTACTTTTTTAAGTTCAGAGCCGTCCTGTTCACTGCTGTGCACATCAATCGGATAATTGGCCTCTAATACCGGATTATCAAACCTTTTGCCCTCTTTTAAATCTTTTTCGGTATATAAATAACGCCCCTCAATCCTGCGTGAAACCCTCACCCCCAAATCGTCCGCGATATTTGAAATATAAGCCTTTTCGAACCCCGGAAAATATTTTTTACAAAAACAACTAAGCCGCAAAATACTACCACGGGCCTCAATTAAAGCTGCCGAAACAGCCTTAGAGTCGCTTAAATCAAGGTTTTTAAGGATTCTGGGGCAATTAAACGCTAATGCACCGTCACACCCTGCAACCGTAAAAACTTGAAAATAATTACTGTCTTCAAGTGTCAAATCGCCCGCCGCTATTGCTTTTTCAAATATAGGACGTAAAGCCCAGACACTGTTCTTATCCCACGTATAAGCAGTAGACAAATGAACAGTTCCCTCAATAACTTCAACAGGTGAAACTTCCTTATCGCTGTCAATTTTACCTATAAACTCCGCAAACTTTTCCATATCTATTCCGCTCATAATAAATCTAAGCGTAACCGGCTGTGTTTCATTTTCAAAATTATTTATGAAATTACATCCGCAAATTTTTCCGACATCACAATTTCCTGTTGCATCAATTACATATCTCGCTTCGACACATTCTGATAATATTTCGTTGTAGCAAGAATTATTATCACCATCTATCTGCTTGATACATTCCAATAATTGTTTTGGGTTTGCACCCCGTAACATGTCATTATTATTATGAGAATATATCTTGTTGATACTTTCGCATAAAATTTCAGAACTAAGGTGTAACTTTTTGATGTTATTATCAAAACCAATCTCTACGCTTTCGATTGAAACGCCATAACGAATTTCAACGCCGGCGTCGGTGAGCATTTCATCAAGCACTATTTTCAAAACCTCAGGATTAAACCACCCTTTATTACCTTCAAAATCAATCTGCGCACCGTATTTAGCCATTCGTACGACGAGTTCATCATAAAAATCACGATTAATTTCTGATTTTCCGGCGTTCATAACCGGTAAAACAAGACCCGACGTAATTGAACCGCCTGCGTGAATTTTCTTTTCGATTAATAGAGTTTTAAGTCCGTGCTTAGCCGCGATATAAGCGGCCGCAACTCCGGCAGTTCCCGCACCGGCAACAATAACATCATACATTATTATTTTCCTTTCTGTACTCCTTTATAAACTTTGAACTTGATATAAGAGGGCTTTCATCTACTTCTTTTTTATGACGTTCTATAATCGCGCCGTTAAGGCCGGTTAAATTTTCGTCACGATAAAATATACCTGCCCGAGTTTTTAAGAGCCTTAAATCGTATTCTGAGAGGTCATGTTTAATAAAGTTTTTATTTTTAACTGCGATGGTACCTGTATAAGCTTTTGTTCGTTCATTATAAATCTTCCCAACATAAAAACCTGCGTTTAAAAATGCGTTACGAACCAGCGCAGAGTTCGAATAGGTAAGGATTCTGCCGTTTTCATCCAGCCGATTATATAGGAGTTTAAAAAAGTCCAGAGTCCACAAACAAGGGCATTTCGTAGGGGTAAAGGCATCAAGAAAGATAAGTTGATAAAGCTTATTATCGTTCTTGATAACGCTTCTAGCATCATCAATATTATAATCAATCCGGATATGCGCGATTTTACGGGCATTTACAGCCCGTTTATAGCGTCTTGATATATGGCGATAATATATATTATGTAAGCAACCGTCCAAAAGCCTTGCAAGGCCAGCTTTTCGCCTGTAGTTATAGAAATTAATACTATTCTTATCAAAAAATGGTTGGTTTACGTGTTTTTTTAAATAATCAATCAAATTTTTGTCATTTAAAAAATCGGAATATTTGGCTGCCAAATTATCAATCAATAAATAATTAATACTTTCATCAAAGTCATACAGCGCCTCTATCCTTTCGCTTGAAAGATGACGAACCTTTTCTGTAGGCAAATTTTGTTTATTCGGCTTACTTTTTGCATTCGTTGTAAAAAATGGGGATAGAAAAATTAATTCATCATCAGTGTCTATAGCGTTAATATAAACCTCAGGTTTGCCTAAAATATTATCGGAATATATCGTATCGATATTACTATTTTGTACAACAAGATTTTTCAAATAAAATTGCAAAAAACTTTTTGTGTTGTATCCGATTCCGTAACAAATATCCAGAACATTTATTTTATTATAGTTCGTGATATAATATTGCATGTCGGAAGGCATAACAAATTTTTCACAGCTTTCCGCATACGCCCCGAAGGTTGAATGATAAATATCGTCGAATTCAGGGTTGTACAACCCCGTTGAGCCGTCATTGGTTATGTAAGGATAGAAGTCTTTCATTATGCTACAATTATACCATAGCAAGGGTTTTGGGCATATTGTTAAGTTTTATTAACGTCCTTCGATAAATATCAGCAATTTCGCGACCAACGAACACTTTATATAAATGTGGATATACATATTTGAGGAATGGATGTCATGAAAAATTTATTTGTAGTTTTAATGAATGTATTGTTTTTATTAGTAGTTGCAGCCGATGTTGTTGCAGTTAAATATGAATGCAACACGGAACCTGTTGTTCAAAAATCCTGCTATCAGGAAAGACAGACACAATACAACGCTCCTGTTGATATGCTTACATTAAACGTACAATAATTTACCAGAGCGCAGTCGGCATAAGTCTATCATAAAACCACACATCTACGCCGTCATAAAAAGGCGGAAAGTCAATTTTTCTGTCTACTCCGATTGCACGGATAGGAATATTTACTTTTTCTGAGGCTTTTTTGAGGATTTCATACCCTCTGATAACATCATCCTTTGTGGTTTCATCCCCGAAGTGGGTATTTGAAATCAGACCCGAAAACTTCTTCCATTCCCTGTGTTCTATACCTTCAGAGAAAGTTATATATTCAATAATATTTTCAACATTACATGTTTCAAACTTAGAAGTATTCACAACAAGATATATTTCTAAGTTTGTTTCTTTTTCAATGTTATTTATAATGTCCAAAATATCAAGCCCTGAGGCACCATAGCCAACATCGATTATGATATCACCGTCAGCGGAAAGACAGTTTTGCTGTGCCGGTGTAATATAACTTCCGGCTTCCCCTAAACCGAAATATTCAAGTTGTGCGATTACATTTATCCCTTCGGATTCAAGTTGTCCGGCAATAGGGCGCAAAGTATATGCAGGTTCGACCGTGTCTAAATCCACAAGCGTAATAGGTTTTCCTGCTTTTGCGTACTGTCTTGCTCTGTTTAAAGCAGTTTCAGACTTTCCGCTTGCGTATGCTCCAGCATAAACTTCAACTTTTCTTGCCATATTCTCCTCCGTTCAACCAGATTTTAACACAAAAAAGCATTACTTGCTAAAATTCTTTTTTATGTGATAATTATAATAAGGCTAAAAGTAAATAGCGTATAAGTAATTATATAGAAAAAGAAAAAGGAAAAAACAAAAATGGCAAGAAAAACTCCATTAGAGAAAATCAGAAACATTGGTATTGCCGCTCACATCGACGCCGGTAAAACCACTACTACTGAAAGAATTTTGTTTTACACAGGTAAAACTCACAAAATCGGTGAAACACACGATGGTGCAGCCGTAACCGACTTTATGGAACAAGAAAAAGAACGTGGTATCACAATCCAATCAGCTGCAGTAACAGCTTCTTGGAAAGGTCACCAGATAAACATCATTGACACACCGGGTCACGTTGACTTCACAATCGAAGTAGAACGTTCATTACGTGTATTAGACGGCGTTGTTGCGGTATTCTGTGCGGTTGGCGGTGTTCAATCACAATCTGAAACTGTATGGAGACAGGCTAACAGATACGAAGTTCCACGTATGGTATTCGTAAACAAAATGGACAGAACCGGTGCAGATTTCTATCGTGTAGTTGACCAGATTAAAACCCGTTTAGGCGGAAACGCTCACCCTATCAGACTTCCTATCGGTGCAGAAGATCAATTCAAAGGTCTTATCGACTTGTTTGAAATGAAAGCTTATATATACACTAACGACTTAGGTACTGATATTAAGGTTGAAGATATTCCTGCAGATATGCTTGAAAAAGCTCAACAATACAGAGATGAACTCGTTGAAGCAATTGCCGGTGAAGATGACGAATTGATGGAAAAATACTTCGAAGACCCAAGCTCTTTAACAATCGATGAATTGAAAAAAGGTTTGAGAAAAGCTGTATGTAACAACAAAATCGTTCCTGTTACCTGCGGTACAGCATTCAAAAACAAAGGTGTTCAATTGCTGTTAGACTCTATCGTTGAGTTAATGCCATCTCCGGTTGATGTTAAAGCTATCGAAGGTGAACTCGAAGACGGTACTAAAGTTGAACGTCACTCTTCAGACGATGAACCGTTCTCAGCTTTAGCGTTCAAAGTTATGACTGACCCGTTCGTTGGCCGTTTAACATTCTTACGTGTTTACTCAGGTAAATTAACTTCAGGTTCTTATGTTCTTAACGCAACAAACGGCAAAAAAGAACGTATTTCACGTATCGTTCGTATGTATGCTGATCAAAGACAGGAAGAAGAAGAAGTATGCGCAGGCGATATCTGTGCTGCTGTAGGTTTGAAAGATACTACAACAGGTGATACATTATGCGACGAAAAAGCTCCTATCATCTTAGAAAGAATGAGCTTCCCTGAACCGGTTATCTCTGTTGCTATCGAACCTAAAACAAAAGCTGACCAGGATAAAATGGGTATTGCTCTTCAAAAATTGGCTGAAGAAGATCCATCTTTCAGAGTTAAATCAGATTCTGAAACAGGCCAAACAATCATCTCCGGTATGGGTGAACTTCACTTAGACATCATCGTAGACCGTATGTTGAGAGAATTCAAAGTTGAAGCTAATATCGGTAAACCACAAGTTGCATACCGTGAAACAATCCGCGGAAACGCTGATCAGGAATCTAAATTCGCCCGTCAATCAGGTGGTAAAGGTCAATATGGTCACGTTAAAGTTAGAATCTCTCCTGCCGGTGAAAACGAAGGTTTTGTATTCGAAAACAAAATCGTCGGTGGTGCTATTCCGAAAGAATACATCGAACCAGCAAGAAAAGGTATGGAAGAAGCCCTTGAAGGCGGTATCTTAGCAGGATTCCCTATGATTGACGTTAAAGTTGAACTTTACGACGGATCTTACCACGAAGTCGACTCTTCTGAAATGGCGTTTAAAATTGCCGGTTCAATGGCGATGAAAGAGGGGGTTAAAAAGGCTAGACCTTGCATCCTTGAACCAATGATGAAAGTTGAAATCGAAATTCCTGAAGAATTCACAGGTACAATTATCGGTGATATTTCAAGAAGACGTGGACGTATTGAAGGTCAAGAACCTCAAGGCAATACAGGTAACGTAATCGTTAGAGCGATTGTACCTCTTGCAAACATGTTCGGTTACGCAACAGACTTGAGATCTAACACTCAAGGCCGCGGAACCTTCTCAATGGAATTCCAATGCTACGAACAAGTTCCTGCTAACATTGAAGCAGAAATCATTGCTAAAGCAGGTGCTAAGGCATAAGCGTAAGCAGATGCTCATATAAAAAGGCGGGTTTTAAACCCGTCTTTTTTATTATGAAAATGCACTAAATGAACGCTCAACATTTTTACCTAAAACATTTTTTATCGAATCATATTCTGTTTTTAACGAAGAGTGCTCTGTATCAAGTTTTTTAATCTCTAAATCCAGTTTCTTGTCTTCAGCCTGAATACGCTTTGTTGTTTGCTGGTACTCAACTTCCGCGCGTTGAACCCTTTCGCTCGCGTCAGATTCTATAATATCTGTCGCGCTCGTATATTCAATATCAGACCAGAAATGCTTGCTCTCGGCCGATGTATCACTTTGAATTCTGGTTAATACGGCCAGCCCGTTTTCAAGCGCAAATTGCAGCCAGTTAGAACTACCGGCCAGTACATCGTCTAAAAGTAAGTAATTACCTGAACCAACCTGTTTAGTTATTGTTTTAAAATCCTGATATGTTCTTTGCTCATCATCACCAAATCCGGTAAAACGGATATCAACTTGGTTTTGTCCATCCATTTTATACCAGAGGTTTGTATACCACTGGGCCTTTTTATCATCAAGAAGCTTATAACCTCCGTCATCACCTTCTTCAATAAGTTTATAGGCTTGTAAAAACTCATAAAGATTATTAGCGTTTTGATAATTCTTTGCATCATCCGCGGAAACATATACCTGCCCGTTAGTACTCATTACTGCATACTGATTTTTCAAATCACTATATCCGGTCAAAGCGTTGAAAGTAAGAGATACGACTTCCATATCTCCTGACTGTTTATAAACTTTATATTCAAGTTTTTTGGCAGAAAGAGCGTTCATATACTTTTCGCTGGCGCGCGATCCGTCCTGAGAAAGCCGGATTTTATTGTTCGCCAGAATCTCGGATTTCAACTCATTGTTGTTAATCCGCTGTGTAACACTCAATAATCTTGCTTGTGAAGCCGATAATCCCATAGTTAGTCCTTATCTTATTATTGTTATCGGCTTACGCGGCTTAACCCTTTAATTTTATTTACATTTGTTAATACAAAATTTCCCCTTCATGGTAATATAGAAATTTTTCAATTTTTACGTTATAATAAATCCATTGAAAGACTTGGAAAAAGGGGATATTTATGAGTATACAATTAGCAGAGCAATACGAAGAGAATGAACAATACGAATTAGCGCTTGAAGAATACAAGAAGCTTCACGAACAAATGCCTAAGGATTTAGGTATTATGGAGCGTTTAGGCCACTTGAGTTCTATGCTTGGGAATAAAGACGATGCAGCTAATTATTACTCTAAAATTCTTGAATTTGATGCAACAAATTCAATGGCTTACGAACAATTATGCGATATTTACTATACTACAGATAAATTCAAGTATTATACGTATCGCGGCAACATGAAAAGCCTAGAACAACAGTATGAATATGCTGTTAATGACTATAAAAAAGCGATTGCAAACACGGATAAAGAAGAAGAAATTATTGTTACACGTTTTGCTATTGCAGGGCTTTATGAACTTTTGAAAAACGATAATAAAGCTATTGACGAATACTTAAAGATTCTTGATCACGACCGCAAAAACGAAGCAGCTTATGTTAAACTTGCAAACATTTATCTTCGGCAGAACATAATTACAGCCGGCATTTCTACGCTTGAACAGGCAATGAAAAACGGCGTTGAAAACCGCGGCGTTCAGGAAATTCTGGCCCAACTCTACCTTAAAAACGGTGATTACCAGAAGGCTATTGATATTACGGAAAATGAACTCTTAAAGATTAAATGTTATCTTGAATTGGGAGAACTCAAAACTGCAATTGCCCTTCTTGATGATGTTGAAAAAAAATACGAAAAAGAACCGCAACTTTACGTTCTAAAAGCTCAGGTTGAGTTTATGAATGAAAATTATGATAAAGCCTTTGAGTTTATCGAAAAATATAATGAACTGGAGAAAAATTCACCGCTGTACTTCCAGATGAAGGCGCTTATTTTTGAGAACAAGGGGGATGAGTTTAATGAACTTTTAAACTGGGCGAAATACCATTTGTTAAAAGGGGAAGGCGATATTGCAATCAACGAATATCTTCAGGCACATAAAGTTAACCCTGAAAACATAGAGGTAGTAAACGCGCTTGCAACACTTCTCGAAGCAAACAATGACCGCAACCATGCAATGGAATTTTATGAAAAAATGGCACAATTTAATCCAAACGACAAATCTGCACTGCTAAAATTGGCTGATTTTAGAGAATCTATCGGAGATTACAGGGCCCAAACAGACTATTTGGAAAAGGTTCTATCGCTTGACAGTAAAAACACAGAGTGCCTTGAAAAACTCGCAGTTGCTTATCAAAAAATGAAAAACTATCCGTCTGCGGTTGAATATTATACTGAATTTCTCAAATACAGCAACGATTTAGCCAAAAACGAGGCTATAAAGGCGAAACTGGCTAAAATAAACGGTCTGGAAAGTGAAGACACCTCAGAAGGCTGGCTTGATAAAATTATGAAATTCTTTAATAAATAAAGTTAAACAATCAAATCTTTTCTAAATTTCATGCCGTCAAAAGTAATATTTTCAATCTCATCTGCAAGTTTTTCTCTGGCACGGGAAATTGTGCTTGCTGATGCGCTAAGTGTTCCTATCACGCCTTTACGGGTTTTATAGCCATACAAATTAAGGTTTTCAGGTTCATCTAAGCTTTCAACGCCCTTAATTTCTTTCCCCTCATAACGTGAAAATAGGGTTACAGACACGGACGCCAGATTATTTGTTTTAATCTCTTCATAATCATCGGCAAAAACACCCATCGCGCATGCTTCAAAAAGAGTCAAAAGGTTTTCATCAAGTGAATTATAAACGACAGCCGCATGTGCGTCTTCGACAAAAGGAGAGATACTCTGCACAAAAATTTTATCTTCTGTTAAGACACAATTAAACCCGAGAATACCGACATAAGGATGGCCGCAGGTTTCAAGAGTTGTTAATGCACGGGAAACAACATCGCGCATTAATCGTTTTTCTATTTCCTTTGTAACTTTAAAATCCGGCATGCTGGCTCCGGAGCCTTTTGTAAGGTAACCGCCGTTTGTTTCATCCGAAAATTGATGTGTAGTTACAGTTCCAACAGGCAAAGCCTTATACCCATCGGTCACAATATAATGCGTAAAATTATGCCCTGAGATAAATTCCTCTATTACAACTTTGGGTTCAGCCTTGAAAAACAAATCATTTATTGCAATATTTGCAACAGAAACGGTCGGGCATGCAAACAAATCACGCTCGCTTTCAGGTTCTGCTGTTTTAATCACAAGCGGAAAATTTGCCGTTTTCAAATAATCTGCGGCAAGTTGCAGCTTTTCAAATACACCGAATTTTGATGTCGGCACACGCATTTTATACAGAAACTTTTTAGTCAGCCCTTCATCGATAATCTGTTTCGCGCTATCAGAATCAGGCCCGAAAACCATTTGACCGTTTGCGCTAAATAATCCTGCAACATCAGATTTAATCGCTTTTTTAGAAAGTAAAATTGTTATATCAATTGCTTTTTCAAGCGCGAATGAAAGTAATTCTTCCGGTTTGTCCTCTCTGATATCGACCATTTGTACATATTCCGGCATGTTTGCGTCACAGCCTGTAACGTAAATTTCACCGGCCAAATCTCTTAATTTTTTAATCAATGAAAGCGCAGAAATAGTATTTCCGACGACTAAAATGTTCTTTTTCTTTTCCATAACTATTACATTATACTACATAAAAAGGTGGATTTTCGTAAAGTTATATTAAATTTTCATAGATTATATGCTACAATGATGACAAACAAGAAAAGTTCATTAAGATAATATCAGAAGAGAGGTTATATGGCAGGTCTTGTGAATTTATTAGCACGTGCGTTTGTACCGAATGCACAGCCGGCGGTCGTGACTCCGGTTAGAACATCTACATCATCTTACGATAACAATCCGTTTGTAACATATAACGGTCATACTATTTCAAATAATTACGGGAAAAATAATCCGGTTCGCGGCGGTTATTTTGCCGGTTATCACAACGGTAAACAAAATATCGTCGGCCAAAGACTATTTATTGAAGTTTAACGCGGACGCCCGTAAACAGGTCTAATTTAATAAACCGCGGCAATCAAATTCGGTTTTTAATTTCATTGCATAGACGTTGTTGAATCCAAATCTACGGAGTTTGACAGCGTCTTTTTCAGTAGTAACAATTTTACCTTTTATTTGTGCAATGTCTTCACGCGTATATGTGTAGTGGTCTTCAAAAATAATCCTGTTCACAACATTATAATCATCCAAAAATTTAAAAAATTGTTCCGGCTGTCCGATTGCACACAGGGCAGTTACAGGCTCAGACTTATCAAGAATTTCATTTGTCTTAATGTTGTATACAATATCAGGTTCAACGCGGCAGATTCTAACCTCTTTTTGAAGTTTTTTAGCCATAATCCGCGCAAATTGTTCCGCTTTTTTATGAACAGTATTTTTACTTACTATGTAAATCATATCCGCTCTATTGAGGCCGGCAAGATTTTCACGGAGCGGCCCGTACGGAAGTACCGTTTCATTACCAAATTTCATTTCACTGTCAACCAGTACAATATCAGTGTCACGATTAATTTTTCTATGCTGAAAAGCATCATCAAGAATAATTTTAGTTACCTGATGTTGATTAACCGCAAAATCCGCCGCTTTACAGCGGTCAGAACACGTCAAAACCATAACTGATGGTAAAGTATTCTCCGCAAGCCAAAACGGCTCATCGCCGGCATAATATGCGTCGCATTTTATATCGCCATCAATTTTTATTATATTTACGTTTTTATTATCTAGATGTCCGCCATAGCCGCGCGAAATTATACAAACCTTTTCATCCGGATCCTGGGCATAATAATTAGCGATTTGCGCAACAACAGGAGTCTTCCCTACGCCGCCGGTCGTAATATTACCCACTGAAATCACTTTTGCACTTACACAATTAACCGGTAAAATATATCTGTCGTATAAAAAATTACGTACTATCGTTACCGCGTCGTAAAAAAATGACGAGAACTTCAACAAAGGTTTCACCACTGCCGGAATTTTATCCGGTCTTTTATAGTGAAAATTTGTTATTTCAGTTTTAAAATTGTCTAAATTCATTATTTGTCCTAGAACATTAAGCGGAATAACAGGAATCTTTTGTTAAGCTTTTCAGAAAATTTTCTTAAATTTGCGGTAGTGACAGTTGCATCGTCAATCATCGCCTGAATTTCTGTTTTATTTTCACAGTTAACACTGTTCAGAGGCGCAAGCGCGGTAGAAATATCAAGCATTGCGTTATTAAGATTCTTGATTGAAGAATTTATACTGCCCTTTAAATTATCATCCTTAGTCATTGTACCGACAAATTTGCTGATTTCATTCATATTAGCAATTATCGCTCTGAAATCTTCTGCAAGTTTTTGTGAAGAAGTGTCGTCACCGAACAGAGTATCAATATTTTTAGATAAAGTATTAAACGAATCGGCGGTTTGTAAAACTGCTTTTTTAACATCTTTATCCTCAAGAAGTTTGTTAAGCGAACCGGATAGTTCATGGAAATCCTTTGTTGCACTATCAGCAATTTTAATAAGGTTGTCCAAATCATCTTCCATAAATGTATTTATTTTTGCAAGAACTTCACTGGCATCAGAAGTCAATGAATTAATATTTCCGACAGATTTTTGAAGTTCACTGATAAGCTCGTTTGACAAAAGTTCGTTAATCTTTTTGTTTGTTTCAGTAAGCCCCTCAGCCGCTCTATATTGCCATTCCATAAAATCAGCGATTCTCATCGGCTCTATAATTGTGTAAGGCGAATCCTGAGTAGGATAAGGTAAAACCACATCATCAAGAGTCGAAAGCAACATAGAATTTCCATCTTTTTTGCTTGTAAGAAGTTTTCCCTTCAAAAATTCCGGCAGTATAAGCCCCGGCAAATCAACGATATAATCAACTTTATATGCATAATTTGTGTCTACAATTTCGCGCAGATAATATGGAACAAGTTCGCTTGAAACAACTTTAATGTCTTTAATTTTACCGACATCATAAACCTTATCATCAAGCTTCATTTTAACAACATCATCCTGATACAAAATATCTTTTGTAACCATAGGCAGATAAACAGTTCTGGTTTTCGGCGGTGTAACCTCAAGGAATAATTCACCAATCAGCCCTGACTGCTGGATAGAAAACGCAGAAGCTTTCGGGATATTAACATCAGAATCGGTAATAACAAATTTAACTTTAACGTAATTTTCTGTTTCGGATATCACGGGTTCAATTTCTTCAACCTGACCGACTCTCATCCCCATCATCTGAACAGCCGCCCCCGGACGCATGCCGTTTACATCCTTAAAACGTATTTCTACACGCTCAGCATTCGAAAACGTACGCCCTTTTACTCTTATTACCACGCCAAGAAGCAATACAAGTGAGATAAATGCCAGCAATCCTACCTTAAAAGATGATGAAAATTTCATTTAAAATATCCCCTTTTATATGTTGATATGTCCATTGTATCAAAAAAACATAAAAAGGGTAAGTGTTTATAAGTAATTTGCCAAAATATTTCTTACATACTGCTGAGTTTCTTTATACGGCGGTACGCCTTCATACTTATCAACGGTTCCGGGGCCGGCATTATATGCCGCAAGCGCAAGGATAACGTTTCCGTTATATCGTTGGAGCATTGACTTCAAATATCTTACTCCGCCATCAATATTTTGCACAGAATTATAAGGATCTTTTACGCCTAAACTTTTTGCGGTCGTAGGCATTAATTGCATTAGCCCCATAGCACCGGCTTTTGAAGTTGCATTCGGATTAAAATTAGACTCCTGCCTGATAATCGCATTAACAAGGTTCACATCCACACCATGCTTATTACATATTTGAGAAATCAAACCTGTAAGCTGATGTTTTCCAACAGGTTTTGCGCTGACAGAATTCATTTGCTCAATACTTTTATTCAAATTTGTACGCTGCAAAGCCTCTATTTCAGCATGCACATCATCAATATCCGTCATGCTCTGCGGATTTGTAAGTACTGCATTAACTTTTTTAACCTTTGGATTAATTAAAAGTTGTCCAAAATTTACAGACTGCGGCATGGAACTTTGCAATGCTTCATTAAAAGTTTTAGGCATGTTGACCGGCAAATCCGCATTAGTCAACGGTGCTTGAACGCCCCCCTGCGGAGTACCCGCCGTCGGATAAAGTCTGTTTAAATGTGCATTCATCTGCGCCGCTCTTTGCATAGCTGCGCTCTGTCCGCCGGTATTTAACAAATTTTGAATAAAGCCTGAAAACATATCCACCGCCAAGTCTTAATTCTACACTTTTTATTCTAGCACAACGTCTTAATTTGTTATCCTCCAAATAGATTAATGATTATAAATTCAAAGTCAAAAAAGCATCATTTATGTTATACTATATTCACAGGAGTTAACATGGTTATGAAAGACGACATCTCTTTTAATTTTTCAGATGAAGTTCTGGACGAAATTCAACAAAATATTCAAAGTATTATAGAAAATTTTGACGTACCCGAAGACAATAAGCTTGATGTTATACGTAAAATAAATTTTATGTATTCAAGGACAAAAGAATTAAGTATAACCGACGCTCTTACCGGACTTTATAACCGCAGACACTTTGAACAATGCGCAGACCGCGAATTTTTGCGTGCTACACGCTATAAAAGCGACTTAACCTTTGCAATTGTAGATATAGACTTCTTTAAAAAAATTAACGATACTTACGGCCATCTTTGCGGCGACAAGATTCTCAAAGAAGTAGCCTTCCTGTTGAATGAAAGTTTTAGAAAAACTGATATAGTATTCAGATACGGCGGCGAAGAGTTTGTTATAATTCTTACAGAAACCAACGCAGAGGCAGCCAGAATCCCTCTGGAGCGTCTTAGAGAGAAAATTGAATCAAATACCTTTAAATTTAAAACACAAGACTTAAAAGTTACAATAAGCCTCGGATATTCCTCTGATGTTGAAGAAGCCGAAGATGCCGTTGAACTTCTCTCTTTTGCAGATTCTGCACTTTATCGTGCAAAAGAAAACGGAAGAAACCAGATTAGAAATTATAAGGAGTAATCATGAAAAAATTATTCACATTATTTACTGCTCTGCTTGTTCTTGGAGCATGTGCGTTTGCCGAAGATTTTAGCCGCGTAAAAGCTAAACACATCCTCGTTGATACAAAAGCAGAAGCGACTAGAATTAAGGCAGAAATTGACGACGGAGCAAGCTTTGACTATTACGCAAAAAGATACTCAAAATGCCCGTCCGGCAGAAACGGCGGAAGCCTCGGATATTTCAGCCGCGGTCAGATGGTAAAACCGTTTGAGGATGCTGCATTTGACGGTGAAATCGGTAAAGTTAGCGAACCTGTCAAAACACAGTTCGGGTGGCACTTAATTATGGTTGAGGATAAAATCCAATAAAAATTTCAGGGAAAATGAAAAAAAGTGCTTGCAATTTATTTTTCAGCATGTATTATAAAAGAGTACCCGATGCGGGGGTAATTCAGTGGTAGAATGCCTCCTTGCCAAGGAGGATGTCGCGAGTTCGAGCCTCGTCTCCCGCTAATAAAAAACACTCATCGTTAGATGGGTGTTTTTTATTAGCCTGAAGATAGTGGCGAGAAACTCGGTTTTCGAGTTCGGCGGATTTGCGGACGGATGGCGTGAACGAAGTGAACAAATCCGGATAGCGAACAGATTGAGCATACTGCGGCATTGCCGCTAATGCGAAACTCTGTGAGCGTGGAGCAAATCCAAGAGGAGCCTCGTCTCCCGCTAATTAAAAAGACTCACCTTTTGGTGGGTCTTTTTAATTTGTTAAAATGAAGCTTATTTTATTCCTCTATTCTCAATGTCCACCCTGCAAATTATGAAGTTTTTCTTGTAATAACGGGTGTTTGATTTTTTGTGCCAGATTTAATAACAAAATACCCTGATACTCCTGCGGCAACATTGGGAATTTATACAATAATCGATCCTGCAAGGCAAAATTATCAATATTAGCAAGTTTTAAATGCTGGGCAGGAATAATATCATGCGGCAGCAAGTGCACAAAACTAGCCAGATGCTCTATTGTATCCGGAAGCGCATACTGTTCTGAGATTTTGTAATACTTATAGATTCTTGACGGAATTATTTCCTGCAATGTAGCAGTAATATCATCTTTCATTTCCATTGAGGCACTCTTACGTTTAGCCAGCAGCGGAATTTCATTGAAAAGTATTATTTGCGTTACTTTATCATTGGTTTTTACAAGTTTTTCAAAGTATGTTACAGCATCTTTATGAGGCAAGTATTTTAATACATAGGCAAGAGCCTGATTAACTTTTGTCGATTCTAAATTTAAACAACGGTCAATATATTGGTTCTTATTGTTTAAATATTTTATTCCCAGAGCAAGGCCTGCCTTTTGACTTTCTGAATTTTCATTTTTATAGAAATTACCAAGCCACCATGCTACACGTTTTTCCGGAGGAAGGGATTTAATTTTTTCAAGATATTTTCGCGCGATTCTGTCGGAATTTTTAATCCTATTTACAACCCTCATTCCGCCGTAATCATAATTATAACCCTTTATTCGGTTATATCCTACCAGCGGGCCGTCTTTTTCTTCATCGGTACATTTTATACCGTATTTATATTCCGGAACTATTCTTTTAGGAAGCCTTACATCTTCATCAAGATATTTGCTCACGATATAGCCTGAATCCATACTTGCAAAAAAGAATTTTCCTCTATGGGTATCAAGCCCCTCTTGAGTTCTCCAGTAAATACCGTTGTTTATTTCTGCGTAACAGCCATGACTTTTGAACGGCTGCCAATTTTTTGCTTTTATCTGGTGAAAGACTTTGATAACAAATTCATCATCCTGTTCGCTATCTCTTAAACCGTTTAATTTAAAGACTTTTCCTTTACCGCCGGCATCAATATACTGAACATCAATTTCATCCCACGGTTTTAACACATTCCATTTCTGTAAAACTCCGGTTAACATTTCATTAACCTTTTTAGGCCGTTTATTTTGAATTTCATCTATAGTACTGTATGCATTTGGCTCAAAATCACGTATCGCCAAGGTCACGTCATCAAAGGTTTTTAATATCTCAAGTATTGATTCACGACGAGAATCAACAGGCAATTTCTTAAAAATAAAGTTAGGTAATTGACCGACAATTGCTTTTGAATTCGGATGCTGTTTTAAAATTTCTTCAATATCTTTCTGTCCGTCTAAAAAGATTTTGTTTTTAAAAATCTTGGTTAAACCGCTAAAATGTATGTCCTGAGTGTTATGTAATTCTACAGCGCGTTGTTTATTATAAGCCTTATCAGTAGCAATCTTATACGCCCCCCCCCCCCAGAGTGTACGCAACACTATTTTTATTTAATATTGACACAGGGCTAACATTTATTGCTGAAATAATCATTTAATACCTCCGGTTTTACACTTATTATAATGTAAAACACGTAAAAATATTTTTTGCCAGGTATTTTTCGAATTATTATTTGTCTTGCTCGACTCGCGATTAACCAAATGTCTTGAATGAGCTTTCTACGTTCTTCTCGATTACTTTCGTTACTGCGTCTATCTCATTACTGATCGCATCCTGCTCCGTATCCAGTTGCTTCAAGCGAATCTCCAAATCCTTATCTTCGGTCTGGATTATCTCAATCTTCGCATTGATCTCTTGAATGTCTTTATCATAAAGGGCTTTGTCATACTCATACTGATTCATCGCTGCCTTATATGCTTCATCATCTGTTACCGTACTCGTTGAAAGCGCATACGTAGTTAAATTTCCGGTGCCATCCTCCAACGTTATGTTTACATAACGACCAGTTGAATCCTGTTCCATAAACGCTGTCACACCCTTGATCTCTTCTGTTACCTTCGCTGCGCCCTTCGTATATGCTCCGATATACGATACGGATGTGCTTGTCTCATCATAAGTCGCTCCGTCTAGTACTGATTTATTATAGTACGTTGGAACATACGCTCCCGTTGATTCGTTCTTTACGTATCTCACCAACCACGTATCAGCATGACTTTGACTGTAATCCTTATTTAACTTCTCTTTATACGCAAGCTCGTCCGCTAGCAACGCCTTCTTATTATCGTCACTTAAGCTTGCATAATACTCATCATTTTCATCTGCTACGCCCAATTCACGCAATTTTGTTGAACCTACGCTATAGCTACCATCACCATTTCTTGTTACTCTTGATGGTACCGCTGACACTATTGCCTCATTATCCATATAACTACGGATATAACTTACTGTATAACTACCGTCTGTATGCGCTACCAAACTCGTTAACTGATTGCTTAAGGCACCGTCTGTAAAACTATATATCGTCTTTGTGTAATCCTGAACGCTTGGGGGTTGAGGAACATTCATTCCAAGCAAATTAGTATAATAACTCGCTGACTGATTAGACAAAGCTGTCCTTTGTTGGTTAATCTGTTGACCTTCATACTCGACATTCGTCTTTCTCGCTGTCAACCCCAAAAATCTCGCTTGTGATGCCGCCATGCCCATAACTTTTTGTTCCTTTTTACTTGCATTCTGAATTACATCGACCACTTTGCGTAATTCGTCGTTTACATTCGTTTCCTTAGTCTACATGTCGGTCTTTTTAAGCAAATTCTTTAATTTTTATAATAATTTACTTAATAATTCTTAATATTATGTTATTCAGCCAAAACAAAAGGGACAACCTTTTCAGGTTGCCCCTTTTAATATTTATCAGATGTTTTTATTTGACTGATATATTGTCTGCCGGAATATCAAATGGTCTTGCGACTGTGTCTTTCAGATAATCTGAATTTTGAGCCGGTGTTTGTTCCACTTGAACCGGTTGTTGTTTTTGAAGTTGAGCTTGTGCCACTGCGTCTTCAATCAGAATATTCATATATAGAATATTGTTTGCTGTTGCTTCGTCAATGTTCACGAACTCTGCTCCGGCACGGTTTTTAGTTGCTGATACGACTTTGATATCTGTATCAATTGTAACATCACCGTATGTAATTTGAACCGGTACCACATCGCCGACACTTAATGTGTTGTTGTGGGTTACCGCAACGCCGCCTCTTGAAATATCAACGACTGACGCTACTTGTTCGTTTGGAGCCAGACTCAATGGAATGTTGTTGCCGCCAACGTTGAAACGCATTGTTTGACGTTTATCCATTGCATTGAAGTTGTGTTCCATCGTCCTTTGTTTGTATAAGTATTGATAACTTAATTCCGGTAAAGGACTTGGGTTATCCGGATCAACAGGTCCAGGAGGATTTGGTTTGTCCGGATTATCTGGATCAACATTTGGTTTATCTGGATCGTCTGGATTTACCGGTCCCGGTGGATCAGGTTGGTCAGGTCCTGGCGGTCCTGGAGGATCCGGTTGATCTGGACCCGGTGGGTTTTGACTATCAGGGTCTTCAATTTCTAATGGTGTTGCATCAACTTTTCCATCATCAGGGTCAACATTAGTTGAACCGTCTTTGAAGTCACCATCGCCTTCCGGATAATAGTAGTTTCTTTCATTTTTATCGTGGCCGATGTCTGTTACATCGTCAGGTCTTACTGCTTTATGAGTTAATTTAATGTCTTCACCCTCAAATGGTTTTGTTGCATCGTTTTCGATTTTTGAGAAACCATCTTTATTGATTTTTGATTGTACACCATTTGCGTATGCTCTGTCTGCAACTACATTTAATGTACCACCTTTTTGCAAACGGCCTTCGTTGATTACAACTCTTGAATCAGCCCAGTGATTTACACCGTCAATCATTGTGTTATCAAGTCTTGTTCTTGTATTAATATCAAGAGCTTTGATTGTTGCATTTTCCGGAGTGATATCAGCATTAGGACCATAGAAGTCTACCGGAGTAGAAGGTACTGAACCCAGTGTTTTGATTTGCAACGCTGCACCGCGGGTTACAACATTGAGGTCTTTCGCAGCTGTAATTTCCTTGATGATTGTGTTTCCGGAGAATTCAGCGTTTACGTTGCCTTCTCTTGAAAGAATTGTGCAGGCATTTGTATCATATTTATCATCTAAGCCTTTAATATTAACATCATTGATAGCCAATACATCAAGACCTTTTGCTGTGTTTGTTTGATTGAAGGTTAACGGTTTGTTTACTGCTCCGATATTGTTGCTTGCGATAAGTGAAATACCGTGGCCTTCAACGTTTGCAACAGAATCATCTTTTGCTGCGTTAATGATTGAAGCACTTGTTTTGTTAGTTTCACCGGCAAGTAACATTACGTCACCTTTAGCGTGAACTTGATCAATTTTCAAATCAGCTTCTTTACTTGCGATATTGATAAGCAGATTATCTTTATTGCCTTCTGTTCTTAAGGTGTTAGCGGTTACCAGACCGTCTACTTCAACGTTGATAGATTTTGTTAAATCTCTTGAAGCAGGGTCAACACCGATACAAACTCCGCCTTCGCAACCCGGAACGCCAAGACCAATTGTACCATCAATTGCTTTAGCGATAAAGTCACCGCCGGCTTTTACGATTGTGTTTGTTGTACCAGCATTCAGAATGCTTCCGTTGTATGAGTATAAGTCTACGTTATTCGCTGCTGTCAGGTTGTTAGAATTGTCAGCAGTTGTTGAACCGATAACGATATTATTGTTTTTAGCGTTGACAATCAAGTCTTTGGCTGAAGTAATATGACCTTTAACCTGAGTAGCTTCAGTACCGTGGCTCATCACTGTAACGTCACCTTTTGTTGAAGTTACGTTAGCTTTGTCGCTTACGATAATGCCTTTACCAATGTTTTGGACACTTACTTCACCGGAAGTTACCTGACCGTCGATATTGATATCACCGGCTCTGTTATTGATATAGAACATTCCGCCGTTTTGAATTGTTGAAGTATCAGCAATTGTAAGGCCTGTTCCATCGTTCGTAACTTCGCCGTCACCACCGTTTGTAATATTACCTGAAACAAGTGTTGCACCTGTTCCGTGGTTTCTGATTACAAGGTTACCGGTGTTATCGATTGTACCGTTCATTGTTAAATCGGTACCTTTTTTGCTATTAATAATATTTGTAATTGCTTTATTATTAATTTTACCGCTTACAGTAACTGCGCCTGTTCCGTTGTTGGTTGCAATCAAATTACCTTCGTTATTGATTGTTCCGCTGAGGGTCAAATCAGTACCTTCGTTGGTAATTGTTGTATTGCCGCCATTTGTAATTTCAGCGCCAACTGCAAGTTCGCCATCACCGGCATTGACGATTTGAAGTGAATCTGCGTTTTTAATTACGCCGTTTACGATAGCATTGCCGGTGTTGTTGGTAATGTTAGTCCAATCTTTGTTATCAATTGAACCTGACATTCTAAGGTCGCCACCGTTATTTGTAATTTCCAAACCATTTTGGTTTGTAATGTTGCTGTTTTCTGTAAATACAAGTCCGTCTTTACCGTTGTTTTTAATAATCAGGCTGCCTGAATTATTTACAACGCCATCCATTGTAAGACCTGTACCGTTATTTATGATTGATGAATCAGCACCGTTTGTAAGTTCGCCGCCAACAAGCATTGCACCTTTGCCGTCGTTTCTCACAACCAGTTCCTGAGCATTGTTAATAACACCGGCAAGACTCATATCGGTAGCTGTTGCTGCGTTAATAATGTTTGTAACGCCTGCATTTTCAACCGTTCCGTTCATAAGAAGTGCACCAGAACCATTGTTCGCAATAATCAAGTTGCCTTCATTATCAATTGAACCGCCGACAGTAAGGTTTGTACCTCTGTTATTAATAACTGCTTCGTCGCCATTTGTAATATTTGCGCCGACTGACAATGCTCCTTCGCCATCGTTTGTAATTAACAATGACTTAGCGTTATTAATTGTACCGTTAACAACAGCATCGCCGCCTTTATTAAGAATTTGAAGCTGTTCGCCGTTGTTAGTAACTTTGCCAGCCATATTCAAATCACCGGCATTATTGGTTACTGACATCAAGCCGCCATTTGTAATTTCACTTACTGCGGTTGTTGTAAGTCCTTTTTCGCCGTTGTTTGTTATTCTCATGTTACGTACATTATTGATAATACCGCTGATATTCAGGCCTGTACCTTTATTGGTAATCTCTGTATCATTACCGTTTTTAACGTTTCCGCTGATTGCCAAATCACCGCGGCCATTATTTACAACAAGCAAGTCATTTGCATTATCTACAGTTCCGGAAATTGTAAAGTTTTTGCCTTCATTTGTGAATTCAGCGTCACCCTTGTTAGTAACTTCACCGCTTACAAGCATATCGCCTGTGCCATTATTTCTTACTACAAGGTTTTTATCATTTTTCAATTTACCGCCCAGAGTAAGGTCTGTACCCTTAGCGTTATTAATTACATTTGTAATGCCTTTGTTTGTAATATCACCTGCAACTGTCAATGAACCGGTTCCGTTGTTTGTTACCACAAGATTACGTTCATTATTAACAGTTCCGGTTACGCTCAAATCAGTTCCGGCATTTCTGATTGTAATATCATTGCCGTTTGTAATATCAGCACCGACAGCCAATGCGCCTGTTCCGTCATTAACAATAATCAAATCGTTTGTATTGTTAATTGAGCCATTGACTTTCGCATTTACGCCTTTATTATGAATTTGAGTTTTAGTGCCTCTGTTAGTAACCTTACCGGCCATATTCAAATCTCCGGCGTTGTTAGTTACGTATAACAAGCCGCCGTTTTTGATTTCGCTGGCTTCGGTTGCTGTTAAACCGCCGGCACCATTATTTGTTATTGTTAAATCATTTGCGTTATCTAAAATACCGTTCAGGGTAAGTTTTGAACCATTATTCAACAACTCTGCATTACCACCGTTTGTAACGTTTCCGCCAACAGTCATTGAACCTTTTCCGTGGTTTCTGATTACAAGGTTTTTACCATTATTCAAGCGGCCTGCAACTGTTAAGTCAGTACCGGTTGAATTATTAATAATATTAGTAATTCCTTTGTTATCAATGTTACCATTTACGGTCAATGAACCGGTGCCGTCATTTGTAACGATTAAGTTGCGTTCATTGTTGAGGGTTCCGGTTACACTAGCGTCGGTACCTTCATTAGTAATTGTTGTATCATTGCCGTTTGTAATATCAGCACCAACAGCAAGTGCACCTGTACCTTTGTTTGTAATTTCCAAATCACGTGCATTGTTGATTGTACCATTTACATCAGCATTTCTACCTTTATTCAGAATTTTTGTTAAAATTCCTGTATTTGTAACAGTTCCGGCCATATCTAAATCACCGGCGTTGTTAGCAACGTATAATTTGCCGCCGTTTTTAATTGTACTGCCTTCAGAAGTTGTTAAACCACCACGGCCGCTGTTTGTAATTGACATATCACCGGTATTTTCAATTGAGCCGGTTATATTCAAGGCATTAGCGTTTGTACCGTTTGCGATTTCTGCTTTTGAACCGTTTTTAACTGTTCCGCTTACTAACAGATTACCTAAACCGTTATTTGTAACAGAAAGGTCACCTGCATTATCAATTGAACCAGCAACAGTTAAGTCTTTGCCTTCGTTCAAAATTTCTGCGTTGGCTTTGTTAACAACTTCACCGTTTATTGCAAGATTTCCTTTGCCATGATTTCTTACAACAAGATCTTTAGCATTATCCAATTTGCCGCCAACGGTCAAATCAGTACCTTTATTACTATTAATAATATTAGTAATACCTTTATTTGTAATATCACCTGCAACTGTCAAAGCACCGGTTCCATTGTTAACAGCTTTGAAATCTTTGCCGTTGTTAATAACTGAATTAACCGTCAAGTCTGTACCGGCATTACTGATTGTCAGGTTATTAGCGTTTTCGATTTCACCGCCGACTGTCATTGTTGTTCCGGCATTTGTCATCAAGATGTCGCGGTCGTTAGTAATATTGCTGTTAACAACCATAGAACCTGAGCCGTTGTTCGCAATTGCTAAATCGTTTCCATTATCAATTGAACCGGTTACATTCAAGTTAGTACCTGCGTTAGTAATTACAGTATCATTACCGTTAACAATACCTGCACCAACTGCAAGAGCACCTGTTCCCTGATTTGTAATCAAGAGGTTTCCTGCGTTGTTGATTGTACCGTTTACAGTTGCGTTGCCACCCTTATTAAGGATTTGAGTTTGAACTTCTTTTGAATTCGCAGTATTCAAACGTTTTGTATTTGTAACTTTACCGGCCATATTCAAATCGCCTTTGTTATTTGTTACATATAACAAACCATCGTTTGTAATTTCGCTTGTTTCAGTAGTAGTCAAACCACCGCGTCCGCTGTTTGTAATTGCGAGTTCATTTTTGTTATTAATTGTTCCGCTGATATTTAGAGCGTTAGCATTTGTTCCGTTAACAAAGGCTGCATTTGCACCGTTTACGACAGTTCCACTAACAGCTAAATCACCGGATCCATTATTTGTTACAAGCAAATCTTTAGCGTTATCTACAGAACCGGAAATCGTAAGATTTTTGCCGGCGTTTGTAAATTCAGCGTCGCCTTTATTTGTAACTTCTGCGTTTACAAACATATCGCCTGTACCGTTGTTTCTTACTACAAGATCCTTAGCATTTTTGAAGATTCCGCCAAGAGTAAGGTTTGTACCTTTGCTATTATTAATAATATTAGCGATGCCTTTATTATCAACAGTTCCATTTACTGTCAAAGCACCGGTTCCATCGTTTGTAACAATCAGGTTGCGGCCGTTATTAACTGAACCTGCGACATTTAAGTCTGAACCTTTGTTTACAATTGTCAAATCGTTAGCGTTTGTAATATCGCCTTTAACATTCAACACTGAGTTCTGGTTTGCAATACGAGCGTCACCGCCATTTTGAATAGTAGCAGTAACATCCATACCGGCAGAACCTTTGTTATTTAATTCCAAATAATGGTCATTATTAATCGTTCCGCCAACTTTAGCAGAAGATCCGGCATTAGTAACAATAGCATTTTCGCCGTGGTTAGTCACGTTGCCAGCCATGTTCAAAATTCCGGCATTGTTATTAATGTAAAGATTGCCTTGATTTTCGATGCGGCTAGCGCCTTCTAATGCAAGACCGTCTTTACCGTTGTTAGTGATTGATAAATCTCTACCGTTTTGGATAGAACCTGTTTGAGTATATTTAGTACCATTATTTACGATACCTAAATCCTCACCGTTAATCACGTTACCTGAAATCAATAACGCACCGGTTCCGTCATTTTTAATCAACATATTTTTAGCATTATTAACTACACCAGAAATCGTAGCGGTTGTACCACCATTAAGGATTTCTGTGTAAGCGCCGTTATTAGTAACATTACCTGCAATATTTAAAGCACCGGTTTTGTTATTAATACCAAGATTGCCTGTACCGTTTAAACCGTTAGTGATAACGGCACGGTTTTTAATATCAAGACCATTTGCGCCCCTATTGTTAATAAGGTTCATGTCATTTTTGTTGTTAATTTTACCGCTAACAGTAAAGCCTGTACCATCGTTTGTAATATCAGCATTATGGCCGTTAACAATTTCGCCTGAAATTGATAACGCGCCGCTGCCGTTATTTGCGATTCTCAAATCATTACCGTTGTCGATATTGCCTGAAACCGTAAGGTTTGCACCGGTATTACCGATTGTAGCGTTATGACCGTTATTAATCGTACCGGTCAATGAAAGATTACCGGCTGTATTGTCTACAACTAAGTCATTAGAGTTAGTAATGGTACCGCCAATATTAGCAGCTGTACCGGCATTTTGAATTTGAGTAAGAGAACCGGTATTTGTAACTGTACCAGCCATATTCAAGACGCCTGCTCTGTTATTAACTCTCAAAACGCCGTCATTTTTAATATTAGAACCAGAAGTAATGTCCATACCGCCGGTGCTGTTATTAGTTAATCTTAAATCATTGCCGTTTTCGATACGTCCGCTAACCTGCATTTTACCGTTACCGGTGCTTTGATTTATGATTGTCGCGTCATTACCGTTATAAACATTACCGGAAACAAGCAATGCGCCTGTTCCTGCATTTGTAATCTGTAATTTATCAGCGTTTCTGATTGTACCTGCAATGTTTAACTCGTTGCCACGGCTGGAAATATTAGTTGATTTACCGTCGTTTTGAATCGTACCGGTAACATCAAGGTCCCCAGCGTTACTTACAAGAACAACATCGCCGGCATGGTTTTCAACATTTCCGCCGACTGCCAAGCCTTGAGAGCCGGCATTCAATAATGAAATTGAACCGTCGCGGCCGACATTCTTTACAAGCCCGTCTACTGATAAACCTTTATCTGCGCCATAAGCTGTAATTGTGATGACGCCATTATCATTTCTCAATGTATTTGCGTTAGCAAGATGGTCAACATTTACAAGCTGGTTAAACAAATCATTAGCCATTGATAAGGATTCAATTTTACCGTCATGGTTTACGCCGGCAATAATACCGCCGTTTGCAAGAACATTCGCACCTGCCGCATAAATATCAACGGTATCTCTTGCAATGACTTTACCGGCAATTGAAACAACGCCGGTACCCTGAGAATTTGCTAAATTTCTTAAATCGTTATACAAATTTGGAGTATATTGAATACTGCCCTTGAATTTTTCGTAATCGTCCTGTTTTGGGGTTAAAACTGATAAAGAACCAACGTTCAATACACCGCTGGCCCCAACTACCATACCCTCCGGTGAAATAAATACCAGACCGCCATTTGAGAAATTGCCGTCTGCACGCAGGGTATTAATTATACCGTTAATGTTAATCTGGTTATTAACCAGGTTAACGAATTTAGAGATATCCGCGCCGTCATAATTCATTATAAAGTTTGCGATATCACCGTTTGACAGGTTAAAATTGTTATATTTCCTAAAACCAATATCACTATTTATACCGGTAGGGTCAATGTTATACACACCATTGTTGCCTTCGACATGTGAAATGTCAGTAGCCAGAGCCGGAATTAGTAACATCTGGTGAGTAAGAAATGACGCAATTACAACCGCTGAAAACAGTTTTCTTGCTTGTCTGCACTTCTTAGTAATGTTCATACAGGACTTCCTTTCGACATATATCTATCTTATATAAGTATTGCTATAATATCACTTATTTATACTCTTTTCCACCATTTGTAACGAAATTTAACGATTAATTTCATGACAAATAAGCATGGAAATTGCATACCTAAATTATTAAGTATTCTGAATATCGGAAATTGCCAGATAAACTTTAATTCTTTACAATAATCTTTACAATACTTTACTATTTTTACCGAAACGGTTGATTAGCCAGTATGAGAAATGAAATATTATCAATAAAAATATTAATTTTGCAACAGGCGCCATTACCAATTTATCCATCAATAAAAATACACATAAAAAGTACGGCACAAACGCAAGAAATATCTTATTCATTATCTCCTTAGGATAATGTATTCTTAAGCCAGGAACAATTATCAATAAACTCAATATTAAATAGAATAAGTTTGCACTAAATGTCGCGATTCCGACACCTATTAGTGAATATTTCGGGATTAATACTATATTCAAAACTATACCCAAAATGCCGGATAACAGCTTTAACACAAAGTCTATCTGCGTTTTCTTCGCAAGATGATACTGTAATGTCGTGTAATCCGTCAAGGCAAGGAAAAATGTACCAAACGCAAAGTACGGAATAATTTTATATGCGACATAAAAATGTTCATTTGACGAAAACACATGCACATAATCCATTGAATACAGCGACATCGTAACAACTAGCGGCAGCGCAATCAGCACATAATACCCGACAAATTTTGAAATTATCGGAGTCACATCAAATTTATCCTCAAAAAGATTGATAATACGCGGAATCGCGGCAACCGTAATCGTTGAGAAAATAGTCATTAAGAGCGGAAGCGTCAATCCGTAAGCAACACCAACAATACCCACATCACTAAACCCGCTTATGCTGTTCATGATAAATTTATTACTCTGGTTAATAATCCACGCACTCAATGAAGTTGCGGCAATAGGAACACCGTATTTTACAATAGGAAGAACAGATTCCCACTCGATTTTTTGAAGCTTAAAGTGTTTTAAAATGTCACTCTGGAATATCAATAATATATCTGTAAGTGTAATTGCAATAGCCATACCCAGAAGCAACGAAAGTGCTCCAAGGTGATATACTTTCACAAAGAATACTGAAAGACCGATTGTCATAATCTGATTCAATATCGTTGAAAATGTAAATGCTATTGATTTTAACTGTGCCCGTAAAAGCTGAAATAACAGGGCTCTTATGGCTACAGGAATTATTAACAATAAAATTGAAACAAAATACTTAAACGGTATATGGAAAAAGTTATAAAACTGTTCCCTGAAAATCGTTGCGATACAA
The DNA here is from genome assembly GCA_947090755.1 of uncultured Candidatus Melainabacteria bacterium. GTDB lineage: Bacteria > Cyanobacteriota > Vampirovibrionia > Gastranaerophilales > Gastranaerophilaceae > Gastranaerophilus. The sequence continues at coordinate 72,213 of CAMUPF010000001.1, read as the reverse complement.
AACATGATGAATAGATTACAGGTAAGCATTATAACAAGTGTAGTAAGGTATTTCGGGATATTATCGGTCAATTGATTCTGCCTGAAAAATCTCAATCCGGAAAGGCCTACCCAATCTGAAAAAAGAATACAAAGGAACGACAAAACGGCAATCGATAATGAATAAAGTCCATATTCCTCCGGTGAAAGCATACTGGTATAAATCGGTACTATAATAGCGTTTCCAAGCATTCCGCATAATTTAGAAGGTGCATATTTAAATACATCTTTAAATATTTCTGTAACCTGTGCCTGTTCTACCTCAGAATTTATAACTTTGATTTCTTCCATTAATTTTCACCTTCCAAAACCTGTCCGAACAGGTCATATTCATCAGCTTTTTCAATTTTAACCGTAACAATATCACCGGGGCAACATTCAGATGCTGTATTTGCGTATACAAGCCCGTCAATTTCCGGAGCGTCATATTTAGAGCGCATTACCAGAACACCATCATCAGTAATCGCTTCAATAATACAAGGCAAAACGTCACCAATGCGTGACATATTTTTCTCAAGCGAAATTTCTTTCTGCGTCTGCATAATTGCCTTAAATCGTTGATGTTTAACCTTTTTAGCAATTTGAGGTTTCAACGAATAAGAATAGGTGCCCTTTTCACGGCAGTATTCAAAAACACCAAGACGCTCAAATTTAGCACGTTTTACAAACTCATGCAATGCATTAAATTGTTCATCAGTTTCTGCAGGATATCCGACAATAAATGTCGTTCTCAATGCAATATCAGGAACGATTGAACGAATTTTTGCTATCAAATCATCATAATCCATTGCCGGCCGCTTCATCGAAACAAGCATATCCTTATCATAATGCTGCAATGGCAAATCTAAATATTTTACAACTTTTTCACAGTCACGAATAGCAAAAAGTAACTCATCAGTGACAAAAGAAGGGTAAGCATACATTATTCTTATCCAGCCCAAACCCTCAATTTTATTGAGTTCTCGGAGCAAAAACGGTAATTTATACTCTTTATACAAATCAATCCCGTAAGAAGTTGTATCCTGAGCAATAAGAATAATTTCCGTAACGCCTTTTGCAACAAGTTTTTTGGCCTCTTCAATTATATCTTCAACCGGTCTTGAAACCTGCTTACCGCGCAATTTCGGGATTATGCAGTAACCGCAGGAACAATTGCAGCCTTCTGAAATTTTCAAATAAGAACTTGCGCCCATTGTAATCTGCTGACGCTCTACTTTAGGAAAACAATACTTCGGCTCAGCTGAAACCTTCTGTACATAATCATTTTTTTCAACTATTTCATCAATAAGAGCGGCAATTTGGTCGACCTCAGAAATCCCCAGAATTCCGACGATTTCCGGTATTGCAACTTTCAGCTCAGCTTTGTGCTTTTGAGCAAGACAGCCCGTCACGATAACCTTTTTACCGGCTTCAACCATCTGTAAAATAGACTGCACAGACTCTTTTTCTGCGTCATGAATAAAAGAACAGGTATTAACAATAACAAAATCGGCTTTACTTTCATCAAGCGTAATTTCATACCCTTTTTTCACCAGCACTCCAAGCATCCACTCAGAATCCACAAGGTTCTTCGGACAACCGTGATTTATCAACGCAATCTTCATACTATCCTCTATTTTACCTGATAATGACTTAATAATATTATATATTTCCACTATTTCAAATTATTTACAAACATTTTACAATTCACTATATAATGACACTTTGTTGACAAATTACACTAATTATGCTAAATTTAACCCTATGGAAGACGAAATTTTATTAAACTCAAAAGATTTATTGAAACAAATTAAAACCGTTGCAAAAAAAGAAGGCATAAATATGACTTTGCTAAAAATCACAATTAATGCAATTTTTAACAAAGCCGATGGAGTAAGAAACCTCTACAATAAATTCAACCGCAAGACAATCCGTGTAAGCGAACTTGAAGAAATTGCTGAAGTTTTAAACTATGAACTGGTTTTAAGAAAAAAAAATTAAACCTGCTGAGGAACCTGCGAAAGGGTTTCGAGGTATTTTGCGGCGTAAACAGCCCCGACTGCACCATCAGCGGCAGCAGTTATAACTTGTCGTAACGGAGTTTTTCTAACATCTCCCACCGCAAAGACACCGGTTAGTGACGTTTGCATTGTTTCATCGGTTAGAATAAAGCCGTTAGCGTCCTGGTTCAATTGACCCGAAATATGTTCAACATTTGGTGTAATGCCAATATACGGGAAGATTCCATCAACCGGCAGGACAGAAATCGCTTCGGTTTTAACATTTTTCAGCATCAATCCGTTAACAAGGTCTTTACCAATAATCTTTTCAACAATAGTGTCACTAATTAGTTCAATTTTAGGGTTAGAAAGGACTCTTTCCTGAACTATTTTGTCGGCCCTAAAGCTGTCACGACGGTGAATCAAGTAGACTTTTTTAGCAAATTTTGTAAGATAATTTGCTTCCTCAAGCGCCGAATTACCGCCGCCAACAACTGAAACAACCTTATCTTTATAAAATGCTGCGTCGCATACTGCACAATAACTTACACCGCGCCCGATAAACTCCTCTTCACCCGCGACATTTAACTTTGTCGGCTTCGCACCAGTCGCAATAATAACGGTTTTGGCTTCAATCGTATGCTCTTTAGTCTTAATAATTTTAGGTGTAGATTTCAAATCAATATATTCAATTTCCTGCATAACCAACTGTTGGACGCCAAACATATCAGCATGCTGCTCGAATTTTTCCATCAATTCAAAACCGCCAATTTTAGCGAACCCCGGATAATTTTCAAGTTCCAGATAATTAGTCGGTTGACCGCCAAGCACGCAGGTATCCACAATAGCAGTACTGCAAGCGCCGCGGCACGAATAAATCGCAGCAGAAAGGCCCGCCGGCCCGCCGCCTAAAATCACTGTATCAAAATATTTATTCATATTTTACTCCTCAATCAACACATTATACCCTGACACTTTGTCACCGATTAGTGAATACTTTGCGGTTTGAACCTCCATTATTCGCCCGTCAACATCCGAAACTGTTGTTAACTTTAAATAATTCGTGCCTTTAAATTTATCCCTATCAAGATATAATTCTACTGTATCACTCAATATTTTGTTGTCATAACGCCCTTCTTTTTCAAAAACAATTTTATTATCCTCAACTTCTCTGATTGATATTGAAGCTTTTGCTCCTGAAAACGGATTATCTAATGTTATGACGGAATTAGACTTAGAAATGTTCCACAAATCCACGTTATTTTGTTTAAAAGTTCCTTTAGAATTTGTTTCCAACATATCTGATTTAACACGCCAAGTTCCAAACAAGGCATCGGGCACCATTTCATCTAAAGATATTCCGGTTTTAAGCACAACAGAATCATTAGCTACGACACTATGTGGTGACAAAATCGTGAAAAATAGTAATATAAAACATAAAAGCAATCTCATAATGTTATTTTAATGAATAAAATACAAAAAGGCAATAAGATAATTATCTTATTGCCTTTAAAATATTTAGCATTATGTGTTACACTGTAGCCATTTTTTCTTGAAGAGCTTTTGCAGAATCTTCATAACCTGCGCGGCCCATAAGAGCATACGTGTAATTTTTAGCCTGTTCAACCCCCGGTTGGTTGAAAGTGTTGATGTTGTAGAGTTCACCGGCGATTGCTGTTTGAACTTCCAACATATAAAGTAATTGAGCAACGTTATACGCATCAACTTTATCAAGAGTAATTGTAATGGTTGGTCTTGAATAATCAGACAACGCAACTCTTGTTGAATCTGCTTCAGCGTTAATCAACTGGTTAATAGTTTTTCCGCCTAAGTAGCCGATTCCTGTGTATTCAAAAATACTAGGAATTTCTAAAGTTGTATCAAATTCTTTAACACGGATAAAGTTAATAACCTTGTCGTTAGGGCCTTCGTTGTAAAGTTGAATTTGAGAGTGCTGGTCAGTTGCGCCCAATGCCTTAATTGGTGTAGGGCCAACGTGAACATCTTTACCATCATTGTCTTTGTTTTTACCCAAAGATTCAGCCCACAATTGAACATACCAGTCTGAAACATATTTCAATCTGCTTGAATATGGCATCATAACTGAAAGATTTTTACCTTTTTGAGTATCCATCAAGAAGTGAATCAATGCGTTTTGAGCAGCGATATTTTCGTGGATATTAGTGTTTTTCAATGCTAAATCCATATCTTTAATACCGTTAACCATTGCGTCAATATCAAGGCCTAACATTGCAAACGGCAACAAACCTACTGCTGAAAATACAGAAAAACGTCCACCAACGTCATCAGGAACAACGAAAGTTTTGTAACCTTCTTGTTCTGAGATTTGTCTTAAAATACCGGTTTTCTTATCAGTTGTAGCAACGATATTATTTCTGTAATCAGCGCCCAATTCTTTTTCCAGGATGTTTTTAACAATCATAAATTGTGACATCGTTTCAGCGGTAGAGCCTGATTTTGTAATAACGTTAACTAAAGTTTTTTTCAAATCTAAAACTTGTAACAGGCCGTTGATAGTATCAGGGTCGATATTATCAAGGAAGAAAATTCTAGGGTAATTATTTCTTTGTTCAGGAGTTAAAAGGTTCCAGAACGGTTTCAACAATGCTTCTGTAACAGCGATACCGCCAAGAGCAGAGCCGCCGATACCCAATACGAGAATGTTTTCAAACTTGCCTTTAATTTGTGATGCAAATTCTTTTACGTACCAGATAGTTTCTTCGTTATAACCGAGGTTCATCCATTGAAGCCATTGGCCCGGTTTGTCTTTTCTCTGATTCAAATTAGTAATAATGTTAGCAATAGAATCTTTATAGTTAGAAAATTCTTTTTCGATATTCAGGCCGTTTTCAGCACCGATTACCATTGCATCTGCATTTTTGTAATTTAATGTAATCATATTTCAGATACCCTTTCTCTTTTCTTAATTAATACGTTACAAATAAATTATATATACTCAAATTTTAAATACAAGAGAAAAGGGTTGAAATTACAATAAATATTAACAATTGAATACTATTCGTGCAGACTCATGCGTGAAGAAACTTCCGCGATAATCCTTGCGACATCCGCTCCGCCGATAGAAATTTCTAACAATAAAGATGATACAATCATCAATGTTTCACGGTATTCCATTGTATCAACATCAATAATTGCAAGTTCAATAAAATCGTCACCAACTGAAAGCAGTTTTCCGTACTCAGCCCCCAATGCCCATTTTACAAACACATACTGGTTTTCGAATTCCCTTAATTTTTCTAATAATTTCATAATATATAACAACCTTCTAATAATATTTTAGTGATAAACATTTAAAAGTCAAAGATTAAAGATTGAAACTTTTTCTGGCGCCTTCTTCGTGGTACAAACCGCCGCCGCAAATCGTTTCTACAACTTTCAGGGCAAACTCACGCGGTGCGTCAACCATATTTAGCAGAAAATCTCTGCTGGATAAATGTCTTATTTTCATAATAGCGTTTTGATTGACTTCTGCGGGGATAAATAATGACGCAATTTCGTTTTCTAAAAGTCGCGCCATTTCCTCATCATGGTCGGTTACGCCTTTCATAATATCGTTATAATTTCCCTTAATCGCCATAATACGTCCGGAGAAAATATGCGGGCCGACTTCACGATACAAAGCCTGAGGCTGGAAATTACAACGAGTGGTAAAACTCATCTTGTGCCAGAGGATATTAACGATAATAACGGATTTTTGCGGATCGGTATCAACATAAATATTCTGCGTCGTAACGCCGCGTGAAGAAAATCCTTCTTTCAGTGTTTCAACAATAGCAACCAGATTATCGCTCATATTGGCAAAAATTTTATTAGTATTCACTGTAGCGTGACTATAATCAAGAAATTGCTTATACATATGTGAGGACACCAGATTAACACGCTCCTGAATTAACGCGGATTTTCTGGAGTTTGTTTCCATATTATCAAAATTTTCATAATTATTCATAGACTATTGCCCTCAATAACATTCTAATACAAAAAACTGTATTCTGTAAAGTAGTGTTTACAATATATGAATAAAAAATTAATACTAGACAAAAACCGGATTATATGCTATACTAAACTCACTTGTTTTATTATTTTGTCCTCGTTGTGAAAAGAAATGAGGATATATTATGTTTAATGTTGAAGCTGCGTTAGGAATCGCTTCAGCCGGCAGTTCTTTGCTTGGCTCACTTATGGGTGGAGCTTCTAACGTTTTAGCCCAATTGCCAAAAAGTAAGAGTTTTTCAATTAATGGTAATGAAGTAGTAAAATCAAAGGTTAAAGGAGGAAAAGTCACTACAAATTTTAACCTTTCCGATGATGAGCAAAATATTTTAAATTATGCAAATCAGAATCTTCTAAAGGGTTTACAGAATATTAATGTTTTTTCTGATGACGTTCAAAAAAGCATTCAAAATCAGGTCAAGGCCTATACTAATCAAGGCATAAAAAATATTAACAGTACATATACACCAATGTTCAGAAATTTAAGGAATGATATTGCCTCCAGATTTGGGAATCTGGACAACTCCGTATTTATGGACAATCTTAACAGTATAGAACAAAACCGCACAAGCGCTATCGAAAATCTTACCGAAAACATTCTTGCAAAACAGGCAGAACTTTATGATCAGGAAATGAATTACCGATACAATTACCTGAATCAGCTTTCATCTGCAAGACAGGGAATAAATTCAAATATTTTAGATTTCTTACAAATGGCAGCTTCCGGCTACTAAAAATAGGAAGGCGCGCGGTAAAACCCGCGCGCCGTTTCCTTAATCAAAACTAAATATCCAGTTTAATTTCTTTTTCTTTTCTTTTTTTGATTTTCGGTCCGTTTTGTCTGAATTTTGAGCATTTGCAGTCACAGTACTGTTATTATACGAATCTTTAGGTCTGAAAAACATTGCAAGAACATCTGTATAACGCGTTGTAATATGCGCGTAGTCAAATAGGATAACTCCTCCGACATTTAATTTTCTTGATTCGTGAATCTGTCTTATTAAATCATCCGGACTGCCGCCGATAAATGTTACGAATAATCCGGCATAAAGATCTGTACGCGGTTGAATCGTACTTGCAACTTTTTTAATAGCAGTACTTGCCGTTCTTGCATCACAGGTCAGGAATAATGGCGTAACGCCATCAATATAACCGTTTTGCGACCATTCCTTCCAATCCTGAAGTTTTGAAGTAAACGCAGCCAATCTGTCAGGAAAAATTACAGCAGAAAGATAAACTTTGTGCTTCTTACATAATGAATTTACGGATTTAACCATGGCTGTAACATAACTTCTGCGGAAATTTCCCCATGCAACAGCGTACTCTGAAGGACCTAAATCAACAGGATCGACGCCGTATTCTTGCTTGAACAAATCCCTCGCAAGTTCTGTATACCCCCACGCATTCATCTCTGAAACAGCCTGCGGATAACGAATATAGTCCAGATTTATTCCGTCAGGACGGTATGTTACAATAATTTCTTCCAATAAATCAAGTAAAAACTTTCTTACCTCAGGATTAACCGGATCAAGGAAATACCCGTTATGTTCTGTCGAAACTTTAACAGGATTCAATGAGGCATAATCCTTCTTATTTTTGTTACTCCACGAAGGGTTTAAAAACAGAATACTCTGAGGGTTAACATTCGGGTTATCATTGCCTACGTAGAAGGTTTCAAACCAGATATGAAGTTTAATTTTTTCCTTTTTGCATTCATCACGCCAAACTTCAAGCGGGTCAAACCCTACAAAATTTTCATTCTGAGGGGTAAAGCCGTAAGTTGCCATCAATTTACTAGGATAGATAGTTTTCCCGTGGTAGAAGGTTTCAAGAAAAACAGTATTCACACCAAGACGCTTAAGCTTTTTAACAGAATTTCTTATTTCATAAGCACTGCGCTCAACAGGCCGAATCCAGACCCCTTTCATTTCATTCGATTTATATGGAATTATATTTTTTAAAGCATCATTTGAGGCTTCAATAGCAAGGGAAACATTTTTCTTTACTGCCTGCGGATTTTTTTTCGCTTTTTTTATGTACTTTCTCGCATCATCCAGATACATATTAGAAAATCTAGGGTTAAACGACGGGTTATTCTGAGAATAATACTGAATCATCTGTTCTGTTTCTTCCAGCTTTTTGCCGGCCAGAAAAATATAACTCTCGCTAGTTACATAGGTATAGATAGTCATATTTTCCAAATCCACATATACCTTTGTTCCTATTTTTACGGCGTTATTAATCCATGTTTTAGCCTTACCGTGCCCGCTTATGACAAAACCCTCCGGCGGTATCGGGGAATTTGCACCGGACAAATCAACAACGGTATTTCCCACAACAATGGCCTCATACCCGTATTCATTGGTACCGGTTGTTTCCCCGCAATTCGGAGTATAAATAACGAGTTGATTGGCACCGCGTGCACCCGGCATGTTAACACCTTCAATATTAGTTTTAACCGTAGGGTCAAACTTGTTGATTTTATAGTGAGAACTTGAATAGATTACCTCATCTTTCTTCGCGACATAAGGCAGATAACCGTCAGGAACCTTACCGCCCGAAGCCACATCCTGAATTATATCTTCGGCAAAAGCACCTATCCCTATTATTAAACAGATAAAAAACAATAAAATTCGTTTCATCCTAACTCCTAATCGTACCGTGATACTCCTCGTTTTCCTCCGGAATATTTTCTATTTTTTCAATAAGAAAATTTTGTGTTCCGTCTAATGAATAAGCCTCCTGATAAAACCGTTTTGCATTACACAAATCGCCCAGTTTTTCATATACCACTGCAAGTTTAAAGTTTATATCATAGTTGTTATAACCATTTTGATATGCGGCGGAATAATATTTCAAGGCCCTTTTAAAATCGCGCCTTTTATAAAAATAATCACCTACAAGAAAATTTGTTTCGGGATTATCCTTCGCTATATTTAACGAGCGTGAAAAATATGATCTTGCAAGTAAATTTTTATCCTGTAAATCATAAATCAAAGCGCGTTTATTCAGAACATTAACATCATCGGGAGTAATTTTCAACAGAATATAGTAATTTTTCATTGCCCGATGGAGTAAATCATTTTTAACATTTTTATCAGTTTCAACAAGAGCCTGTTCCAGCAAGGATTCTGCCTCTGCGGCAATCGGCCCTGCATCTAAATTAGAGTAATCAAATAAATAATCATGATACTCAACACCACCGGCCTTCGCACAGAAAGCCGGTGATGCAGTTAATAAAAATATGATTAATAATAATATTTTTCGAAAATACATATTACAGGTCGTTAACACTAGGTTCAATATTGATATCGTGGTTAAGGAACGTATTGCCTTCACACGCCGGATCAGTGTAAGAGTAGGCATTATACAGGACTCTTAAAAATTTATTTTTAATAACTTTTCTTGACGTTTCGTTAGGTATACCTGCGGCTTTATTTCGTTCATGTCTAACCATTTTTATTGTAGTTTCAGAATATCCGTTCATCTTCAGGAAATCACTGGAGTAAGTATCACTGCCGGAAATATATGCATATGACGGAATTGCCACTGATAACGCCAACATCGTAAATAAAATTCTGTTCTTCATTTTTTAATGCTCCTACAACTTATTTTAAAATTATATTTATAAACCTTTGATAGTACAAGTTTATTATAAAAACTTAATATAAAACTGTCATGAACTAAACAGATGAGATTTTTATAATCTCTTCTAATTTATCAAGCAATTGGTCTTCGGGCACCTTCGCAATAATTTCGCCTTTACGGAAAACCAATCCCTCACCGACACCGCCGGCGATTCCGAAATCAGCGCCGCGGGCTTCTCCGGGGCCGTTAACAGCGCAGCCCATTACCGCTATTGTTAACGGTTTATCAAGATTTTTAAAACGTTCTTCAACCTTTTTAGCCAGTGAAATCAAATCAATTTGCGTTCTGCCGCAGGTCGGACAGGATACAAAATTAACGCCTTTTTGCCTTAGGCCTAACGATTTAAGGATTTCAAAACCTGCATAGACTTCTTCTACCGGCTTTTCCGTAAGCGAAACCCTGATTGTATCGCCGATTCCTTCCGCCAGAAGCGTTCCGATTCCAACAGAAGACTTAACAAGGCCGGCTTTTAATGTTCCGGCCTCCGTCACTCCTAAGTGAAGCGGATAGGATACTTTTTCTGCAATAAGTCTGTATGCATCAATTGTTGTCAAAACATCAGAAGATTTTAGAGAAACTTTTATAAGTCCGAAATCCAAATCCTCAAGAATTTTTATATGCCCCATTGCGCTCTCAACAAGTTTTTGAGCCAGAGTCATTTCCTTGTTTTCAATCAGGTTGCGTTCAAGTGAACCGGCATTCACACCTATTCTAATAGGAACCTTTTGCTGCTTGGCAAGATGCACAACTTTCTCAACATTTTCACGCTTGCCGATATTTCCGGGGTTCAAACGCAGAGCACTAACTCCCGAATTTATTGCCTGAATGGCAAGTTTATAATCAAAATGGATATCCGCAATTACAGGGATAGGTGAACCTTGAACAATAGATTTCAGTGCTTCAGCGGCCTCCATATCCAGCACCGCAAGACGTATAATCTCACAGCCGGCTTCTGACAGTTCATTAATCTGTCTTAGAGTTGCTTTAACATCACGTGTATCGGTGTTACACATTGATTGAACCGAAACCGGCGCGCCTGCACCGATTGAAATATTTCCTATTTGGATTCCTATTGACTTTCTTCTTGTAATCATAATAATATCGTATCATATAAAAGGAGAAAGACAAGAAATATGAAAATTGCTGTTATATCTGATATTCATGCCAATCTGCACGCATTAACCGCCGTTATTAACGACTTTGAAAAACGCGGGGTACAAAAGGTTTTCGCACTTGGCGATTATGCAATGGCGGGCCCGCAGCCTGTTGAAACCATTCAGTTTATTTTGACTCAACCCTGGGAAATGATTCAGGGAAATACCGACAAAATGATAGCAACATACAGCGAAAAAACTTATCAGGACGCAAAAGCAGCATTTCCGGTCATGGCTGAAGCATTAAAATACGACATGAGCGTTCTTCCTAAAAAATATGTAGACTTTCTTGCCTCTCTGCCGGCCGAAAAAATCATTGAAATCGACGGGATTAAAATTCATCTTGTCCACGGTTCTCCGCGACGCAATAATGAAAACATTTATCCAGATTTAAGACCGGAAACAGTAGAAGAAATGACACTTAATAGTGACGCTGATTTAATACTCTGCGGTCACACACATATTCCATGCGGATATCAGTTAAACAACAGGAAAACAGTGGTAAATGTCGGTAGTGTAGGCCGCTCTATGACACCTGACGCTATGCCATGTTATGCAACGATAGAGATTGAAAACGGACAATATACCATTGAACATCATTTTGTAGACTATGAGCGGCAGATTGCGGCTGAAATCATTAAGTCACACGGTTTTGAAGGCTGTGAAGCGTTGGCCGGCATGCTTTTTGACACAACAAAACGTCACATATAAGTGACAATTAATGATTATTTTCCACCCTGCCATTAACTTCATCTTCAAACTGAACAAAAATATCGTGTCCTACAAATTGCTCTAATGTCGCACGGACAGTATAAAATTCAGAGGTTGCTTTTGCCAGTGAATCTACGGCATTACGATAATAAGCGTCAGAAATCAATAAAATTTCCCGTGAAGCATTCTGTGACAAATCATAATTCTTCTTACGGTCAGCCGCTATTCGTTGAAGCATATTCATTTTTTTGCGTGCAATCATATAATCATAATACAAATCAACTGTCTTTTGCTGCAATTCTTCAACCTTGCGGACAAGAATAATCATATCTGCATCGTTTACTTTTGTATATTTATAATTTAAAGCTTTTGTATCCTGCGAAAAAATACTCAACAGGTTTCCCCCAAGAAGCGAACCGGCCGCAAGCATAGGGCTGCCCATTGTTGCACCCGCAAGGGTAGACATGCTGGCGATATTACCCAGAACACCTTTTAATGATTTACTATCAGGTTTGTCCTCTTCAGGGTTAGAAAGTTTATAAAGTGCGAAGTTTATAGTGTCACTTTGAGTCGCTGCACCGTGCCACAACAATGACAAATCCGCCATCATTTCACGCTCATCAGCCGCAAGCTCTTTTTCAAGTTCCTTAGAAAGTCTTTTTATACTTAAATCCGCATAAGTGATTTTACTCAAATCACAGGTTTCAGAGCTATCGACCGAAATTCTGTCCGGCGAATAATCAATTTTCTTTTCGGTAACTGAAACAGCCGCCTGTATTTTTTTATCCTGCGAAGAATATTTAACCTCAGGATCATCGGTCAACCCCATACGGTATAATAACGGTTTAGGGGAGATTAACCCGTTTAAGTCAGCCGCCAACAAAGGGCATGATGATAAAATTATTGCAACTAACAAAAATATTTTCTTCATCTTTTCCCTCCAGACTTATCCAGAAGTACACTGTTATTGAATTGTATCAGATTAAGGTTTTCGACAACCTTTTTACCCGCCAGCCGCTGCAAGGCCAGATGATATTTCTTTGCATTCTCAAGATGATAGAATTCATCAATCTGTAAACTTTCATACAGCGATGAGGAAATCGTAATTTCAAGCAAATCCTCTCTCTCCAACGCGTTTGAATAGTTTTTACTGTACAAAAGAAGTTTTGTTCTGGTTTCCTTCAACTGTGTTAACGAATTTTTATAATTGTAATAAGTGCTGATTATAGTATCCTGCAAGTTTTCAATAAGACCTGCAAGTTCAATCATTTCAGTATCCGTAAGCGGGATTTCCTGCGGAATATTTTTCTTGTTGATTAAATTCTGTGCCAGACGTCCGGCTGCAAATGAACCGGATTGAAGCATGTAGTTTTGCCCCAAAAACATTGGCGCAAAGGACGCGCCGGCAACCATTGCAGAAAGAGTTTTTGACATCAAGGAAGAGTGGATTCTGCGCTGACTTTCCGGTGTTGCGAGTTTTTTCAGTGCAAAAGAAATAACCTGATTGTTGTTAACCGTACCTTCCCAGAGGCTTTCTATATCCTCCAAATCCTTCTCCCGCTGAAGTCCGATAATCTCTTTCATATACTCCTCATCAGAAGTCAGCAGCGATTCTTTTGAATTCACATTAACCTTTGGAATCTCAATTCCGTTGCGGGTTGATTTAACATCAGAAGGAAGCGAGAGTTCCTCGCCGTATGCGCTTGTACCGGCCAACAATAATCCCAATAATAAAACAGCTCTTCTCATAATAATGTTATACCACAGAAAGTTTTATAAATCCATTGATTGATATTTAATACACCAAATGATTGTTACCACGCATGTAAAAATAACATAAAATTAGTATGTAGTGAGGTAACAGTGAATAAAGATTTATTAATAGCTCAGGAAGAGAATCAGAGTGTATTTAATGCAATTTATAAAAAAACTATAAAACAATTACTGAATAGACTTCTTACTGAAAGAGACAATGACAGAATCTATACATTACTTGGTTTTTGTTATAAAAAAAACAACAAATTAAACAAGGCCATTTCATATTTTGAAAAAGCAGTTATGCTGAATCAGGAATCTTTCAGTGCATTTTATCAAATGGGACTTTGCGGTTTAAAGCTTAATAAGACCTGCGTTGCCGTAAATAGTTTTATAAAAGCGATTCAGTCTAACCCTACAAACCCTTATGCGGTTTTAAATCTTGGCATATCGCACGAACTTTGCGAAGAGCCTGATATGGCGTTTATGATTTATGAACGCCTAATAGAAACGACTCCTGATTTTCTGCCTGCATACGAAAAAAAAGCAGAATTATTTATAAAAATGTCACATTATAGTGACGCAATTCCACTTTTAAACAATATGATTAAGCGCAATCCTAACCACACCGGAGCGTATGAAAAACTCGGGAACTGCTATAAAAAACTAGGGAAAACCACATTCGCGTCAAGATGTTTTAGAAAAGTCCTTACAACAAACGCTTCTGAAGAAATTTGCGGTAAGGCTATCCGTGAACTTAAACAAATTAGCAGCCGTCAGGAAAGAAAATTCCAGCTATGCTAAGTACTTTTGCGCGGTTTCTTTATCAAAGACCTCAATACTGTCCTGTGAATGAATAAACACAAGGCAAGAAATCAACGATTTCAGGGTTTCAAAATCCGAATAAGCCATTTTATTTCTCAAATCTTCCATATTATTGGCCAAAAATTCCATTATTATAACCTTGTCGTTGAATACAAGTTCTGAGAAATAATCAAAGGTTTCTTTGTTTTTCATGCCTTCAAGATAGATAATGTCCGGTGATTGAAACTCTATAAACCTTGAAGCTTTTTCCATGTTAAAGCCTACATTTTCATTCAGTTCACACTGGTTCACATTAGGAAGTTTGTACTTTGTAATGCTTTCAATCGTCATAATGTTCTTATCCGGAGAAGAAATTTCGTTCAAAAGCGAATAAATAAGGTGCGTTTTTCCGCTCAATTGAGAACCGCATATAAACAGAACCCCCGGTTCCTTCAACGAATTAATTAAAAGATTGTAATTATTCGCAGAATTAACCAGAGCGCGCAACGAAGTTGGCGGTTTGTAAAGTTTGATATAAATTCTTTCGCCCATAATTGTAGGGAAGGTTGAAACGCTTGCCACAAGCGTTAAATCACCCATCGCAAAGTTTATTTTGCCAAGCTGCGGCACCTCGCTTACTGTTGAATCTAATTGTGCAAGATTTTTCAACTTGGCGATAAATGATTCCATAAGTACAGTCGGAATCGTTCCTTTATTTAAAACCTCATTAAGGGTCTTAAATGTAACTTCAAATCCCTCATTTTCAAGCCTGAAAATTATTTCGTGAACATTTTCTACAACTGCCTGACGCAAAATAGAACTGATAATTTTATGGATATGAGCGTCACTCAAATCATCGCTGTGAAGTTCTTCGCGCCAATCATGGTCAACATTTTCAAATGTCGACAGAATTTTATCAGTACCGGAATTCTCGTTATAATATTCATCTATTTTTTCAAGAACAACTTTTTCTGAAGCAATTACCGCCTCAATAGAGCACTCCGCGGTTTCTACAATCTTATCAATTGCGAATAAATCCATCGGATCTGCCATCGCAACCGTCAAGACATTTTCTATCTTAAAAAGCGGCAAGATTTTATATTTCTTCGCGTCATTATATGAAATATATTTCAAAGTATCCTTATCCAGTGAATAGTCATTAAGATTCACAAACGGAATATGAAGTTTTTCCTCCAAAAACTTCAAAATTGCATCCTCTGTAATAACTCCGGAATTAATAAGGACCTGTCCTATATTCGTATTTTGCGACTGTGCAATCTGTGTCGCCTGATTAACTGTATCAAACGGCACAAGCCCTTCTCTTACAAGATCATATTTCAATTTTTCAAGAGTTTTATTTGTTACAGCTTGCATTTTGCGCACCCAGATATTGTTCAACTTTTGCTACGACATCATCTAAATCAAACGGTTTTGTAATGTATTCGTTAACGCCTGTTTCTTCGCCAATGAGTTTGTCCTCCATTTGAGAACGCGCCGTCAGCATTAAAATCGGAATATCTTTATATTTACTATCAAATTTAAGCAGGCGGCTAATCTTAAACCCGTTAATTTTCGGCATCATTACGTCAAGAATAATCAAATCCGGCACGATTTCTTTGGCCATACGCAGGCCATCTTCGCCGTTATAAGCGCAATAACAGGTATAATTGGCTATTTCAAGCACAAATTTCAAACTCTCAACAATATCCTGTTCATCGTCAACAATCAAAATCTTTTTCATTACATACCTGCCATACTAAAATACACACTAAAATAATACGCTATCAGGCCGATATAGTCAAAATTATTAAGTGATTGTAACCTATTTTAAATGTAAAACACTTTTAATAGCGTCGATAACTTCAAGTATGAAGTCAACAAAGGAGAAATTCAGTTTTTCTTCCGGTAAAATTGGTTCTTGCCCGAAAGAATCAAAGGCACATTCTTTTTCGAAAATATTTTTTGTTTCTTCTTTTTGTCTTCGGCCTTGATACATATAGCCAAGGTTTCCGCCGCCGCCATCGTTTTGCATACTGGCAGCCGGCTTAATCACAGGTTTTGAAGATAAAACATTAACGTCGAAACTCATTTTTCCCTAAGCCTCATAATTAATTCCCTTACATATATAAAGTTTTATTAATGTAAAAAATTGTTACAAAGGGGAAGGGAAATTTACAAAAGTATACAAAAGGGCGGTTTCCCGCCCCACATTCAACGCTTTACACAGCGGATATAGAAATCTTGTGCTGTGCCGCCACCGGTGTGACCTGTGCCCAGATTAACAAACCAAGTAGTCCTTACACCGTTTCTCATTGTTACAGTACCTGAATTATAATACCCCCAATGAATACCCAGCAACTTTCTATTATAAAACATAGATATCAACTCACTCTGATTTGGCAGCCTGCTATCAGGGTCTTGCGCCTTGCATAGACTTAAAGCTTCCATAGGGGTGGCAAGACCCGCATTTCTAGCCAACGGAACTGGCGCAACCACAAGCGAATCCGTTGGATACATTACAGAAATAAAACCGATATCTTTGCCTACCGTATTCGGACCTTTAGAGCCGTTTAAATCATAAACAAAATTCGCACACATATTAGACTGAGTATAATGCCATGCGATAGAATCTTGTTGTACATAACCGGCACAATTAGGATTATAATAGGTCAAAATACTTTCACCATTCTGAGTTTCAAAGGCTGCGGCTTTTGTATCTAATTGCCGATAAGTAAAACTCGCAGAATTATTTGGATCAACAGATGTTCCGTTGAACATATCATTGAAACCAACTAAAGTTTTGATATTATTCAAATCTAATGGTCCACCATTAGCCGTACCGCCATCCAATGGCGTGATTTTTGATGGAATACCACAGTCTTCAAGGTGTTCGCTGTCACAAATGTTGTTAATTTTTAGAACTTTACTTAGGCCTTCCGTGACGAAAGTTTCTGCGGCGGTGTCAACGGCAGAGGTTGAATCATTACCTTCTACCAGAGTTCCATAACCGTTCAACGCCGGCATAAGTGCGATTGCCTGACTGAATCTTGCATACAACGCTTTGCGTTGTGTATTCCATGTGCGTTCATTAATATTGCCGGTCAATGATGGCAAAGTTATCGCCGCAACTACGCCGATTATTGTGAGGGATAACAGGATTTCGGCCATAGTGAAACCATGACTCGCCGGCTCTCCGCCCTTCGCGTTAAACGCCAACGCTCGCGCTTGCGGCCGAAAGCGCGGTTTCGCCCGTCGCGCGCTCGACTCTTCGTAGTTTCCGCTCAATTGACGTTCGGAAACTACTTCGTGGCTCTGCTCAGGGCTCCCCCCCCCCCCTGCATACATGTTTACAATATCGTTTTTCATAATTTCCTTTCTCCCAAGTTTCACTCGGGTTCAATTATAGAGGTGGCTCAGCCACTCCTTTCATTTACCCTCATTATGTACCATGTTTTTATTCATGTCAAGGCAAACTATTTGATAATTCTGTCTTGCATAAAATCTAAGATATCATCGCCGGATTGCAAAAATTCTTCCAATGCCTGCGCTCTGGTTACGTTATAATCTTCCAAAGGCTCTGCTTTCAAGCAGCCCAGAAGATTTGGACCGGATACCAAAAACGAATCGTAAACACAAATAAATGTATCGTCATCATCCATTTCATCAAGGTTAAAACGAACATTACCTTCGTCATCTAAAATTTTCACATCTGAAATTGAATAATCGGGATTAATTCTATATGTCATGTGCGAAACCTGCATCATTCCGGGGGTAGCTTTCTTGTATGTTGTAGATTCTGCGGCAATTGCCAGTGCATCATAGATTTGTTTTTTAGTAAGTTCAGCCTTGACAAGAGATTCCTTGAACGGCAACACCTGACGAATTTGATTTTTTGTAACTTCCATATCTGAGAACGAATCACGGATTGTGCCGGCGTTCACAAACGCAAAATCCGGTTTTATACCATCTTCAGAGTGTTTTGAAGCGTACCAGAAATCAGAATCGGCAATAAAGTTAGCGACTTTATTTTCGTTTCTGAGAGGGTTGCTCTCTGTAACTATTGGCATAGGAAGCACACCCATTATCTTTTGTGAATCTTTATTCATAAATTGAGCAATAAAATTCGTTTTCTCAAACATGTGAGAAAATTTAATCTTATTTTTACATTTTTCAGGGATTAAAACACCATCATCATCAAAGGTTAATTTAAGAGTACCGAAAAGATTCAGGTTTCCGCCAAAATAATGCTGCGCGTCAGCGCCGGTTGAAACGATTCGAACGGGTTCAAATTCTCTTGGATTATCAATCTTGGTTCTGGAGGAATTCTCCCATCTATCGACCATCATATGATCGTGACCGCCTATAATAACGTCAATTCCGCCAATCTTTGCAAAAGTTTTATAATAATCTATCCCTTTATCGCCATTTGAAAATTGGCCGGTATGAGCAAGAAGCACAATTTTATCAACCCCTGACGCCTCTATTTTTCGCACCTCGGCTTTTATTGCCGCAACTGTTTCTTTAAGTCCTTTGATTGAAACAAAATCATTGTTGGGGGTTCTGGAAACATGTTTGTCAAAATCCATCGGAGAAACCCCGATAAAGCCTATGCGCTCGTCACCATCCTCTATAATCGTTGAACGGGCGATTTGCTCAGATAGTTCGCTGTCAGAGTCTACAGTAAGATTTGCGCTGAGAAACTTGTGTGCAATATCAGCCTGTTTAATCAAATTTGTAAAATCTTTTGCGTTCGAAATATCGTGATTTCCGATTGCAATAGCGTCAACGTAGTTCTCAATAAATTTCGCAACAGCAGGGTTATTTTCAGAGCCCTTAATAAACATATCGCCGCCGCTGACCGTCCAATTAGTTCCCTCTTGATTTTTACGGTAAAATTCATCACGGCCTGTGACAAAGGAATCTATAAACGAAAGGCTTCCGTGCATATCGTTAAAATATACCATATTAACCTTCGAATTCCCAAAATTTATGTTTCTGTTATTAAAGTTATTGAACAACGGGGTAAACATATTATTTTCAACGCCCGTCAAGAAATAAATTGCCCCGCAAACACTCAATATTAAGAAATATTACATTAAATTGTACTTAAGTACTAACCGTTTTAATTTTCCGGTTGAAAGAAGATAATTTATGTACTCATTAACCTGCAATTGCAAGGACTTAGATTCCTCTCCCTGCCTGAAAGCTATCGCATAAGGTTCACGTGAATAACGTTTTGACAGAAGCCGAACGGATTTATCTTCCAGCGCATAGCCCAGAAGCACGGTATCGTCGGCAACTATTGCATCGGCATCCCCGCGTTTTAACGCGGCAAAGGCCTCTGTATAGGTTTTAAATGCAAGAATCTTTGCTGTCGGATATATATCACGCAATGATTTTTCACCCGTTGTTCCAAATACAACAATCAAACGTTTGTCAGCAAGTTCATTGAATGTTGTATAAATGGATTTTACCGGCACCATTACCGCCTGACCCGCCACAAAATATGACTCCGAAAAATCTATTACGCGAAGGCGTTGTTGAGTTATTGTCATTGTTGCCGCCAGAATATCCACTTTTTTAGAATTAAGCATGCTTATTCTATCGTCCGCGCTAACAACAACAAAGTCAACTTTTGACTCATCACCCAGCAGGAATTCTGCAAGCATTTTAGAAAGTTCCACCTCAAAGCCGGCAAGATTACCCTCTTTATCGCGATAGCCGAAAGGCTTAGTATCATCACGAACGCCAACAATAAGCTTCCCACGGTTTTTAATCGTCTGTAAATCGTCAACAACAGGCTCTTCCTTTTTGCCGCAGCCGCTTAATAATAACGTAAATATTGCTAAAATTGCCAGTAACTTTTTCATAAAACTATTCTAACGGATTTTTGGTTTTAAATCAAGTAAAATTCCACACATCCCCGCCGCGACCAGAAGCACGGAGGCAACGATAGGTACGGGGATTTCAGCAATATACGCAGCACTATCAATCCGGATATTCTCAACAATAATACGCACCGCACCGTAAAGCAAAAAGTAAAGCGAAGTAATAAATAACGGCGATTTTGAAGTTTTTCGAATAACCACCAAAAGAACTATAAAAATTATCAAATCCAGAATACTTTCATATAAAAAGGCCGGATGAAAATATTCATTATTTTCAAACCCGACAGGTCTGTATGCAGGTGCAATATATAATTTTAAAAAGCCGTCAAACGGTCTTCCAAACGCCTCGGAATTGAAAAAGTTTCCCCATCGCCCGATACTTTGTGCTAATGCAACACCGCAACAAAGAGGCGCCGTAAGCCTGAAAAATTCAAGCCTCTTCCTTTTACAGTAAATAATCAGAAAAATCAGGCACGCAATAAACATTCCATGGATAGAAAGTCCACCCTGACGAACATTTAAAATTTCAAGCGGATGCGAAAAATAGTAAGAATAATTCAGTATGCAATAATAGATTCTCGCCCCTGTGAATCCCACAACAACAAGCCATGGCATTAAATCCAACAGTAAACCTTTTCCCGTTTTGCCATAGGCCCAATCGGCAACATACGCACCTGCAAGAATTGCGAATGCCATTATAATACCGTACCAGTACACCGAAATTCCTAAAAATTCAAAGGCAACGGCTCCCGGTGAAGATAAAATCATTATTCACTATCTCTCGCGCTTAATTCGTTGATTCTTTCCTGAACAGCGTCTTTATCAGGAGCATTTTCACTCAAAGAAAGATATTTTTCGTAATTTTTAACAGCGTCAGTCTTCAATTGCGAAATGTAATCAGAGTCAGCCTGAGAAAGTTTTCTCTTTTTGTTATCAGGGTTTTCTGTTTTTTCAGGTTTACCCTCTTCATTTACGAACAAAACGCCCTCTTCAATATCAAGGATTAAGTTTTCTTCACAAACAGCTAGTGAATAGTAACCGTCTGCGAAATCGTTTTTTAAATCAAGAGTTTTCTTATAGTTGTCAAAAGCATTAATATAATCATCCAATTTAGTATAAGCAACAGCCAGATTATAATATGACTCGTATGCAGTTGAATCAAGGTCGATACTGGATTTAAGACGTTCTACCGCACTGGTATAATCACCGTTTTCGATAAATTCTTTTGCTCTGGTATTTAATTCCTGAACTGCAAAATTGTTAATACACGCAGTCGAAATCACAGAAATAAACAAAACTCCTGCAACAAGCAAAACTCTTTTCATATATATAAAACCCTCTTTTTAACATGCTTCTAACAGATAGATTATAAAATAAGTTTAACAATTTGGCAAATTTTAAAAAATCAGTTACAATTATAAAAAACAGGAGAAAAACATGTCAGAAGAAAAAGTCGTAAGCATCGGCGAAAAACGCGGACATAAAAAAGAACATAAAGAAGAAACTCAAAACGGCAAAGTTGAATACTGCAGTTTCTGCGGCAGACCTAATCATCAGGTATTAAGGATGGTTCTGGGACCCGGCGTAAATATATGTTCCGAATGCACGCTTATTGCAGTACAGTATTTAATTATGAGTGAACAGGCGCCATCTGAAGAAGTTCAAAAAATCATTGATACACTCTGGGGAATTTCCAGAAAATGATGTCAGAAGCACCTAAACAATTAAACGCTTTCGAGATAAAACGCGAAGTTTCAAGGCTTGTAAAAGCGCTTGAAAACTCGACGATTCTTATCGATACTGCAGAGTTCAAAACCCTTGACGAACAGGAAGATTCTCAGACTATCGTAAAAATTTTGATGAAAGAATTCAAACTTTGCAATGAAGAAACTCTGCCCGTAATTAAACTTCTGCTTTTAAGATACGCGGACGAAACAGAACTGCTGGCTGAACTTGAAAGTATAATAAAAAATCCAAAAAATGAAAATAATATCAAACTTCACGCTATTGAACTTATAAGTTCATTCAAATCTGACTGG
Source organism: uncultured Candidatus Melainabacteria bacterium (assembly GCA_947090755.1). Classification (GTDB taxonomy): domain Bacteria; phylum Cyanobacteriota; class Vampirovibrionia; order Gastranaerophilales; family Gastranaerophilaceae; genus Gastranaerophilus. The sequence continues at coordinate 50,165 of CAMUPF010000001.1, read as the reverse complement.
CACGGGGAAAACTATGATTCCTACCTTGAATACAACGAAGAACTCGTTCAGAAGGAAACAAAAGAATTACTTGAAAGTTCAAAGGATAATCCCGAAATCCAACTTGATTTTCTGGACTTTTTCAGCGCAATACCGCCGAAAGACCAGATGATGTTACTGGAGTCGCTTGAAGGCGATCAGCAGGGGAATGACCTTGCTAATATTCTTGTTCCCATATTTTTGAGTTATCCTGCAGACGAAATCGGGTTGTGTGCCCTAAAAATGCTCAGCAGCACAAGATCGTCATTTGCTTATGAATCACTACTGCAGGTAAGTCCGGCACTTGATGAAACTACAGCCTCTAACATAAAAAAATGCATTTCCGAACTCAAACTTTCCGGCGCGGCTAAGAAACAAAGTTCAGCCCAAAATATCATTAATAATGCGGAATTTTATATTATACCGCCTGACGGAGAGGGCAATTTCAGTCTTTTATATTTAAAACACAACGACGACAACAAAACGGTAATGCTCGTGGGCATGGTAATCGATGATTATACCGGAATCAGGGAATGTCTGGGATTCAGCGCCATTTCAGAATTCGAAGCGTCCTTTCTTGTAGATAAACTTACAGGTACAGACTTCAAAACAACAATCGAACCTGAAGTTTTCAAAAAACTAATGCTTGACGCCGAAAAACTTAATTACCAAAAATCCGCTCCGCCTTATGAATACAACTGCTGGAAACGAATTTTTCTCGATATTCCGTCTGCAGACCTTGACATTGAGGGGATTTTAGAAAAGAAATTTGCGGGGAAAACAACCACTTTAGAAGACATTGCAGAAATTTACAACGCAGATTTTACGCTTCCATGGTTCTACACCCGAAATTTTGGCGACGAAACTGAATACTTCTTTAATGAACTGGATAAGCAGCTTAAATCAGAATGCATTGAGGGGATTTATATTGATGATTTTCTTAAAATGAACCTCAATTCTGTCTTCTATCCGCAGGAGAAACAAAACTGGAAACAACGCATTTTACTTACTGCATACACGAAACTTACAGATAACGACGAAAAGACCGCTCTTGCGCTTTACAAAATTACACAGAGCGAAACCTCCCTTCATGAACTTTATATTTTTATTCTTAAACAAAGTGTATTCCAGTACTTCTTAAATATGCTTACAGAAAACAATTTTCTGAAATATAAAGAATCAGAAATCTCAGACAATCTTGCCTATCTTGAACAATTATGGGGGTTTTATGTATAAAATCATGGCGCTTGATGTGGGCACAAAACGCATTGGTATAGCGATAAGTGACTACCTGCATATAATAGCAAACAGGCACAGTTATATTTCACGCGACAAAGATTCTGTAAACAAAATTGTAAATATTGCTAAAGAAAACAATGTTAAAAAAATTATTATTGGTGTACCATATAATATGGATGGAACTCAGGGTTCTCAGGCTCAGGATTGTATCGACTTTGCGGGCTTAATTCAGGGGTTTGAAGTTGTTTTTGAAGACGAACGGCTTACCTCCGAAACCGCAGAAGAAAACCTAAAGGCTAAAAAAATTAATTTTAGAAAAGACAAAGGTTTAGTCGACGTCGAAAGTGCCGGAATTATTCTGGAACAATACCTGTCAAGAAATAATTAAAAGAAAGGTTATACTATGGAAGAAAACAAAATTATCGAAACTATCGACGAAGAAGGCAATCCCGTCAGATTTGAACTCTACAACATCGTAGAATTTGAAGGCAAAGATTACGCACTCTTACTGCCAAAAGATGATAATAAAAACGAAGAACTAGTTCTTATGGAAATCATTAAAGACGGCGAAGAATACTCGTTCGAAACAATTGAAGACGACGAAGAATTTGAACGCGTTTCAGATTATATTGAAAACTTAGAAGACGAGGAGTAAAAATTTGTTTGAACGTTTTACGGAAAAAGCTGTTAATGTAGTCAGCAAATCTCAAGAAATAGCTAGAGAATGCGGGTTTAACGTGATTTTGCCCGAACATCTTTTGCTTGCACTTGTATATGAAGCAAAAGGTGTTTCACTGAGAATTTTCAAAAATAAAAATATCACATACGAAAACCTTGCAGAAAAATTTTATCCTGATTTGATTGAATCAAAAGCTGACAACAGAACATTGCATTTTGGCAGTGAATATAAAGAAATCCTAAAAAGAGCGCTGGACATCGCAAATGTTTCCGGAAACAGCACTATTCTGTATGAACATCTTTTCCTTGCACTCTTGAACGATAAAAACTTTGACAAAATTGGAGTTTTTGAAGAATTCGGATTGAACATTGAGGATACAAAAACTCTGCTTCAAAAACTCGTTCAGAAAAAAATCAAAAGGATTTTGCACCCCGAAACAGATGAAACAAAAGAAGAGGATAAATCCGAAGATACTGATGCAATTTTTGACAGCGAAGAATCCGCAAAAGTCTTTGAACGTGCGGTCGCAAAACTTTCAACATCAAACTATGAAATTCTTGGTACAGAGCAAATTTTATCATCGATACTTGAAGATAAGACTAGCAATTTATACAGTATTCTTGAAGACTTCGGAATTACAAGCGAAGGGTTTGACACGAAGTTAAAAAATGTTCAGTCAAGAAAATCCGAATATGAAGGCAGACAGATTATTTTCACGCCAAATGCCTTCAAAACAATGAATTTGGCGCTTCAAACCGCAAAAGAACTCGGCTCCTCAGTGGTGCTCCCCGAACACATAATACTCGGGATTCTCAAGGCTAAAAAAGGCGTTGCATACGACATAATCAAAGAATTTAGGATTTCAGACGATGATTTAGCACATGCGATTATTAAACCAATTGAAAAACAAATGCCGGAAACCCTCACGATTCTTCGGCTTGCTAAAGAAGAAGCACGTCGTATCGGCCGCAACACAGTCGGTACCGAAATGTTTTTACTCGGTATCATTGGCGAACCGACAGGTATTGGCTCCAAAGTTTTAAAAGAACTTGAAATTACAATCAAAGAAGCCCGCGATGTCGTCGAAAATATCGTAGGTTTCGGTAATGAATACTACGACCGTGAAATCACGTTCACAGCACGTGCAAAACGCGTCCTTGAAACCGCATGGCATATCGCTAAAAAAGAAAACAAAACAAAAATCGAATCTTCACACATGCTTCTGGCCATCACAACAGAGCCTACAAGCCTTGCAATGAAAGCGCTGGAACAATTGGGCGTAGATTCCGTTGAAATTAGAGAAGGTGTAAAAAAATTCTCAAATGCTCAAAAGTAAAATAGAAGCATTTTTAAAGCAACATTCAATCCAAAACAACGTTCTGGTCGCATTTTCAGGCGGTTTTGATTCAATGTGCCTGCTTAATGTACTGCTTGAACTGAACATAAAGCCGGTGGCTATTCATCTTAACCACAATTGGCGCGGCGAAGAAAGCCGAAAAGAAGAAGAAAATTGCAGGAAATTTTGTATTGAACGCGGAGTCGAATTCTACTCTGAAATTTTATCTTCGGATATTCCACATACTGAAACTGCGGCGCGCGAAGCGCGCTATGAATTTTTTGAACGATGCGCTGAGAAATTTAACTCAAAATTTGTTTTAACAGCCCACAACGCTGACGACAATGCGGAAACCTTGCTATACCGCATTGCCAAAGGTACGGGTATCGAAGGGCTTAAAGGCATTGCACCTGCCCGCGGAATCTTTTATCGTCCGCTTTTGACAACCTACCGCGCGGAAATTGAGCAATATTGCGACGAGCATAAACTTTCACCAAATAGTGACAGTTCAAATAACAACACAAAATACAAACGAAACCTTATCAGACAAAACATTCTGCCGGAACTTGAAAAAATCAATAAAGATACAAAAGCTGCGATAAATAATTTAAGCGAGAACGCCAGAAATGATGCAGAAATCATAAACGAATATCTCAAAACCTTGCAAGATAAGTTTAATACGCAAAATTTTATTAAATACTCCGGCGCGCTCCAGAACCGGATTGTTTACAATCTTTTAATCGAAAACGGATTTGAATACGACAAAAAACGGATTGAAGAAATCGTTAATTTTATTAACGAAAACGCACGGACTAAAAACGGTAAAACCCTTTCCGTTACTAGCGGAACCCTTCTTTTTGCAAGCGAAAAAGAAATTCGATTAATAAATGAACACAGGGTTTATAATATAAGCATAGAAGAATGCACGGAAAAACCGGCAAGTTTCCCGCCGGACAGCGAAGGAATCGCATACGTTGACCTTTCAGGTGTAAGCGAGTACCAAATACGCTCACGCAAAGACGGTGACACAATCCATCCGCTTGGCGCGAACGGTTCGCAAAAACTAAAAAAATATCTAAATTATAAAGGCGTTCCAAAAGACAGACGCGACGAAATGCTTTTCTTATGCGAAGGCAGCGAAATCCTCTGGGCACCCACACTTGGAATCAGCGAAAAAATAAAGGTTAAAGACCACCCGACACACATTTTAAGATTGGAGAGAATATATGGACACTAAAGATTTAAAGGTTTTGATATCAGAAGAAGAGATTCAGAAAAAAATTGGCGAATTAGCCGGCAAACTTAACTCACTCTATAAAGGCGAAGAAGTTTATGCCATTTGTGTTTTAAAAGGCGCTGTAATGTTTGCCGTAGATTTGGTTAAAAAGCTTAATATGCCTGTAAAAATGGAATTTATCCGTCTTTCCAGTTACGGAAACGGAACAACCACTACCGGCAAAGTCAACGCGGTTGATATCGCGCTGCCTGATTTAAACGGTAAAAACGTTATGATTATTGAAGATATCGTTGATACCGGTCTTACCGCCAAATTTTTAATTGACTTCATCAATCTGAATTTCCATACAAAAAGTACTGTTTTTTGCTCACTTTTAGACAAAAAAATGACCAGAAAAACTGAAGTTTCACCGGATTACTACTGTTTTGACGTGGATGACAAATTTGTTGTCGGCTACGGATTAGATTACGAAGGACATTACAGGAACCTGCCTTATATTGCTTATGCTGACCACATTATCTAAGATTATAAACACTGATGATATAAACGAAATTTTCGCAATACTCAAAGAGGATTGCGGGGTTCAAGCTGAAATTTTTGAGACGAAACCGGCACAAGAACCAGCGTTTCCATTAAAAATTCAGGACGTGACATTCGGCTATATTGTACTCAAAAACGCACAAAATAACGATTTTTTTAAACTGGTAAGCGAAATCATCGCAGATAAAATTAAGAATCGAGAGTTTAAGACTATTATGTCAGGGCAAATAGCCGCTCTACAAGAAGGGATTCTCTCACACGACAGCCGGAATAAAGCAAAAAGCAATTTCTTTGCAAGTGTCACCCATGAGTTACGGACACCTCTCAATGCAATAATAGGCTACTCGGAACTTCTTTCACAGGGAGTCGGCGGAGATATAAGCGAAAAACAAAAGGATTTCTTACTTGAAATACAAACATCAGGTTTGAATCTTCTAAATATGATTAACGATATTCTTGACTATTCAAAAGATAATTATACGCTGAATCTTTCAGAATTTGAGGTCGAACAGTTGTTTTTTGAAGTCAACAACATTGTTTCGCCGTTACTAAAGAAAAAAAATTTACAGCTTATACAAAATATAGAAAATTTCACACTAAAAGCAGATTACAGAAAAGTCGCACAGATTTTAATTAATTTACTAAGTAACGCAATAAAATTTTCACCATATAGTGACAAAATAGAAATAACGTCACGAATAAGTGACATAAATAAGATTATTGAGGTTCGCGATTATGGAATCGGGATCCCTAAAAAAAGCCAGAAACGCATTTTCAAAGAGTTTACGCAGGCTCCAAACAACAAAAATAAAGAAAATTCTACCGGCCTCGGACTTGCGGTTACAAAGAAATTTTGCGATATGCACGGCTGGAAAATAGAAGTTGAAAGCGAAGAGAACAAAGGTGCTCTATTTAGAATAATTATTTCTTAACCATTTCGCGCAGTTTTTTCAGTTTATCACGGATTTCTGCAGCACGTTCAAAATCAAGAATTTTAGCGGCTTTATGCATATCTTTTTCAAGTTTATCAATAAGTTTTGGCAGGTCTTTGGTATCAATGCCCATTTCAACCATTTCTTCCGCAACTACATCTTCAAGATCGCGATAGCTTGCAACAAGCGACAACAGGTTATTTTCGACCGGTTTTTTGATTGTTTGCGGGATAATTCCGTATTTTTTATTGTGGGCAAGTTGGATTTCGCGACGGCGCTCGGTTTCATCGATTGCTTTTTGCATTGAATCCGTGATTTTATCCGCATACATAATAACTTCACCGCAAGCGTTACGTGCGGCACGGCCAATTGTCTGTATCAAACTGGTTTCTGAACGTAAAAATCCTTCTTTGTCGGCATCCATTATCGCGACAAGTGAAACCTCGGGAATATCAAGCCCCTCACGTAAAAGGTTTACCCCAATCAGCACGTCAAATTCTCCAAGACGCAGGTCACGCAAGATTTCAACACGTTCGATTGACTGGATTTCGCTATGTAAATACCGGACACGAATACCTTCCTGAATAAAATAATCAGTCAAATCCTCGGCCATACGTTTAGTCAACGTGGTAATTAAAACACGTTCATCTTTTTCCGCACGTTTCAGGATTTCCGCCTTCAAGTCAGTAATTTGTGAGGCAATAGGCCTGATATGGATTTTAGGGTCAACAAGCCCTGTCGGCCTGATAATTTGTTCAACCGATTGAGAGGATGTCGATTTTTCAAACTCACCAGGGGTCGCTGAAATATAGATTTTTTTACCAACACGGGCAAAAAACTCGTCATCTGTAAGCGGCCTGTTATCCTTTGCACACGGCAGCCTAAATCCGTAATCTATCAAAACATCTTTTCTTGCGGCGTCACCGTGTGACATACCTTTCAACTGCGGAAGTGTAACATGGCTTTCGTCGATTACTGTCAAGAATTCGCCCTGAAAATAGTCAAGCAGGGTTGCAGGCGGTGAACCCGGCGGACGCCGTTCAATGATTCTGGAATAGTTTTCAATTCCGGAACAATAGCCCATCTCCTTAATCATTTCCATATCATATTTAACGCGCTGTTCAAGTCTTTGCGCCTCGATAAGCTTGTTCTGGCTTTCCAATTCTACAAGTCTGTTTTTGAGTTCCTGACGAATAAGTTTTAGGGTTTCGTCCTCGTTCTCATCATAAGAAAGATAGTGAACCGCCGGATAAATAACAACTTTATCGCAAATCTCAAGAATTTCGCCGGTTACATTATCAATTCTGACTATTTTTTCTATTTCATCACCAAAGAATTGAATACGGGTAACAACTTTTTCATAGGCAGGCATAATTTCAACGACATCACCGCGTGCGCGGAATGTAGCGCGTTCAAGCACTAAATCGTTTCTTGTATACTGAATAGACACAAGGTGTTTTATCAAATCGTCGCGATCGATACAATCGCCAAGTTTAATTTCAACAGACCCGCGGAAATAGTTTTCCGGCAAGCCCAAACCATAAATACAGCTTACAGACGCGACTATAATAACATCATTTCGTTCATAAAGACTTCTGGTCGTATTATGGCGCAAACGGTCAATTTCTTCGTTAATAGAGGCTGATTTTTCGATATAAGTGTCCGTACGCGGGATATAAGCCTCCGGCTGGTAGTAATCGTAATAACTGATGAAATATTCAACCGCGTTATCAGGGAAAAGTTCCTTAAACTCGTTATACAACTGGGCCGCAAGAGTTTTGTTGTGTGCAATAATCAGCGTAGGTTTTTGAACCTTTTCAATTACATTTGCGATAGTAAAAGTCTTACCCGACCCCGTAATCCCGAGCAGTGTTTGCGAATCCATACCCGCTTCAAGGCCCTCAACAAGCTGTTCAATGGCCTTAGGCTGGTCGCCCGCAGGCGAATATTTAGAATTTATTTTAAACAGTTTCTTCATAAGTAAAAATAAAATAAAAGCCCGAAGCGGACGCGATTTTGTTACCTGCTGGTCTCGCAGGTGGGTGAACGCCTCGAACCATTCCGTTTCCCGCTGGCGATTAAAAAATCGGCGGGTATACTTCGGGTTCGTCAGAGTCAATTCTCCCGTTTATAAAAAATGTAGGAACAAAATTAACATCCGCCCTGAGCAATAACATTCTAACATACAAGAGTGAGATGTTCAAGCCCCGGACTAAATTCTATATAAAGAAAAGCCGATAAAATTTCGGGCATTAAAATACCCGTCATATCGGCTCCCAAAATATTAACTCTTATAGTATATACTCTATCACAAAAAGCAGGCATGAGAAATTATTTTTTCATCAAAAAACGCACAAGTTTATAAAGCCCGAAACCGCCGCCTAATCCAAGAAATACCCACAAAGATTTGGGCGTTTTCTTATTATCCAGATAAGAATATTTTCCACGGCTTTCGTATATATCCTGATCCATTTGTCTGAAATCATGTTCTGCTTTTCGCGGTGAATACAGCACAACATTCGGGTGCGAATTCGGAACATTCAACACGCCGACACTCCATTTCGGATTTTTCATATGACTGTTATCAGAACACACTACTGCCATACTTTTAGTAAAACAAAATCCGGCCAAAAATTGCCTGACTAAACTAACTATGTTTACTTATGTAAAATACACACTGAAATTTTATAATTCAAATACACTAAGGAGGACAAAATGGATTTTCACGGTTCAAAAACAGAAAAAAATTTATTGACTGCGTTCACAGGCGAAGCACACGCAAGGAACAAATATACTTTTTATGCGTCTGAAGCTAAAAAGGCAGGCTATGTAGAACTTTCAAAGATTTATGAAGAAACGGCAGACAACGAAAAAGAACACGCAAAAGTTTGGTTTAAACATCTTCACGACGGCAACATCTCCGATACAATAACAAACCTTAAAGATTGCATTGAAAATGAAGCTTATGAACATTTCACGATGTATCCAACATTTGCAAAAGAAGCCGAAGAAGAAGGTTTCCGCGAAATCGCAATGCAGTTTAGTCATGTTGCTGAAATCGAAGGCATGCACCACGAACGTTTTGAAGCGTTTTTAGAAGAAATCGAAGACAAAACTATGTTCAAAAAAGAAGAAGAAATTTTATGGGAATGTTCAAAATGCGGCTTTTTATGCCGTTCCTGCGAAGCTCCCAACAAATGTCCGGTTTGCGGACATCCTCAAGGATACTTTATGGAGCATAGCGAAAACTATTAATCATCCTTTCTATGTGCTATACTCAAACGGGAAGTCCCCCCATAAACTTCCCGTTTTATTTTTAAGAGGTATAGAACATGAAAAAGATTTATATAATAACAGGCGCGACATCCGGAATCGGCAAGGCTCTATGCGAATATTTTGCTATTAATAACACAGTTTTTGCCGGCTACCGGAATGCCGAGAAACTCAACGAATTGCCTGCTCAGGCAATCCCGTTTTTTATTGACTCGAACAGGCCTGAATCAATCGCTCAGGCTGCAGAATTTATAAAATCAAAGACCGATAAAATTGATACGCTTATAAATGTTTCGGGCTGTGTTGTCGCAGGCGCAATGGAACATTTACCAGTCGATGAACTCCGGCGGCAGTTTGAAGTAAATGTTTTTGCACACATTGACCTTTCGCAGCGCCTTTTGCCAATACTTGATGGCGGCAAAATCATCAATATTAGTTCAATGTCGAGTTTCGGAATATTCCCATTTATCGCACCTTACGGGGCGTCAAAACGCGCACTGGATATAATGTTTAACGCATTACAGCTTGAAATAAAAAAGGATATTAAAGTTATTTCTATTAAACCGGGGGCTATCGCGACTCCACTCTGGGAAAAATCCATCAACGAAAACGAAAAATCTTTTTCAACCTGCACTGACTACAACAAAGAAATAAAATTTATGGTCAAGAATGCGAAAGCAAACGGGGTTAAAGGTTTACCGGTTGAAAAAGTGGTTCAAACTGTTATAAAAGCCGACAGTGCGAAAAATCCGCGCCCGAGTTATACCGTCGGCCTTGACGCCAAAGCGGCAGAACTTATATCTCACCTGCCGCAAGGAATTCTGAACAAATTAATAAAATTTAAACTTGCACAAAAAGCAAAATAAAAATGAAAAGGCCGAAAAATTTCGGCCTTAAAAATGGTTAGTTAAGGATAGGATAAGATTTTATCTTATAAATAAATTAGGAATAAAAATTTAAGCAAACTACACTACTTCACGTTTTCAACACACACTAACTACGCTATATTCGGTTTCACTATTTCAAACGCCCGAGGCATTGCTTCGTTAAGACCTTTAAGTTCAACGTCGTACTCTTGAGCTAACGCTTGAAGTTTTTCTTTTTCAAGAACAAGTTCTTTTTCCTGTTCATTGAGAAGTTTTTGTTCTTCTTGCGCGGCCTCTTTGCGGGCTTCTTTGTATAAATTCATAAACATATTTTGCTGATAAAGAGCTTGATACTGCGGATTGACGTTCTGCATTTGCATAGCCATCATCGGCGCCATTGTCGCCATCTGCATATTAGCCATTTGTAATGACCTGTTATGAGCATATTGTTGGAAGATTGATTGACGTCCGAAAAGTTTTGTCGGAACATCGTACATCTCTTGAGCGGAAACCTTACCGTCAGCGATGTTCGAAGCGTATCTCTGAAGATCCGTAATCTTCCTTGTTATATTCATGATTTTTGCGTTCACATCATACTTTTGACGTATGAGGAATAACTTACGCGTCAGTATCATAAAGAGACACATAGCAATCACCTACCAATAACTTTTTAAACTAACCTTTGTAACCTTTTACACTTATATAAAGTATTTGGTTTTGTGAAAATTGCCTTTTTTGTTTTAGATTATTAAGTTTTGTTACAAGATGAGCCTTTAGACTTCCCGCATAAGGGTTTCTACCCATTTAATAAGTGTTGAAAGTTCGTATGGCTTTGGTAAATATAAATCAGCACCGCTGTTTAAAACTAATTCCTTATCGTGCAGGATAGAGGTTAGAATCACTTTTGAAGCGGCAAAGCGCGATTTGATATTCTTACAATGTGAAAGTCCTTCTAATGTTTCAAGTTCACCCGCGTCCAAAATAATAAGCGCCGGCGGCTCTGTGGCTTCCAGAATCTTGTCTGCGTCTGAAAGAATCTCCGCTTCATAACCTTGCAAATCAAGAATTGTCTTCAATAATACAGTAAGCGCCTCGTCTTTTTCGCTTATTATCACGCGCTTATTCACCGTAAAATCAATGGAGGTTTCACCCGAAATCTGCGGCCGTTCGATTAAATAATTAGATTTTGACGGAAATTTTGCAAGTTTATGGATTTGTACAAGAGCATTAAAGAGTTGCGCCGCGTCTTTATATGGAACAAATTCATTTGTCACAACACCGATTGTCGTATGAACAAAATTAGAACGACGTCCGGCTTGATTATCGCCTTTCATCATCATATAGCCGCGTTTATTGTCCTCAATAGAGTAAAACTTTGTCGAAACAGTTTCAAACGCATAAATCAAATAATTAGCAACTGCCTCAGCTTTTTCGCGATCTGTTATAATAAGAAACTCATTTTCTTTGATTTCACCGAAATAATCGTCTTCTTCAATCGCAGATTTAATAATCGCCCAGTAAGTTTGAATAAGTTTATCTGACGCCAGTTCCGTATAATTTTCTTTATAATTAAAAAAGTTATCAATACTGACAAGAAGCGCAGCAAGCGGTTCTTTTGAGGCAATCATGCGTTTTAGGGCACGCATAGAATAACTGCGGTTAGGCAGACTCTTTTTAGTATCAAGATTTGACTCATACTCACGGCGTAGATGGGCTTTAATACGCATTACAAACTCTTCCGCATTGACAGGTTCGCTGATAAAATCATCCGCGCCGCTTCTTAAAATATCCAGTCTGTCTGCAATGTCATCAGATTTTGACAGCGCAACAATAATAGGGCGTGTGTCATAAGTCAGCGCACGAATCTTCTTGCAATAATCCGGCAAATCGCTATCAATACTATCAGATATCAAAATTAAATCCGGTTCGTAATCCTGAATAGTCTTCATCGCAGAAATAAGATTTTTCGTAACAAAACAATCATTGTTCTTATCTTTCAACAGTTTTTTATACTTTGTTGAAAGCTCTTTTCGTTTATCAATAATCAAAGTTACTGTACGCATTTAAAACTCGCCTGCCTTTCAATATTGTAAATAGGGAAAAGCACTTCAAAAGAAGTAAAATTATCTTTTGAGGTAACAATAATCTTTCCGTCCATTTTTTCAACAAGATTTTTAGTAATATAAAGTCCGAGGCCGTTTCCCTGAACCTGCCGTGTAAGCGGGTTATCCAGCCGCGAAAATTTCTGAAAAATCTTTTCATAATCTTTCTCGTCGATTTCGTAACCGTTATCAGTCACTTTTATAGATACGAAATCGGCCTTAATCGTCAAATCAATTGTCACCGTTGTGTTTTCAAACGAATACTTCGCAGAATTTTCGATAATATTTGTCATAACCTGTTGAAATTTATCTTCATCAACAAGGATAGACGGCAGGTTTTTAAACTGGCTGACAAGAAACTTACGGGTTTTATACTGATTTCCGACAATTGCCACAACCGTATCAATAAACTTTCGCGGGCTGACTTCTTTTAGTAAAAATTTGTCACTGCAAGCCTGCAATTTCGTAACCGCAAGCATATTTTCGACAAGATGAATAAGCCTGTTTGACTGTTCCTCAATAATTTTAAGAAACTTTTTTTTGCTCTCATCATCCAGTTTATCCCACGAATTAAGCATGGTTTGCGAAAACCCCCTGATAGAAGTCAGGGGAGTTCTCAATTCGTGACTAACAGTCGAAATAAAATCCTCTTGAAATTTCTCACTCATAAGCCAATTATATCAAATTTGGGCATAAAAGTAAATTACCAGCGTTTCACACAGCGAACACTACCATTTCCAGCAGTACACCCCAGAAGCCATTTACCGGTACTTAAGCGTAAACAGAATGCCGTACTTGAAGTTGGTTGTACAGGTGCCGCCCAAAAATCTTCCGGAGTGTTGCCTACTGAGGACTTAAATGTCACTAAATCTTTATTATAAAATAGCGAAGCCAATTCTTCTCTATTTGGTAATCTGCTATCGCTGTCTATAGCTGTACATTTTTTGTTAATATTCATCGACATTTGAATTGCAGAAGGAGTTGCTGTATCCGAAGTGGTAGAAACTGGTGCAACCACAACACTATCAGAAGAATATAATGCCGTCATTATCCACAAATCTTTGCCAAAAGTGTTAGGACCTTTACTACCGTTCAAGTCATAGATAAAGTTGGCGCACATTTTAGGCTGTGAATAAAAATCCGAAGTTTCATTCATATCCGAAGTACAGTTCGGATTATAAAAAACCGCAATGCTTTCCCCGTTTTGAGTTTCAAACGCTGCCGCTTTTGTGTCAAACATTAACGAATTACTTGTCAACAAAGAGTTTAACTCACTCATTTTTTTCGGGAAAGCTTTTGTTGAGCCGTTCAAAAGTGTTATTTTGCTTGCCAGCCCACAATCCTGTAAATTTTCAGAATCACAAATGTTGTTAATCTTCAAAACTTTTGATAAGCCTTCGGTGACGAAGGTTTCAGCGGCCGTGTCTACGGCTGACGTTGACTCGTTGCCTTCGGCCAAAGTTCCGTAACCATTTAGTGCCGGCATTAGCGCGATAGCCTGACTAAATCTTGCATAAAGCGCTTTTCGCTGCGTGTTCCAAGTGCGTTCGTTAATATTACCGGTCAAACTCGGCAATGTTATCGCAGCAACCACCCCGATGATTGTTAGGGATAAAAGGATTTCCGCCATTGTGAATCCTTTTATCGTCATCCCGAACTTGTTTCGGGATCTGTCCAATGACGCAACACGGGATAGATGCTGAAACAAGTTCAGCATGACATTAGGCGCGAACGCCCCACTCACTTTACCTAAGAGAGGCCCCCCCCCCCCCTGCATAAATACTTACAATACCGTTTTTCATAAATTCCTTTCTCCCAAGTTTCACTCGGGTTCAATTGTAGTACCGCCTCAGGCGGCTTTCATTTACCCTCATTATGTAACATGTTTTTATTCATGTCAATGTTTTTGTGCTAACATTAAAATATTAAAATAGAAGCAGAGGAATTAACATTATGAAAATGTCTAAATTATTTGTACAAACGTTACGTGAATTTCCGTCTGACGCGGAAGTTATTTCACATAAAATGCTCGCACGCGCAGGTTATATCAGAAAATTAACCAGCGGCGTTTACAACTTTTTACCTTTAATGTGGAGAGTTTTGAAAAAAGTTGAAACAATCGTTCGTGAAGAAATGGACGACGCAGGCGCACAAGAACTTTTAATGCCGTTCGTTCAGCCGCAGGAACTCTGGCAGGAATCCGGCCGCTGGGATGCTTACGGTAAAGAACTTATGAGATTAAAAGACCGCCACGATCGCGTTATGTGTCTGGGCCCTACGCACGAAGAAGTTATCACGTCTATTGCACGCGACGGACTAAAATCATATAAACAAATGCCTGTAAACTTATATCAGATACAGTCAAAATTCCGCGATGAAGTCCGCCCGAGATACGGACTTTTAAGAGGCCGCGAATTTATCATGAAAGACGCATACAGCTTCGACACTTCAGAAGAAGGACTTGATAAAGAATATCAAAATATGGCCCGCGCATACACCAGAATCTTTGAACGCTGCGGACTTGAAACAAAAATGGTTCAATCAGATTCAGGCGCAATCGGCGGAAGCGTTTCACACGAATTTATGGTAATTACAGACACTGACGCCGGTGAAAACGATGTTTTCTACTGCAACTCCTGCGATTACTCCGCAAACTCTAACCACGCGGTTTCAAACCTTCCGGCTGTAAACACGACCGGCAAATGGTCTAAAGCTGAAATTATCGACACGCCAAACACACATTCTATTGATGAACTCTGTGAATTTTTACACATAGAACCAACCGTAATTTTAAAAACTCTTGTCTATATTGCTGACAAAAAACCTGTTCTTGCACTTATCCGTGCAGACAGAACCGTTGAAGAAACCAAACTTATGAACGCAGTCGGTGCAATGGATATCAGAATCGCAGTTGCGGCAGAAATCGAAGAACTTATGCAGGAAAACGGTTTTGATGCGGCAAAAGGGTTCATCGGACCAAACGGAATGAAAAACATTACAATCGTTGCAGATGAAACCGTCAAAGATTTGAAAAACTTTGTTGTCGGCGTAAATCAAAAAGACAAGCACATGGTTGGGGCAAACTTCGGAGCAGATATTCAAATGCCGGAAATCGTGACTGATATCAGACTTGTTGAACAAGGTGACTTCTGTCCTGAATGCGGCAAACCGTTATTCGTAACTAAAGGTATTGAAGTCGGTAACATTTTCAAACTCGGCACAAAATATTCAAAACCAATGAACGCCGTTTACACTGACGCTGACGGTAAAACAAAACCTTATATTATGGGCTGCTACGGTATCGGAATTTCAAGAACAGCCGCTGCGGCAGTTGAAGCGCATAACGACGAGCACGGTATCAAATGGCCGATTGCAATCGCACCATATCATGCAATCGTTATTCCGGTAAGTACAAAAGACGAACTTCAAATGCAAGTCGCAGAAAAAATCTATAACGAACTGCAAAACGCCGGCATAGAAGTCGTAATCGACGACCGTGACGAGCGTGCAGGCGTAAAATTCAAAGATGCGGACCTTATCGGCTTCCCGTTCCGCGTAACTGTTGGTAAAACAATCGCAGAAGGACTTGTTGAATTCAAAACCCGTTCAACCGGTGAAATGGAAAACCTGACACCGGAAGCGGCGGCCGCAAAAATAATCGAAGAAGTCAAAAAAGCAGTTCTCCGCCACCTGCCGTCCTCACTCACGTGAGGCCGCACTGTGGCTGCGCTGTCTAATACGCCACTCAAAAGGCTCGCTCACGTTTCTTATCGCGAGCCTTTCTCGGACACAAAAAAGCATTAGCAAAATAAGAAAGCCCCAATCGGGGCTTTCTTTTTAGCGTCTTATGCAGAGAACTACGTCGTCATGATTGCGTTCACGCACATTCATTTTACCGGTCAATAAATGCATACTGTATGCAGTATAAATATCATTGTATAAATCATTTGACCAAGTATCGTAATATTGGCCTTCGCCAACCAAAGGTTTATTATAAAAAATTGACATTAATTCTTCGTTATTTGGCATTCTGCTTTCTGAATCAAAATTATAACACATTGCAGACGCATTCTTTTGCGGTGCCCTACCCGGTGAACGATTCAAAGGCATTGGTGCTACAACGACAGAATCAGAAGGATAAAGAGCCGTAATAAATCCAATATCCTTACCAACAGTATTTGGCCCTTTAGCCCCGTTCAAGTCATAGACAAAATTGGCACACATTTTAGGCCCCACATAATACCCTGCCCCTTCGGTTTTTTGCTGACAGCGCGGATTATAAAACACAGCAATTGATTCACCGTTAACGGTTTCAAACGCCGCGGCTTTTGTATCGGTCTGTGAATAACTAAACTGTGACCAATACCCGCTTGTAAAAGACATATTAAAACTTCCGTTAAATTGAACAAGAGTTTTCGGGAAGGAGGAATAAGGAATACTACCGTTTAACGCCGTAATTTTAGCGGGCATACCACAGTCCGCAAGGTGGTCACTGTCACAGATATTATTGATTTTTAGAACTTTGCTCAGACCTTCGGTGACGAAGGTTTCGGCCGCGGTGTCTGCAGTAACGCTTTTATTTTCGTCTTCGGTCAAAGTTCCGTATCCATTCAACGCAGGCATTAGGGCTATTGCCTGCGACATACGCGCATATAAAGCTTTTCTTTGCGTATTCCAAGTGCGTTCATTAATATTGCCGGTCAGCGACGGAAGTGTTATCGCAGCGACCACACCGATGATTGTTAGGGATAACAGGATTTCGGCCATCGTGAATGCGCAAGACGACCGGTTAAGAAAACACCCCCCCCCCCCCGCATAAACTTAATACTTTCTTGTTCATTTAGCTATCCTTTCTTTTTTCTTATTATGTAACATGTTTTACAATATGTCAACTGCATTTTATAACAAATGTAACAAACACACCCGTTTTATTGTGTTGAAATTTGTTTATAATATAATAATTTTGAGGTGCTTTTAATTGAAACACAGTAAACTGACGTTATTAATATTTTTAGCATTAATTCTGGGGATAATTTTTGGTGCTATTGCGCCTGATTGGGCTATTAAAATGCAGCCGTTCGCAACAATTTTCCTCCGAATGGTTAAAATGATTATCGCACCGCTTCTGTTTGCAACGCTGGTTGTAGGCATCGCCGGACACGGAAGCGTCAAGCAACTTGGTAAAATAGGGCTTAAAACCATTATTTATTTTGAGATTGTAACTACTCTGGCGTTATTCATAGGGCTTGTTGCAGGTAACATTTTTAAGCCCGGTGTTGGTTTCACCCTCGGTGCAACAACCGGAAACATTCAGGCTGCAGGCCTTATGGCCGCAACGGATTCACATACATCAATCAACGACATGGTCATAAATATTTTTCCGACAAGCATAGTTGACGCAATGGCAAACGGCAATTTACTTCAAATTGTTGTATTTTCAATTTTCTTCGCACTTGCAATCTGCACCGTTGGGAAACCCGCAGAGCCGGTTCTGGACTTATTAAAATCTGTAAGCAAAATAATGTTTAAATTCACGGAATATGTTATGTATTTTGCACCTATCGGTATCTTCGGTGCGATTTCATACACTATCGGAATGAATGGAATAAAAGTTTTAGGCAGTTATTTCAAGGTGATTTTCAGCCTTTACGCAGCGCTGGCAATCTTTGTATTTCTCGTATTGATAATTGCTTGTAAAATAGCGAAAATTTCTTTCCGCGCGCTTATAAGAACATTGGAAGAACCGGCATTACTGGCTTTTTCAACAGCAAGTTCCGAAGCCGCGTTCCCGAAAGCTATCGAAATTATGGAAAACTTCGGGGTTCCGAAGAATATTGTCGGATTTGTGATGCCTACCGGCTACACTTTTAACCTTGACGGAAGCACCTTATATCTTGCTATTGCAGTAATGTTTTCCGCACAAATCGCAGGGATTCATCTTAGTTTTGAACAACAATTAATCATAATGTTAGCACTTATGCTTACAAGCAAAGGCGTTGCCGGCGTTCCGCGTGTAGGTTTAATCGTTCTTGCCGGCACACTTGCAAGTTTTAATATCCCTATTCTGGGTGTAGCAATACTTTTAGGGATTGATCATATTCTTGATATGGGCCGCACAACAGTAAACTTAATCGGCAACTGCGTTGCAACTGTCGTTATTGCACGCTGGGAAAACCAATTTGATTATGATAAAATGAAAAATTATATAGAAGAACAAAAAAATAATGAATAGAGGGAATAAATATGAGTAACGAAGCAACAAAACAAGATTACAAAGAAACGTTAAACCTCCCGCAAACCACGCTTGCAATGCGCGCAAACGCTACGGTTAGAGAGCTGGAAATCCAAAAATTCTGGGAAGAAAACAATATTTACGAAAAAAACATCGCACAACGCGATAAAGCAAACAAATTTATTCTCCACGACGGCCCTCCATACTTGAGCAGTGAAAAGATTCACGTCGGCACCGCCCTAAACAAAATCTTAAAAGATATTTTAACTAAATATAAAGCACAAAAGGGTTTCTACGCACCTTATGTTCCGGGCTACGACGGCCACGGACTTCCTATTGAAAACGCTGTTGTAAAAAACATCAAAGGCGGACGCTCTGCGCTTACCCCTGCAGAACTTCGCGAAAAATGCCGCGAATTCGCACACAAAAACCTTAAAGGACAGGAAAGCGAATTTAAACGCTTAGGCGTTTGGGGCGACTGGGAACACCCTTATTTGACGATTGATGCGGCTTACGAAGCTGAACAGGTTAGAGTTTTCGGCGAAATGTATAAAAAAGGATACATCGAAAAAGGTTTAAAACCTGTTTACTGGTGCGCCTCCTGCGAAACAGCGCTTGCAGAAGCGGAAGTTGAATACGCAGACCACACTTCAACCTCAATTTATGTAAGATTTAAGTTTGACGACGAGTCTACAAAAAAAATCCAAAACTTAGTCGGAACCGATAACGGTCCAATATATGCGGTAATCTGGACAACAACCCCGTGGACAATTCCGTCAAACATGGCGATTTCTATGCACCCGAAATTTGAATACACATTCTTCACGCGTGGCGGCGATGTTTACGTAATCGCACAGGGCTTGCTCGGTGCATTCCTCGCAGACGTTCAGTGGGAAGAGTCTGAAATTAACGTAATCGGCTCTTGCACAGGAGCGGATTTAGAACTTTTAAACACAAAACATCCGCTTGTAGACAGAAAATCCCCGATTATCCTCGGCGAACACGTAACACTTGAAGCCGGAACAGGCGCGGTTCACACAGCTCCGGGCCACGGGCTTGAGGACTATGAAGTAGGATGCAAATACGGAATCGACGTATTTTCACCGCTAGACAGCCGCGGAGTTTGGACAGAAGCTGTTCAGGACAAGGATTTGGAAGGCGTTCCGTACTACAAAGGAAACTCTATCGTTATCGAAAAACTTCAAAGTTGCGGTGCACTTCTTGCACAACAAGATATTCAACACAGCTACCCGCACTGCTGGAGATGTAAAAACCCTGTAATCTACCGCGCAACTCCGCAATGGTTCGTTAAAGTTGATAAATTCAGAGAAGAAACACTTCAAGCAATCAAAGGCGTAAAATGGATTCCGGCAAGCGGCGAAGCACGTATCTCAAACATGGTTCAAAACCGCACAGACTGGTGTATTTCCCGCCAGCGCGCATGGGGCGTTCCAATCCCTGTTTTCTACTGCGACGACTGCGGTGAAGTTATCGTAACCGACGAAACAATCAACCACGTTGCAGAAATCTTTGAAAAAGAAAGTTCAGACGCGTGGGTTAAACGCTCAACCGCAGAACTTCTTCCGCAAGGCTTCAAATGCCCTAAATGCGGCGGTGTTCATATCTCAAAAGAAAACGACATTATGGATGTTTGGTTCGACTCAGGTATAAGCTGGAGAGCAGTCGTTGAAAAACGCAGCGAAGAACTCGGCCACACACCTGTTGAAATGTACCTTGAAGGTTCCGACCAACACCGCGGCTGGTTCCAATCTTCACTTTTAACTGCTATGGCAACAGAAGGCAAAGCGCCTTACAAAACGGTTCTTACACACGGTTTTGTATTCGGTGAGGACGGTCGCAAAATGTCAAAATCACTAGGCAACTACATCAGACCGGACGATATTATCAAAAACTACGGAGCCGATATTCTAAGACTCTGGGCCGCATCTGTTGATTACAGAAACGACACCAAAATCGGCGACAACATCGTTAAACAGCTCGTCGAAATCTTCAAAAAGACCCGTAACACTGTAAGATTCTTACTCGGAAACATCTACGATTTCGACCCTGCAACAGATTACGTAAAATACGACGAACTCAAAAACATTGATAAATTCGCACTCCACAAACTAAACAAAGTTGTGGCAGAAGTGAGCGAAAGTTTTGAAAACTACGAGTTCTACAAATACTTCCAAGCGCTTCAAAACTTTGCAGCAGTGGATTTGAGCGCATTCTACTTAGATATTGTAAAAGACAGACTTTACACAGCGGGCAAGAAATCACTTTCACGCCGTGCATGCCAGACAGTTCTGTTTGAAATCTCACAAAGCTTAATCAGAATGCTTGCACCTGTAATGCCACACCAGGCGGAAGATATGTGGATGAGCGTTCCTGAAGCACAAAGAGGAAATCTTGAAAGTATATTATTATCAGACTGGGTAGAAGTGAAACCTGAATGGACAAACGCACAGCTTGAAGAAGATTTCACAAAGATTCTAAAAGCGCGCGAAGTTGTAACCCGCGCAATCGAACCATTAAGAGCCGACAAAAAGGTAGGAAGCTCTTTAGAAGTTGCTGTTTGGGTAAAATCAGACGACAGCGCGGTTCTTAAAGCGAACGAATCAGAACTTTGCAACATCTTCATTACATCTCAAGCGCATATTGCAGAAAGCGCACCTGCAGATGTCTTGAATGAACACAAAGAAGAAGGCTTCACCGTTTGGGTAACAAAAGCAGAGGGCGAAAAATGTGAACGCTGCTGGAAATACCGCAAACTTGGCGAACACGCCGGCCATGAAACCATCTGTTCAGAGTGTTGTGAAGCAATTCAATAAACTAAAAGGCCTTCTTTCGAAGGCCTTTTTTTATAATGTACCATCTTTAACCGCTTTTTGAAGTTCTTCAAATGTATAATTTTGTCCGTTTACAGAATAATTGTCAGCAATACCTGTCATAACCATTTTCCCGTTAAATTCTTGAGGAACACCTGTTTTTAACAGTTTAAGCTTCATTTCATTCTCACGTTGTTCTTGTTGTTGAGTAGCTTTTGAAGCAAAATTATTTATGTTAGACAAAGGTCCTTCTGTATGAGTTCTTGTTTGTGACATCATAGCAGCTTCATTTCCAATATTCATTGCCTTATCTCTTGCGATATCATCAAGCGCACTGCCAGCATCAATATTTGCAATCTTACCTGTTAATTTAGTTTCTTGTTGTTCAGCTTTACGTTTTGTTTTACCTGTCTGGCTACCATCATTAGATACAGCATTTTTAGCGTCAAGTTTTGCTTGTAATTCTTGGCGATCAGTTTTTTCTTTAGCCATCATTTGCTCAAGTTTTGTTTCAAATTGACTCAAGTCACTTAATTTATCAGATGCTTTTTGCATTTCTTCGTAATCGTGCATTTGTGTTTCAAGTTCTTCTTTTTTCGCATTAAGTTCATTAAGTTTTTGTTCAGCTGCGCTCTGCGCGTCTTTTGCTTTGACCAGATTTTCTTGTTGCGTTTCAAGGTTTGTTTCAGCTTTTTGTGCGGAATCCATTCTATCATTCAATAAATCATATTGGTCTTGAGTAATTTCTTTATCATTTTTCAACTGTTCCGCAGCAGCTTTTAATCCATTACGCGCTTCTGATAAAGCTGTTTTTGCATTGTTAAATGCTTGAACAGCACCCTTACTGTCATCACCAAGTGCCTCTTTTGCTTTAGCTTCAGAATCTTTAGCATTATCAAGAGATTTTTGTGCACTTTCCTCTGCTGCCTTAGCTGAATCGTATTGTGCCTGTGCGTCCGCAATTTGAGCTTGTAATGCAGCACTATCCGTACCTAATCCAGGTTTTTGCTGTGCCTTAAGCGCATTCAAGTTAGCCAATGCTTGTGATGTGTTAGTTTTTGCAGTAGCCAATGCTTGTGTGCATTCTTGAGTAACTGTTTTTGCGTTGCTGTAATTAGTTCTAGCTTCTGATAAAGCTTTACCCTTAGCATCGTATTCTTTAGTAGCGGTATCTACTTTACCGGACGCCTCTTTATATGCGGCATTATCGGTTTTAATTTGAGCCTTAGCAGATTCGTAACCTTTACGTGCAGATTCAACTTGTGTCTTACCTTGCTTAACCTCAGAGTTAGCCTTGCCGACGCCATCTTTAGCATCATCTAATGCGCCTTTAGCTTCTTTAATAGAGCCTTCAGCATTACCTTTTAAGGTTTCTAATTGTGTTGTCATATTTTGAAGATTAGGCTTAATTTGTGCCATTCTAGCATTAACCTGTGTTCTATAAGCTTTCGCGCCCTGTAATGCTTGATATAAGTCTTGAGAATTTTTAGCACCTTTCATTTGGCTCATAAAATCATTAGCAGACGCTTCATAATCAATATTCGTCAAATCAATATCCGGAACAAGCGAGTCTAATGTAGAACTCAAGCTTGCATTGCCGGTAGGTGTAGTATTTGTATTTGGTTTTACAGAACCATCATTACCGGATTTCAACAATTTTTGTAAGCCGGTTACTCCAGCCTTCATAAGCATTTGGCCTTCAGGTGTAGCAAGTGCTGCTAATGTTGCACCCAAGAAGTTTGTTTTTCCGTGTTTACAACATTTAGTTTCACCGTTGCCAACATTTATAACAACAGCTCTGCCGTTTATTTGATTGCTCATTGATGTATATGAAGCGGTGCCCGGCTTGCCTGTTCTTGCGGCAAGTTTAATATTAGTCATTTGAAGCGAGTTTGTTTTAACACCGCCGTTTCCGCCGCCTCCGCCGGAAGTCTTCGGTGCAAAATTCATTCTCGTATTTAAGATTGAACCTGTTGTAACCATACTCGCTCTCTCGTTATTGCTATACAAATTAATAAAGTATTTAAATTTCAACCAATTTCAACAATAACGGGATTTGTTACATTTCGTTACATTTGGTAAATGATTTCCTCATAACTATATTATACCCGTTTTTTAATCAACAATACCGGGTTCAAGGTCAGAGCCAGTTACAATTTTTCTGAATGCAAACTGGGCTTTTGGAAGGCCGTACGCCAGCAAGAAACTGCTTATTCCGACATTTGCAAGGATGTTTACACCTTTCAATACTTTTGCTTTTTTCATAAATTTCGTTACATCACCGGATTTCAATGCATTTTCAGAAATCTGTGCAATATTATCACGGAAAGCTTTTAAGTCTTTCAAATCTACATAACGGCGCGGGTCGCGGACGCAGTTTTCAAGCATTGCTACTTTTTTATATTTATTCGCATATTTAACAAAAAGGCTGTCAGGGTTTTTATCTACAAAATCCAACAATTGTTCGCCTGTTTTTACGTCCGGAAGCGCAAGTTTTTTATTTTTTATTGCGCTCATAAACTCCTTATCATCAAGCATTTTGATATCAAGATTCAGACTCGTATTAGCGGCTTTGCCGGTGGTCTTATCCAAAAATTTTGCCAGTTGTTTCGGAAAAACGAAGTTTAAAAACATCATTCCTGCCATTTTGAATGCAATATCATAGGCTTCATTTTTCTTTCTGGCTGTCGCAACACGGCCGACAGCATAACCGCCGTCGGTCAAGGCCATTTTTTGAACGGTTGACATTTCGGCAAGTGAAGAAAGCCCGCCTTTGAACGCAATATTTTTTCTTGCGAAATCGCCCATTTTTTTCATCTGCGGAGTAAATGTATCGTTTTGAATAGCGGTCTGACGTTTTTTAGCAAGTTCGCGTTTTGTACTTGCAGTCCACGCAAAAATCAATTTCGGGATAACAAATCCCATCAGCGCAATCGGAATCGCCGTTTCAGCCAGAATCTTGCCACCTAAAAGTTTTTTATATTTTGCCTGATTTGCCTTCAAAAATTCTAAATCCTTAACGGCCTCAGGTGCAAGCGACTTGAACTTTTTAATATTATAATCAAGCCCCTGACAGGATTCTTCTTTCAGTAATTTTGAACTAATATCAGAATTAAAACCGCGATTTTTAAGAATTTTACTATTAATCTTTTCCAGAAGCGGGATTCCGCCAAGCCAAACGGCAGAAACCGTGTATTCATCAACCAGACGTTCACGGGTCGCCAATCTTGCAACCTCTTTATCCTCTTTATTTTGCTGATACGTAAGCGCGACTTTAGTCGGTACCTCTATCCCGCAATCACGCAGTAGTAAAGGGTAAACGCTATTATTATTTCCTATTGCTGAAATTATATTTGTAATTGTCATTTTTTATTTTCTCCAATCTCACATGTAAAACTACCTACTAATGAGGTTATAATGTGAAATTGAAATTCGGGTTGATGCATAACGATTTTTGCGCAAAACACATTATAACCTTGCCTTAATGGCAATGATGATGGTTATGATGATGTCGTTTTACGCTCGGAGTAAACATGTAAATCTTTTCCTTTTATCTACTACACTATTAATATAAAACGCTAAAAAAAATTTTTCAACCCCCTTGTTTATGATATAATTTTTAACGTAGATAATACCTCTTGCAAATGTTGTTGCTTGAGGAGGAAGGAAAAATTATGGAAAAAGACAATTCAACATTACACGTGTTGAGACACTCAACATCACACATCATGGCTCAAGCCGTTCAAAAGCTGTTCCCGAATGCAAAGTTGGCAATCGGACCGGCTACCGCTGACGGTTTCTATTACGATTTTGACTTAACGGACGGACACGCGTTCACCGCTGAAGATCTTGTTAAAATCGAAGAAGAAATGAAAAACATCGTTAAACAAAACTTAACATTCGAAAAATACGTTGTTGAAGATGTTGACGCGAAAATCGCCGAATTTAAATCTCAAGGCGAAATTTACAAAGCTGAATTATTGGAAGAACACAGAAACGACAATCCTACTTTGTACCTGACAAAAGACAAAGACGGCAATGTCCTTTTCAACGACCTTTGCGCAGGTCCGCACATTCCAAACACAACATATATTAAACCAAACGCATTCAAACTCTTAAAAGTTGCAGGTGCTTACTGGCGCGGTAACGAAAAGAACAAAATGCTTCAAAGAATTTACGCAACTGCATACTGGAACAAAGAAGACTTACAAGCATACTTAACGTTCCTTGAAGAAGCGGAAAAACGTGACCACAGAAAACTCGGCAGCCAGTTAGACTTATTCTCTGTCCGTGAAGAACTGGGCGCAGGACTTGTTTTATGGCACCCTAACCTCGGTATAGTCCGTGAAGAAATCGAAAATTACTGGAGAAGTGAACACAGAAAACGCGATTATGTAATCGTTCATTCACCGCAAATCGCAAAATCCAAACTCTGGGAAATTTCAGGCCACATGGACCACTACAAAGAAAATATGTTCTTTGTACAAAAAGATGAAGAAGGCGACGATCAATACGTTATAAAACCGATGAACTGTCCGTTCCACATCCTGATTTACCAATCAACAAGACATTCGTACCGTTCATTGCCTTTACGTATGGCAGAACTCGGAACCGTTTACAGAAAAGAAAAATCAGGTGCTCTTTCAGGTTTGACCCGTGTACAAGGCTTCACTCAGGACGATGCACACATCTTCTGTACGCCTGAACAACTGGTTGATGAAATCAACAGTATTATCGACTTCGTTGCTGACACAATGGCAATGTTCAACATGGAATTTGAAGTTGAACTTTCAACCCGTCCTGAAAGCTTCGTCGGCGAAATCGAAAACTGGAACAAAGCTGAAGCAGGTTTGAAAGAAGCAATGGAACGCCGCGGTATGAAATACGAAATCAACGAAGGCGACGGCGCTTTCTACGGCCCGAAAATCGACTTTAAAGTTAAAGATGCTATCGGCAGAACATGGCAATGTGCAACAATTCAGTTAGACTTCAACCTGCCGGCAAGATTTGATATCAAATATCAAGACAAGGACGGCCAGTTGAAAACACCTTTAATGTTACACCGCGTAATCTTCGGTTCAATGGAACGTTTCCACGGAATCTTAATTGAACACTTTGCAGGCGCATTCCCGACATGGCTTGCACCGACACAAGTTGCGATTGTTCCGATTTCAAACGACAAACACACAGATTTTGCAGAACAAGTTTACAAAAAAATGCGTGCTGCCGGAATCCGTGCAAAACTCGACGACCGTTCTGAAAGCATGAACTACAAAATCCGCGAAAGCTTGCAGGATAAGAAAGTTCCATACGTTTGCGTAATCGGCGACAAAGAAATCGAAACAAATTCAGTTGCAGTCCGCGCGCGCGGAATCGGTCAGGTTGGAACATTCAAAGTTGATGACTTCGTTGACAAAATCGTCGATGAAATCAAAAACAGAAACCTCGGATCGTTCGCAAAAGAGGGTAAATAATCAACTAATGGCAAAAGGCCTCACAAAAACTCCCGTCTTATCAAAGGCGGGAGTTTTTTAACTTAATTATTCTATTAAAAGAGTCGTCTATTTTTTCGCTCAGCACAGCGTCTGTTTTGGCTAATTCCGCGATTTTTTCGATTGTTTCAATGATATCAGAGGTTGAATGCCTGTAAATAAACATATTCAAACCGGCCTTAATCCCTTTTACACAAGCCTCTATCGGCGTAAATTGTTCTGCCACGCCTTTCATAATCATATCATCAGATATCGCAACGCCATTGAATCCAAGTTTTTTGCGCAGATAATGCAACGCATTTTCACTTAGAGAAGTCGGCAAAACCTCTTTATCAAAGCAAGTACAGTGCAAGTGGGCAACCATAACCATATCAATTCCGTTTTCAATCGCAGATTTAAAGGGGGCAATGTGAAGTTTTTCCATCTCATTCAGCGGAACATCAATTTCAGGAAGCCCTAAATGGCTGTCTACGCTTGCATCACCGTGCCCCGGAAAATGCTTTACGCAAGGTATAATTCCGTTCTGCTCATAGGTGCGCGAAACAATCTTTTCAGCAGCAATAACGTCCTCGGGCCTATCAGAAAACGCACGCTCGCCAATAATCGGATTTTGCGGATTTGTATTAACATCAATACAGGGTGCAAAATTCAAATTTATACCGTATGAACAAAGTTCCTGAGCAATTTCTGCCGTTTGGGATGCAAGAATGCCTTTTTCAAACGCATATCGCGCGGATAAATATTTCTTTCCGCCGTGAATATTTTCTGTCCGTTCGACCCTGCCGCCCTCTTGATCAATAGACAGAAAAGGAGGAATAAGCGCCAATTTTCGACACTCATCAGTGACGTTTTTGATTTGCTCCGCGCTTAAAATATCCTTTGTAAAGAAAATCATTCCGCCTAGCCCGCAACGCAAAGCCTCTTTATAGCCGCCCCCGTCAGTGCCAAGAATAAACATCTGGTAAACTTTTGTTCGCAAATCGGTCATTATTTCACCTTTGAATAGTATTCAATCATCGGTTTAAAGTTGCCGGATTCAATTACCGCCTCGATTTGTGATAACAATTCCGCCTCATTTTCAACAGATTTTACACTATCAGGAAGCTTCAAATCTTCAGCCTTACTTACCTTAACAAATCCCTCATTAATTTTCAAAAATCCTTCGTAATCATCCAGTATCGCGCGATAAATTTCAGGGATTTCAAAATTTTGACCCACATAATATTTTAAGTCTTTTTTGTACTGTTCAAGGTAATTTCGTACAAATTCAACTTCCTGAACATTGTCTTCTTCCACATATTCACCGCCAAAGCAAATATTATTCAAGATAAGCTTTTCAGGATGATTTTTTGCTATATCCGCCCACAAAACACAGGCCGCATAAAACCCGATATTACGCTCAATAAGCCGTAAAAGTTTTCCTGAATACGCTTTAAACTGTTGTTTTTTCTGTGCAAACTGATACGCGTTTAAATTATAATAAAAACTCTCGATATCACGTGAAATCAACGATAAATGTATAGTAAACCCCGGATCAAATTCTATCCCCTCATCAAAATTAATCATGCTTTAATCTCCTTATTCGTTTCAATTGTAGCACGGATGAAGTTGTCGAGCAACTTTAAACCGCCCTCGGTCAAAATAGCCTCGGGATGAAATTGCACACCATAAATAGGCAAATCGCGGTGTTTTATGCCCATAATCACATCATCACTTCGTGCAATTACATCAAGCGTATCAGGAACATCCTCAACCACAAGCGAATGGTAGCGCGTTGCGTTGAACCCTTGCGCTAAGCCGTTAAATAATGGTTCACCCACATTATAAAATACTTTAGAAACTTTTCCGTGCATAGGTTCTGCGGCTTTTACAATATTTGCACCAAAAAATTTAGCGATACACTGATGTCCCAGACACACTCCTAAAATCGGCTTTTCACGGTAATATTTTCTTAGAACTTCCATCGAAAGCCCCGAATTATCAGGATTTCCATACCCCGGAGAAATTACGATTCTGTCAAAATCGACATCAGGCAGCGATTCATCGTTTTTCACAACAATCGGCTTTTGACCGAGAATTTTAAAATATTGTACCAGATTGTAGGTAAAAGAATCGTAATTATCTATGATAAGCATACTTTCACCATCCCCCTAACAGAATTACAGCAATAAACCGCGTC
Source organism: uncultured Candidatus Melainabacteria bacterium (assembly GCA_947090755.1). Lineage (GTDB taxonomy): Bacteria > Cyanobacteriota > Vampirovibrionia > Gastranaerophilales > Gastranaerophilaceae > Gastranaerophilus. Next base: position 21,209 of record CAMUPF010000001.1, on the reverse strand, counting down.
CGCACCGAGCAAATCCTCTTTATACAAGACTTTTTCTTCACTATTTAGTGACTGTCTGTAAATACCGTTCAATAACCCGCACTCAACCGGTGGCGTGTAAAATTTTCCGTCTTTTTCAATGATTACATTGCTTCTGGCGCCTTCGGTCAATTCGCCGCGCTCATTAAAATAAATCTCATCAAAGACATCGTTTTTAATTTCATACCACGGCCTGAAATCTGTTTTTATTTTTAAATAAGGATTACGGCTGTCAGTCGACGTTTTTGCAATCCTCACGTTAAAGTTTTCAACAGGTTTCAGGGGCAAATGCCGGACGGAATATTCACCATTTAGTGACGTTATGCGCAAAATTTCGTTATCGGATTCCGGTTCCGCAATCCAGCCAATGCGTTCAAAGTGTTCTTTTTCAAATAAGATTTTGCCATTTTTTACCGCAATTGTTTCAATACGTGCAAGCGGCCGTTTTAAAAATGCTGATTTCAAAAGTGCCTCTTCCCACTCTTGCTCAGGCGTAGAATCCCAAACAACCGCACCGCCCGTGTGGCAGGTATAATAAGCTGCACCCGCACTTTTTTGAAGGATCCGAATCGGCACGCTAAATTCCGCATCATTACCGTGAATTATCCCGATTGCACCACAATAAATTCCACGTTCACACGCTTCAACTTCCTCAATTATCCGCATAGTTGAAACCTTTGGCGCTCCGGTAATCGAGCCACACGGAAAAATTGCCTCAAAGATATCGTACAATGTCGTACCCTCAACCAATTCCGCCGAAACCTCCGACGTCATCTGGTGAAGTGTCTTATGAGTTTCAATTTCAAAAAGCTTATCAACTTGTACTGTGCCGGTTTTGGCTATTCTGCCCAAATCATTGCGCAACAAGTCAACAATCATAACGTTTTCAGCACGATTTTTCTCATCATTTTGTAAAAATCTCTTATTTTCTTCGTCCTCTTCATCTGTTAGCCCGCGCTTTATCGTGCCTTTCATAGGTTTTGTAGAAATTCTACCGTTCTGAACCCTGAAAAACAGTTCCGGCGAAAACGACAAAACTTCCTCAAAATCGTTCTTAATATATGCATTATAAGGCGTTTTCTGCGACACAAGAAGTGAATTAAACAGTTCCACACCCTCACACGAAGTCCAAACGGCGTTCGGTATCGTATAATTAACCTCATAAGTATTACCTTGCGCAATCCGGTCTTTTATATAATCTATTTTTTGAAAATATTGCTCCTTAGTAATTTCAGGATATAAAACAGTTTTACAATCTTGTGACCGGGCTTCAGCAAAGGTTCGAAATTCTTTATAAACCTCGAAATATAATAAAGGCGATCTGCTAACCACATCAAATTTTTGAAAAAATTTATAAGCTTCATATTTAATATACCCGACAATGTAGTATTCAAAACGCAATTTCTCAATGCGTTCAAATGCTCTTAAAAACGAGTTTCTGTCAAACGCCGAGATTATTTCAACCGGATTTTCGAAAAGTTTGTCGGAATATATAAGCAAAGCACATCTCCCGACTCAAAGATTAGCATAAAATCAGGCCACAATCAATACAGAGTCCATAAGGTCATCACATAAAAGAGAAACTGAAATTTCGAGGCGCTCAAAATCCTCGGGCTTTACCGGCGCAAACCTGTTATCCGAGAACGCCGCGCCGAATGTTCGTTTAACCAGAGCTTTAAATAAAGGTTCAGGCGTTTTATAAGAACCGCTAACACCGCAAACATATCCGTCTTTTTCCAGAGCAACAAATACTTTAAACTCCTGATTAAATACATCCGGAAAATTAAAGCATTCAGAACAGGCAATATGCAGGCTGTTTTGCAGATTAAACCTTACAAATCTCACTATTTCATCAGAATAATATTGTTTTATAAACTCACACTTTGAACCATTATACAGCGCCCATGCCCCATACCCGACAGTTGAAGCGGAATTTGTGTTAAACTCAGCAGAATTAGCCTCCCCGAGCCGGATAAATGAATATTTTTTATCCGCGGCATACCTCAAGAGCGCGGGTAAAGCTTCAAAAGCTGAAAACTCCTCAAACGACACGTCCTTAATCCTGTTGTCCTCAATATTTGAGGCAGTAAAAGAATCAATTCTGCATGCGTCATTATAATTAAACCCACGGCTTAAATCACTTAAAAAAACAAACGCTGCATCATCAGAAAAATTCCCGTCAAATTCATGGCAAACAACAACCTCACGGTCTTTCAATAGTTCAAGATGCGCAGTAATATCAACCTTTGTAGGTAAATATATAATAACTTTTTTCAAATTTTTATCCAGCATTTTATAAGCGTGTTCACGTATTTTAGTACAAAACTCATTATCTCCATAAGGTAGAATCAGCACTTTTGTAATAAAAGATGTGTCACCAATAGGTGACACATCAGGTGTACAATTGAAACGATAGAAAGAATCAGATACTGAAAAGGTAAACATATTCTGATTATAAATTTGCCTTAAGGTAAATAAATCAGAAAAAAGTCTAATTATTTTCTATGCAGGATTAATAGAATATCGGGCAGGAATTTCACAACCTCTGAGAGTTCAAAAACTTCAGCCTCACTTATATCAAAAACATCGCGATAGTCAAAAGAGGATTTTGCCTTGTTATCGCCGACAATTTTAGGCGCAATAAAATTATAAATTTTATCAGTGTATGCCAAAAATGCACCGTTCAGCCTTCCGCCGCTTTCAACAAGAACACTCATAACTCCGCGGTTATATAGTTCTTTCAGAATAAATTCAATATCCAGACCGCCGTCTTTTAGAGGACATTTAATAAATGTTACATTATTTTTGTCACTCTTTGGTGTCAGTTTTTCATCGTAAAAGACAAATATTTCTCCGTGCTGATAAAATTTTGCGGCTAAGTCGGTTGAGAGATTCCTGTCTAAAATAACTTTTTTTGCGTGCAGCATAGTCGGATTGTCAGAATTGACTGTTACAGAAGACGTCAAAATGGCATCGTATTTTTCGCGGATAATTTTAACCTCATTGCGTGCAAGTTCTGAGGTAATCCATTTTGAAGAACCATTAGAAGTCGCAATTTTACCATCAAGCGTTGTTGCCGTTTTAATTGCAACAAACGTTCTGCGTTCTGACTGATTAACAATAAAAACCTCGTTGAGTTTGCGGCATTCGTCCACCATTACGCCCTCAATAACCTCAATTCCCGCGGCACGAAGTTTAGAAACGCCATCAACTTTCGGATTAGGATCACGCATGCCGATAACAACAGTTTTAAGCCCGTGTTCAATAATTAAATCAGTACAGGGCGGCGTTTTGCCATAATGTGAGCACGGTTCAAGGTTAACGTACAGGATTCCGCCTTTAGCCTGACCTTTTTCCAGTTTCAAAAGTGCGTCACGTTCAGCATGATTTTCTCCGCATTTGGAATGATAACCAGTCGAAATAATTTCCCCGTCTTTATCCAGAACAACACACCCCACAAGCGGATTGGGCGATGTTTTGCCTCGTCCCTTCATTGCTAACTCTAAACAGATGTTCATATATCTTTGCATAATTGAATTTTAACACCAATAATGATATTATTGCAAATGTTTATAATAAAGGAGAGAAATATGGATATTAGATACTTAGGCCACAGCGCATTTGAATTTTCACACAATGACAAACAGGTTCTTGTTGACCCTTACTTTACAATAGATAATTACAACTGGTGTGAACGCAATATTACTGATATTTTATTAACCCACGCACATTACGACCACCTAGGTCAGGCAATTGAAATCGCAAAAGAAAAAGGTGCGACAATTACAGCAGTTGCAGAACTTGCAGGTTACTGTCAGGAACAGGGATGTAAAATTAACGCTGTAAATCTAGGCGGAAGAGTAACTTATGACTGGGGAAGCGCTATTTTCTTACCGGCCTTCCATTCAAGTTCTTTGCCGGACGGACGTTACGCAGGCCACGCTGCGGCAATCCTTTTTGATATTGATACAGTCAGAATTTATCACGCCGGTGACACTTGCTTACACGAAGGAATGAAAACTGTTAAAGAACTTTATCGTCCTCAAATTGCGATGCTTCCAATCGGCGGCAAATTTACAATGGACGCTGAACACGCTGCAATCGCGGCCCAGTGGATTGGCGCTCAAAGAATAGTTCCGATGCATTACAACACTTTCCCTGAAATTCAGGCTGATTTGGAACGTTTTGCAATGCTTTTACAGAATAACAATTCCATGCTCTTTGCTCTGGATCCTAATAAACCATAGGGCTATTGCATAAAATACATTTTTAATCTTTTATAAAGATTGAAAAGAGGAAACACTATGAAAGTTTTATTTATCATCGACAGAATTGAGTTGAAATATTTTGAGTTCAACGATTTAGTAACAAATTTTTGGTTCATCAAAGGGCTGCTGGAAAAAGGCGCTCAGGTAGACATCGCAACCATTGATAATCTTGGCTTGCGCGGCGGCATTGCGTACTCAAACAGCAGAAAAAGTTACCTCAAAGACGGGAACATTTTCTACGAAAAAGAAATGTTTCAGCAGGATATCGAAAGCTACGACTTAGTGATGTTCAGACCTGATCCACCGGTTGATTTGGACTATATCAATGCCACTTACATATTCGATTTTGTCGATGAAAGTAAAACACGCGTAATAAATTCACCGCGCGCAATCAGAAACTTTAACGAAAAACTTCACGCGGTAAAATTTAAGCATTTAATGCCTGAGAACATTGTTACGAATTCAAAAGAAGATATTCTTGAGTTTTTAGATAAGCATGAACACCTTGTCTTAAAACCGCTCAACGCCTGCTTTGGCTCCGGCGTAATGCTTTTGAACAAAGGCGACGCAAACACAACTGCCATTATCAACACAATGACCGCAGACGGTAAACGTATGATTATGGTTCAAAAATACATTGAAAAAGCTAAATATGGCGACAAGCGCGTACTATTCTTAGGCGGGGAAGTTTTAGATTACGCAATCCAAAAGCTTCCGGGGGAAAATGATTTTAAATTCAACGACCACTGCGACAAAAATATTATACGCGCTGTAGTTACAGCACAAGAAAAAGAAGCGTTTACACCTGTTGCAAAAGCTCTGGACGAAATAGGGCTTTCAATGGTCGGACTTGATGTTATCGACGGGCAAATTATTGAAATAAATGTAACAAGTCCGTGCTATTTTATTAGAGAAATCAACCAGCATTTCGGGGTACACCTTGAAGAAACGCTGGTCGATTATTTATTCAATTCTAGCCGAGTTCTGACGCTTTCTTAGTCGTATCGGCAATAACTTTATCAAACAATTTATCGGAATGTTCCTCTTTCATCGTTTGGATTCCTACGAAAGTACAACCGCCTTTTGTTGCAACATTATCAATAAGGTTTTGAACGCTAAGCTCACCGCGTTTTTCGACCATCATTGCTGAACCAAGTGCAGTTTGGGTTGCCAGAAGCAATGATTTTTCATACTCAAGGCCAAGTTTTTCGCCTGCACGCGCCATATCTTCGATTACCTGATAGAAAAACGCAGGGCCGGAACCTGAAATTGCGGTAATTATATCCATTTGTTTTTCTTCAACAAGAATAGCCTTACCCACAGTTGTCATCAAATCAAGTACAAATTCAGCATCCTCATCCGTTGCAAGCGCACCTTTTGCAACACCGGCCATACCTGCGCCCAATAGAGCCGGAGTATTCGGCATAACACGCACAACACGCTGTTGGGGAAGCACAGCGTTAATTTTCTTGGTGGAAACACCGGCCGCAATCGAAATCAAAAGTTTATTTTTATCAAAAACAGGTTTAATTTCTTCCAAAATATTCAAAACATACATAGGTTTTGTCGCGATAACAAGAACATCAGAATTCTTTGCCAGTTCCATATTATCGGAAATAACCTGAATTCCGAGTCTTTCTGACGCCAGTGATGCGATTTCATTGTTAACTTCAGAGCCTGTAATCTCAAAGTTTTTCGCGCTGCAAGAGCCTAAAACTCCTTTTATAATAGAGCCGGCCATCTTACCGCAGCCGATAAATCCCAGTTTTATTACGTTTTTGTTCATAAAATTTAACCTCCCGTTTTCTGTTGGTTGACTAATAATTTTCTTTGGTATAACATAAAAATAAATCTGAATAAACTAGCAAAGGAAATAAAAAAATGAAACGTACACTAGAAGGAACTAAAAGAAAAAGACAAATGGTAAGCGGCTTTAGAGCAAGAATGGCTACTCCGGGCGGACGTGAAGTATTAAACAGACGTCGTGCAAGAGGCCGTCATAAATTAGCTATCACAGCTAAAGAAAGAGCTTAGCGCGAACGAACCGAGCAGAGCCGTAGACCCGTTAAACGCGAGTCGAGCAAGAAGGTAAAGTTAATGCTCAAAAAGCAATACCGTTTAAAAAATAAAAAAGCATTTAATGCAATTTACAAACTAAAGAACTCCTCCCATAAGGGCGGAGTATCTTTGTTTGCAGGTTTAAAAAAGAAAGACGAAAACCAGCCTACAAAGGTTGGTTTTGTCGTTAGCAAAAAGACTCACAAACGCGCTGTTAAACGCAATCGCTTACGAAGATTGATGCGCGAAAGTTACAGAATTTTACAAAAAGAAAACAATTTAGCCGGCTCTCAGAGTTATATGTCACTGATTTTTGTCGGAACCCAACATGCCCTTGGTAAAAACTTTCAGGAAATAAAACACATCGTAACGGAACTTCTTGCGAGGTTCTAATGATTTTTGAAGGTGCTTTTGTTGATAATGCGTTTAAATTTGAGGATTTAAGACAGTATGCAATTATGCCTTCAAGTGCGTTTTCAACTTCTGATGGGTCAAACGCCATATATAAATATTCATTGAAGGAATCCGATTATCCCACTCTTATTCTGACAGACCCGCTCAAAGACGGCGACGGGAATGTTCTAATGCCGGGGCATTACGAACTTGCTATTTCTGACCTGCGCGATTACTTTATACTTATGCAATCTAAAAAACCGCTTGCGATTTTTCCGGTGTTTAAAGTCGAAGAAGACATGTCACAAATTGAGCGCGAAAAAGATAAAGATTATAAAAAAATAAAGAAAAAACAGGAAAAAGAGCGGCAAAAAGTTAACAAAAAACGCCGTGCTGCAGGCATGACCGAAGACGAAGAAAAAATCCCGATGGAAGCCGCTATTGAATATGTTAAAGACGGTGACTATTTTCTTATAAAATACGAGCGCGGCACAATCCGCGCATGGAGTGCAGTAAAAAGCTGGTAAAAATTTTTCGATATGCTATAATTCATGATTACAAAGAGGAAAAAGCATGCGTCAATCTTCACTTATAGATATTATTTCCCCCGTAATGGTAGGTCCTTCAAGTTCCCACACCGCAGGCGCTGTAAGGCTCGGGCTTCTCGCTAAAAATGTTTACGACGAACCAATAGAAAAAATCACATTCAAACTTTATAACTCCTACGCCCAAACCGGTAAAGGCCACGGAACCGACAAAGGTTTACTCGCAGGTGTCCTCGGACTCGCGGTAGATGATATCAGAATAAAAGATATTTTTAATTCTGACATCGCCCAAAGCATAGATTACCAATTTGAATACTACAATGACTTTAATCGCCATCCAAACGCCGTCGACTTCATTTTTGAGGGCCAAAACAAAATGCAAATCTCAGGCGATTCAATCGGTGCAGGAGAAATTGCCATAAGAAAAATTAACGAATTTTCCGTTAAATTTACAGGCAAGTACAATACTCTTCTGCTTGTATACAAAGACGTTACCGGCATGATTTCTAAAGTCAGTACAATTATACAGGCAGAAAATGTTAATATAGCGTCACTACATTGTGACAGAAGCGGCAAGGGCGAAACCGCATCAATGTGCATTTGTCTGGATGGCGAACTTCAAAAAGAAGCAATTGATAAAATCAAAGAAATTGATCACCTTAATATGGTTAGATACGTAAGGAAACTCGGGAATTGAACATAAACACATTTGAAGAATTAGAAACAGTCTGCAGCAAGACTAATAAAAAAATATACGAAATCGCACAGGAAAATGAAGCGCAAAAAAATGATATTAGCGTTCAGGAAGTACGACAAGTTGTAAAAATCAGTCTTGAGGCGATGAAAGAAGCAATTAGCGCGGGCTTACACTCCTGCGAAAAATCTTACAGCGGGATGAGCGGCGGCGATTGTAAAAAGTTACAGGAAAAATTTGCAACAAAATCGTCACTACTGGGTGTCATTTTTGAGAAAATTACAACTTATGCACTTGCGACATCAGAAGAAAACGCGCGTATGGGCAAAATCGTTGCCTGCCCCACTGCCGGTTCCTGCGGAATTGTTCCGTCTGTTTTAGTTTCTGTTGCAGAAGAGATTCAGGCAGACGAAGAAGAACAGATTAACGCGCTTATCACAGCCGGTGAAATAGGAAGAATTATATCTAATAAAGTTCAACTTGCCGGAGCCGTTGCCGGATGTCAGGCGGAATGCGGTGTAGCTTCTGCGATGGCTGCCGGAGCTCTCGCACAGCTTAGAGGCGAAAATATCGACAACATTCTCTCTGCCGTTGCGCTCGCAATGAAAAATCTTTTAGGCCTAACCTGCGACCCTGTCTGCGGTCTGGTGGAAGTTCCCTGTATCAAACGGAACCCTTTCCTCGGAATCCATGCCGTTACCGCATACGAACTTGCCTCCGCCGGAATCAAATCACTTATTCCGCTTGATGAGATAATAGACGCTCTTGAACAAACAGGACAATTAATGTCACCATCATTAAAAGAAAGTTCTCAGGCCGGTCTTGCAAAAACTAAAACCGGTATAAAAATGGAAAAAAATTTTTATTCACGCGTATAAATACAATAGGCTGAATGGCTAATTGGCAAAAAAAGGTGATTAAGGTTTAATATAATTAAATCTTTTTCATACTTCCAGCTATTCTTAATTCCAGACCTGTATTAATATACGGGTCTTTCTTTTTATTGTCCGGTGAATGCCCGCGATAAGGAATGTGCCCGAATAGTAAGCCTATTTTATCAAAACGAAGTGCCCGCGTTTTACCTGCGCCGCAAGCCTTTTTATTATTTCGTTGTCCATCCTGATACATCCTAGCGACGCATATTTACCAAGGCTTTTAGCATCATTATTGCCGTGAATAAACTGCCCCGTTACGCCACGTTCACCTGTTACAGAATTTACCGTTTCCAAACAAATGATTTTTGGTCCATACGCAGAAGGATTCCTTCTGCGTTTTGCTCTGCGCGGAGCAAAACGATACGGATATGATTCAACATGTGTCACCGCAAATATACCCTTCTTTGACGGTGAAGTCTTTTTGCCCGACGCCACAAGAAACGCTTCGACTGCGTGGCCTTTATCATCATACCGGTATAAAACATTCTGAGATAAATCAACAACAAATGATGCTGATTTCTTTTCTCCTGCGACTGTTATATCAGGTTTTGGAGCATGCGCCAGCAAAATACTATCAGAAGAACCCGTTACCGGTACTGTTGTATGTTGTAACTCAAATGTATCGTGTTTTATTTTATTATCCTGCTGGGCATAAGTAATCGCAGGCATAGCCGCACCAGCCACTGCTATCGCTGTAATCCCTAAAGCTTTCCTTATACAATTTATTTTCATGGTAAAAGATATAAAATCCAAACAAAAATTTTTTTGCTACAATAATTTTATGGAAAATATTACAGAAAAAATCGCGTCAACACATTTAGGGAAAAAAATAAACGGAAGCGAAAACTACGATCCGTCATTACTTGTAGCGATTCCTAGATTCGAAAACCGTAAACAATACAATATTGAAAACGATGCTCTGCCGTTTGAAGGTTGGGATGCCTGGCACGCGTATGAATTCTCTGCAATGACGCTTAATGGAATTCCGGTCACAAGATTGATGAAACTCTCATATAATTGCAACAGCGAATTTCTCGTTGAATCCAAGTCATTAAAGTTATACCTTAACTCCTTCAATATGTCACGCTACGGAACGACAGGCGCTGAATGTCTCAAAATTTGCCGCGATATAATACAAAAGGATTTATCCGAAAAACTTCAAACCGTCGTTCAAGTTGATTTTATTGATAACAATGCTCAAAGGCTTGAAATATTCAACAACTTTGAAAATATTATGAATCTGGTAGATGAATCAATGTTTAAAATAGAAAAATTTAAAGAAGCGCCGGAACTTCTCACAACCGAGCCGCTTCCGGAACAAAAGACCTATTATTTAACATTTGATTCTTTGCGTTCCAACTGTCGTGTAACGCACCAGCCTGACTTTGGCGATGCTTTTATTTATTACAAATCCAAAAAACATATCACCGAACAAAGTCTGGTAGAATATTTAAGTTCGTTCCGTTCAGAATTTCACTTTCACGAAGAATGCTGTGAAATGATTTACAAACGACTTTATGACATTCTGGATAAAGATGATGAATTATTTGTATGCGCCCTTTACACGCGACGCGGCGGCATTGACATCTGCCCTGTGCGCTGGAGTAAGGGCTGCTGCGTGGAAGATGTTCTTAAATTAATCGACACATCAAAATTTGCAAGAAAATCTCTTAAGCAATAAACTTTTTATAACAAAATGTAACAAATATTTCAATTTATGAAAATTGTATATCTAAAATTATTTTATCTAACTATGTAAGAAAGGAGTTTTATATGGCAGATGACGTAATTATCGCAGGTATACAATTTGGAAAAATCTATGAGGCCAAAGATATTTCCACAGCAGAAGAACGTGCGAATGGAATTACAAGAGTAACTACCATTTTCGGGGAGATTTCATTATGCGGCACGCAGCCACGTAATAAAGATGGCTTTCCCACCGGAATCTTTAACAGCTTAACAAATCAAGAAACAGTTAATGGCCATAGCCAACAGTATATGATGTTTGCCTCTGGTATAGATATTCCTGTAAATATCAAATTGAATCATGAAAATGGGTCTGGTATAGGAATAACCGGTTCAAAAGGTAACATACGACTTGACGCAAAAAATAACGCACCAACGCATATTTCAATAATGAACTCCCCGAATGTAACTATCGTAGCAAAGGATGCAGACGATACAGTTAAAAGATCAAATCCTAAATATTACGGAGAATAAAGACTTTAATATATGAGTAAAAAAGAAGCGGGTCAGTAATGATATTACTGACCCGCTTCTGGACTCAGAGGGATTGTCTTGCTCGGCGGCGTGAAACGTGTCTACGTGTGTTGCTCTCGGATTTCATCCGAAGCAAAAGCACTTCGCACTCTGCCGCCTCGCGCTCGAACCTTAGACAAGGCTTATGCCTTGTGGTTCTCATCCCTCATTAAAAAAGCCGGCAACAATGTTACCGACTTTATTCTGGGCTCAGAGGGATTCGAACCCTCGACCAATTGATTAAGAGTCAACTGCTCTACCAACTGAGCTATAAGCCCATTACATGTCTTATTTTACTTCTAACATAAAAATTTTCAAGTTTAACTTTCTTCACAAATTTGTCATGCCGGCTAATTGCACCTACAATTCTATAAGAACATGATTTTTTATAAGAAGAAGGAGTCAAAATTATGTTAAAAAAACTATTCGCTCCCCTCTGTGCATTTTTGGCAATGATTTTTATGGGAGCCTCTTCTGCATTTGCAGGTGAAGCTGATTTGGTTGTTCCAAATATCAGTTCTTCCCCGGAAAGTTTTAACTATCTTGTTATAGGGCTGGTTATTTCTGTTATCGGGGTTATTTTTGGTTTTATCGAGTTTCTCAAGATTAAAAAACTTCCGGTTCACCATGCTATGGCTGAAGTTGGAAACACTATCTTTGAAACTTGTAAAACCTATCTCGTACAACAGGGTAAATTCCTTATTGTATTAGAGGTTTTAATCGGTTTATGTATCGCATTTTACTTTGGTTATTTGCAGCACATGGGCCTAACAGGCGTACTAACTATTTTAGGCTGGTCTGTAATCGGTATTCTCGGTTCATACGGCGTTGCGTGGTTCGGAATAAGAATGAACACGCTTGCTAACTCAAGAACAGCTTTTGCATCTTTAAAAGGCAATCCGTTAAACATCATGAATATTCCGCTGAAAGCAGGCATGAGCATTGGCGTTCTGCTTGTTTCTGTTGAATTAATCATGATGTTAATTATTTTGTTATTCGTTCCGGGCGAAATCGCAGGTGCTTGCTTTATCGGTTTTGCTATCGGCGAATCTCTTGGTGCTTCTGCGCTTCGGGTTGCAGGCGGTATCTTTACTAAAATCGCTGATATCGGGTCAGACTTAATGAAAATTCAATTCGGTATCAAAGAAGATGACCCTAGAAACCCTGGTGTAATCGCGGATTGTACAGGTGACAACGCAGGCGACTCTATCGGACCTACTGCCGATGGTTTCGAAACTTACGGCGTAACAGGAGTTGCTCTTGTTTCTTTCATCTTGCTCGGTGTTATGCCTGAGTACCAAATCCAGCTTTTGACATGGATTTTCGTTATGAGATTCCTTATGATTGCGACTTCTGTTGTTTCATACTGGGTTAACGGATTATTCAACATATTCTACGCTAAAAAAGCGGCAAAATTTGACTTTGAACAACCTTTAACAAACCTTGTATGGTTGACTTCAATTTTATCAATCGCAATGACTTACGGTGTAAGCTACTACTTATTACACAATGTAGGCGCAGAAAACCTATGGCTCGTACTTGCAACAATCATTTCTTGCGGTACTTTAGGCGCTGCGTTGATTCCGGAATTCACCAAAATCTTTACATCACCTAAAGCTAAACACACAGAAGAAGTTGTTACAGCTTCACGTGAGGGCGGTTCATCATTAACAATCCTTTCCGGTATTGTTGCAGGTAACTTCTCAGGCTTCTGGATTGGCATGGTAATCGTATTATTGATGGCATTGTCTTATGTTGCAAGCGTTCATATTCCGGAAAACTTTATGGTTTATCCGTCAGTATTTGCGTTTGGTCTTGTAGCGTTTGGTTTCTTGGGAATGGGCCCTGTTACAATAGCTGTTGACAGCTACGGCCCTGTAACAGACAACGCTCAATCTGTTTACGAACTTTCTTTAATCGAAGAAGTTCCGAACGTTAAAGAAGAAATCAAAAAAGAATTCGGTTTCGACGCTAACTTTGATGTTGCAAAACAATACTTAGAAGAAAACGACGGGGCCGGAAACACGTTCAAAGCGACTTCTAAACCGGTTCTTATCGGTACAGCGGTTGTTGGGGCGACAACAATGATTTTCTCATTGATTCTGGTTATCCAGAACACACTTGGCGTTCAGCCGGAAGCTATTTTGAACCTATTGAACCCTTACACCATCCTTGGTTTCTTAACCGGCGGTGCGGTAATTTACTGGTTCTCAGGCGCATCTATGCAGGCTGTAACAACAGGCGCATACAGAGCTGTTGAATACATCAAACAAAACATCAAATTAGGCGATGCTGATGAAAAATCTGCTAACGTTGCAAACTCTAAAGAAGTTGTAAAAATTTGTACACAATACGCTCAAAAAGGTATGGTAAACATCTTTATAGCACTCTTTGCGTTTGCACTTGCGTTCGCTTGTCTATCAGCACCGACAGCTAATACTAACGCTCCGGTATCATACTTTGTAAGTTACCTGATTGCGATTGCAGTATTCGGCCTCTTTCAGGCTGTCTTTATGGCAAACGCAGGCGGATGCTGGGATAACGCTAAGAAAATCGTTGAATGTGACCTTAAAGAAAAAGGCACCCCTCTTCACGATGCAACCGTTGTCGGCGACACTGTTGGTGACCCGTTCAAAGATACATCTTCTGTTGCGATGAACCCGATTATCAAGTTCACAACTTTATTCGGCTTACTTGCAATGGAAATCGCTATCAACGAGTCATTCAAAGAGTTTGCACCGGTTGCAGGCTGGGTACTTCTCGTTATCGCATTGATTTTCGTAGTACGTTCATTCTATTCAATGAGAATACCTCAGGGTGACAAATAACAATTGTAAATAATTGTTAAGCCCATATATATTATAAAACGCAATTTTCTCTCTCGTATATACTTAATATATATACGAGAGAGAATTTTTTGAGGTTTAAATTATGTCATATCATTCACAGGGCATAAATGCAGTTCAAAACACGGTTTCCGCAGGTGCGGCGGCCGCAAGTTCTCTTGGAAACACTCCACCGCCAAGTCAGAATTGTTCTACTTCTACGGGTTACACGCAAAACAACAAAGAAACAGAACGTGACGGACGCGGAAACGGTGATAAATACTTTGACCGCGACAACAGCGCTAAAGGTAAAGAAGCACAGGAAGCGTTAAAAAAATCAATTAAGAATTACACAAAAGCAGAACAATATGCAAACAACGATAAACTTATGGGCGCGTTAGGCGTTTACGGGTTCGTCGCAATCAATAAGAGAGGGTAATAAATTATGGTCGATGCAATTTCAAATAAAACTTCATTTATGACAAAACCACATTTCCTCGACGGAAGAGATGCGACAAACGTTAAGCCGGAAATGGGTTTAAGCTGGGTTCAAGATGTCAAAAAGAATATCACCGAAAAGATTTCTGTTGGTTATAACAACGGAATGGGCAGTAAGGGTGATTACCCTGCCGGCGATAATCTGTTTGCCGCAGCAGATTCCACAACACGTGTAAGCGCAGCCGCACCGGGGCTTCACTGTTATTTCAGACAGTTAGGTGAAAACACTGAAAACCCTGATATGTCATACACGACATTTGAATCTTTTGCCACCCCGACAAAAATGGACTTGTATTGTTAATAAAGAACTATATAATAGAGTAAGAAAATGAGTATTCAAGTTGACACAAATTTAGCATATTTACAGAACAAGCTGGGAATCAGTTCACGGGTTTTCACGGAAAAATACGCTAACAAAAGCGTTACCGAGATTATCAAGGAGGAGGCTGAAAACGGGAACCAGCTTGCAATTGCGCTTGCAAGTGAATTGCTTAATAACGTCAACCTTGTTATGGAAATTTTTGCACTTGCAAATTCCGAAAACAGACTTGAAATAATGAGCGAAATGACAGACGAACAGTTGAACAAATTTTTGCCTGAAATGGAAAAAAACGATTTAGTACAAGGACTAAATTTCTTTACACAGGATAAATTACTTAAAATGCTTGAACAGGTTGAGGCTAAAGATTTGGTAAAAGTCGTTCTTGAACTTTTCTCAAAGGAAGAGGTTATGAGGCTTTTACCGGAAGAGCAGCTGGATAAACTGCTTGAAAGCACGGAAATGGATAAAAATAAGCTGCTTGTGCACATAAAATCGCTTCCGCCGGTTTATCTTGCTCAGATGATTGAAAACGTGACAGGCAACGAAGTTGAGGATACCAACCAGCTTAGTATGTTAAAAACTTTAGACGGCTTTAATCCTTTGCAATTCAAAGACGCTCTTGTAAGCCTGCAATCAACACCAAAGCAGGAACTTGTTCTGTCATTATCCAAAGAACATCCTGAATTAATGGAACTATTTGACCCGCATGCATACACGAACATGATGAATACATACAAGGATAAATCAGAAGTTGTCAAAGCGATGAATGTTCTTGAGCAGGAAAATATTACAGAAATGATTAAAGAACTGCCGGAGGATTTGTTGTCAATTGTGATAGCACAAATGGATGTGGATAAATTTGCGGAAGTTTTGATGAAGAAAAACCCTGAGGTTATGGCACAAATTATCGCAGGCAATGTGTAACCGGCTTATGTGCTTGCGGTCACGGATAACATGTCCCATAAAAACTTCAACGCCTCATCAGCAAATCTCTGTTTCATTTCTATGCGAGGGATTTCAGGGCTTAATTCAACTTTTTTAGTATAAACATTTTCACCTATTGCTACAGAAATCCACATGGTACCAGCGGGTTTGTTTTCACTTGCCCCGGGGCCGGCAACGCCAGACGTACAAAGCGCAATATCAGCATGTGCGGCTTTAAGCGTGCCTTTTGCCATTTCGATTACGCACTCTTCGCTCACAGCGCCGTGTTTTATCAAAGTTTCGTGCTGAACCCCGAGAATACGTTCTTTGGCTTCGTTTGCATAAGTTACGAAATTCAGCGTTATATAATCAGAACTACCCGCAACATCAATAAGGCGCGAACTTACAAGCCCCCCGGTGCAGGATTCTGATGTTGAAAGAATTAGTTTCCTCTCTCTCAAAAATTGTCCGATTTGTCCCTCTAACATTAAAGCAGTCCTCCGCCATTTCCGCCCCGCTGAACCGCGGGTCGCGCATGGCTGCGCTGTTTCTTGGAATTATATATTAATAACTTGCAATATTCAATAAGATATATTATTATAGTAGATATGGTAAGAGGATAAGAAGCATGAGTAAAAATATTGACACAGTTCCAATAGAAGTAAGTATTTTGACATCAGATCACGACATCAAGGGTGTTGTACACGTTTCAAAATATACAAACACTAACCGAGAATTAACAGACCTGTTAAACGACAGAGAACGCCGTTTTCTGGCTGTAACTAATGCGGAAATTTATCCTCGTAACACAAATCAGCCGCCAAGAAAATATAATTTTCTGGAAATTCACATGGATTATGTGTTGATGGTTCACCCGTCATCTCAAGCGGTATTCCAATCTTCCGGCAAAACTCAGGAAGATGTCGCAAGATTCAGAGATTTGAGATTAAAACTGAACCAGACAAAACCGTTTTAGTGCCTGAGGCACATCCATATTTGGCTTATGGGCTGAAGGACAACGATAAATTCATTATGG
This sequence comes from uncultured Candidatus Melainabacteria bacterium, assembly GCA_947090755.1. Taxonomy (GTDB): domain Bacteria; phylum Cyanobacteriota; class Vampirovibrionia; order Gastranaerophilales; family Gastranaerophilaceae; genus Gastranaerophilus. The sequence goes on along the minus strand of CAMUPF010000001.1, from coordinate 4,434 downwards.
GATACAAACAATGGCAATAATAAAAGTACAAAAAGGGACAAAAGATATTTTGCCTCAAGAGGTCGAAGCGTGGCACAGTCTTGAAGCAAAAGCGCTTGAACTTTTTACAAACTATGGTTATAAGGAAATAAGAACCCCGATTTTTGAGGCGACGGAACTTTTTGCACGCGGTGTGGGCGATACCACCGATATCGTTAACAAAGAGATGTACACCTTTGAAAAAAGCGACCGTTCAATTACGCTTCGCCCTGAAAACACAGCAGGCGTTGTACGTTCATTTATTGAAAACGGAATGTTCCGCCAGCCAATGCCGGTTAAACTCTGGTATAAAGGCCCTATGTTCCGCTACGAACGCCCGCAGGCCGGACGTCAAAGACAGTTCCATCAGATTGGCGTTGAAATGTTCGGAATTTCTGCACCAACCGCCGACGCGGAAGCAATTTTACTGGCGACAGAATACTTAAAAGCGCTTGGTTTGGTTGATTTGACTGTCGAAATCAATTCGCTTGGCTGTCCTGAGTGCCGTGAAGCCTACAAAGCAAAAATCAAAGAAATCTTAAAGCCTGAATTTGATAACCTTTGCGATGACTGCAAAGCGCGTTATGAAAAGAACCCGCTGCGGCTTCTTGACTGCAAAGTAGATACCTGCAAAGCCATCTTTGAACGTCCTGAAATTAAAGCGGTTATCCAATCCGATTTCATCTGCGAAGAATGTGCAGAACATTACAACGCACTAAAAGAATACCTCAAAACCGCAGGCGTTAAATACGAAGAAAACAAACTTTTAGTACGCGGTTTAGATTATTACAACCGCACAGTTTTTGAGATAAAATCAAACAATCTGGGTTCACAAAACGCAGTCTGCGGCGGCGGACGTTACGACAGCCTGGTCAAAAACCTTGGCGGCGACGATACCCCTGCTGTCGGATGGGCAATGGGTATGGAGCGTTTAAACTCACTTCTGCCGGCAATTGATACACCAAAACTCGACGCATACATCGTATCAAACAACATGGTTGAAGCCTTAAAATTAGCACAGGACCTACGCGCGCAGGGTTTAAGCGTTGAATTTGACCTCGCTAACAAAAAATTTAACAAGCAGCTTGAAAAAGCGTCAAAATGCGCAACCTATGCGATTTTCCTCGGGGAAGATGAGTTAAAAAACAACAAACTTACCGTAAAAAATCTAACCACAGGGGCACAACAAACAATCGTAAAAGAGAACTTAACCAATATAAAAAACATCTAAGGAGAACAAAATGGACAAAGTTACTATCAGATCAGACAGAAAAACCGATTACAAATTCCAGTACAAAGGCGAAGATGTAGTTCTAGGTGCAGGCAAAATTATCAGCATCGCTGATGGCCTTACCCACGTTGTTCTTCCAACCTGTGCGATGAAAATTATGAACAATTTAATCGTTATTAAGGAAGACGTATAAATTGCAGTTTGATAAAGAAAAAATAAAAAAATACGCGATAACCTCAGGCGTAATTATTGTGCTGAGCGTTTTTTGCCTGCTTGCAAAATTATTTTTTGACTTCGTGGGCAACCCTGCAAGAGCCGATAAAATCTACACTCAAGCCCTCACAGATTTTAATGAACAGAATTATTCCAACGCCTACTATCAATTCTCAAAAGTTTCCTATCTTTCAGATTTGAAACCTTATGCAATCTACCATAGAGCCGAATGTGCAAAGGCTTTAAACGACTACAAATCTGAACAAAAACAGTATTATTTACTGTTCAATATCTATCCTAAAAACGAACTTGCAGTTAAATCAAAATACCTGTATGCCAGCGATATCGCGGATTCAAACCCGCGGCTTGCACAGAAATATTTTGAAGAAATAATTCTAAAAGCCCCTGAATCAGACTACGCAACCGGCTCTAAATACAAAATTGCAAATATTTTAAACGTAAAATATAGCAATTCAACACTTTCCTCAGAACACGACAGAACCGAAATTGAAAACTATTTGCGTGAATATCTCACTGCCTCTCCATCCGGACGTTGGGCGCTAAAATCCGTAGAACTGTGGCTAAGCTTGAACCCGACACCCGCGGATGAAGATAAAAATCTTATTGCACAAACCTATATGCTCTACAATCTTCCGGAGCGTGCACTTGTCCTTCTTGAGGACTCAAACCTTAATATCACCTGGGCTAAATACGCTAAAGCCGCACTGCTAAATGGCGAAGCCGGCAAAGCCAAATCTCTGATTGAAACCGGCCTGCGCCAGAAAAATTCAACTGTCAGCGAAGCTGATAAAATTGCAATAATAACAAGATATCTTCAAACCATTAAAGAAAAAGACAAAGCCGTTGACAACTTCGTCACCGCAGCGCAGGGCAAAAACGACTTATTCCTGAAAAACTTGCAGTGCAAGTATACAAAAAATCCAAAATTACAGGAAGCTTGCTACGCCAATATTCTCAAAACATACGACATATCTGCGTTCTCTGAACCCGTCTTACAAAACTTATTTATGCAAAGCGTTAACAGCGGACAATATTCCAACGCAAAAAAACTCGGGTTAAAATATTTAGAAAATTACGCCAACGAACAAAACGCGCCGCAAATAGTATACTGGCTTGGTAAAATCTACCGCAACAACAGCCGCAAAGTTGAGGCCAATGAATATTTCAGACGAGTTATCATGAACTATCCGGACTCATACTATGCTTTTAGAAGTTATTTAATGCTGAATGATATCAAAAATTCTATCATAACAACCAGCATAGAACCTAAAAACGTCATTTTCCCATACTATGGCAAAGCAAACGCAACGATTATAAAACTTGCAGAAATGGGCGATTTAAACCTTCTTGCACAAATCTACGAAGATGATAAATTTATCCAGAGCTGGGTTTTATACGAAAAAGGCGAAAAATCACGTGCAATGTGCATGGCTCGCGACGCGATGGTACAATTAACCGAAAAACCGGATAAATCGGACCTTCGCTGGCGTCTTGTATACCCTGCATTTTTGTACGAGGATATGAAACAATACGCGTATATGGCGGGTAATAACCCTGTGCTTATGCTTTCACTTACACGCGAAGAAAGCTATTTTAACCCTAATGCGCACAGTTACGTTGGCGCCGTTGGACTAATGCAATTAATGCCGGCAACTGCAAAAGAAATTAATCGTATTCGCAGTCTTGGGCTGGAATCTCTTGAGCAATTAAAAGACGCCGGAACAAATATGAAATTAGGCAATTTCTATTACCACCACCTTTTGACGAACCTTGGAGAAAATAATATCCTTTCTGTCGGCGCGTACAACGGTGGAATAGGTTCAATCAGCCGTTGGAAGGGCGGCCTTGAGTACCGTGATATTGATGAATTCGTGGAAAAAATTCCATACCCTGAAACTCAAAACTACATAAAAAAAGTCTTCCGCACTTACTGGAACTACGCAAGATTATATTTATAGAAAAGGCGGGATTTACCCGCCAATCTTATCTATCGCTTAACACATTGAACAGTAAATTCTGAATCCTTAGGACGGGCATATTTTACCCCCATTGTCTTCCCGAATGCCCACGCATTAGAACTGTCACTAACAGTCGAGGACCAATTGTATGAACCGCTGCCAGCCCAGTTATCCAATAAATTTGCATTATAGTACAATGTCAAAAGTTCCTCAATATTAGGCAATCTTGACTCTGAATCTGCATTCGCGCAAGCTCTTCCAGCCTCAGAATGTTTATAAGTTCCGCTCAAATTTTTGGCGGGAACAGGCATAACAACATTAGAGTCACTAGAATAAATTGCCGCAATAATTCCGATATCCTTACCGAATGTATTAGGACCTTTGTTTCCGTTTAAATCATACAAAAAATTTGCGCAAAGATGTTGTTTGGTATAAACACCTGCATAATTATCCGCACTCAATGCCGAAGAAACCACTGCTTCAGAGGTACAATTCGGGTTGTAAAATACTAGAATAGATTCACCATTAAGCGTTTCAAAAGCAGCGGCTTTGGTATTTTTTAAGTTACCTTCGGGAATTCCGTTGTTTAAATCTGATATTTTCACCGGCAAATTAATATAACTACCGTTGATTGTTGTAATTTTACTGTTCAAACCGCAATCGCCCAGGTGTTCATTGTCGCAAATGTTGTTAATTTTAAGGACTTTTGAAAGACCTTCTGTCACGAAAGTTTCGGCGGCTGTGTCAACGGCTGACATTGATTCGTTGCCTTCGGTGAATGTTCCGTAACCGTTTAACGCCGGCATTAGCGCGATTGCTTGACTAAAGCGGGCATAGAGTGCTTTACGCTGCGTGTTCCAAGTGCGCTCGTTAATATTACCGGTCAGCGACGGTAAAGTTATCGCCGCAACCACACCAATTATTGTAAGGGATAACAGGATTTCGGCCATTGTGAATCCTAAGCGCTTAGATTTGCCTGTTCAGGCGGGGGGG